>NZ_CAWOAW010000001.1:0-153 GCF_963879675.1 Pseudomonas sp. Larv2_ips
GACGAAATGAACCGAAAGTTCGAATCTCACAAAACACCGAAAGCTGTCACATACCCAATTTGCTGAAGCGAGGCCAAAAGGTCACGACTCAGTACCCGAATTTCTTGACGACCATAGAGCATTGGAACCACCTGATCCCATCCCGAACTCAGC
>NZ_CAWOAW010000001.1:163-39252 GCF_963879675.1 Pseudomonas sp. Larv2_ips
GTGCAAGTGCAAGCGTGCTTGCGAACGAAGTGCGCCAACAAAACGCGCATTCCCTGAATAACCCGATCATCGCAAAAGCCCAACCTTCTCCCCGAAATCGCCAATATCAGCAAACGCTACGTCCTCCCATTATTGCGCCGCATGCCGCGACGGCCTGCTTGACCAGCGGCTCAATCCGTCCGACAAATTTGCACAGTTATTTCTGAACCAGACCATTAGAATAGGCACCTAACCTTTTTTAGAGTTCGAGCCCTAACTATGCCCGATCCGGTTGATACCCCAGCGGTGTCGGATTTACCCCTGGACGATCTGGTGGCATGCCATGAGTGCGACTTGCTGATGCGCAAGCCCACGCTCGCTCGAGGCGAAAAGGCTCAATGCGCACGCTGCGGTTACGAGCTCTATGCTCACCGCTACAATGTCGTTGAGCGCAGCCTCGCCTTGGTAATCGCCGCACTTTTGCTGTATATCCCCGCGAACTTTTTACCCATCATGCAGCTCAATCTACTCGGGCAGTCCTCAGAGGACACCGTTTGGAGCGGCGTTGTAGGTCTGTTCGATACCGGCATGCAGGGCGTCGCCGCAGTGGTGTTTCTGTGCAGCATGGGCATCCCATTGCTCAAATTGCTCTGCCAATTGGCTGTGCTGTTGAGCATTCGCTGGAAGATCGGCCGCAGCTATGGGTTGTTGCTCTACCGCATTTACCATCACTTGAAAGACTGGGGAATGTTGGAGGTCTACCTGATGGGCGTGCTCGTGGCGATCGTCAAACTCGCCGACATGGCCTCCATCACGGTCGGCCTGGGGCTTATCTGTTTCGTCAGTCTATTAATGGTTCAGGTGCTGCTTGAGGTGGTGATGTCGCCCCACCAGATCTGGCAAGCGTTGTCAGGAGAGGATGATCATGCGGGCGATTGATGCAGGCATTCTGATTTGTACCGAATGCCATGAGCTGAACAAGCAAGAAGCCGACACCGATGAGCAGCTCTGCACCCGTTGCGGTGCGCTGGTCCACGCCCGTCGTCCCAATAGCCTTACGCGTACCTGGGCGTTACTGATCACGGCGGCGATCCTGTATATCCCCGCCAACCTGTTACCAATCATGACCATCAACTCCCTTGGCCAGGGCGATCCAAGTACCATCATGGCCGGCGTGATCCAGTTGGTGCAGCACGGCATGTTCCCTATCGCTGCTGTGGTGTTTATTGCCAGTATTCTTGTACCGACATTCAAACTGGTGGGCATTGGCCTGCTGTTGTTCTCGGTGCAGCGTCGTCAGCCGCTGTCCGCGCAACAACGGATTATCATGTACCGCTTCATCGAATTCATTGGCCGCTGGTCCATGCTGGATATCTTCGTGATCGCCATCCTGGTAGCGGTTGTTAACTTTGGGCGACTTGCCAGTGTCGAGGCTAATCTCGGTGCTGCAGCGTTCGCCAGTGTGGTGATCTTGACGATGCTTGCCGCAGTAACTTTTGATCCCCGACTGATTTGGGACAACACGGAGTCGGACGACGACCATGAGTGATTTGCCAAAAGCTAAAACCCGCCCGGCCTCCAACTGGTCGGCCATTTGGGTGTTGCCCCTGATAGCCCTGATCATCGGTGGTTGGCTGGGATGGCGTGCCTATTCCCAACAAGGCATCGAGATCCAGGTGCGCTTTGAAAGTGGCGAAGGCATCCAGGCCAACAAGACCGAAGTGGTCTACAAAGGCATGCCCGTGGGCAAGGTCAAGACCCTGGCCCTGGACGACGAGGGCAACAATCGCGGGGTGATCGCCACCATCGAGATGAACAAGGATGTGGAGCAATACCTCAAGACCAACACCCGTTTCTGGCTGGTCAAACCCAGCGTCAGCCTCGCCGGTATCACCGGTCTGGAAACCCTGGTCTCGGGTAACTACATTGCGGCCAGCCCTGGCGACGGCGAGCCGTCGCGCAAATTCAAGGCCCTTTCCGAAGAGCCGCCTTTATCCGACGCCAAGCCCGGCTTGCACCTGACCATCAAGGCCGATCGCTTGGGCTCGCTCAACCGTGGCAGCCCGGTGTTCTACAAGCAGATTCAGGTTGGCCAGGTCAAAAGCTACCTGCTGTCCGAAGACCAGAGTACGGTCGAGATCAAGGTCTACATCGAGCCCACTTACGCCAGCCTGGTGCGCAAACATACGCGCTTTTGGAACGCCAGCGGCATCAGCATCGACGCCAACCTCTCCGGCGTGAAGGTGCGCAGCGAGTCTCTCTCGAGCATCGTTGCCGGCGGCATCGCTTTCGCTACACCCGAGAACCGCAAGGACAGCCCTCCCACCGATCCAAGCCTGCCGTTTCGCTTGTACGAAGACTTCGACGCAGCGGCGGCCGGTCTCAAGGTCAAGGTCAAACTCACCGACTTCGAAGGCCTGCAGGCCGGGCGCACACCGGTCATGTACAAAGGTATTCAGGTCGGTAGCCTGAAGACCCTGAAGATTGACCCTGACCTATCCAGCGCCAATGCCGAGCTCACCCTCGACCCGCTTGCCGAAGACTACCTGGTGCAAGACACCCAGTTCTGGGTGGTCAAACCGTCCATCTCGCTTGCCGGTATCACCGGCCTGGAAGCGCTGGTCAAAGGTAACTACATCGCCATTCGCCCTGGCGACAAAGGCAGTGCGCCGCAGCGCGAATTCGTCGCTCGGGCCAAGGCACCACCGTTGGACCTGCGCTCCCCCGGCCTGCACATGGTGTTGTTCACCGACAGCCTAGGCTCGCTGGATGTCGGCAGCCCGATCCTCTACAAACAGGTCAAGGTGGGTTCTGTACAGAGCTACCAGTTCTCGCGCAAGAACAAGCAATTGGTGATCGGTGTCCACATCGAGAAGGAATACGAAAACCTGGTCAACGGTTCGACGCGCTTCTGGAATGCCAGCGGCGTGACGCTGACAGGCGGCCTCACCGGGGGCATCCAGGTCAAGAGTGAATCCCTGGCCAGCTTGATGGCCGGCGGTATTGCCTTCGAAACCCCGGAACCGAACGTGCCGCTGAAAAAACGTATCCCGCGTTTCCGTCTGTTTGCCGATCGCGAGGCCGCCAATCAACACGGTACGCTGGTGACCATCAAGGTCGATCGTGCCGACGGCCTGCGCCCCGGCACCGCGGTACGCTTCAAAGGCCTGGACGTGGGCAAGATCGAGAGCGTCGACCTCAGTGCCGACATGCAGTCGGTGTTGCTCAGCGCGCGCATCACCCAAGTGGCGGATCGGATCGCCCGCGCCGGCAGCCAGTTCTGGGTGGTCAAGCCTGAGTTGGGCCTGATGAAAACCTCGAACCTGGAAACCCTGGTCACGGGCCAATACATCGAGGTGCAGCCATCCGCGAAAAACGCCGGCCCGCAAAAGAGCTTCGTCGCGTTGGACAAGCCACCGGAGGCGGCCCGTCAGGAGGAAGGCCTGAGCCTGGTACTCAGCGCCGCACGCCGTGGCTCGTTGAAGGAAGGCGTGCCGGTCACCTACCGTGAGGTCACCGTCGGCAAAGTCACCGGCTACGAGCTGGGTCAAACCGCCGACCGCGTGCTGATCCATATCTTGATCGAGCCCAAGTACGCGCCACTGGTGCGCAGTGGCAGCCGCTTCTGGAACACCAGCGGTTTCGGTCTCGACTTCGGCTTGTTCAAAGGCGCGACAGTGCGCACTGAATCCCTGGAGACACTGGTCGCCGGCGGTATTGCCTTCGCCACGCCAGACGGCGAGCGCATGGGCAATGCTGCCCGGCCGCAGCAGACCTTCCCGCTGTTCGACAAGTTTGAAGATGAATGGCTGACGTGGGCACCTAAGATTTCGCTCGGCAAGTAAACCGAGGCGCGGCCATCGCGGGCAGGCCCGGCTCCCACATTCAAGCGCATTTATCCTGTAGAAATGCGGTCACCTGTGGCAGCGGGCTTGCCCGCGAAGAGGCCATAACCGGCGATAAAAAAGGCCCCTGGGTGCTCACCCAGGGGCCTTTTTGCATTTCAGCTCAGTGGCTCAAACCTCATCCAACTCCGGCTCATCCGCCTGCACATTCACGGTCGCCTTTACCGCATCGTGACGACGGATGTACTTCCAGTCCGCCTCATCAATGTAGATGCCGTTCGGCCCGCTGCCACCTTCCAGGTCGATCGCCACCTGGGCGGACACCTGCGGCTTCACACTGGCCAGAATCGGCACAAAACCCAGCTGCAAACTGGTTTCCAGCAGCGCCGCCTGGTTCTTCTCATCGATGTCCGCTGCCTCATCGAGGTAGTACGGCAAACGCACGCGCCCGGCCTGATCACGGTCCATCAAGTGCAGCAACAAGTACATGTTGGTCAGCGCCTTGATGGTCATGGTGGTGCCGTTGGATGCCGCGCCGTCGATGTCGGTGTGAATCACCGGCTGGCCATGCACCTTGGTGATCTCGAACGCCAGCTCGAACAGGTCCTTGAGGCCCAACTGGTTATGGTTGGCGGCCACAAGGCGGGCCAGGTATTCCTTGGCCTCTTCGTTCTTGTTGTCCTGCTCGGCGCTCTGGCTGAGGTCAAACACCGACAACGTCTCGCCTTCTTCATACTGACCGGCACTGTGGATGATCTGGTCGATATGCTTGAGGGCTTCCTTGTTCGGCGCCAGCACAATGCGGAAGCTTTGCAGGTTGGACACCTGGCGCTTGTTGATCTCGCGGTTGAACAAGGCCAACTGGTGTTCCAGGCTGTCATAGTCGCTACGGATATTGCGCAGGGTGCGCGCAATATCGGTGACGGCTGCACGGCGCGCCTTGCCCAAGGTCAGGGCTTCGTCAGTGCGGTGCGCATACGCGTTGATCAGCAGTTGCAGGCGACGTTCGACGTCATCCTCGCTGTCAAACTTGGCGACGCCTTTAAGGCGAACCTGCGCATACAAGGCTTCGATCTGGCCGTCGGCGCGCAGCAAACCCTGCCAGCTGTCCTGATAGTCATTGAGCAGCGGCAGCAGGTTATCCATGGAGTCATCGACCGGGTCCATGAACGGCGTGCCGAACGGCAAGTCTGCCGGTAGCAGCTGGCGACGGCGCAACGCGTCATCCAGGGTGCGTTGCTTGGCTTCCATATCGCCAATCTGACGCCCAACCAATTGCAGCTTGGCCGACAGCTGCTGCACGCGTTCGGTGAAGGCGTCGCTGGAGCGCTTCAACTCATCCTGGGCGGCTTCCATTTGCGCCAGGTTTTCCAGCTTCTCGCCTTCTTCAGCGCTCAGGGTCTGGGCGCGACGGAAGTCCTCCAACGCTTTCTGCGCATCCAGCACTTGCTGGTACAGCGCTTCAGTCTGGGTCTTGCTGGCTGCGCGGTCGGAGGCTACGGCCTGCTGGGTCTTGAGTTGCTTGAGTTCTTTTTCCAGGCGCTCTTTCTGGTCGCGCAACGCCGCGCGGTCCGCCAGGGCCTGCAACGCCGGTGGCTCAATGTGCGAGATGTCGATGGACAGCCCCGGCACTTCGAAACGCTCGCCTTTGAAGCCGTCGAGGATCTGCTCCAGGGATTTGACCCACTGGCCGTCCTCATCCAGCGTAATGCCGTGCTCGCCCAATGGCAGGCTGAACAACGAGCTGTTGAACAGGCGCATCAGACGCTCGACATCCTGCTGCGAAAACTCTTCGCGCAGTTTGGCGTAGCTGTTGTTGTCCGCGTGGTCGAGCTGCTGCTTGACCGACTTCAAGCGTTTTTCCAGATCGCGCAAGCGCTCGTCCAAATCCTCTGCGCTGAACTGCCGCGACTGCGCCAGGGCGCCCGCCAATTCATCGTGAGCATCCTTGGCCGCCAGCAGCTGCTGCTCCAGCACCTTGACGTCATCCACCAGGGCGAAGCGATGCTTGAGCACCGACAGCTCGCCCAGCCAACGCTGAATGCCGCTGATTTCCCGCTCCAGACGCATCAGCTCCTGGGTGCCACCGCGCTGATCGTTTTGCAGCGCGTCCTGCTCATTGCGGTAATGCTCGGCCTGGATCGTCAGCTCTTCCTTGCGCGCGCTGGCGTAGTCCGACCAGGTGCCCAGCAACGAATCCAGCAAGGGCGACAGGCGATGCAGTTTGCCGCGCAGAACATCGCGCTGCCGAACGCCATTGGCCAACGCCTCAACCAACGGGCCGGCAGCCACCAGCGAGTTGTAATCCTGCTCCATGCGTCGTACATCACGGAACGCTTCTTCGCACGCCGCGATGTAGTCCACGCTGCCGGAACGCAGGCTGTGTTCAAAGGCATCCAGGAACAATTGCTTGAGCTTGGCCGCGGTGATTTCGCGCATGTGCAGCAGGTTGATAAACAGCGCGCGGAAGGTTTTCAGGCTCTGCTCGCTGGTGGAGCGCAGCGGAATCAGGGTCAGGTCCAGCGGGATCGAAGTGTGGCCGCCCACCAGCAAACGGCGCAGTTCGTCCGGCTTGAGCTCGTAGGCTTTCAGGCCTTCGCGCTCAAGGTTGGTGAACAGCTCTTTCTGACGCAGGCAAGTGTCGTTTTTCTGGTAATGCGCCAGGTCCAGCTTGCCGGCATAGGCAAAGAACTGGTGCCCGAAACCACCGCCCGGGCCACGCCCGACCACGCCGATCACGTGCGGGCCGTGGGGCAGCGAGACTTCCACGAGGATGTAGCTGGTGTCGGTGGCAAAGTAGAAGCGCCGCGATTGCTCCAGGGTGTACTTGCCGAAACTCATGTCCGACATGCGCGCCAGAATCGGGAACTGCAGGGCGTTGATCGAGGCGGATTTACCCAGGTTGTTCGCGCCGTACACCGACAACGGTTCTTCCAGCGGGAACAGGCCCAAACTGTAACCGGCGGTGTTCAACAGGGCGAAGCGGCGGATGCCGTAGCGTTCCTTGCTCATGCGTCGGTCTCCTGTTCTTCGGCAATGGCGCGGGCCAGGGCGTCTTCTTCGCTTTCTTCGTCAAAGTCGCTCAAGTCCAGCGGGTCGTCGGTCTTGAGCAGTTTTTCATCGCTGTCTTCGTCGATGATCACCGGCGCCGGCAAAGGCAGCACGCTGTGCACACTGGCGGCGAGGTCGCGGTCCTGCTGCACCGACAGGCACACGTCGAGGAAACGGTGCATCGGCGGCAGGAAGCGATACACGCCGTTGTCTTCGCTGGCAAAACCCAGCTGGGTCATGCGGCGCATGATTTTTTCTTCAAGTTCTTCCTGGGTCTGCACTTCGGCCTGGATAAACAGATCGCGGTACTTCTCCAGCAACGACGGCAATTCGTCGCGGCCCAGGCTGCCGCCGTCGAGCACGGCGATCGGGTCGCGGCCCTGGTCGGCCAGGTGCTCGACAAGGATGAAGGTAAACAGCGCCAGGCGTTGGGCAGTCTTGTTCACTTGCGCGCTGGCAATCGCCGAGTCCGGCACAAAGTAATAGAAGCCGCGTGTATCGCACACCAGCTCAAAGCCCAGCGCCTTGAACAGCGTGCGGTACTGGTCCTGGAAGTTCGACAGCTGCGCGTACAGCTCCGGGTCGCGGCGGCTGACGTGGTAACCCTTGAACAGCTCGCGAAAGATCGGCGCCAGCTGGGACAGTTCGGATAGATCAAGATGCATGAGGTGTACTCGCAGAATGCTCGGCGGCATCGGTGCCGGCCGGGAGCAGGGCGAAGGAGCGCAGGCTGACCTGGTGCTCGTGTGTGTGGTAGTCGCGGCGTTCCAGGCGTTCGCGCTTGAAGCGTTTTTCACGCGAGAGCCGCGAGAACCAGTACAACAATTCGTCGGTGGCGCCGTCCGGTTCCTGCTCCAGCAGCCAGGTCATCAGGTCTGGCATCGGCAGCGCGTCTTCGCAGCGCTCGAGCATTTCCTTGACCGTGCGCGGTGCACGCTGGGCGTCGCCCTTGTGGGATTTGTGCGCCTTGGGGAAGCGCGCCGGTTTCGGCTCGAAATTCGCCAGCGCGTACACATAGGCCTCGACCTGGCTGGCACTGCCGAGAAAGGTGCTTTGCGGTCGCGTGAACATCGGCATCGCCGCTTGCGGCACGGCGTCCAGACCTTTACGGCGGATGGCCGACAAGGCCAGCGCGGCGCCACGGGTCACGGCGTTGTGCCGGCGTGCTTCTTCACGCAACGGCAGCAGCAGTTCGCGCGCATGACGCAAGGTCAGTTGGGCGCTGGTCTGCATTTCGAGGATGCGCGCGTGGGTGCGCAGCAGCATGTCGTCATCGACCAGGTGGCCGAGGCGTTGTTGCTCGGTGAGCATGCGCAACAGCACGTTTTCGACCTTGCGCACGCCTTGTTCAAAGGCGCCGTCGGCGTTCACCAGCTGGATCATCGGCTCGACGTATTCGTCCCAGGTCGCCAGCACTTCGGCATACCGCTGGCGCAACGGAATCTGCCGGTCGCTGGTCTTGGCGCGGTCGGCCACGGCCGCGAGGGCTTGCTCGTCGTTGGCGAGTTTTTTCAATACATCGCGTACGCGCATGTCCAGCAGGCGCAGTTGGCGGGCCAGGTCGTGGCCATCCCGGATGTCGAAGGCGTCCTGAATGTAGCCGGCCAGGCGCTCGAGGTGGCGCAGGTAGGCTTCAATTTCCAGGCACAGGCCAAGCCGGTGCTCCTTGCGAAGATAGGCCAGGAAGTCGTGGATCTGTGCGTTGAGCTCGAAACGGTTCGGGCTCTTGGCGACAGGCACCAGGATATCCAGGCGAATCCACACGTCCAGCAGGCTGGTGATGTCCTGGGGCGTGCTGTCCAGTTGTTGGGCGGCCAGTTGCGCGCGCAGTTCGCCAAGGCTCAAGGTGCCTTGGTCGAAGTGTTCGCACAGTGGCTCAAGTAAGGCCCAGTGTTCGGCGAGGGCGCGCAGGACGCGCTTGGGTTCGATCATGGGAATGGCCGGCTGGTTGGCGATTAAAAGTCGCGATTGTACTGCATCAGGCGCGGGATTTATCCACAGCCGGTCAGTGCACAGTGGGCGATTGTTACCGAACAGCGGTAGAATCCCCGCTCTTTAGTTATCCACAAGTGGCCGAGCTGTGCTTATCGAGTCCCGACGTCGCGCTTACTTGACCGCCATGCAGGTGGTCAACTGGCTGCCCCGCACCGAACTGCCGTTTGCCGCCCCATCGCGCCCCGAGCTGCTGCAGGCGCTTGAGCCTTATGAGGCGTTCGACGTGTCAGGGGAAGAGGCGGCTGCGCCGGTGGCCGTGGTCAAGCCAACGCCTGAATCGCGCCCTGTCGTCGAGCGGGTGAAGGTCGAAGTGCCGCGCCCGGCGCCAATGGCCAAGCCGGTGGTGGCCGAAACGGTTGCGCCGGTGGCCAAGGCGCCGGTGGTGCCGCCGCCGCGCTTTGCCCTGCAATTGCTGCGGGCCGGGCGTTGTCTGCTATTGGTGGAGTTACCCACAGGCGAGCGCTTCCAGACGCGCGACCCGGCTTACATGCTGCTCAAGGACATGCTGCGTGCTGCCGGCCTGCCCGACAGCCCGCAAATCGTCGGCGACCCGGTGCGCTGGCCGCTGCTGGTGCGTGGCAACATGGACCAGGGCCCGGAAGCCGCGCGGGATTTTGTGCAAGGTTTTGTTTCGGCGCGCCTCGAAGACGAGCCGTGCGTGTGCCTGTGGTTGATCGGCCTGCCCGCCGTGCGGTTTGCCGGCGAGGCGAATGCCGAGGCCTGGTACCGTGAACTGCAGGTCGAAGGCCTTGGGTCGGTGTGGGCCCTGCCGGGCCTGGAATTATTAATGGAAGAGCCACAGCGTAAGGCTGATGTATGGCAAGCCATGCGCCGGCTGATGGCGCGCTGGAAAAGTACCGATGAGTGAAGCTTTATCTTTCCGCCCAATGACCGAGGCGGACCTCGACGCTGTACTGAAGATTGAATACGCGGCGTTCAGCCATCCCTGGACCCGCGGGATTTTTCTCGACGGCTTGGGCAAGTACCAGATCTGGTTGATGTTTGAAGGTGAGCAGCAGGTAGGCCACGGCGTGGTGCAAATCATCCTCGATGAAGCGCATCTGCTGAACATTACCGTCAAGCCGGAAAACCAGGGCCGGGGTTTGGGCCTGGCGTTGCTGGAACACTTGATGTCCCGCGCTTATGCCGCCAATGCCCGCGAGTGCTTCCTGGAAGTACGCGACAGCAATACGGGGGCGTTTCGCCTGTACGAACGTTACGGTTTCAACGAAATCGGCCGTCGACGCGATTACTACCCCGCCGTGGGTGGCCGCGAAGATGCAGTCGTGATGGCCTGCACGTTAGTGGACTGAATACACACGCCAATGTAGGAGCGGGCCTGCTCGCGAATATGCATCAGTCAAAAATTTACTGACTGAACGATCGCATTCGCGAGCAAGCCCGCTCCCACAGGTTGAACCGCGCTGTATCAGCGGTTGCCGTCGACCGGGTCGATGTCGGCCAGCTCAGCCTCATCCAGCCCGTTGCCGCCGCCGATCTCATCTTCATCGACGATGCTTAGATCGTAATCCGCCGGGTTATCCTCGCCTTCCTCCCGCGCATCCCGCGCACCGTCCTCATGGATAAGGGTTTCGGGGCTCATATCGTCGTCGGTCGGCTCATGGTCCTGCGTAGAGGCCCCGGTCATTCCGGCTTCGCGTACCCGTTCGTCGGGCATCAGGTGCTCGCGCTCGCCTGCCGGGATCTCATCGCCGATTTCCGCGGTCGGTCCGTCCTCGTCAAAATCCAGCTCGCGCATCGAGCCCATGCGGTCTTCGTTATCGTCAATCGGTTCCGGCTGCGTAGCGCCGTAGGGACGTCGTGATTCAGTCATGGCCAATCCTCATACTGTGGGGCTTATAGTGTGTGGACAGGCACGGCGCCCTAAAGATTCAAGCTAATTACGGCTTGGCGTGACCCGGACGAGCGGTTGTCTGTCACACAGCTGCGCATCATTCCTGAGGCTTTCCCTGATGAACGAACTACAAGACCTGCTTGATAACAACGAACGCTGGGCGGACGCGATCAAACAGGAAGATCCCGAATTCTTCGCCAAGCTTGCCCGCCAGCAAACCCCGGAATACCTGTGGATCGGTTGCTCCGACGCCCGCGTACCGGCCAACGAGATCGTCGGCATGTTGCCGGGTGATCTGTTCGTGCACCGCAACGTCGCCAACGTGGTGCTGCACACCGACCTCAATTGCCTGTCGGTGATCCAGTACGCAGTCGATGTGCTCAAGGTCAAACACATCCTCGTCACCGGCCACTATGGCTGCGGCGGTGTGCGCGCGTCGATGCAGGACCGCCAGTTCGGCCTGATCGACGGCTGGCTGCGCACTATTCGTGATCTTTATTACGAAAACCGTGACCTGCTGGCCCAGCTGCCGACCGAAGAAGAGCGCGTCGATCGCCTTTGCGAGCTGAACGTGATTCAGCAAGTGGCCAACGTCGGCCACACCAGCATTGTGCAAAACGCCTGGCACCGTGGGCAGAGCCTGTCGATTCATGGCTGCATCTATGGCATCAAGGATGGCCGCTGGAAAAGTTTGAACACCACCATCAGTGGTTTTGAGCAGCTGCCGCCGCAATACCGCCTGCGCCCGTTGGGCGAAGCTTAAGGTCGTTTGCGTTCACGCCACCGGGCCATGAACGCCTGACCTTCGCTGTTTAACGGCTCCTGGTTGCCGGTGATCCAGCCCCGGCAGTTCAGCTCGCCGCACAGGCAAGCGAACTGCTGGGGCAGCGCGTCCTCGGTACTGGCGTAATCCAGCGTCAGCAAGGTGCCGGGAGCGATCGGCTGTACGGTCCAGAGCTCCAGGTCTGTGGTGTCGAAAAACACATTCGGGTCGCAGGAGTGCATCAACAGGCCGCAGAACCAGGAGTCATACAGGTGGATACGGGGCGATAGCTGCAGCGTATGCGGGCGCCGCTCCCCCACGGCGTAGCCGGAAACCTTGGCGATGCGCACCCGGCTGTCGAAGGCGATACGAGCCTTGACCCCGGCAGGCAATCCGTTAGCGTCCTGAATGGGCTGGAATTGCTCGATCGAAGGATAGCCCGGTTCAAAAAGCAGGGTTTTGAAAGGGTAAAGACAGTCCTTTGTGCGGGTTTTAGCCTTATCCATGGCTTGAGTTTTCATAACTCTCCTGGCTTAGGCTGCATCGACCTACTGAGTTGTCTGACGGCCAGTCTTGCAGCGAATGTGTGCGGCCCCAGACTCGCCCAAGTTGAATTCGATTTCTACTGTCAAATCTGACAGTAGAAACCGTTTTGTTTGTGCGTTTTATAGCGCTGGCGCGGTGAGCGACGCTGCCGGCACCACGCCTTTGAGCTGTTTCAACTGGGCCTTGATCGCAGGCGTGGCGCATTTGGCGTTGGCCTGTTCCGGGGTCAGGTTGCGTACCGAGGTGTAAAACAGCTCACAGGTCTGCTCCTTGCGCGTGACCTGCCAGGTGTTCATGCATGCTTTTAGCAACACATTCGGATCGCTGGCGGGCTTCTGCCCCATGCCGGCTTGCCAGCAGGCAGCGCTCAAATCCTGGCCCATCACCTTCAAGCCGGCTTCGTCGGCCTTTTGTTCATTGCCGTCGTAGGTGGCAGGGTCTGCCGCGTACCAGATGTAGCTGGGGTGGTTGGCGCCCAGCACCGACACGGGTTTGCCCTCGGTCGGGCTGATCTGCGCCAGGCCCAGCACCGCCACCGTCTGACCGTACTGTTGTTTGATCCAGCTGCGCACCGGCGCACCGAACGCCACCATTGGCAATGAGCCGTTGGCGTGCAGGCTCAGTTCCTTGACCATGCGGGTCTGATAGTCGGTGAAATAGCTGTAGACCGTTTCCAGGTCCTTGCCCGCGTTGGACGGCGCGGCGATGGGGGCGATATCGATGATGGTCTGGTAGGCCGGGGTTTCGGTGGCCGGGATGCCGTTGTCGGTGAGCAACGTGGCCCAGCGATCGGTGGTGGCCGATTCCAGGTAATCCTGGGCCTGGGTCAGCGAGTAATCCGGCGGGAAGTGCAGCAGCTCGATGCTTTTGCGGTTTTCCAGGGCCATGCCCAGCGGCAGGAACAGGTACCAGTTGTAGGCCCATTTGCCGTCAGTGTTGAGCTTGCTGGCGCCTTGGTAGGCCAGGTCTGCGGTGTTGAGCAGCGTGGTGAGGGGCTGGCCGTAGTGGTCGGGTACGCCGCTGAAGGTCGCCACGACCTCGCCGTCATGGGTTTTCACGCTGACCTTGGCGCGGTTGTACCCGTCGCGCTGCAAGCTCTGGTTCAGGTAGTGCTCGGCGGTCTGCTCCAGCGTCCATGGCCGAAAGCAGATCACGTTGCAATTATTGGGAAACGCGAACAATTGGGTGACGCGTTGCGTGCTGCCCAGTGGTACTTCGATATCGGCGTGTACGACCGCACTGGCCAGCAGTGCGACCAAGGTGAAGGACAGCCTGGTCGGTTTGAACATAGTTGGTTCCTTGTCAGCGAAAGCCCGTCTGCGCGGGGTGAAAGCCCACCTCCACACAGTAGCGGCTGACCAGGAAAACCGCGTGCTAAATCGCCAGGCGTGTCGCTATTGGATAAGAAAACCTACACCTTGAATTGCAATGCGTTGCTCAAATCGCCCATGGGCGTCTGGCCGCGGGAAATCATCGCGTCGTCGCGCTGCTTGAGGCCGTCCAATTTCTCCAGCTGGAACACCCTGGTGATCAAACGCAGGATCGATGCCGTGTCGTAAACCGTGTGGTCCACGGTGCCTTTGCGCGCAAACGGCGACACCACCAGCGCTGGAATTCGCGTGCCCGGGCCCCAGCGGTCGCCTTTGGGCGGCGCCACGTGGTCCCACCAGCCGCCGTTTTCATCGACGGTCACCACCACCACCATGTTTTTCCACTGCGGGCTTTCCTGCAGCACTTTCAAGGCGCGAGCGATATGGCGATCGCCCGAGGCTACGTCGGCGTAACCGGCGTGCATGTTGAGGTTGCCCTGAGGCTTATAGAAGCTTACGGCAGGCAGCTTGCCGGCCTGGGCGTCGGCGAAGAATGTGTTGGTGCTGGCCTCATCACCCAAGCCGCCATCGCGCAGGCGTTTATCACGCTCGGCGCGGTTTTCTGGCCCTTGTTGCTTGAAGTAGTTGAACGGCTGGTGGTGATACTGAAAGTTGGGGATTTTCGGGATGCCGCCCGAATCCTTGAACTGGTCGAGGGTCGCTTGCCACGCCCCGGCGTACCAGGCCCAGTCGACGTTCTTTTTCGACAGCTTGTCGCCGATGTGTTCGTGGGTTTGCGGCACGAGCACGTTGGGCAGGTCGGGTTTGGAGTAATCCGGGTTTTGCGGGTCGCGAATCCAGGTCGGCCAGTACGGCGGGGCGAGGGTGTTCACGCCGTAGCCGTCCGGTGTCAGTGCGCTGGGGCCAAACTGCGGTGGGCCGGTCATGGCGCTGGCGGGTGACTTGTCCAGCGGCTTGAGGCGCGGGTCGGCAGGGTCATCGCTTTGCAGCGTGGCAATCTGCGCCTTGGCCACCGACTGTGCGGCGTTTGGATAAAACGGCGCCGTGGCGCTGATCAGGTACTGGTGGTTAAGAAACGAACCACCAAATGCACCCTGAAAGAAGTTGTCGCACAGCACAAACTCCTTGGCCACATCCCACAGGCGCAAGGAATAACGGCTCTGGGCGTAATGGCCCATCACCAGGCCACCGGAATCGCCCCAGGCCACAAAGTTGTCGTTCTTGCCGCCGTTGATCTGCATCTGGTTCTGGTAGAACACGTGCCACAAATCGCGCGTGACCAGGCTCAAAGGCAGGTCTTCGGCGTTCGGGCCTTTGAGGGCAAACGGTGCGTTGGGCAGGTTTTCCTGGAATTGCACTTCGCTGGGGTAGGTCACCCCATCGACAGTTTGCGGGCCGACTTGCAACACACCGCCCCAGGTTGGCGGCAGGCTGGTCAGCAGGCTGCCGTCGCGGTCGCGTTGCTGAGCCTCGGCGCCGGAGAGTGCCGAGAGTGGTTTTTCCACGTTAGGGAAATCAGCAAACAAATTGTTGAAGCTGCGGTTTTCGGCATAAATCACCACCACGGTTTTCACCTGGTCGTGCAAGGCCTTGTCCAGCTCTTGAGGTGTGAGCGGTCGCGTCACCGGTGTGCTCGGTGTTTCACCGGTGTGGCCGCAGGCACTCAAGGTCGCGCCGACCCCCAGCACTGCCGCGCCCCCCAGGAAACGCCGGCGGCTGGTGTCTACCGGCGGTTGGGCGATGGAATCGGGGGAAGGGCGGTCTTCGTGCTCGTCACTCATTGCTGGGAGTCCCTGCGCGGTGGTTGTTTCAAGATATTTCGCAGGACGGTAGCAACGCAATGTGACGAAAAGAAGACAGCCGGGTTAAAGCCGCAGATCGAAATAGGGCAGCGGGCTTGCTCGCCAAAGCGCTGTGTAGGTCAACCGTTTCACTGACCCCGCGCATTTTTGCCAGCAAGCCCGCTTCACCCTGACCCTGTTATGGCATGACGGGTGGCAAATACTTCAACGTCGTCCCCAATGCCCACAACAGGAACAACACCAGCGGCGTGTGCACCAGCAACTGCACAAACGAAAACCCGATCAAATCCCGCGCCTTGAGCCCCAATACGCCCAGCAGCGGCAGCATATAAAACGGGTTGATCAGGTTCGGCAGCGCCTCGGCCGCGTTGTAGATCTGCACTGCCCAGCCCAGGTGGTATTGCAGGTCGTTGGCCACTTGCATCACGTAAGGCGCTTCGATGATCCACTTGCCGCCGCCCGACGGAATAAAGAAGCCCAGCACCGCCGAGTACACGCCCATCAACAGCGCGTAGGTGTCGTGTGAAGCAATAGAGGTGAAAAAGGTCGAGATATGGTGCGCCAGGGTTTGGCCGTCGCCGCCCTTGACCACCGTCATCAGCGCCGCGATGGAGCCATACAGCGGAAACTGGATCAGCACGCCGGTGGTGGTCGGTACGGCGCGCGCCACCGCATCGAGGAAGCTGCGCGGGCGCCAGTGCAGCAGTGCGCCGACCATGATGAACAGGAAGTTATAGGTGTTGAGCCCCGAAATTGCACTGATCGCCGGCTTGGTCGAAAACTCATGGAACAGCCAACCGGCCGCCAGCAACGCCAGCAGAATAGTCAGCAGCGGGCTATGTTCCAGCCATTCGCCCGGGCGGGTGGGCGCTTGAAGCTTAGGCAGGTTGAACGCCGGGTCGACGCCGCAGGCCTTTGCATCACGGGCGCTGTTCGGGCCGGGCGCGGTGGCGTAGGCGATGATCAACGAGACCACGATCAGCGCCAGCAACATCACCCCGGATTGCCACAGGAAAATCGTGTCGGTGAAGGGGATCACCCCCGTAATCGACAGGATCGACGGCGGCAGGCTGGCCGGGTTGGCCTGCAATTGCGCGGCCGACGACGACAGCCCCAGCGCCCACACCGCGCCCAGGCCCAGGTAGGCCGCAGCACCGGCTGCGCGGTAATCCATGCGTAAATCCGTGCGGCGGGCCAGTGCGCGCACCAGCAACCCGCCGAACACCAGCGACAAGCCCCAGTTGAGCAGGGACGCGACCATGGAAATCAATGCAACCCACGCCACCGCCGAGCGGCCGTTTTTGGGGATACGTGCCAGGCGGTCAATCAGTTTCACCGCCGGTGGCGAACTGGCCACCACGTAACCGCCGATCACCACGAAGGCCATCTGCATGGTGAATGGGATCAGGCTCCAGAACCCGTCACCAAAGGCTTTGGCGGCTTCGGTGGGTGCGGCGCCCATGCCCAGGGTTGCCACGGCGACGATGATCACCGCGAGGGCGGCAAACACCCAGGAATCCGGAAACCAGCGTTCGGCAAAGTTTGAGCAACGCAGGGCAAATCGGGCATAGCGGCTTTCTTCGATAGCATCGGCCACGAGTCATTCCTCTTGTATTTATTATGGTGTTGGCAGTTTTACGGCATGTTCCGCTACGGCCATTGATATGGGAATGCAGTTATCTTCATCGATCCATGAGTAAAACAAATATATCCGTCGCGATTGCCATCACCGGACTCAACTCATAACCTGCACGCCATTTTGTTTGTCTGCCGAGCTTGCACATGACTGCCACCTTTTCCCCACAGGCGCAGCGTTTTTCCCGCTCCGACTACAAAACCCTGGGCCTGGCCGCCCTTGGTGGCGCCCTGGAAATCTACGATTTCATCATCTTCGTATTCTTTGCGCTGACCCTCAGCCAACTGTTTTTCCCGCCCGAAATGCCCGAGTGGCTGCGCCTGCTGCAAAGCTTCGGCATCTTCGTGACCGGCTACCTGGCGCGCCCGCTGGGCGGCATCCTGATGGCGCACTTTGCTGACCACCTGGGGCGCAAGCGCGTGTTCAGCCTGAGCATCCTGATGATGGCGTTGCCGTGCCTGCTGATCGGGATCATGCCGACCTACGCGCAAATCGGCTATTTCGCCCCGCTGATCCTGCTGGTGCTGCGCGTGCTGCAAGGCGCCGCAGTGGGCGGCGAAGTACCCAGCGCCTGGACCTTCGTTGCCGAGCACGCACCGCGTCATCATCGCGGCTACGCGCTGGGTTTCCTACAAGCCGGCCTGACCTTCGGCTACCTGCTGGGCGCACTCACTGCCACGCTGCTGGCGCAAGTCTTCACCCCAGCCGAAATCCTCGATTACGCCTGGCGCTTGCCGTTCCTGCTCGGTGGCGTATTCGGCGTGATCGGCGTGTGGCTGCGCCGCTGGCTCAGTGAAACTCCGGTGTTCCTCGAAATGCAGGCCCGCCGCCAGGCGGCCGCCGAACTGCCGCTGCGCACCGTGCTGCGCGACCATCGCGCCGTGCTGCTGCCGGCCATGATCCTCACCTGCGTGCTCACCTCGGCCGTGGTGGTGCTGGTCGTCATCACCCCGACCCTGATGCAAAAAACCTTCGGCATGAGCCCCAGCCACACCTTCGCCTTGAGCGCGCTGGGTATTGTTTTTCTGAATATCGGCTGCGTCCTCGCCGGCCTGCTGGTGGACCGCATCGGCGCCTGGCGCGCGGTGCTGGTCTACAGCCTGTTGCTGCCAGTGGGGATTGCGCTGCTGTACGCGAGCCTTATCAACGGCGGCGTGTGGCTGGGCGCGGCGTACGCCGTGGCGGGCTTGAGTTGTGGCGTGGTGGGCGCGGTGCCGTCGGTGATGGTCGGCCTGTTTCCGGCGCATGTGCGAGTCTCGGGGATTTCCTTCACCTACAACATTGCCTACGCGTTGTGGGCGAGTACCACGCCGTTGTTGCTGATCGCGCTGATGCCCACGCGCCCGTGGATTTGCGTGGGCTATTGCGTGGTGATGGGCGCGGTCGGGGTGGCGAGTGTGGCGCTGTTTGGCAAGCGCCACACCTTGGTTACCTGAGGCTCAGGTCAGGAAGTGCCAGAGCAACAGCGTGCCGACCAGCCCCACCACGGAAACGATGGTTTGCAGCACCGACCACACCCAGATCGTCTGCTTCAATTGCAAGCCAAAGTACTCGCGCACCATCCAGAACCCGGCGTCGTTGACGTGACAGAAGAACACCGAGCCGGCACCAATCGCCAGCGCCACCAGTGAACTCTGTGTCGCCGCCAAACCCGCCATCATCGGCGCGAGAATGCCCGCCGTGGTTGTCGTGGCGACGGTCGCCGAACCAGTGGCCTGGCGCAGGGCCACGGCAATCAACCAGGCCAGCAGCAGATACGGCATGTGCGCGCCTTCGGCGACTTTACTGATGGTCTGGCTGACGCCGGCATCCAGCAACGTTTGCTTGAGGCCGCCGCCGGCGCCGATGGTCAACAGCAACACGGCGATGGGCGCGAGGGCTTTGCGCAGCGTGTTGCCGACCTCGGCGCGTGGCATGCCGGCGGCCCAACCCAGGCAGATCACGGCGGCGATGACAGCCAGGCCGAGGGCGATCAGCGGTTCACCGAGAAACTTCAAGGTCAGTGCCAGCGGGTTTTCCGGCGCCATCGCAACTTTGGCCAAGGTGCTGCCGAGCATCAAAATCACCGGCAACAAAATGATCAGCAACGACACCCCGAAACTCGGCTGGCGCGGTGCCTTGGGCGGTGCGCTGAACAGCGCGCCGATGTCGGCCGGTTCATCCACCTGCATGCGCTTGGACAGCCAGTTGCCATACAGCGGGCCCGCGAGAATCACTGCTGGCACCGCCAGGCAGAAGCCCAGCAACATGGTCAGGCCCAAGTCGGCGTGCAATGCGCTCACCGCAATCAGCGGCCCCGGGTGCGGTGGCATCAGGGCGTGCAAGGTGGTCATGCCCGCCAGCGCCGGAATGGCGATTTTCAGCAGTGGCTGATTCGAACGTTTGGCCATTACAAAGATGATCGGCACCATCATCACCAGCCCGACTTCGAAGAACAGCGGCAAGCCAATCACCATCGCCACCAATGCCATCACCCAAGGCAACGACTTGCCTTTGCCCAGCCCGAGCAAGGTGGTAGCGATACGGTCGGCGGCGCCGGATTCGGCCATTAACGCACCGAGCATCGAACCCAGAGCAATGATGATACCGGCCTCACCGAGGATCGCCCCGGCGCCTTTGCTGAAGGCCTTGGCGACTTCTTCCGGCGGCAACCCCGCGCCGACGCCGGCGATAAACGTACCGATCAGAATCGATAAAAATGGCGGCAGCTTGGTCGCGCTGATCAACACAATGATGCTGGCGATGGCCAGCAGAACGCAGAGCATGAGACGGGTGTCGTGAACCATCCACGCGGCAGTCGATAACTCCAAAACGGGACTCCTTATCGAACAGGTTGGCTAATTTGTTTCTTTTTGTTTCCTGCTCGAAAAGCATACCTGATAGAACTGTTGCAGAGCGTCCATGTGCGATTTTGGTGCGCGCGATATAACGACGAACTGTCGCGCAGATGACAAATTTGCAACCCCTGCGCGGGCATCTGGCCTATAGCTCTATGATCAACGAACCCCACTTATCGAGGAATTTTCATGAGCGCAGGACATAACCACGGCCAGGTACGTGCCGGCCACGAGCGTCTTCTATGGATCGCCCTGGGGCTGACCAGCAGCTTCATGATTGCTGAGGTGATCGGCGCGTTTATCACCGGCAGCCTGGCGCTGCTGTCCGACGCCGCGCACATGATGACCGACGCCCTGGCGCTGGCGATTTCTCTGGTGGCCATCCAGGTCGCCAAGCGCGCGGCCGACCGCAAGCGCACCTTTGGCTACGCGCGTTTCGAGATCCTCGCGGCGGCGTTCAATGCGCTGCTGTTGTTTGGCGTGGCATTTTACATTCTGTATGAGGCCTATCAACGGCTGCAGGCACCGGCTGAGATCCAGTCAACCGGCATGCTGGTGATTGCGTTTTTGGGGCTGATCGTCAACCTGATCTCGATGAAACTGCTGAGTGCCGCCAGCGGTGAAAGCCTGAATGTGAAGGGCGCATATCTGGAGGTCTGGAGCGACATGCTCGGTTCCATCGGCGTGATGATCGCGGCGGTGGTGATCATGTTCACCGGCTGGGGCTGGGTTGACTCGGTGGTGGCGGCGGCGATTGGTTTCTGGGTGTTGCCGCGCACCTGGACGCTGCTCAAGGAAAGCATGAACGTGCTGCTGCAGGGCGTGCCGGACGGCATCGATATCGATCAGGTCGAGCAGGCCATTCGCGGTGTGCCGGGGGTCAAGGACGTGCACGACCTGCATATCTGGGCCCTGACCAGCGGCAAGAATGTGCTGAGCACGCACTTGGTGGCGGATGCTGCGCTGAACACGGAGCAAAAAATCCTTAGTCAGGTGACGGAATTGCTGCACGAACAATTCGATATTTCCCACGCCACGATTCAGGTGGAAGGCGAAGGTTTTGTGCACGACGAGCATGACGAGGTGCATGCCTGAGCCCGGCTAACGGATTTGTAATGTTTCGCCCACGGCCCTGATAAGTACCGAAAGCTACATTGCCCCCCGCTGGGAAATCTCAGCGACTTCATGGGCGTGGAACTTTCGTTATGGCACTTTCCGTTAGAACACTTTTGGGGGCAGCAGCGTTGTGGGTGGCCGCAGGCGCTGCCCAGGCGCAAACCCTCTCTCTGGATGCAGCCCTGCAAGCCGCCTTCGCCAACAACCCTGACCTGGCCGCTGCGCAATGGGAAATCGACATTGCCCAGGGCGGTCGCCAGCAGGCCGGCTTGATCCCCAACCCGGTGGCTTCCTGGGATGCCGAAGACACTCGCCGCAGCACGCGCACAACCACCCTCAAACTCAGCCAGACCCTGGAACTGGGCGGCAAACGTGGCGCGCGCATTGACGTCGCGACGCGCGCCCAGGACGCCGCGGCGCTGACCCTGGAGCAGCGTCGCAATGGCCTGCGCGCCGACGTGATCGACAGTTACTACAGTGCTTTGCGTGCGCAGCAGCGCCTCGACTTGGCGCAACGCTCGATGGCCCTGGCCGAGCGTGGCCTCGTGGTCGCCAAAGGTCGCGTCACCGCCGGCAAATCATCGCCGGTGGAAACCACGCGCGCGCAGGTGCAGGTGTCGCAGATCCGCCTGGAATTGAACCGCGCGCAAATCGGCCTCAGCGATGCCTATCGGCGCCTGGCCGCCAGCACCGGCAGCGCCACGCCTGACTTTGAGGCCGTGGCCGCGCAAAGCCAATCCGCTCCTCCCTTGCCGGCCGCCGCGCAATTGCTCGCGCGGCTTGAGCAAACCACCGAACTGCGCCTGGCCGACCTGCACATTATTCAAAGCGAAGCGAGCGTGGGCCTGGAAAAGGCCCAGCGGATTCCCGACCTCGATGTGTCCATCGGCAGCCAGTACGACGCCAGCGTGCGCGAACGCGTGAACCTGGTGGGCGTGTCGATGCCGATCCCGCTGTTCAACCGCAACCAGGGCAATGTGCTCGCTGCCAGCCGCCGTGCCGATCAGGCCCGCGACTTGCGTAACGCGGTCGAACTGCGCCTGCGCACCGAAACCCGCCAGGCCCTGGACCTGTGGCAAACCGCCGATACCGAAGTGCGCGCATTCAACCAACACATCCTGCCCGCCGCCCAGAGCGCGGTGGACAACGCCACCCGTGGCTTCGAGATGGGCAAGTTCAACTTCCTCGACGTGCTCGACGCCCAGCGCACCTTGATCGCAGCCCGCACCCAATACCTGGTGGCGACCGCTCAGGCGACCGACGCCTGGGTGCGCATCGAACGGATTTACGGCGACCTCGCCCGGTTTTGATCTTTTCTGGAGTCTTTTATGAAGCCTAAACACGGTGTGGCGCTCGCCGTCGCCCTGAGCCTGATGCTGTCTGGTTTTGCACAGGCCGAGGAGGAGGAAGGCACACTCGAACTCACCGAGCAACAGATCCAGGCGGCCGGTATTCAGCTCGCCCAAGCCCAACCGCGGGCGATCAGCACGCTGCTGACGCTGCCGGGAGAAGTGCGTTTTGACGAGGACCGTACCTCGCACATCGTGCCGCGTGCGGCCGGTGTGGTGGAGGCGGTAAAGGTCAACCTTGGCCAGTCGGTGAAAAAGGGCGAGGTGTTGGCCGTGATCGCCAGCCAGCAGATTTCCGACCAGCGCAGCGAGTTGGCCGCCAGCGAGCGACGCGTCGAGCTGGCGCGTACCACCTTTGAGCGTGAGCGCCAGCTGTGGAAGGACGAAATCTCCGCTGAGCAGGATTACCTGCTGGCGCGCCAGACCTTGCAGGAAGCGGAAATCGCGCTGAACAACGCGCGTCAGAAGATGACGGCGCTCAGCGGCAGCGCCGTACTGGCCGGCGGTAATCGCTACGAGCTGCGCGCGCCATTCGCCGGTGTGGTGGTGGAAAAACACCTGGGCGTGGGCGAAGTGGTAGGCGAAACCAGCAACGCCTTCACGCTCTCGGATTTGTCCCAGGTGTGGGTCACGTTCGGCGTGTTTCCCAAGGACCTGAACAAGGTGCGCGTCGGTAAACCGGTGAAGGTCAGCTCCACGGAAATGGGCACCGACGTTCAAGGCACCGTGGCCTACGTCGGCAACCTGCTCGGCGAGCAGACGCGCACCGCTACCGTGCGCGTGACTGTGCCCAACCCCGACGATGCCTGGCGCCCAGGGTTGTTTGTGACTGTGCAACTGGCCACCGACACCTACCAGGCCAAGGTCACCGTGCCGCAAACCGCCATCCAGACAGTCGAGGAAAAACCCTCGGTATTCGTGCGCACGGCGGACGGTTTCATCACCCGCCACCTCGAACTGGGCGTGAGTGAAAACGGCTACGTCGAAGTGCGCCAAGGCCTGGAAGCCGGTGCGCAAGTGGCGACCGAAGGCAGCTTCATCCTCAAGTCCGAACTGGGTAAAGGCTCGGCCGAGCACGCCCATTGATCCTGCGAGTGATTCCCCATGTTTGAGCGCCTTATCCAATTTGCCATCGAGCAGCGCATCATCGTGCTGCTGGCGGTGCTGTTGATGGCCGGTGTCGGCATCGCCAGTTATCAGAAGTTGCCCATCGACGCGGTGCCCGACATCACCAATGTGCAGGTGCAGATCAACTCGGCGGCGGCCGGCTTCTCGCCGTTGGAAACCGAGCAGCGCATTACCTTTCCCATCGAAACCGCCATGGCCGGCCTGCCGGGTTTGCAGCAGACGCGTTCGCTGTCGCGCTCCGGCCTGTCCCAGGTCACGGTGATCTTCAAAGACGGCACTGACCTGTTCTTCGCCCGCCAATTGGTCAACGAGCGCCTGCAGGTGGCCCGCGAGCAATTGCCCACCGGCATCGAAACCGCGATGGGGCCGATTTCCACTGGCCTCGGGGAGATTTTCCTGTGGACCGTCGAAGCCGAAGACGGCGCGCTCAAGGAAGATGGCACGCCTTACTCGCCGACCGACCTGCGCGTCATCCAGGACTGGATCATCAAGCCACAGCTGCGCAACGTGCCGGGTGTGGCGGAGATCAACACCATCGGCGGCTTTGCCAAGGAATACCAGATCGCGCCGGACCCAAAACGCTTGGCGGCCTACAACTTGACGCTGACCGATTTGGTCACCGCGCTTGAGCGCAACAATGCCAACGTTGGCGCCGGTTACATCGAGCGCAGCGGCGAGCAGCTGTTGATTCGCGCACCGGGGCAAGTGGCGTCGATCGATGACATTGCCAACATCGTGATCACCACGTCGGACGGCACGCCGATCCGCGTGCGCAATGTGGCACAAGTCGACATCGGCCGTGAGCTGCGCACCGGCGCCGCCACCGAAAATGGCCGTGAAGTGGTGCTGGGCACGGTGTTCATGCTGATCGGTGAAAACAGCCGCACCGTGTCCCAGGCGGTGGCGAAAAAACTCGAAGAGATCAACCGTTCGCTGCCCCAGGGCGTGGTTGCCGTGACCGTTTATGACCGCACCAACCTGGTCGAAAAAGCCATCGCCACGGTGAAGAAAAACCTCTTCGAAGGTGCGCTGCTGGTGGTCGCGGTGCTGTTTCTGTTCCTGGGCAATATCCGCGCGGCGTTGATCACCGCGATGGTGATTCCGCTGGCGATGCTGTTCACCTTTACCGGCATGTTTACCAACAAAGTCAGTGCCAACCTGATGAGCCTTGGCGCGCTGGACTTCGGGATTATTGTCGACGGCGCGGTGGTGATCGTCGAAAACGCCATTCGCCGGCTGGCCCATGCGCAGCAGCGCCATGGCCGCTTGCTGACCCGCAGCGAGCGCCTGCACGAAGTGTTCGCTGCGGCCAAGCAAGCGCGGCGCGCACTGATCTTCGGGCAACTGATCATCATGGTGGTGTACCTGCCGATCTTCGCCCTCACCGGGGTGGCCGGGAAGATGTTCCACCCCATGGCGTTCACTGTGGTCATCGCTTTGCTCGGTGCGATGATTCTGTCGGTGACCTTTGTGCCGGCCGCGATTGCGCTGTTTGTCACCGGCAAGGTCAGGGAAGAGGAAAACCTGGTGATGCGCACGGCGCGTCGGGCGTATGCGCCGGTGCTGGATTGGGTCATGACGCGCCGCCCGCTGGTGTTCGGCCTGGCGGTGCTGACCATCGTCGCTTCGGGCGTGGTGGCCAGCCGCATGGGCAGCGAATTTATCCCCAGCCTCAGTGAAGGCGACTTCGCTCAACAGGCCCTGCGCGTACCCGGCACCAGCCTCACGCAATCGGTGCAGATGCAGCAGCAGCTGGAAAAAACCTTGATGGCCCAGGTGCCGGAAATCGAGCGAGTCTTTGCGCGCACCGGTACCGCGGAAATCGCTTCCGACCCGATGCCGCCAAATATTTCCGACAGCTATGTGATGCTCAAGCCCAAGGGCCAGTGGCCTGATCCAGCCAAATCCCGCGAGGCGCTGATCGAAGATATCCAGCGCGCCAGTGCGATTGTGCCGGGCAGTGCGTATGAGCTGTCGCAGCCGATCCAGTTGCGCTTCAACGAGTTGATTTCCGGGGTGCGCAGTGACGTGGCGGTGAAGGTGTTTGGCGACGACATGGCAGTGCTCAACAAGACCGCCGCAGAAATCGCCGAGACCTTGCAGACGCTTGATGGCGCCTCGGAAGTGAAGGTGGAGCAGACCGCTGGCCTGCCGGTGCTGACCATCAATATTGATCGCGACAAGGCCGCGCGGTTTGGCCTGAACGTGGGCGACGTGCAGGACACCATCGCCGTCGCCGTGGGTGGGCGCCAGGCCGGCACGCTGTACGAGGGTGACCGCCGCTTCGACATGGTCGTGCGTTTATCCGATGCGCTGCGCACCGATATCGAGGGCTTGTCGCGGCTGTTGATCCCGGTGCCGGCGCTGGCCAGCAACGCCTCGGGCCAGTTGGGTTTTATTGCCTTGTCCCAGGTCGCCAGCCTGGACCTGGTGCTGGGCCCGAACCAGATCAGCCGTGAGAACGGCAAGCGCCTGGTGATTGTCAGCGCCAATGTGCGCGGGCGTGATATCGGTTCGTTCGTCGAAGAGGCCGAGTCTGCCATCAGCACACAGGTGAAGGTCCCGGCGGGTTACTGGACCACCTGGGGCGGCCAGTTCGAACAGCTCAAGGAGGCCTCCGAGCGCTTGCGTATCGTGGTGCCGGTGGCGTTGCTGCTGGTGTTCGGGCTGTTGTTCATGATGTTCAACAACCTCAAGGATGGCTTGCTGGTGTTTACCGGGATTCCGTTCGCGTTGACCGGTGGGATCATGGCGCTGTGGCTGCGCGATATTCCGTTGTCGATCTCGGCGGGGGTGGGGTTTATTGCGTTGTCGGGGGTGGCGGTGCTTAACGGGCTGGTGATGATTGCCTTCATCCGCAACCTGCGTGAGGAAGGGCGTCCACTGTCGGTGGCGATCCATGAAGGGGCGCTCACACGTTTACGCCCGGTGTTGATGACTGCGCTGGTGGCATCCCTGGGGTTTATCCCCATGGCCTTGGCCACCGGCACCGGCGCCGAAGTACAGCGCCCGCTGGCGACGGTGGTGATCGGCGGGATTATTTCTTCTACGTTGCTGACCTTGCTGGTGTTGCCGGCGTTGTATCAGTGGGCGCACCGCAAGGAGGAATGATGCGGGTGGGGTGAGCGGGCTCTCTGTGGTGAGCCCGCTTACTGTGGCGAGCGGGCATGTTGTGGCGAGCGGGCTTGCCCCGCGTTGGGTGGCGAAGCCGCCCCAAATCTTTCGCCGCGGTATATCAGGGATACCGAGGTGGGCCTGATGGGGTCTGCTGCGCAGCCCAACGCGGGGCAAGCCCGCTCGCCACAACAAGCACGCTCAGCCTTGAGGGGCTCATACCTGAGGAAACACCAGGCGAAACACGGTGAAAGCGCCGGGCGAACTGCGCACGTCGGTTTGCCCCTGGTGCAGGGTCATGATCGATCGCACGATGGCCAGTCCCAGGCCGGTGCCGCCCTCGGTGCGCGCGCGGCTGCTGTCGACACGGTAGAACCGTTCGAACAGGTGCGGCAGGTGGTGCGCTTCAATCCCCGGGCCTGGGTTGCTCACAGACAACGACACGCTGTTGCCGTAAGCCTCCACTCGCAACGAGATATGCGCGCCCGCTGGGCTATGGCGGATCGCATTGGACAGCAGGTTGGAGAGCGCGCGTTGAATCATCAGGCGATCGCCGTGCACCTGGGCTTCGCCGCTGAGGGTCAGGGCCAGTTGTTTGTCTTCGGCACTCAGGGCGAATAAATCCATGACCCGATGAGCTTCGTCCGCCAGCGATACTGCGGTAAACGAAGCACGCGCTGCCGGGTGGCTGACCTGGGCCAGGAACAACATGTCGGAAACGATGCGGGCCAGGCGCTCCAGCTCTTCGGTGTTGGATTCCAGCACTGCTTTGTATTCGTCCGGTGGGCGTTGGCGCGACAACGTGAGCTGGGCTTTGCCCATCAGGTTGGTCAGCGGTGCACGCAATTCGTGAGCAAGGTCGTCGGAGAATTGCGACAGTTGCTGCACCCCGGCGTCCAGGCGGTTGAGCATCACATTGAAGCCTTGCGCCAACTCGCCCAGCTCCTTGGGCAGGTTGTCGACGGACAAGCGATGGGTCAGGTCCTGAGTGGTGACTTTGGCCGCCACATGGCTGAACTGCTTCAACGGCGCAAGCCCGCGCTGCACCAGCCACCAGGCGCCCATGCCGATCAGCATCAACAACATGGGCAAGGCGATCACTGTGGCGCGCAGGTAGGCACTGAGCAGCGCCTGATCGTCCATGCGGTCCAGCGACAACAGCACGCGTACGCGTTCGCCGCTGGCCAGGCGCATCAGGCTGGAGGCGCTGAGCACCTGGTTGCCATTGCTGTCGGCCCAATTGAGGTAGCCGAGCGTTTCTCGCGGTGTGAAGTTTGTCAGCAGCGGCTCCTGAGGCTTGGCACCGATGCTCAGCAGCACTGTTTCATCGGGCGCGGTGCCGACGATAGTGAGGTAAAAATTATCATGGCCGATCACCAGGTCCATCAGCGAATGCGGGCGCGCCCGGATGGCGTGGGCGTCGAGGCCTTGAGACAGGCTGTGCTGGATCTGTTCCATCTTGCTTTCCAGGCCTTTGCGCGCCAGTTTTTCCAGTTCGTGGGTCAGGGCGAGATACGCCAACGTCGCCAGCAACAGCACCAGGCCCGCGCCCATGAGGCTGACCGTCAACCCCAGGCGCATCGACAGACTGCCGGTTTTCATGGCCGTGCTTCCAGCACGTAACCCACGCCGCGAATGGTGTGGATCAGCTTGACCTCGCTCTGATCGTCCACCTTGGCCCGCAGGCGGCTGATGGAGACTTCCACGACGTTGGTGTCACAGTCGAAATTCATGTCCCACACCAGCGAAATGATCTGCGTGCGCGTCAGCACTTCACCGGTCTGGCGCATCAGCACCTGCAGCAGTGCGAACTCCTTGGTGGTCAAGTCAATGCGCCGTGTGCCGCGGTACGCGCGATGGCGGCGGGGGTCCAGTTCCAGGTCCGACACGCTGAACACTTCCGGCTGTGGGATGTGCTCGCTGCGCCGCAGCAGGGTGCGTACCCGCGCCAGCAATTCGGGAAACTCGAAGGGTTTGACCAGGTAATCATCGGCGCCCATGTCCAGGCCCTTGATCTTGTCGGCCAGCCGCCCGCGGGCGGTCAGCATCATCACGCGCTGGGTGCCGTTGCGGCGCAATTGCTCCAGCACTTCCCAGCCATCCTTGCCCGGCAGGTTGACGTCAAGAATCACCAACTCATAGGCGTGCTGCTCAGCCAGGTGCAGGCCATCAATGCCATTGGACGCGCAGTCCACGACGTAGCCACTTTCATTCAGGCCTTGCTGCAGGTAGTCAGCGGTTTTTTGCTCGTCCTCAACCACAAGGATACGCATGGGGATTTACCTTTTACTGAAAGAGAAGGGTTCCATTTCCCTATGGAATCGGGTGTGTTGTGAGTAGGAAAATTCTGAAGTGTGAAGCAGCTTCAGGGTCAACTGCGGCAATGGGTCGCGACTAAGCCTGCGCGCAAAAAAAACGCCCCAGAGGGGCGTTAAAAAAATCATCTCTTTCCAAAGGAGCTAAAAAAAGCTTCAGAGACGAATGTTGCTCGGTGCTGACACGTTGAAGCGAGTATAGGAAGTTCAACTTAACGGGAAGCTGGGGCCAATGTTACAGTTTTGATAGATAGCAATTTGTGAACAGATGTTAGTCAAGCGCGAACGAATGTAAGCACTCGACTGGGCGATTGTTCAAAGTGCGACCAATGGGTATTGCGCAATCAGGCGAATTTCTTCCAGGTCTGACTCAAACGCACTGGAGCGCACGGTGGCCTGGCGCAAGCGCAATGACAAATCTTTCAGGCTGCCGCTTTGCACCACGTACTCGGCCTCGACATCCCTTTCCCAGCGGCGTTGATCTGTCAGCGGGTTGCTGGATGCATCACGGCGCATGTACACCGCGTTGGCGTGGCTGTAATCGGCGCCGGTGCCTTTGGCATAACGGGTCATGAACGACAGGCCAGGTATACCGAACGCCTGCATGTCGAGGTCGTAACGGGCCATCCACGAACGCTCCTTGGGCGAATTGAAGTCGCTGTACTGGATCGAGTTATTGAGAAAAATCGAGTCCGATTGGCGCAGGTAATCGAAGTCGTCATCGCCGTTGTTGCGCTGGTGCGAGAGGGCCACGCTGTGAGCGCCGACCTTTACCCCGAGCCTGGCACTCCAGATGGTGTTGTCGAATTTGCCCAGCAGCTGTTTGCCTTCGTCCACGGCCTTGTAATAGTTGAAATCGCCGAATAACGACACGTCGTCGGTCAGTGGGTAACTGGCGGCACTGCCGACGTAGTACTGGTCCCAGGCGTCCTTCAGGCGGCTGCTGTAGAGGCTCACGTTCAGGTGTTTGTTGACGGCGTACTCCCCCCCGAAATAGCCGATCCAGGGTGAGTCGACCTTGCCCGCGTAGAAGGTCGCAAAGCCCTTGTTCATCCCGCTTTCGCTTGGCTGGCTCATGCCGCTCAGGCGTCCGCCTTGCAGGCTCAAGCCCTCAAGGCTGGTGTTCTGCGCGGTGACGCCGCGAAAGCTTTCCGGCAACAACCGCGAATCGCCGTAGGCCACCACCGGCGTGAGCGGGAACACATCGCCGGCCTTGGTAACCGTGTCCAGCACGCGCCATTTCGCCGCGCCGCCGACTTTGCTGTAGCTGCCTTCGGGGTGATTGTCGCTGTCCACCGGCAGCACGCCGAACGAACCCTTGCCGCCGCTGCGACCGGTGCCCGAGTCGAGTTTCAGGCCGTACATGGCAAACGCATCCAGGCCAAAGCCTACGGTGCCTTGAGTAAAGCCGGATTCGAATTTGCCGATCAGACCCTGCGCCCAGGCTTGGGAATACCCATTGCCGGTCGGGCTGGACTGGCCCTTGCGGTCATCGCGATTGAAGTAAAAGTTGCGCGCCAGCACGGTTACGCTGCTGCCTTGGATAAAACCATCGGGCGTGTCTTCCACCGCCACGGCTGCCAGAGGCAGTGCGGCAATCAATGAAAAGGGAAGGGTGTAGTAAGCAATGCTCATGTTTCGCTCCTGGGTGTTGGCAGTTTTCAGCTTCTTATAGGTAGGGGCGTTTTTATTGATCTGGCCCGGGCTGATAGTTGCAAACAGTGGATAACGGTCAGGTGGCGCGAACATTACAATTCTGGAAGCTCACCGCGATCTAACAGATAAGTAATGTTTTGGTGAACATGGCGACAGGGTTGGTTGATTAGTCTCGTGACTGAACTTATCAACCGAGGAACCTGTAATGACATTTTATAAAATTGGCTTGGGTGTAGTAGCTGCAGTCCTGTCACTGAGTGCGATGGCCGAAGGCGGAGGCGACCGCACGTTTGCGCTGATGATGGAGCGTAATCAAAAAGCCATGGCGGCTTACGCGCAAAAAAACGGCCAGCCAGCACCCCAGGTGCAGGCGTATCGCTATGGCATGGCGCTGGATATTGCCAAGGTCGTCAACGTTACGCCGCCGATCAGTTCGTGCAATGCCGTGCCTTCACGCATGACCTATGAAGACTCCAGCGGCAAGCTCAATACGGTGGAATACAAGGTGATGGGTGTTTGCCGAAACAACGGCAGTTAATGGATCCAAAAAAACAGTTGGGCACGCCACAAAAAAGCGCTTCAGAAAACCTCGTCAGCGCCGATGCAGGTCAGATCCATCTCCCCAATGACCATCGGTGCCCCATGTTCAACACCCGTTTGAAGCAGGAGCTGTCGGCTCTTCGCGAAGAGTTGTCCAGCTTGCAACAGGTCAAGGAGAGCCTGGAAAGCGAAATGCTGTGCCTGACGCTGGACGCCGAAGGCCGGGTGGAGTGGGCGAATGCCAACTTCCTGCAAGAGCTGTCGTACCAGGCCTCCAACATAGTGGGGCGGCACATAGACGAGCTGGTGCCCACGCACCTGCGCCAGGACGAATTCCAGCAGCGCTTTCGCAATGCCCTGGTGCGCGGCGAACACTTCGCCGGCACCGTGCGCCTGATGCGCGGCAACGGCAAAGAGGCATGGTTGCGCTCGATCCTGCAACCGGTGCGCAGTTCTGACGGGCGCATCAAGCATTTTTCGATTTACTCCAGCGACCTCACCCGCACCATCGAGGGGTCGCGCGAGCATGAGAACCTGATCACCGCGCTGGTGCGTTCCACTGCAGTGATCGAGTTCGACCTCGGCGGCCATGTGCTGACCGCGAACGACCGGTTCCTCGGTGGCATGGGCTACAGCCTGGCGCAGATCCAGGGCAAACATCACCGTATGTTCTGCGAACCGGAGGAATACAACAGCGCCGAGTACCAGCATTTCTGGAAACGTTTGAACGCCGGTGAGTTTGTGGCGGCGCGCTTCAAACGGGTCGACAGCCATGGCCGTGTGGTGTGGCTGGAGGCGACCTACAACCCGGTGCTGGATGCCAATGACCGCCTTTACAAAGTGGTCAAGTTCGCCACGGTGATCACCGACCAGGTCAACCAGGAACAGGCCGTGGCCGAAGCCGCAAACATCGCCTACAGCACTTCGCTGCAAACCGACAACAGTGCCCAGCGCGGCACCACTGTCGTGACGCAGGCGGTGGATGTCATGCGTGATCTGGCCAGGCACATGCAGCAGGCCGGTGATGGCATCGAGGCGCTGAACGCCCAGTCCCAAGTGATCGGCACCATCGTCAAGACCATCAGCGGCATCGCTGAGCAAACCAACTTGCTGGCGCTCAACGCGGCCATCGAAGCGGCGCGGGCCGGCGAGCAGGGCCGTGGCTTTGCGGTGGTGGCCGATGAAGTGCGTCAGTTGGCCTCGCGCACCAGCAAGGCCACCGAGGAGATCGTCGGCGTGGTTCGTCAGAACCAGGACATGGCCCGCGATGCGGTGTCCTTGATGAACGAGGGCCGTTTGCAGGCCGAACAAGGCTTGGCCCTGGCGGCCGAGGCGGGCACGGTGATTGTGGAAATCCAGGACGGTGCACAAAAAGTGGTGAGCGCGGTCGGGCAGTTTGCCAATCAGCTGTCGAGCTGACCCGCAGGGCTTGTGCTTGAGGTATCGTAGGTTTTTTCCTGCTTGAAGAGCCGTCCCTCCATGAGCCCTACCCACCGTCGTCCCGTACCTTTGTCCAAGGCCTACCGTTTGCTCAATCACGGGCCGACCGTATTGGTGAGCGCGACCCACGATGGCAAGCGCAATATCATGGCCGCTGCCTGGGCCATGCCGCTTGATTTCGAACCGCCGAAGGTCGCCGTGGTGCTCGACAAGGCCACCTGGACCCGCCAGCTGCTGGAAGCCGCCGGCACCTTTGTGCTGCAGGTGCCTTGCGTGGCCCAGGCCGATCTGGTGCAGACGGTCGGCAACACCACGGGCGCAGACACCGACAAATTCGCCACCTATGGCTTGCAGACATTCAGCGGTGAACACACCGAAGCGCCGCTGCTGGAAGGTTGCGTAGCGTGGCTGGAATGCCGCCTGCTGCCCGAGCCTCATCACCAACAGACCTACGATTTATTCCTCGGCGAAGTCGTCGCGGCCTATGCCGACGCGCGCGTGTTCAGCGACGGGCACTGGCATTTCGAAGGCCATGACGAATTGCGCACCTTGCACCATATCGCGGGCGGAAATTTCCTGAGCATCGGCGAGCCGGTGGTCGGGCGCCAGTTGTAGGCTTACCAGCGGGCGTTTGCCAGTGCCTGGGCGAACGCCATCAGCTTGGGCGAATACTGCCGGGACGGCGGATAGACCAGTGAGATCGCGCGACTGCGCCCGGCCACGTCTTCCAGCAACGGCACCAGGCGCCCGGCGGCCATGGCCTCGCGCACCGCAAAATCCATCACCTGGGCGATGCCGAACCCCCCCACCGCGCCGTCTACCAGCGCATCGCCGCTGTCGAAAATAAGCCGCCCCTCGACGCTCACGTCCTGCACTTTGCCCTCGCTCATGAACTGCCAATCCACCATGCGCCCGTTGCGCAAGTTACGCACAGTGAGGCAGCTGTGGTCCTTGAGTTCGTCCACCGTTTGCGGCGTGCCGCAACGCGCCAGATAAGCCGGCGAGGCCACCGTGACCCAGCGCAACGGCGGCAGGGCACGGGCGATCAGGCGTTGATCCTGGATCTCGCCCGTGCGCAACAGGGCGTCGAAACCTTCGTCGACGATATCCACCAGCCGGTCAGTCATCACCGCTTCGATGCGCAATTGGGGATAGCGCAATGTCAGTTCGCCGATCACCGGCATCACCACCTTGCGACCGAACAACGACGGTGTGCTGATTTTCAACAGGCCGGACGGGCTGCTGCGTCGGTCGAGCATCAGCTTTTCGGTTTCAGCCAGTTCTGCCAGTAACGGCGCGCTGCGCTCGTACAGCATCTGACCGTCGGGCGTAAGGCTGACGCTGCGCGTGTTGCGCTGCAGCAAGCGCACACCCAGTTGGTTTTCCAGGCGCGAGATGGCGCGGGACAGCCCAGACTGCGTCAGCCCCAATTCACCGGCCGCGCGGGTAAAGCTGCGGGTTTCGGCCACGCGGACCAAGAGTCGAACAGCGTTCAGATCCATGATTAAAGTCATTACTGAAAGAGTGATGGCGCTATTTATCATCTGTCGGGCATGAAAGAAACTGGCACCTCTTATTTTCGGACTGGACGCTGTGATGTCTCCCTCTCGACCCTCTGGCTGGATGCTTTTATTGCTGGCCACCGCACAACTGATCATCGCCCTGGATGCCACCATTGTGTTTGTCGCCCTGCCGCAGATTGGCGCGCACCTGGATTTTTCCGCGCAGCAATTGCAATGGGTGGTGAGCGCCTACAGCGTGGCGTTTGGTGGCTTTCTGTTGCTGGGTGGCAGGGCGACGGACTTGCTTGGCAAGCGCCGTTTTTACCGGGTGGGCCAGTCGCTGTATGCGCTGGCGTCCCTGGCGGCGGTGCTCGGCGGCAGCGCGGTGTTGCTGGTGCTGGCGCGGGCGGTGCAAGGCGTGGGCGGGGCATTGTTGTTCCCGGCCACGTTGGCGTTGATCAACACGCACTATGCCGAAGGCCCTGCACGCAATCGGGCGTTTGCGGTGTGGAGTGCAGCCTCGGCAGCGGGGCTGGCACTCGGCGCATTACTGGGCGGCGTGCTGACTCAGGTGTGGGGATGGGAGGCGGTGTTTCTGGTGAATGTGCCGTTGGCGGGCGGCTGCGCGTGGGCGGCGCGTTACTGGATTCCAGCCGATGGCGAGCGTGTACGTGGGCGCAAATTCGACATCGTCGGCGCCTTGACGGTGACCGTCGGCGGCACGTTGCTGGTATTCGCGCTGGTGCAAGGCCCCGAGTGGGGCTGGTCGGCGCCGCAGACGCTGGGCTGCATCGCCTTGGCGCTGGCGTTGCTTGGGTTGTTCGCGTGGATCGAGCACTGCGGCAGCGATCCGCTGATGCCGCTGCGTTTGTTTGCCTACCGCGAACTGCGCATGGCGATGGTGCTCACGGCGGTGTTCATGAGCAGTTTTGGCGTGCAGTACTACTTCCTGGCGCTGTATTACCAGCAGGTCTATGGCTACAGCGTATTGCAGGCCGGTTTGGCGTTTTTACCGGCTACCCTGGTGTGCACGTTCGGCATCTGGTTGGCAGAGCGTTCGCTGGCCAGGCTGGGGTTGCGCAACACTTTGGTCAGCGGGCAACTGGCGGGCGCGGTGGGCATTGCACTGGTGTGTTGGGCGTTGCCGACGGGCGTAGGGTTTTGGTCACTGTTGCCGGGCATCTTCATTTTGAGCATCGGGCAGGGCATGACCTGGACAGCGATGTGGGTGGCGGCGGGGCTGGGTATTCGGCCTGGGGAGCAGGGCGTGGCGGCGGGGATGGCGTCTACCAGCCAGCAGATCGGCGGGGCGTTGGGCCTGGCGGTGCTGGTGTCGGTGGCGAATGCGGGCGGGATCGAGCTGGCGCTGTGGTGGAGCGCGGCAATTGCCTTGGTCGGCGCGGTGTTGGCGTTGCGGCTCAAAACGCAAGCGCCCGAGCCGAATGCGATAGTGGAATCAACATAGAACCCATGTGGGAGTGGGCTTGCTGGCGAAGGCGGTGGGTCAGTCACTCATAAGTCGACTGACACTGCGCTTTCGCGAGCAAGCCCGCTCCCACATTTTGAATGCGTTTCACATCAGCGCCCGAGCATCTTCACCCAGCGCGACGGCGGCATGCCGTAGGTGCTGCGAAACTGTCGAGTCATATGGCTCTGGTCGGTGAAACCGGCGGTCAGCGCCGCGTCCACCAGCGATTGGCCCTGGGCCAGCAAGCCGCGCACCAGGTCCAACCGTCGCATGGTCAGGTACCGATAGGGACTGGTGCCGAACAACAAGCGAAAATCCCGCGACAGCGCCCAGCGATCACGGCCGCAATGGTCGGCCATTTCATCCAGGGTGATGCTGCGGCCCAAGGCGCTGTGGATAAATTCCCGCGCGCGCTCGGCGGCGACGTAATCGAAGGATTTACGGCTGATGATCACCCCCGAGGCCGCGCTCAGGGCTTGCGCCAGGTCGTACAGCGCGTCCTGTTCCTGCATCGGGTCAATCGGGCAGTCCAGGCTTTGCAGCAACACCTCGCTGGCGCGGAACAGCCGTGGGTCAGTCGACAAGCCGTTGTGGATAAACGGCAACGGCCGGCCGCCGAGAATCTGCTGGATCAGCGCCGGCTCCACATAAATCATGCGGTACTTGAAGCCTTCCACACTGCTGGCGCGGCCGTCGTGGGATTCATCGGGGTGAATCACCATGGTCGTGCCCGGCAGGCTGTGGGTCATGCAGCCGCGGTAGTGGTAGCTCTGCACGCCAAACAAGGTGCGCCCGATGGCGTAGGTGTCATGGCGATGCGGGTCGAATGCAAAGCCGGCAAAATACGCTTCGATACGGTCCAGGCCGCTGGCGTGTGGGGCGCGGTGCAACCAATCGAGGGTGGAAGTGGGTTGGCCCATGGTGACTTGTCACAAATAGAGGTGGGAAACACGTTAACCCAGTCTGGCGTGCCGTGTCTGTCGAGGTCTTGAACGATTGTGCGTGCTTGAGAGGAGGTACTCGCCGGCGTAAATGTTGATCTGGGTTAATAAATGATTGTTTTACGATAATTAATCTATTATTTTTGCGACCTCACTCATTGGTCGAGGTTGCTTATGAATACCCAACGTCTGGCTCAACTCAGCCAGCGCATGTCGCTGCTGACGCTCTTGCTGATTGTCGTCATGCTGGTGCTCAACACTGGCGTCTGGCTGTTTCCGGTGCTGGGTTCTTCCGCCGATGGCCTGGGCCTCAGCTTTTCCTTGAGTGACCGGATTCAGGACAGCGGCGTGCAAATCGCGCTGCTCCCGTGGTGGCAAAAACTCGGCGGGATTGTTCTTTCCAGCATCCCGCTGGTGGCCTTGGTGTCGGGCTTGAACCATCTGCGCCAGCTGTTTCGCAACTACGCGCGGGGCGAGTATTTCTCCAGCGCGGCGGCGCAGCACCTGGGCAAAGTCGGTCGCGCCGTTGCATTGTGGGTACTGCTGGACTTTTTATGCGAGCCGTTGCTGGGCCTTTGGGTCTCGATGAACGAGCCGTTGGGCCAGCGATTTTTCACCTTGAGTCTGACCCCGCCGAGCTTCGTCGCGTTGTTTCTCGCTGCCTGTATCGCAGTAATCGCGCGTATCCTGTGGCAGGCCAGCGAAGTGGATTCTGAAAACCGCACTTTTGTTTGAGATCGAAATGCCCATTGTGATTGAACTGGACGTTATGCTTGCCCGGCGCAAGGTCAAATCCAAAGACCTGGCAGCCGCCATCGGGATTACCGAACAGAACCTGTCGTTGCTCAAACAAGGTAAGGTCAAGGGCATACGGCTGGGTACGCTGGATGCAATCTGTGCCTACCTGGACTGCCAGCCTGGCGACCTGCTGGTGCACACGCCTGAACCTGCGGGCGAATAGGTTTAACCATTACCAAGAGGGATCGCCCCATGCTGTTCTCCGATCTGCCGTATGTCGCGCCGTTGTTGTCGCTGGGGCTGCTTTGGACCGTCGCGGTGGTGACGCCGGGGCCGAACTTCTTCAATACTGCCCAACTGGCGGCGAGCTGTTCGCGTCGGCATGGCGTGGTGGCGTCTGCCGGAGTGGCCACGGGCACGGTGATCTGGGGGCTGGCGGGCGGTTTGGGCATCAAGTCGCTGTTCACTGCGGCGCCCATGCTCTATCTGGCATTCAAGATCATCGGTGGCTGCTACCTGATCTACCTGGGGCTGAAACTGTTCAAGCGTTCGGCGCCAACCGCGAGCCAGACAGTGTTGCCCGACGAACCCACGCGCTCGCTGTTCTCCGCCTGGCGCTTCGGTCTGCTGGGCAACTTGTCCAACCCCAAGGCCGCGCTGTTCGTCGCCACGGCCTTCGCTTCGACCATGCCGCCTTCACCGTCGCCGACATTGTTGGCCCTGGCGGTGATTACCATGGCCACCTTGTCATTCAGTTGGTACACCAGCGTAGCCCTGGTGTTTTCCAGCGAGCGCATGGCCAATCTCTACAGCCGTTCACGCAAGTGGCTCGACCGGTTTGCCGGTGGGTGCTACCTGTTGTTCGGCGCACATCTGGTAGCGAATCGCTGACCGCTCATGGTAAGAAGCCTTACTTTCAACAGTGAGGCCGAGTCATGAGCAAGGTGCGGGTAGGTATTATTTTTGGTGGCCGTTCGGCCGAGCACGAGGTCTCGCTGCAGTCGGCGCGCAACATCGTCGATGCACTGGACCGCTCGCGCTTCGAGCCGGTTCTGATCGGCATCGACAAGGCCGGCCACTGGCACCTGAACGAAACCTCGAACTTCCTGATCAACCAGGAAAACCCGGCCCTGATCGCTCTCAACCAGTCCAACCGCGAACTGGCGGTGGTGCCGGGCAAGACCAGCCAGCAAGTGGTGGAAACTTCCGGGCAAAGCCTGCTGGAACACATCGATGTGATCTTCCCTATCGTCCACGGCACCCTTGGCGAAGACGGCTGCCTGCAAGGCCTGCTGCGCATGGCGGACCTGCCTTTCGTGGGCTCCGACGTGCTGGGCTCGGCGGTGTGCATGGACAAGGACATCAGCAAACGCTTGCTGCGCGATGCCGGTATTGCCGTTACCCCGTTCATCACCCTGACGCGTCGCAACGCGGCGAGTAGCGCTTTTGATACAGCAGTGAACAAGCTTGGCTTGCCGATGTTCGTCAAACCCGCCAACCAGGGTTCCTCGGTGGGCGTAAGTAAAGTCACCAACGAGGCCGAGTACCATGCCGCGGTCGAACTGGCCTTGGGCTTCGATGAAAAAGTGTTGGTGGAGTCCGCTGTCCAGGGGCGTGAAATTGAATGCGCAGTGCTGGGCAACGACAACCCTGTCGCCAGCGGTTGCGGCGAGATCGTAGTGGGCAGCGGTTTCTATTCCTACGACAGCAAATACATCGACGCCCAGGCCGCCCAAGTGGTGGTGCCGGCTGATATCAGCCTTGAGGCCAGTGAGCGTATTCGCCAACTCGCCATTGAAGCGTTTGAGCTACTGGGCTGCGCCGGGTTGGCGCGAGTCGACGTGTTCCTCACCGACGACGGCGAAGTGCTGATCAACGAAATCAACTCACTGCCCGGCTTCACCCGCATCAGCATGTACCCCAAGCTGTGGCAGGCGGCAGGCATGAGCTACAGCGAGTTGGTAAGCCGCTTGATTGAGTTGGCGCTGGAGCGACATGCGGGGCGCAAGGGGCTGAAGATCAGCCGCTGATAATTTTTGGCCCGGACGTACGCTGTGGCGAGCGGGCTTGCCCCGCGTTGGGCTGCGCAGCAGCCCCATAATTAGGCTGCTCGTTTCTGTCTGAGACCACAGGGTAACTCTG
>NZ_CAWOAW010000001.1:39437-135466 GCF_963879675.1 Pseudomonas sp. Larv2_ips
TTGCGGGCGATCCACGAATAGATCAGCGTCTTTGGCTCCTCAGGGTGGTGAGTTCTCCTGCGGTAGCTGGCGAAGGTTGGTGATGTGCAATACGTGCACACGTCGCTGACGTCGATCTGCTCACGCTCAAGGCCCGCCGCTTGCAACAGCATCACCCCGTAACCACTCAAGTCGAACCACGCACTTCCCGCTTGCCGCGCGTGGGGCGGTGCAATCTGCGGTGACAGCCGCGGCGTCGGTTGCTCGAAGCACCATGGCGCCTGACCGTCACGCCACACGTGGCCCTGGCTCGCCTGAAATTGCGCGATAAACTCGGCGCTCACTTCATAACAACACGGCTTGATCGACGGCCCGATCGCCACCCGCAACTGGTCAACGGCAATGCCCTCGGCAGCCAATTGTTTCACCGCATTGGCGATGATCCCCCCTTGCAGACCCTTCCAGCCGCCATGCACGGCGGCAACCGGATCACCACTGTGTGCGGCGATAAGAATGGGCAGGCAGTCAGCGGTGATCACTGCAATTGGCGCAGACGCGTGCGTGAACACGCCGTCTGCCTCAATGGTATTGGCCACCTGTTCCGCCTGCCATTCGATCACCGAAGCACTGTGCACCTGCTTGCAGATGAACACCCCGTCCGGCCGCAATGGATCATTGATCGAACAAAAACCGTGGTCGACGCCGGGGATGGCGCCGAGATTGTTTGCCTGTTGCAAGGGGCTCTCTCCGCTCAATAAAGTCAGTCGCCGACCGCTTCGCCTTCGCGCCGAGGGTCGGCGCCGCCGCTCAGCGACGCCTTACTCTGGGCGTCTGGCGTGCGAACGATGGCCTGCACGCCGCTGGTCATATCAATCTCGCTCAGTGCATGGCCTTTGTCCCTCAGCGCCTGCTTCAACTCGGGGCTGAACATCCCGGCCTCAAGCTCGGTGGCGCCGTTACGGCTACCAAAGTTGGGCAAGCTGATGGCCGCTTGCGGGTCGAGGTTCCAGTCGAGCATCGCCACCAGGGATTTACTCACATACTCGATGATCTGCGAACCGCCCGGCGATCCGACGGTGGCCAGCAACTCGCCGCTCTTGCGGTCGAACACCAGCGTCGGCGCCATGGCCGAGCGCGGGCGTTTGCCCGGCTCGACACGGTTGGCCACTGGCTGGCCGTTTTCTTCGGGGATGAACGAGAAGTCAGTCATCTGGTTGTTCAGCAAAAAGCCCTGAACCATCACGTGCGAACCAAACGCCGCTTCCACCGTGGTGGTCATCGACACGGCGCCGCCCAGGTCATCCACCGCCACCACTTGCGAGGTCGAGATGCGCAAGGGCGAGCGGTCCGGCGCGTACGCCACCTGGATGCCCGCAGGCGTGCCTGGCTTGGCGATGCCCATGCTGCGGTCGCCGATCAGTGTGGCGCGTTGGGCCAGGTAGTCCGGGGCGATCAGGCCTGCGGTCGGCACCGGCACGAAGTCGGCGTCGGCCACGTACAACCCACGGTCGGCGAAGGCCAGGCGACCGGCTTCGGCCAGCAGGTGCACGGCTTCAGGTGTGGGCTCAAGGCCGGCAGGCGATGTGCTTTTGACCGGCTTCATCGGTGCGATGGCCAAGCGCGGGTCGCGGGTTTCCAATGCCTGCAACGTACCGAGGATCTGCGCGACAGCAATCCCGCCCGACGACGGCGGTGGCATGCCGCACACCTGATAGCGCTTGTAGTCGGTGCACAGTGGCGTGCGCTCCTTGGCGGTGTAGCCCTTGAGGTCCGCCTGCGACAGGCTGCCCGCGTTGCGGTTGCCCTGGACCTTGCGTGCGATCTCATCGGCAATCGGCCCTTGGTACAACGCGTCCGGCCCTTCCTTGGCGATGCGCTTGAACACGTTGGCCAACGCCGGGTTTTTCAACAGCGTGCCGGCAGCTTTGGGCGTGCCGTCGGCATTCAGAAAATACGCCGCCATCTCGGGCGATTGCGCGATGTAACGGTCGGCAGCGATCAGCGCGTGCAGGCGCGGGGAAATCGCGAAGCCTTGCTCGGACAGCCGAATCGCCGGTTCAAACAGCTTGGCCCATTGCAGGTGGCCGGTCTTTTTGTGTGCCATCTCCAGCGCGCGTAACACGCCTGGCGTGCCAACCGAACGCCCGCCAATCTGCGCCTCGGGAAATGCCATCGGCGTGCCGTCGGCTTTAAGGAACAAGCGTTCGGTAGCTCCCGCGGGCGCCGTCTCGCGGCCGTCATACGCGTGCACGGTTTTGCCGTCCCACAGCATGATGAACGCGCCGCCGCCGATGCCGGATGATTGCGGCTCCACCAGGGTCAACACGGCCTGCATCGCAATCGCCGCGTCGATGGCCGAGCCGCCCTGGCGCAGCATTTCGCGCCCGGCTTCGGCAGCCAGCGGGTTGGCGGCGGCGGCCATATGGCGCTCGGCGTGGCGGGTGGTGAGGTCGGTGCGATAACCCGAACCCAGCTCCGGCGCGGGCGGTTGTTCATTGACGGGGGTATGGCAGCCAGCCAGGGCGAGGGCGGCGGCAATCATTGACAGTTGACGGCGGGAAATCGAAAACACGCGCTGAACTCCGTTCATTTTGAGAATGATCTGTTGTCCTTGGGTTAAGGCTTTTTACAGGTATATCGTGCCTTGCAGGTAGAGCACCGCGTGGCCGGAGATAATCACGCGGTCGTCCTTGAGCTCGCAACGCAGTTGCCCACGGCGCTTGCCGCCTTGTTCGGCGGTCAACTGCGACTTACCCAAACGCTCGGCCCAGAAGGGCGCCAGCGAGGTGTGCGCCGAACCTGTGACCGGGTCTTCATTGACGCCCACGTTGGGGCCGAACCAACGGGATACAAAATCAAACCGCGTGCTTTTGGCCGTCACCGCAATCCCGCGTTTGGGCAGGCCCTTGAGGCGCGCGAAGTCCGGCGTCAGGGCGGCGACTTGAGCTTCGTCGTCGACCAGCACGAGGTAGTCGTCGGTGGCAAACACCTCGGCATGCTCAATCCCCAATGCGCTCAACATGCCGCTTGGCGGCTCGCAGCGCTGGGGCTGTTTGGCCGGGAAGTCCATCGCCAGTTCGTCGCCATTGCGCGTCACGCGAAGCTCGCCGCTGCGGGTGGCAAAGCGCAATACGTTCGGTGCATCCGCCAATTGATGAATCAGCACCCAGGCTGCGGCCAGCGTGGCATGGCCACACAGGTCCACTTCGACCTCCGGGGTGAACCAGCGCAACTCATAGAAATCGCCACGGGGTACGAAGTAGGCGGTTTCGGAGAGGTTGTTTTCAGCCGCGATATTCTGCAGTTGCTCGTCGGGCAGCCACTCGGTGAGCGGACAGACTGCCGCCGGGTTGCCGCCGAAGGGGTGTTGGCTGAAAGCATCGACTTGATAGATATCCAGTTTCATCGAGGGCACTCCGAGTAGGGAGGCTGGACACTAACAGTGGGTCTGTGAAGCGTCAAAATACAGATGCGGCGTTTTTTTGAGCGCATGAGTCTCGCTCATCCCAGGCGCAACACCATCGCCCCGGCGGCGATCACACACGCGGCCAGGATGCGCACGCGGGTCAGACGCTCTTTGAGCACCCAGGCCGAGATCACCACGCCAAACAGGATCGACGTTTCGCGCAGGGCCGACACGGTCGCGATGGGGGCTGCGGTCATGGCCCACAGCGCCAGGCCATACGAGGCGATCGTGCCCACACCACCGACGATGCCCAAGCGCCAGTTACGCGCGAGGTAATCACAGAACAGCGTGCGCCGCGAAGCTAACGCCCACGTCGCCAGCGGGACGCCGGTCAGCAGGAAAATCCACAGCGTGTAGGCCACAGGCGCACCGGACTTGCGCACGCCCAAGCCGTCGATAAGGGTGTAGCTGGCGATCACGCCGGCGTTGATCAGCGCCAGAACCAAGCCTTTTCTTGGCCCTGAAGAAGGCGCCAGGGCCATGCTCAATATGCCCAGTGAGATCACCGCAATGCCAAGCCAGGCGGAGGTCGAGAGCGGCTCGGCCAACACAAACACGCTCACCGTCGCCACCAGCAGCGGCGCTGTGCCGCGCATGATCGGGTAGGTCTGGCTCATGTCGGCAATGCGGTAAGTCGAGGCCACCAGCACGAAATACAGCACTTGGAGAATCACCGACCCGCCGATGAACGGCCAGCTCTCTCTTGCCGGCAGCGGCAGAAACGGGGTGGCGGCCAACGCGATCAACGAGGCGACGGAGGCGATCATGCAGGTGGTCAACAGCTTGTCGGCGCCGCCTTTGACCACGGCGTTCCAAGTGGCGTGGAGCGCGGCGCCCAAAAGGATGATGGCGAATACGCTGAGGCTCATCAGTCGCTCTCTGCGTGGTTGATCAGCGACGTCAACACGTGGTCCGCCCACACGCCGTTAATCTTGAGATAGGCCCGCGCTTGACCCTCGCGCTCAAACCCCAGCCGTTCCAGCAGGCGTGCACTGCGTGCATTTTCGGGGCGGTAGTTGGCCATGATTCGATGCAGTTTCATGGCATCGAACCCATAGGCAATTGCAGCCTTCAGCGCTTCGTGCATCAGCCCCTGGCCCTGAGCCGATTCGTCCAGCGCGTAGCCCAGGTGGCAGGCTTGAAACGCACCGCGCACGATGTGGGTGAAATTGCAGGCGCCGATGATCTGACCGTCGCGCTGTATCAGCAGGTGCAGCGCTTCGCCGCTGGCGGTCTTTTCGGCCATGGTTTCGAGGCGTTGAGTGATGGCGTCAAGTGCAAAGAAGTCATCGTCGCGCGTGGGTTCCCAGGGTTGCAGGTAAGCGCGGTTTTGCAGCAGGTAGGTGTGCAGGGCGCGAGCGTGAGACGGCTGGGCGGCTTGCAGTATCAGCCGTTCGGTGGCAATGCCGTGGGTGGGGAAGTGCGTGTTCACCAATCGCCTCCTTGTGGTTGGGGGCGAGTATGCCTGAGGGCTTTTATTCAGGCATAAAAAAACGGCTTACCTTTCGGTAAGCCGTTTTTAGTACTTGGTGGTACACAGTCATTTGAACTAGATCTTCAACTATCTGGTTTTAAAGGGTTTTATTCGTTGCTAGCGAGTTAGGCATACACATGGGCATACACGCCCGTGATTGTTGCCCCTTTCGGAAGCATCAATCGCAATCGCCAGCAGAAGACGTGCATTCATGTTGTATGGCAATCATGGCAACAAAAGTAGCACCCATTGATCCTACTGTTTAGCCAATGCCGCTTGGCATCCGCCAACGCTTCTCTACAGGTCGAATGGAAACCTAGGTCTATTTGATTGACGGGTAAAGGCATGAACTTACACCCAGCTGTATCGTTGTGGATCTCGTAATCGCCGTTGGTTTGGGGACGCTTATTGATGATGAATTTAGGCATTGCTAGTAACTCGCTTCTGCGTGGACGTTTACCAAAAGTCACCCCCAGGTAACGCTCGCTGATCAGTAAGGCGTGCTGCTTTCCGCTCCAGAGTAGCTGGCACAAAGGCTATTGCAATTCGGTCTTTAGGTTTTTCTATTCACATGTAACAGCTTTCCGCCACGCGACGTTATCCAAGGGGCGTATGCCTTCGTTAACTAAGTCATTCCCGACGGGATAAACAGGCAAAAAATCGCTGGGGACCCTGAGCTTTTTCTCATACCACGGGGCATGAAACCCGCGGGATCGAGTTAGTGGGAGGCGTTTGAAGTTACTGAAATTTCAATCGTTGAAATTGAAAGGATTTTGAAGAAAAGAGGGTATCGTTACCGGACCGGTAACAGTGCTCTCGAATCGCTCAAACGGTAGGGCAAATGCACAGGTGAACTGGAGTTCACCTGGCTCACCTGTTCACTATGCTGCGTGACTTTCCGCTAACACGATTTGGCGGGTTTCCGACCCGTGCCAAACCGAAATGTGCAGGGCACCCCGACCGTATCGATTAGAAGAGTATCATCGATCTCCCCTCGCTGGAGGTCCAGTTACCAATGGGGCTCAGGGGTTACCCTCATAAAACCACGTTACGGGTGTTACACTCGTTACGAATAATTATAAATTGTTGATTTATAAAGGTTTTATGGCCGTTACACATTCCTATTATTTTGCTTCACGTGCGTGTTACACGTTCATTCGGTGTTACTCCTAAAATGCTCCATTGGATCGGTACAGACGCTCTTTGGAGTGACGCCATATGACCTCTCAAGAACAAATGTTTTCGAGCCGGTGCAGTTAATTGGACCGCCGAACAGGTGGATTACCAACGGGGATGCGAACCGTCTTCACCATAGGGAATAGATCACTGAGCGTGCGCCAGATTTGGTCGGTACATTGCAATTGGCCTTTAAACGCTCGCCTATCACAGACCTACTTTGAACCCAGCAGCCCTATCGCATCGGCAAATCGTCCTACAGCCTTCAGACGCATCCAAGTACACGATTGCTCATTGCGGGAGCATAACGGCATTGTGCGCGATGTTGTTCCGCCCAGTTCCCCGATAGCGTGCGCATACCGCCATCCGCCGTTAACCCTGCCCATCACTGCGTCCCGCGCAGTGCGTTGGCTGATCATGGATTTCATTGAGTTTGTTTGGATCGGCGACCCTTTCATGGCGCCCGCGCATGGCGGGGTGTGCTGGCCGCTTTCTCCGAATGATTCAAAGGTTTTTCCATCTTTCCAGCTCGAAATTGACCAAGCCTAACAGGGGTATGCATCTAGTGTGCTCACGCGTGGAGCGCTGATGTGAGCGTGCGCGTGGCTCTAGCTTGTCTGAAGAGCGCAGAACCACTCTAAGTAGCTAGTGGAGGTGTGCCGAGGGGTTTGAATTGCGCAAGAAGAAAGCCCCTTTCAAAAGCTATGAGGCGTTCCGAAAATAAAGGCTAATGTGTGATATTGATTTGCCATCCGAGCCTTTCCCTGACTAGCATGGGTTATTGAGATTTGGATGCGGTAATTCCGGGCTGCTTGATAGCCATGACGGTTTGCCGTTGCGAATTTGAACTAAAAGTTTCGCCTTCATGCTAGGGCCTTCAACCTAAGGCATTCCTGACATCGACAAGATACGTTTTGAAGGATCAAACGATGAGTACTAACGATCAACTCCATATCTTACAGCTCCAGAAAGACTTATGGAGGTGGCCCCGCTCAAGATCTGCTGTGATGGTCGGTGCGGGCTTTAGCCTAAACTCCCAGCCCCTACCTGGAGTAGCGTCACGCTTTCCAACCTGGAGCGAACTTGTAAAGAAGATGTTTGACGAGCTTTACCCAATTGAGGCCAATGCTTCCGAGGATGATAAAAATTATAGAACGCAGCGTTTTCTAAGTGAGAATTATCTTCGGTTAGCAAGTAAGTATGAGGCTGCGTTCGGATACGCTCGATTGGACACCCTTATTCGAAAAATGAACCCTGATGATGATCACATTCCAGGACTGTTACACAGAAAATTATTGGCTTTACCTTGGAATGATATTTTTACTACAAATTACGATACTCTTTTAGAACGTACTGAAGATTTAGGTAGATCCTACCAGACAATTGCAAGTTTTGCCGAGCTTCCCGGATCTTTATCTCCGCGGATATTTAAATTGCATGGCTCATTTGCTAGTACTGGTCGTTTAGTTATAGCAGAAGAGCACTACAGGAAATACCCAAAGGACTCAGCACCCTTTGTAAATACAGTACAACAGTCCCTGCTCGAAAATAGTTTTGTTCTTCTTGGCTTTTCGGGTGATGATCCTAATTTTCTTGCATGGACGGGTTGGATTCGCGACGAATTACAAGATCGGCATTCTTCTATATATTTAGTTGGACCTTTAAATTTATCCAATACGGATCGCTTACTACTTAGTCGAAGGGGCGTCACTCCCATTGATTTATGTCCTATGTTTAGGCGAGACGAACATTACGAATCTATACTTTGGTTTCTCGAGTCGCTAGCCGAAGCTGCGCCTCAAAGGCCAGAAAATTGGCTTGAGCTTGAACCCAAAGTAAAAGTGATATCGGCAAAGCCGTTATCTCTCTCTGAGAAGAAAAGCGGCCCTCCTCTTCCCCAAAAAAATCATACATCTGAGTCGATCAGTGAAGAGCAGCTAAAGGCTTTAATGCAAGCTTGGGCTTATGAGAGATTGTCGTATCCTGGATGGGTCACCGCTCCAAAACAAAAACGCGATAGGTTGTGGAACGGGACCGTCTCTTGGTTAACGGAGCTAGTCAAAATACTTCCGAGCTTATCAGCAGTGGATAAATTGCTTTGCGTGCAAGAGTTAGTGTGGCGCTTTAACTTGTGTCTTATGCCGCTTTTTCAAGACTTTATAGCGATATTTGATGCCGACCTGGTAAAAATTTATGAAAACATTAAGAGTGACAGCTTTAAAAGTGAAAGATTGGAGAGTGAGATCTTTGGGAAGATATCACCTCAGAGGCTTATAAATTCATGGTTAGATGTTTCTCTGGATGTAATGCGGGAGGCTAGAGAAGTATATGATGACGTTCGGTGGAAAAAGCTATCCTCGATGATCAGTGAGGTTCTTGAGGCTAATCAGATTACATCTGATAGATTTATTTATGAAAAGTTATTAAATTCAGCTTGGAATGTGAGGTTGGACGAAGATCTTGAAGATCTTATTGCATGGCAACCGCGGGAAGGAGTGCCTCAGGCTCAGTTGTGGAAAGCAAGCCTTTTAGCTGAAGCTGGAGAAGTACAAGAGTCGAAGGTGCTACTTGAGGTAACGCTAAATGGAATACGTAAGAGTTCAAAAAATAAAGGCGATAATATTGAACTCATGTCGCTTGAAGGGTGGTGTACTTATCTCATCTGTTGTCTGAATAGGAGCTTTCACTATTTTGACAGCTCTGAGTTTGGACAGCGATGGCAAGAGCTTAAAGCTTGGGATTGCAACCCATGGGAGATACAGAAGGAGCTAGAAAACTCCTTGGCGGAGATGTCTGTTCATCCGAGTCCAACAGGGAAGGTTCGTAAAGCAGGATTTGATCCAAGGGTAGTTCATCACTCAATACGCTTCAGTGGGGGCGTGGCAGGCACTGCAAGGCCTGCTTTTTCTTATCTGAGACATTTTGAGCATGTTGGTGTGCCAATGTATTGTCATGGAATAAATTTTGTTGGAGGATATTTAGAAAAAGCGGTTCAAATTATACAGCCTTACATAAGTTTCTGGAGTCCGGCACTTATGATTAGGTCGCGTCAAATTAAAGAGCTTTCCGAAAATCCGGCATTTTTAGGCCGTACGCAAGTTGCGTCTCTTGACGTGGCGCTTGCTCGAAGGATTAACGCGTGGTGTTTAACTATATTTGAGCGCCATACAAAAAAGTATTATATCTCTAGGCATCAAGAGATTTTTGAGGATCGATTAGTGTCTGGCCTGCCTGAGGTGCTCTCTAGAGTGTCTTTCAAGTTGTCGTCGGATGAGCTGGATCACAATTTTAGGTTAGCGCTAAAGATATATTCAACGTTGGCAAATATTTCTGCTCCAGCTATTAACTCTGTATGTCATAAATGGCTCACCCGGATTTATGACGCTGCTGACGATAATCAACTTATGGGCTGGCTACCTGATTTGCTCAAAGCCCCATTCCGTGAGTTTGAAGGAAGCAAATCTAGAGATCGCTTCGGCTGGGTAGACCCCATGAGTCAACTTCCTGTGCAGCGGTTGCAGATAAAAGATCGAGGGATATCATCCTCGGAGTTGGATGAGTCTATTAGTTGGCTGTTTCGCAAGATATACAGTTTGGACGGAGATGCGCGAAGTTCGGCAATATGGCGATTAACTATGCTGAATTCTGCGGCGCTTTTAGATAGCGAGCACATAAAAAAACTACGTGAATTACTATGGATCAATGTTGAAAAATATGCGCTACCAGTTGATTTACATCCTTTCAATTATCTCCATCTTCCAAAAAGAAATGAGCGAACGTTTTTAGAGCTTTTTAAGAAGAATCTGCTCAATCAACCTTTGTTGAGTAGTTTGAGGGAGGAGGGCGGACGATTTGTATTGAGTTCTCAAGGCGAATTTCCGTCTGAACGCCTCAATAATATCGTTATGTCATCTAAGCCCCCGGTGCAACTCATAAACGAGGCGAATGGTTTGGTTGTCTGGAGTGAAGATGAGGTCTTTGAACTTTTTGAGGAATTAGTAAGCTGGTGGGATACTGTAAAAGAGGAAAGTTTGCGCTTTGATGAAGTCAGGTTCGACGGAGCACGATGCTTCGGGAATTTCGTGTTACGAGTTATTGGGACGTCAAACTTCGTATTGCCACGTGAGTTTTTACTCAGGGTTTATAGGTGGATTCTTGATGTCAGGAATTACAATATTTGTGCGGACACAGCTCTCTCTGCTTTTTATTTCATCCTGCCGGAAAAAGAGGATGAGATTAAAGAGTTATTGCAAAGTGATTTGAATAGCGGTGAAGAGATTAGAATTAAATGTGCGATTCGAGGTGTGCATAATCTTTATGCGCTTGCGCAATCTCTAGAGAAAAAAATCGACAACAAGCTTTTGATGCAGCTTATTTATCGAATAGTGTTTAGATCTGAAAGAGCTCTGCTCGACGCTGTCGAGAGAGTTAGTTTTTTGATTATGCAGTTTCCCAGCGTTTTTCAGGAGCGCGAAATCGAGTTGTTAGCGGAAAGCCTCGCCGTATGGGCTGAAACAATATCTCTACCTGTACATATTGAAGTTGTCGGGATCGAAGAGGTTTCCAGGCCTGACTTACAGGCAGCGGTTGGTACATTGGCGGGCACCATGTCTGCGTGGTCTTCGAAGAATAAAGGTGTATTTAAGCGGCATCCTGGAATCGATCTTTGGAAGGAAATTTGCGATGGCAGTTGTTTGCCAGAAGTGAAAAGATCATTTAGGTTAGGTGTACAGTATTCAATGAAGAAAAACCAATAATTTAGGTTGTTTTAGATTGTCTGACCTGGTTTTGTATAGGTATAAGGCATAGTCGGTGTGCCAGGGATAGGTTTTCGGAGGTAGATTCAGGCAGGGTAAATAGTCGTGTTTGAAGAAGTTTCTGATAGTTTTTTTTGGCTCTTAATGTGTTAGGTTTTAGGTGTTGTTGCCGTTTGAATTTTGTGTTCGCGAGTTATATGTTTAATGATTAAATGTTTTATAGTGGCGGCTAGTTGAGATGTTTTAATTTTTCTATGGGGACTGTTTAACTTGAGAGATATCGATCACACAGCTAGGCAAGATCGCGCCATTGAACACCCTAGTTCGGATGCATTAGAGCGAGGAGTGTTTGTAACAAGTTTGGTTAAAGCGTTAGTGCATACCGAGTATTCAATCGCTGGTGCTGTTGAATCACGCAGTTCTACGGGTTTTGTAGTTGGGCTTACGGGTGAGTGGGGATTAGGTAAGTCGAGCGTTCTTAATCTTGTCGCACGTGAGCTTCAGGGGTTAGATCATGTTGCAGTCGCCACTCTCAATCCCTGGCTCTTCAAGGGTCGGGATGAGTTAGTAGAAGCCTATTTTAATGTTTTAAGAGACGCGTTAGGAACTAGTCCTAGTGAAAAGGCGGGAGCTTTAGTTCGTCAGCTAGAGCGTTATAAAGCCTCAATAGAATATGTTGGGGTTACGACTGCTCGGCTTATTGATCTTGTTGCAGGTGGGGGGGGCGCTTCAGGATTTTTTAGTAAATGGTTCTTGAAACTTATCAATTCGATAGCAAAACCTCGAGAGTTATCTGCACGTCAGGAGCGGGAGAGTTTGGAGGCTAAGCTCGCAAGCGAAAAATTCGCTGTCGTGGTCTTAATTGATGAACTAGATCGTGTTGAAGATGAGGAAGTGCGAGCTGTTGCACAACTTATTAAAGCGGTTGGAGATATAAAGGGTATTTCTTATCTTGTCGCTTATGACCCGGAGAGGGTAGCTCAGGCTTTGGGTAGAGGTAGTAGCTATTTGGAGAGAAGAAGTTCCGGTGAGAGCTATCTAGAAAAAATTATTCAGTTTCCCATTCCTTTGCGGCGATTATTTGAGGACGACTCGCGAGACCTCTTGAAGCGTGCTATGCAAAGTAATGGTGTCGTGATTCCTGAAATTTTCTCTGCGTATCAATCCGAAATATTTAATCAGCTAATTATTACTTTACGAACTCCTCGCGAAATTAAGCGATTGGTTGGTGCGTACTCAGTGTTGGAAGAGATTGTGCGTGGTGAAATCTGTTGTTTCGATCTTTTGGCCTATAGTTGGATAGTTACTAAGGCTCCTGGTGTTCGTCAGATTATATCTGACAAGATTCAATGCTTTGTCAGTGATCCAAGCGCGGAAGAGCAAATCAGAAGGCAGCGCTGGCGACGAGAGCATGGGGATACTCATGAAACTTTAGTTGATCTATTGGGGCCATGTCCAGAGAGCTACATTGACATGTTGCGTCTAGTCTTTCCGAGATTTAGTGATGCTCCTGAATCTTCTGCCGGAGCGTCGCCTGGTGATAGGATATCGAAGCGTAGAAACCTCACTAGACTGCTTTATTTAGGAAATCCTCCCACGCAGCTTTCAAGGGCGCAGGTTGAAAGAATCTGGGCCATAGTAGACCAGGAAGAGTTGGTTGCTGAGCTAAGGTCTTTACAGCGTGCGAATCTTTTTGAAAGCCTACTAGACAGAGTTGCTGACCTATCGCATATGCTTCCCGAGAATGGTGATCAAGTTTTTTGGGGCGCACTCTCAAAAGTGTTAGCTCGTGATCATGATTGGATCGTAAACGAAGAGGTTGAGCGTGGGTATGTTGACGATACTGGTTCAATGCTTTGGCGACTAGCTCATTCTGGGAGAGGAGGGATTAGTCGTTTCAAAAATATTATGGAGTCGCTGATTGAAAGCGGAGATCTCTTAATCAGTCCGTTGCTTTTAAGGCGACATCTCTTTGCTTATGGGCTTACCCCTCATGAGCACCAGAACAGTGATCCAATATATGATTTGAATGAGACCATCGCATTGCGTGACCGGGAACTACCTCGATACCGAGTGGCTATTATGGATGGTATTGCACTTCGAAGGTTGCCGGATACTGAAGCAATGTACTGCATTATCAATAGTGAGCTTTGGGATGAGGAGCTTAAATCCAACTTCACTGATCAGTTGATAAGTCCAGACGCTATTTACTCTCTGGCGGCACTCATGGTTCCACCTGGCCTGATGTGTGGACGTGACACACTCGACATAATGTTTGATGCTGATGTGGTATCAGAGAGGGTAAGTCAACTGATTGATTGGTCTCAAATTGCAGATAATGAATGGCTTGCGGTTTGTATTCGTCGGCTAAATGGTGCTCTTACAAGCGGGAGATTTCGGGAATGATTTTCTCTAATTAGTTGTGGGGGTTCTTTTTTTGGGTTTTGACATTACTTTGGATTTAACAAAGTAATTCAGATGTTTTATTTATAAATATTTTAACTTGTTTCTATTGTTTTTCAGGGGGGGCTAGTATTCCGACTTTTTTAAGTTGTTCAGCTTTTCAATTGGTTGTGGAGCTCTATCAGAGAGCTATATTTAGTGTTTTATTGCTATGTGCTTAGACTGCGTCACAGCCTCTATTCGCTGCTGTGACGCGTATTTTTTCTATACTTCTAGCAGATCCTTTAAATCATAATTATGTGACCGATCTACAAGTTCTCGATAGGTCCAGCTTCCGAAGCGATCGCCCTGTTCCGGGATGTCCAACTTCAGCAGCGCAACCGGATCTCGATTAATTAGTCTTCGTGCAGCACACAACTTACCGCCGGTTTCCAGCAGTGCTTTCGCGGCCGCGTTCCACTTTTCTTCCAGCACCGTGTTCGCGAGATGCGCTGCTTTGTTCTCGATCTTGGCGTGTTCTTTTTGTGCCTCCGTGATGTGCAGGTCAATCGTCACCAGCTCCTGCTCCAGCGCCGTGATGAGCAGATGTTGGCGGCGGTGATGCTCAACCGCAGCCGTTAGGTTTTTGGCTGCCTTTTGAGCTCCCGCGCTAGCGGCTTTCTCGCCCTCCACATCGCCCCAGGCGACAGCCTGCGCATAAGCGGTGGCTGCGTCTGTCTCAGCTTGTCGAGCTTTTGCCATGTCTTCCTGATCGCTCTGGCGGACCTGCTGCAACCGGGTCTCGATGCTGCTGCGCTTTTCGTTGAGTTCCAATTCGTCGGCTTTCCAGGTCGCCATCGCGCTGATGTAACCCGCAGCCAAGCTTTCACGGTTCGCCAGTGCCTCAAGGCGATCTATCTTTTGATTCAGGAGGTGGATCTCGTGACCTCGCGAGTAGATGCGTCTTGTGTGATCGTTGATTTCATTCTGCACAGCCCGTTCATGGCCCTGCTGGATAACCTCTGGGCTTTCCAGCGCTTCTTCGAGCGGCGCCAGGTCGCGCTGAATGTTCTCCATTTCGAGGATGAGTGTGTCGCGGCGGTCTTTCATTTCTTGGATAGTGTTCATCTGTATTGTCTCTGGGTACTGCGGTTGATAGGGATGGTTGTCGAACGGCTGGCTAGGCCGGTAATGAGCCGGCGCTACCTCTTTCAGCAGGCATGCCGTCAAGCGGCCTTGGCCTCGCCTTCACCCGTTGCTGGAACGGTCTTCACCACGTAGCAGCGTTGAGGCCCTAACCCGGGTAGGCGAATCAAGCTGTACGCCTTTCCGTCGCTTCCCGGCTCGAGCACGCCCCGTTGCAGCAGCTCCTTGTTCACCGCACTGATATTCATACCCTTGAAGATTTCGGCCCTCCAGGCTTCCGGCAGTACGTAGTAGGTGTTGGTGGTGTGCAGGGCGTCGCCCATTCCGTGTTCCAACGTCTTGCGAAAGCCCAACCGATCAATCGTGCGTGGGCCATGTTCATCGATCTTGGCGGCGGCAGATTCCCAACGGGTGAAGCGGCTTTCTCCAAAGCGCTCGATGACCTGTCTCAGTCGCGCCAAAATCGCATCACCCTCGAAATTTCCGGCGCCGCCACGCTCGGCTAGCCACGCATGCAGACACACACGTGCGGCGGTCGTGGCTGTACCGTCCGGCCAGCCGGTGACGCCGAAGGCGGTAGCCAACTCTCCGGCCGCTGCGGCGAGGCCGAAGCGAAGGGCTGCACGCTGGGCCTGACCACTGGCCGAGGCGGGCAGGTTTTTGGTGATGAACTGCTCCACCGTGCGGCGCACGATCACTGACCATCTGAGCATTTCCCCTGGCGCGCACAGTGCGTGCAGGAAGGCGGTGAGGGGTGTGCCGTAGTATTTGGCGACACGGGCCTTGAGCGCATCGGAGAGTGCAGCAGCATCCTCAAAACCGTTCAGCACATCGAACATGCCGAGACCTTTGCTCGCATCGGCAGGCACGGCGAGCATGCGCACCTCCATACCCGCTTTCAGCTCCTTGTTGGCATCCGCCATGTGCTGCGCCAACGTCTTCTCGCCGGTCGAGAGAAACAGCAAGCGCCACTCCTGCACCTGTCGGCCCGCTTGTCCTCGATCATTCGCCCGGGCCTTGCCGGTGCCATTGCCGAGCATGTAGACCGTTTCGCCGATAATGCGCGGGTCGCACATGCCGATTTCATCCAGCACAAGGAGGCCGTCTGAGTGTGCTGCGGCGATGGACTCCAGTGCGTTATCTGTCGAGCGCCATGAACGCACCAGGCGCGGACCGCCATAGACCGAGGCGGCGACTTGCAGGTGGGTGGTCTTGCCCCCGGAACTGTCGCCATACAGGTGGAAGCCGCCCGACTCATGACCGAGCATATTCAACAGAGGCCCTGCAAAGGCCACAGAAACGACAAACGCCAGGCGGTGGTTACCCACGCACAGCGCGCCGATTTGCTGCTGCCATTGCTCCAGAGAACCCGCCTCGCTGATCGGTGGGAGCTGGGCACCGGCTTCATAAAAATGCAGGTGTTCGGCATGTGAGCCGATTTGCTGTTCGGGCAAAAGAAAGGCGTTGTCGTGCCAGCCCAAGCGCGTCACCAAGCGTGCGCGCTCGGCGCTGTCGAAACCGCCGAGATAGCTTTGTAGGTCGTTGCGGGCATTGCGCCCCGACCGACTTCCGGCCAGTCGCAGACCCATGTCTACCAGTGGCCCGAGTACATCTTTGCCGAAGTCGCCGGTCATGGTTCGGGCCGGAATGTTCCAACGTTTTTTGGCGCCGTCCGGGTCATCGAACTCGACCAACAAACCCCAGTTGTGGCCCTTGTCGTCGCGAGTGCGAGCGATGATTTCGAGAGGCGAACACACGGGGCGCGCCTCACCATCATCGCCGGAATAGAATACCCCTTCAGACGTCAGGCGAAAGCCGCCCGGCAACAGGTCATTTTTCGATTTCGCAGGGCGTTTGGCGGGTGCCTTGGTCGTTGGTTCTTGAGGCTCGGTGGGCTCAGCAACACTGCCGAAAAACTCGCCACTGCGCACCAGCTCGGCGACGTGGCCTGCGGTCCAGCCTTTGGCTAATGCATCCGCTGCATCGTCGCCGTCTGCCCATTTCCCGCCTTTGACGAGTGTCGGCTTGCCGCCTTTGCTGCTGGGCTTGAGCTTGAACACGTCGAGCGAGATTCGTTGTACTGACGCCGCGCCCAGCTCAATCAGCTTGATCTCGATGGCGTCCATGCAGGTCTTGCCGCTGACATCGTTATCCGGCCACAGAACCACAGCGCGCCCTTTGAGCGGCGTCAGGTCGGCCTTGTGCCAAGAGTTGGAGCCGTTCGGCCAGCAGGTGGCTACGTAGTTGGGCATCAGTTCAGCGGCGGCGTCAGCGGCCTTTTCGCCTTCACACAACACCGCTGGCGCATCGGCGCGCTGTGTCAGCTCATCCAGGCGCAGCAATGGCCGAGGCTCCGGCAATCCTTGCCAACGCCATTGTGTGGTTTGTCCATCGGAGCGCTTGCACCAGGTCAACGGCGCAAAGACTTTTCGCGGTTTGCCGTCTTCATCTGTGCTCAAGTCGAATCGATATAGCGGCATGACCGGTTGGCCCTGCACATCCCGATAGATCCACACCTTGGACGGGACACCGTGTTGCCGGTGTTTGGCTGGGCACCTGTTCATGGCCTCGGCCGGGATCGGTTGAATCGCAATCCACTCCGGCGTAGCGCTCTTGGGCGGTGCGCTTTTGGCAGTCGCAGAGCCAGCGGAAACACTGAGCAGATCCTCCAGCTTTTTGCAGGCCTCAACGACCGTGCCACCGTCGATGTACCGCACGAGGTCTATGAGGTCACCGCCCTTATCGCCTGTGGCAAAGTCCGCCCAGGTGCCCTTGATCAAATTGACCTTGAGTGAGCCTGCACGTTTGTCCGTGCGCGTCGGGTTCGGTGCGGTGTATTCCTTGCCGCCGTCGACGCGTTTGCCGTTTGGTAGCCAGCGAGCAAGTACGCGGTCGATGTTCTTCAGCGCAGCGCTTTTTACGTCGGCAAAGCTGGGGTGTTTTGAGGTGTTGCCGGTGCGCTGAGTCATGGCGTTGTCCTCGTTGCATACAGCGCGTCGTTGACGTCATCAATCAGCGCTTTTGCCATTTCGCCTAGGTAGAGAGCAGGCCAGCTGATCCGCTCGCCCTCGTTACTCATGGCTGCGTCGAGGGTCAGTTGATTGGCGTAGTACTGAAACAGCGATATGGCCTCGAGTGCGTCCTCGATAGGCACGCCTGCATTGACCCTAAACAGCTTTTGAGTACCGCTGGCAACGCATGAGAATTGCGCACGCCCGAGAGTGTTGGCAGTGTTCACAGGGCACCGCCTTTCTGACCCATTGGCACAGAGGAGGCATCACCGTACAAAGCGAGTGTTTTGATCAAGCCCAAGGTGCCGCGTACGTCCCAAATAACGGATGACAGCACGCGGTTGGAGAGCACGGGTTTATCGCCGTCTAAATGATCTTCCAGCAGCATCAGAACTGAATCGGCACGGTCGAGGGCGCAGGTGATGGCGTCGATGGGAATACCGGCTTCGGCGTCCTGGCTGACGCAGAGTAGGTCCTCGGGCAGTGAAAAACCTGGGAGCATGCTCATTGGGCACCCCCTGCGGCTTCCAGGGCGCGAGCTTTGGACATATGGGCGTTGTAGCGGGAGAGGCGTGTAGCGAGGCTGGAGTTGGCGTGTAAAGCGGCGAGAGCCATCGCTCGGTGAGCGGCGGCGCGAATTTTGGGCGGATTGATGGCGTGCATGTGTGGAGCTCCCATATCTTTTTGAGAGCTGCCACGATCCTTCCTACGGGATTGGGTGGCAGCTATGTGCGGGGTAGGAATACCGGAGATACAGGAACCCGGCCAGGCCGAAGCCTGCCCGCACACAGCCGCCATGACACTTGATTGCAGGCGAAAAAAAACGCCTGCAATTGTGAATTGGGCGCTGGTGCGCCTGTACCTTTGCGGGTTCCTACACCCGGTCGCTGAATTTGCAGCGACGGCCAGAGAGTAACGCCCGTTTTTGGAAAGTGCAACTGTGCAGGTGGCTTGCGGATTTTTTTGATGCGGCATAAATTGATCAGGCATGTAGATTTACCTCAACGCCTCCGGTTGCCGCCGGGGGCGTTTTCATTTCAGGCATGGACTTCCCAACGCAGGGAAACAAAGGGCAAGAAGTCGCTTTCGAGGCAGGCGCGTGCATCTTCGTAGGCGGCGATTTGTTGGCCTTCGTCGACGATGATTGCTTGAGGGACTTGGCACGGAACTGACAATGCGCACCAGATGCCATCTGCCCATCGCATCACCATCACGTCCCGGTTCAGGCTTTTTTGCTCTGTACGGTGGCGCTCAAAACGCTGCATACCGCGCGATGAGAAACCGACTTTTCTGAGTACAGAAAAGGGCTGCAAGATGGCCCTGTTGGCGACTCGGTTTTTCATGCTGCCACCTGATCGCGGGCAGCGATGCGTGCCCGTGTCCATGCCTGAACTTCCCCCAATACCCACGCAACCGGAGCGCTTCGGGCATTGCTGTTACTCAGCTTTACCGGCAACGGGAATCCGCTTTCAGGTTGACGCATCAGCTTGTAGATAGTTGGGCGTGCGAGCCCTACGATTGAAATGACCTCCGGCATGCGGATGAGGGTCATGGAGGGATCATGCGAGGGAATTGCTTTTAATACGGTAGTCATAGCGAGCTAACCCTTTGTTAATTGAGACAACGGGTCATACGCTACGCAGGGGAGGGAGAGTGGACTGTGTCCGCTCCCTTTTTTATTTCAGTGGTCTTAGGCCCAGAGCGGTCAAATGCTCTCGAATGGTTTTTTTTGTGCCGTGGCCCTTCCGTTCGGAAAGAATATTGGTCAGTTCAGCATCGGACAGACTTCGCATTTCAATTTTCCGACCGTTAATGATTTGCTCTGCAGCAGCTTTGATTTTTGCCCGCCTATCCATAGCCAAGGTCTGTATTGCGGAACTGGGGTTTCGGTTCCCATTACCTGCTTCCTGGCCCCTTCTCGTCGCCTTTGTCGACAAGGCATCGTCGAGAATTCGATGCATCAGGCTTGATGTGTTGAAGCCTTTTTTAAACACATCCATCTGCTCCACCTGGCGATAAAGACTCGCCATCAGCAGCGCCTGATTCGCCTCGCCTAGCAACGTCGCGAACTCTTCTCGTGCCCTGATCTCGTTTCCGCTGCTGCGGTCCCGCTCTTTTTCGATCAGGGCAAGGTACTGGCGGGGTGAGTCATGTTTCAGCTGCTCTATCAGGTCTGCATCAATGCCGTAAGTGGTGAGTTCAAGGTCGAATAGCCAATTTGCAAGCGTCTCCACAGCCTGCGTTCCCAGTACCAGGGAAAAGGTCGCCGCAAGCTGTGAGTCTGCTGCGGAATGACTCACCCCAAGAAACCGTCGAATGACACTGGGCAATGAGCCTGCCTCTGCATAACTGGCATGCTCGCTAATGGGATCGCGAAGTCGATAAAGGGTTCTTGTTACCGACTCTGCACACGGAGCGTAGGAGCCCTCCTCAAGCCAGAACGATGTGGCTGTGTTGATCAGATCGAAGGCATCTTTGAAGTGGTTGTTGAATTGCGGAAACAGCGCAAGACTGCGAACGGCTGCCTCGACGTCGTCCTGATCCCACACCAGGCACGTTATATCGAAGCCTGCGATTTCGAGTTCAAGCTCTTCTGCATCGATGCCCCGCTCAAAGTCCATTTAGATCTCCCCGCCGCCCCGACGCCGATAGGCTGTTACAGCGATTTTCGGCTGGAAGCGCCAATGCCAGCAGGGTTGCGGGCGTGGCCTTTCTGTAACGCGACTGCTCGATGTAACACGTGGTGCTCAGAAGTTTTTCAGTGCGTGTAACGCTAAATATATCCATTAAAAACAATGGGTTAAAGGTATGCGTAACACGCGTAACACCCGTAACACCATTTCTGAGGGGGTATAGTGCTAACGGCTTCACACGGCCTTCCAAAATTGACCTTGCACTACATTTCCGTTCTCTAGGGAATCAAGATGATCGGCGTACCATTGCATCATCTGTGTGCGTTGCTCAAGGTACTGAGCCTTGTTGTAAATCCCTCGAACACCTTGTGCTTTGTGGCTGAGTTGGGCCTCGATATGGTCAGCCGGATATCCGCGCTCGTTGAGGATCGTGCTGGCGATGTGGCGGAAGCCATGGCCGGTCTGGCGCCCTTCGTAACCAAGGCGTCTTAGTGCCATTAGGAATACGGTATCGCTGCGGGGTTTAGTGCGGTCGCTTCTACCGGGAAACAGGAGAGTGTAAGCGCCGGTGAGTTGCCGAAGCTCCAGTAGTGCTTCGATTGCTTGAGCGCATAGTGGCACCAGGTGCTCACGACCTTTCTTGCGACCCTTGCGTTCGACTGGAACGGTCCACAGCCTCTTGTCGAGATCGAACTCTATCCAATGTGCTTCTCGGAGTTCGCTGGGGCGTACAGCCATCAGGGTTAACAGCCTTAGGCCAAGCTGAACATCTTTGGCGTGGGGGTAGGAGCGTATCGCTCGGAGTAACCCTGGAAGCTCATCGGGAGAGACGTGGGCGTAGTTCTCTGCCTTTCCCGAGGACAGAAATTTATGCACACCCTCCAACGGATTGTTGACTGCTCTGCCGGTCACGCGAGCCAGGTCATAAATATCTTTGCAGTAAGCCCTCACACGGCTCATCTGTTCCAGAATCCCCTGACGTTCAAGCCCTCTCAATAGCTCCATCCACTCCATCGACATGATTGAGGTGTAGGGACGTTTACCGAACGAGGGGAATACATGGCGTTCAAGTGCGCCGAGTATCCTTTTGGCCGTACCAGCATCCCAGCCGCTCAGGCGAGACGTGTGCCACTCCCTAGCCAATGCTTCAAAGGTGTCGTTGGCCGCATCGATCTCGGCGGCTTGGCGAGCTTTCTTGGAGGTGATCGGGTTCTTACCTTCCGACGCGTCTGCGCGTAGATCAGCCGCTTTTTGCCGAGCGAAAGCGCCGCCTACTTCCGGGTAGCCGCCAAGACCAAGCCATGACCATTTGCCGTCTGGCTTCTTGTAGCGTAACTCCCAGGACTTTTGGCCGTTTGGCTTGACCCTGAAATACAGCCCTGGGCTGTCTAGTTCGCGGTATGCCCCGGCCTCAGGCTCCAGGCTGGAAAGTGTAGTGTCAGCGAGAGGGCGCCGCTTGATATCAGTGCGTTTCATCCTTGTATGCCTTCAGTTCAATTATTTATGAAGCATACACGTGGGCATACACGGAGGGGAAGGATAGGGGTAGATAGAGGTGGACAGCCAGAAACAAGAAAGCCCGCACTAGGCGGGCTTCTTGAGGTGATTCATAGACTGCTATAGACATCTATGGATCGGTACTTGGTGGCTACACAGGGACTTGAACCCCGGACCCCAGCATTATGAATGCTATGCTCTAACCAACTGAGCTATGTAGCCAAGTGGCGCGCATTATTCGCGTAGAACGGGAATGCGTCAAGCACTTTTATCGAAATTTTTTCTACGCTTTCAATTGTTTAACCGGAATCGCCAGCTCTGGCGACGAGTGGCTTGTCATTCGTCCGCCTGTCGGGCCGCGTGGGGCGCAGGCTTTCAATTGAGCGACCCTTCACCGTCGTGGTGATTTTCTGCAGATGCCATCCGGGGTCGATCGTGGCGTTGCAAGAGCGTGCCGCAGTCGAGAACGGTAGCGCAAGCGCTGAGCATCAGGTGGGAAAGGTAGGGCTGGACGTCTTCGCCGCTGAGGTTGTTATCGGCGCTGAGGCAGTCGGTAGGGGATGGGGTGTTCGGGCGGTTGGCGATCGCGTCGCGGTGAACGAGAGAAGCAAAATTCGGTTGGGCAGATATCCCTGCCGCCCAACAATTACCCTCTAGAGGGCCTTACGGTTGCGACGGGTTATGCGTGACGCGCTTGAGGTGTTCACGCGCGCGTGACAAGCGTGAGCGAACGGTGCCGATGGGTATGTCCAATACGTCGGCGGTGTCCTGGTAGCTGCCGTCGGTCTCCAGTGAGGCGTACAACGTCTTGCGCATTTCTGTGGGCAGGTGGTCGATGGCGGTCAGGGTTTTCTCCAGTCGGCGGTTGATCTCGAACTGCCAATCCAGGTTCTTGGTTTCCTCCTGCCCATGCCACAGCGACTCATCGAATTCGCAGTGCACAGGCTTGGCGTACAGGCGGCGGAAGTGGTTGCGTACCAGGTTCTGAGCAATCCCGCACATCCAGGTACTGAGGCTCGCCTGACCACTGAAGCGTTCCCTGTTGCGCCAGGCTTCCAGGTAAGTCAGTTGCAGTATGTCGTCTGCATCTTCGGGGTTGAGTACGCGTTTATGAATAAAACGCCGGAGTTTTTTCTGTTGGTCGTCCGTCAGTTGGAGCATGAATTGAGGCGAGCTGCCAACCAGGTGCGCTAAAGCTTCAATTGGGATATTCACGTTTTTTTCCTCAGGGTAGACGCTATCGAAATAAGTTCGATGGAAACCCCCTTAGCACTGGGTGTGCCAAATGGAAAAAGATCGCAACTAGCTGATTATTAAAGGTAAATATCTTGAAATGGAGAGATATTGCGCAGTAGTTTGCAAAAAGCGCCGAGGGTTTGTGCCGGTCTTGTCAAACCTCTCGATAGCCGCGTTCTGATGGAACCGTATCGGTAGGCATTGCCACATAGGGACACACTCTTCCCGTCTTGGCATGCTTATGAAAGTCGAATCCCCTAAAGATGCGCCCTCTGCCCAGCGCCTGGATCAATCCGCCTTTGCGCCTGTTTCCACGCCCGCACCCGCGAAGGTTGATGAGCTTGCTTCGCTCTTCGACCAGGAAGTGATTGCCAACAACCGCGCTCAGCGCGCGATGTCGATTCGCGTGCCCCCCACCGAGCAGCTTGCGCAACTTTATGAACAGCTGGGCCATCCTGCTCAGGAGTCCCTGGCGACTATTTCGCGGCGGTTCAGGCACCAATTGCAGCAGCATCCCAGTGTCGACAAGCTGGTAGAGCTCGCCGAGGGCGACCCCGCACGCGCCTACGTGGTGCTCAAACATCTGGAAGCCCAGGCCGACAATGATGTGCGCCCGACCGAAGCTGCCTTGGCGCGCGATGCTATTGGCATGCTGGCGGTGGGCTTTAAAGGGGAGATCCAGGCTGGCCTCAAATTCGCCACGGCGTTGATGGAGGCCGGTGGTGATCCGCAGGAGCGCCAAGCGCTGCGCGCGCTTTATTACGCCAGCGTGGCCACGCGCCAATCCCTGGCGACGATGATGCAGGCGCTGTTGGGCGTATACGGCGGCGATACATTTTCCGTCAGGCTCATCAGCATGCGTAAAGCCTTGGCTGACGACATCGCGGTCCTGGTTTCGTCAATGACCACGCCGCGTTTGCGCACCTTGTTGCTGGCCCTGCAAAGCTGTGGGCAACTGAGCACCGTGTTGGCCGGTTGCCACGCGTTGATCCAGCGCCTGGGCATCGGCTACGACGCCGTCAGTCTTTTGCAGCGCCTGCTGGGGTATGCCGGCAGCGGCATCGATGCGGGCGAGATCCTGCGACTTGGGCATGATCTGGGCAGTGGCCCGAGCCCCCGGCAAGTGATTGTTCTCAACGCGCTTTACCCTCTGGTCCGGCAATTGCCTTTGGCCTTGTGGCCTGACAGTCGAACCCGCCAGGGCGCGCTGGACAGCTTTTTGGCCGTGATGGGGGAACTGGAGCGGATCGAGCGCGGCCCGATCAAGTTTGCCGGTGACCTGGGGGCGTCGGCGTGACTGCACTGTCAGCCATCAACGCTGTACTGCTCAAAATGGCCCAACGTGCCGAAGTCCTGGGCGCAGTGGTGATCCTGGGCATCGTGTTTATTTTTATCGTGCCGTTGCCCACCTGGCTGGTGGACATTCTGATCGCGCTGAACATTTGCATATCCTGTCTGTTGATCGTGCTCGCGCTGTATTTGCCAGGCCCCTTGGCGTTCTCGTCGTTCCCGTCGATTTTGCTGCTGACCACCATGTTCCGTCTGGCGCTGTCGATCGCCACGACGCGCTTGATTCTGCTGGAACAGGACGCCGGCGACATCGTCGAGGCCTTCGGCAATTTCGTCGTGGGCGGCAATCTGGCGGTGGGGATGGTGATCTTTCTGATCCTGACCCTGGTCAACTTTCTGGTCATCACCAAGGGTTCGGAACGGGTCGCCGAGGTGGCGGCGCGGTTCAGCCTGGACGCGATGCCGGGTAAACAGATGTCCATCGACAGCGACCTGCGTGCCGGGCTGATCGACGGCACGCAAGCGCGGGACAAACGTGAGCAGTTGTCCCGCGAGAGCCAGCTGTTCGGTGCCATGGACGGTGCGATGAAATTCGTCAAGGGCGATGCCGTCGCCGGTTTGATCATCGTTGTGGTCAACCTGTTGGGTGGCTTCACCACGGGCATGTTTCAACACGACTTGAGCGCTGCCGAGTCGATACGGCTGTATTCGGTGCTGACCATCGGCGATGGCCTGATCGCACAGATTCCGGCGCTGCTGATCTCCCTGACCGCCGGCATGATCATCACCCGCGTGGCTCCGGACGGGCGCAAGGGTATCAGTAACATGGGCGCCGAAATTGCCCGGCAAATGACCAGCGAACCCAAGAGTTGGATGATTGCGTCGGTGGGGATGCTCGCGTTTGCTGCGGTGCCCGGCATGCCTACCCTGGTGTTTATCCTGATTTCGATGGTCACCGGCGGCCTGGGTTATTACTTGATGCGCCAGCGTCAACGACTAGAACAGCCGGCCCCCGAAGCGGCTGACGCCGTGCGCCCGGAGCAGAACGGTGATGAAGACTTGCGCGGGTTTGATCCGTCGCGACCGTACTTGCTGCAGTTTTCCCCGGTCTTGCGCGGAACCCCTGAGGTCACCGAGCTTATCCATGGGATACGCCAGGCCCGAAACACGCTGGTGGCCAATATCGGTTTGACCTTGCCGCCGTTTGAAGTCGAACTTGATGACGCCCTGGCCGCCGATGAAATGCGCTTTTGTGTTCACGAAGTGCCGATGGTCAAGGCCTCGGTCGTCAACCATTTGGCCGTGGAACGCAAGGCGCTGGCGGTTGAACCCGAGCACGCAATACCGGGCAAGGCCGACCGCGATGAACAGGATTGGCTGTGGTTGGCGCCCGATGATCCGCTGCTCGATGACCCGCAGCTGGAGCGCTTTACCGCGACGAGCCTGATCATTGAGCGCATGAGGCAGGCGATGATGCTCAGCGGGCCGCAGTTCCTGGGGATTCAGGAGAGTAAATCGATCCTCAGCTGGCTTGAGCACAACCAGCCGGAACTGGTGCAGGAACTGCAACGCATCATGCCGCTCTCGCGGTTTTCGGCGGTCCTGCAACGCCTGGCCAGCGAAGGGGTGCCACTGCGTGCCGTGCGGCTGATTGTCGAGTCGCTGATCGAGTACGGCCAGCATGAGCGCGAGCCCGAAGCGCTGGCTGACTACGCGCGCATTGCCCTCAAGGCGCAGATTTTCCACCAGTACAGCGAGGAAGACGGCCTGCACGCCTGGCTGCTGTCGCCCCATACCGAAAACATCCTGCGCGAGGCGTTGCGTCAGACGCAGACCGGGGTTTTCTTTGCGCTTGATAACGAAAGCAGCGCCGCGTTGATCAACCTCCTCAACCAGGCCTTCACCTTACGCGCCAAAAGCAAAAGTGTGATGTTGGTGGCACAAGACCTGCGCAGTCCCTTGCGCACTCTGCTTCTGGAAGAGTTCAACCATGTGCCGGTGCTGTCCTTCGCCGAGTTGGGAAGTACCTCCAAGGTGAAAGTGCTGGGGCGTTTTGACCTGACCCAGGATGAGCTGGCGCGCGGTGCGCTGGCATGAATCTCCAGTCGGGCTCAACGCGCCGGAGCGCTCGATAATGTTTGAGTTACGGGTGCTCAATGGTCTGCGCCAGGGCGCCGCGTTGCCGCTTTTTGGCGAGCAATGGAGCATCGGCGCTCACCCTGACGCTGACCTGATGCTGAATGATCCTGGCATCGCCGAGCAGCACGCGCGGTTGCGGCTGATCAACGCAAACTGGTCAGTGCAGGCCGAAGCCGGGCTGCTGCAAGGTGATGAAGGGCAGGTGCTGGCCCAGATTGCGAGCCTGGTGCTGAACGTACCGTTTTCAGTCGGAGCTGTGCGGCTGTGCGTCACCTGGGCCGATCAGCCATGGCCCGGGGCACCCGCCCCAGCGCCGCCGGCCCCTGAAGCGCCGCGGGCGCTGCAACTTTCGTCCATCTCGCACGCGCAGCAAAAGCGCCTGATCAGCGTGGCGCTGGTGGTTGCGATCATCGTCGTGGTGGTGGGCATCGCGTCCACGGGTGAGCGTGAGGCCCAGGCCTCATTGATGCCGCCTGTGGTGGTCAAACACGAGTTGGCGACGCCGTTTGAAGTGCGCCAGCAGTTGCTGAAGATGCTCAATGAGCGCGAATTGAGCCAACGGATCAGCCTGCAAGTGATCAATGGCCAGGTCGCGCTCAACGGCGACGTGTCGCAGGACGATGTGGAGCTGGTGTCGCGCATGCTCAGCCGGTTTGTCGAGCTGTTCGACAGCGCGGTGCCGGTGATCAGCCGTGTGCGTGTCAGCGACGGCGCGCTGCCGTTCAAGATCGTGCAGATCGTCGGCGGCCCCAATGGCCACGTCGTTCTGGAAGAGGGCAGCCGGGTGTTTGTCGGTGATGAAGTGGACGGCCTGCGCCTGGTGCTGATCGACAACAGCAAAGTGGTGTTCGATGGCGCGCGGCGTTATGAGGTGCGCTGGTGAACGAAGAACTGAATGCACGTCTCGATGCCTGGCAGCAGCGCCAGGCCCAGGCACTGGCCAACCTGATGCCGGTGACCCTGCGCGGTCGGGTTCAGCGCGTCAACGGCATGTTGTTGCAATGCCGGTTGCCAAGCGCGCGTATTGGCGACTTGTGCCAGGTCGAGAAATCTGCCGATGACTACATGCTGGCGGAAATCATCGGCTTCGATCAGCAGGATGCCGTGCTCAGTGCCTTGGGCAACCTTGAAGGCGTGCGCGTGGGCGCCAGTGTGCAGCGTCTGGGTGTTTCGCATCGAGTGCGCGTCAGTGATGCGTTGCTGGGCCAGGTGCTCGATGGGTTCGGGCGGCCGATTACTGGCGTTGGCCCCAATGCCTTCGCTGACACCGACAGCCCGGATGCGAGCATGGTGTTGTGTGAGGCGCCGTTGCCGACCGAACGGCCGAGGATCCACCGGGCCCTGGCGACTGGGGTGCGCTCGATCGATGGTCTGTTGACGCTTGGCGAAGGTCAGCGCGTGGGCCTGTTTGCCGGTGCCGGCTGTGGCAAGACCACCTTGCTCGCGGAGATTGCCCGTAACGTCGAGTGCGATGTGATTGTGTTCGGCCTGATCGGTGAGCGCGGCCGGGAACTGCGCGAATTTCTCGACCATGAACTGGATGATCAATTGCGCGCCAAGGCCGTGCTGGTGTGTGCGACATCCGACCGCTCAAGCATGGAACGCGCCCGCGCGGCGTTCACCGCAACGGCGCTGGCTGAGGGCTATCGACGCAAAGGCAAGCGGGTGTTGCTGCTGATCGACTCCTTGACGCGTTTTGCCCGCGCGCAGCGAGAAATCGGCCTGGCAGCCGGTGAGCCCTTGGGGCGCGGTGGCTTGCCGCCTTCGGTGTACAGCTTGCTGCCGCGTTTGGTGGAGCGCGCCGGGTTGACCCGCGACGGCGTTATCACCGCAATCTACACCGTGCTGATCGAACAGGACTCCATGAGTGACCCCGTGGCCGACGAAGTTCGCTCGCTGCTGGACGGCCATATTGTGCTGTCGCGCAAGTTGGCCGAGCGCGGTCACTACCCGGCGGTCGATGTGCTGGCCAGCCTTTCGCGAATTCTGAGCAATGTCGCCACCCCTGAGCACATCCAGGCGGGGACCGGGCTGCGCCGTTTGTTGTCGGCGTATCAGCAGATCGAGCTGATGCTCAAGCTGGGTGAATACCAGGCCGGCAATGATGCCCTGACCGACTTGGCGGTGGACAGCCGTTCGGCGGTGGATGGCTTTTTGCGCCAGGACTTGCGTGAGCCTTCACCGATGGCGGCGACCCTGGATCAGCTGACGGAGCTGACCGCCTATGTTCCTTTCTGAGCTGGAAACCCTGAGGCGTCTGCGCAAACACCGCGCGGACCGGGCTGAGCGCGCATTGGGTGAGGCTAAAAGGCATCAGCGTGCACTGCAGTTGCACGTAGAGCAGGCGCAGCAGCGCCTTGAGGACACTCGCCTGCAGGAAGCCGAGGAAGCGGCGCAGCTATTGAGCAAGCATCAAGGGCACGTGCTCTCGTTTCAGGAACTCAAGTCGTGGAATACCCAAGAGCGCTCATTGTCGGCCAGCACGCAGCGTGAAGAGGCGCAGTTACAAGCGTTACAGCGGCAGCAGGAACAGCAAGTGGTGCATATCGACAGCATGCAAAAGCAGGCCAGCCAGTATTTGCGCGAGGTCGAAAAACTCTCGGAATTATCCCAGTTACTGGTGCAGGAGCGTCATGAAACGATTGCCTGTGAGCAGGTCTGAGCGGCCGCGCGTGCGCGAGCCCAGGGACGACCGTGAGAGAGGCGTTGAGGCCGTGGTGCCGTGGGTTCATGTGCACGTCTTCGCGCAACTGTTTGCCAAGGACGATGGCTCGGGCGGTTACGTTTCCAGTCTGCCAGCGCAAAGTCTGGCGACGGATAAATTGATGATTGAGGCGTTGGCGGGGCAGTTGGCGCTTCGCGTTCAAGGCGGCACGCAATGGCCGTTGCTGGCGGTGCTTTACCTGCCACGGCTGGGGCGAATCAACGCCAGTGTGCAGCGGCAGTCGGGCGCGTGGAACGTCGAGTTGGACGCCGAAGAACCGCGCACGGCGCATTGGCTCGCCACGGTGCAAAAACGTTATCAGGACAGGCTGACCGAGGCGCTGGGCCAGCCAGTCGATATCCACATCAACAGCACGGGGCCCGCATGATCATGTTGGCGGTGACACCGCCCCTGGTTGAGGCGGCAAGGGTTGCGGCGTTGCATCGGCTGGGGCGCGGATTACGCATGCCGTTTCAGGCCGGCGATCAGCAGGGGGCGTTTGTGCTCGAGCCCGGCCGCGCGCCTGAAGGGCGAAGCCCGGTGTGTTTCGAGAGTGCCGTCGGTGTACTGGGGTTCTCGGAACCCGAGGCGATGTTCAGCCTGATGGGCGAATGCCCGGTCACCCTGGCAGAAGCCGGCAATGACTCGACGTCGTGGTTCTGGGAATTGTTCCAGCATCACCTCAGCCCGCAGGTAGTGGCGTTGTTGGGTTATCTGCGCTTGCTGCCTGCAGCCAAAACGTTGGGCTTTGGTTGCCGCTTCACCGTGATGTTGGGGGCCTCCAAGGTCGCCGGTTACCTGTGGCTGGCCCCGCAGAGCTTGCTGGCGATGTGTGCGGCGGGCGCTTGGCGGTCCACGGCCAGCTCATTACCCGCATCGTTTCCCCTGGCAATCGCCGTGACCGTGGGCCGCTTGAACTTGCCCGTCGGGCAGTTGCGCAGCGTGCGTGCGGGGGACGTGCTGATGCCTGAGCAGGCGTTTTTTGATGCGCAGGGCCGTGGTCACGTGCGTATCGGGCGTCGCCATCTGCAAGGGCGCATTGACGATGAATCCGGGCCGTTGTGCCTGAACCTTTTTGCGATTGAGGAAGCGTCCATGGACGAGCACTTTGTAGTGGAAGAATACCCGGGGCCTGAACAGGACCAACCGGTGGAGGATGTCTTTGGCCGTGAGCCCTTTGACGAATTGAGTATGGCGCTGACGGTGCGCTGTGGTGTCCTGAGCCTGACCCTGGGCGAGCTGCGCAATCTTGCTCCCGGTGCGGTGCTGGGCATCACCGGGTACGCCCCGGGCATGGCCGGCCTGTATTACGGCGAGCGGCCCATTGGCCAGGGGCAACTGGTGGAAGTGGATGGGCGACTCGGCTTGCAAGTGTCTCGCGTGGTGTTTTCCCGATGATATTCCAGGGCGTTGACCCGGTCGTCCTGGCTTTGTTTTTCGGGGCGTTGTCGCTGCTGCCGATGCTGCTGATCATCTGCACCGCGTTCTTGAAGATCGTCATTGTGCTGATGATTACCCGCAACGCTATCGGCGTGCAGCAGGTGCCCCCGAGCATGGCGATCAATGGCATAGCGCTGGCCGCTACGCTGTTTATCATGGCCCCGGTGGGTTACCAGGTCGCCGAAACCCTCAAGGGCGCGCCCCTGGACATGAGCACCGTGCAGACCCTTCAACAGACGGGTCTTGTGGCCATACAGCCGCTGCGTGCGTTTATGAAACGCAACACCGATCCGGATGTGTTGACCCACATGCACGAAAACAGCGCGCGTATGTGGCCACCTGAAATGGCGCAAAGCACCCAGCGCGATGACCTGATCCTGTTGGTCCCCTCCTTTGTGCTGTCGCAGTTGCAGGCCGGGTTCGAGATCGGCTTCCTCATCTACATTCCGTTCATCGTCATCGATCTGATTGTGTCCAACCTGCTCTTGGCGCTGGGGATGCAAATGGTCTCGCCCATGACCATTTCCCTGCCGCTCAAACTGCTGTTGTTCGTCATGGTCTCCGGATGGTCGCGATTGCTCGACAGCCTTTTCCTTTCCTACCTTTGAGTGCCCCATGGAACCGATCGTACTGTTCAAGCAGGGCATGCTGCTGGTGGTGGTGTTGTCGGCACCACCGCTGATTGTGGCGGTGATCGTCGGCGTGCTGACGTCGCTGGTGCAAGCCCTGATGCAGATACAGGATCAGACCCTGCCCTTTGGCATCAAGCTGGTTGCGGTGGGCATCACGCTGATATTGACGGGGCGCTGGATTGGCGTGGAGCTGATTCAACTGATCAATCTGATGTTCGACATGATCGCTCGCTCGGCACTGAACTGAGGGCATGCACGTGCTGCTTTATCTTGAATATCTGCCAAGTCTGCTGGTGGCCATGGCGCGCATCTATCCCTGCGCGATCCTGGTGCCGGCGTTCTGTTTCCAGCATCTGCGCGGCATGCCCCGGCACGTGATCGTGATGGTCATGGCGTTCATTCCGGCTCCCGGCATCCATGCGGTACTGGCGGGCCAGGACTATTCGGCGCTGATGATCATCGGGCTGATGCTCAAGGAGGTCGCCCTGGGCTTTTTGCTGGGGGTCTTGTTGGCCATGCCTTTCTGGATGTTCGAGTCGGTTGGCGCGCTGCTGGATAACCAGCGTGGCGCCCTGGCGGGTGGCCAGCTCAACCCGTCATTGGGGCCGGATGCAACGCCTGTGGGGCATCTGTTCAAACAGCTGGTGATTTACTTGTTGATCGCAGTCCTGGGCCTGAGCGTGCTTACCCAAGTGATCTGGGACAGTTACCTGCTATGGCCGGCCACCGCTTGGGTGCCGCTGCCGGCAGTCAATGGTTTCAGTATTTTCCTCGGGCTGCTCGGCGATGCCTTTACCCACATGATGCTCTACGCTGCGCCGTTCATTGCGGTGCTGATGTTTCTGGAGTTCGGTATCGCGCTATTGGGCGTCTACAGCCAGCAGTTGCAAGTGAGCACACTGGCGCCGCCGGTCAAATGCCTGGCGGGTATCGGGATTCTGTTGCTGTACTTTGCGTTGCTGCAGGACCTGATCGTTGGGCGCTTGAATGTGCTCGGCGATCTTAAACACTCACTCGGGCTGATGTTCCAGGTCTCGACGCCATGAGTGACTCCGGTGAAAAGAAGCACCCGGCCTCAGCCAAGAAACTGCGCGATCAACGCAAGAAAGGTCAGGTTTCCCAAAGCCAGGATGTCAGCAAGCTGCTGGCGCTGACGGCCATCAGCGAGGTTGCGTTGTTCACCGCCGAAACCAGTTTGCAGCGCTTTCAGCAACTGATGGTGTTGCCAATGTCGAGTATGGCTCAGCCGTTCACGCGGGCGCTGGAGACGGTGCTGTTTGAAGGGTTGATGATGTTTTTCGCGTTCGCCCTGTTGATGGCCGGATTGGCAATTGCCGCGAAGCTGATCAGCAGTTGGATGCAGTTCGGATTTCTGTTTGCTCCCGAGACTTTGAAGCTCGATTTCAATCGGCTCAATCCCCTCAAACAGCTCAAACAAATGTTTTCCGCGCAATCGGTCATGAACCTGTTGATGAGCATTACCAAGGCAGTGCTACTGGGCGTGATTTTGTACGTGGTGATCAAACCTTCTTTGGGCGCGCTGATTAACCTGGCCAGCAGTGACCTGCAAACCTACATCCTGGCGTTGATCATTCTGTTCCGTCACTTGTTGCATGCCTGCCTGGGGCTTTTGCTGGTGATGGCGCTTATCGACCTGGCGTTGCAAAAACACTTTTTCGCCAAGCGCATGCGCATGACCCAGGTCGAGGTCGTCAAAGAGTACAAAGACATGGAGGGTGACCCGCATGTGAAGGGGCAGCGTCGTTCATTGGCCCAGCAACTGGCCCAGGAGGAACCGAAGGTCAAGCTGCCCAAGCTGGAAGAGGCCGATATGCTGGTGGTCAACCCGACGCATTTTGCCGTGGCGCTGTACTACCGCCCGGGTGAGACGCCGCTGCCCATGCTGGTATGCAAAGGCACGGATGACGCGGCGCGCGAACTGATCCACCAGGCCAAGGCCGCTGAGGTGCCGGTGATTCAGTGCGTGTGGCTGGCGCGCACGCTCTACACGAACAAACTGGGCGCGAGCATCCCCCGCGACACCCTGCAGGCGGTGGCGCTGATCTATCGCACGTTGCGTGAGCTGGATGATGAAGCCAAGCGCGAAACCCTGGAGCTGCCGGCGCTGGAGGTGCGCTGATCAGCGCACCGCACCTGCGCGAAGCCAGGGTCAGGTGAGCCGCCGCGCTGCTCACCTGACGGCCCGGCAACAGCCGGCGTTGATCGCGGAACACTCATCGTTCCAGCGAAATTGTCTGGTAATCCGCGCGCTCTCCTGAAGGGCCGGGCTCGACGCGCATCTGCGGCGGCCACCAGATTACCAACGTATCTTTGGTCGATTGCGGGCGTGAGCAGGAGTCGCCTTTGCACGTGGGAGCGCAGCCGGCGATGAGCAGCACGGTGCCGATCAGGGTGATGCACAACAGGTGGCGTTTCATGGGGCGACCTTCTTCTGAGTGGGAGTGATCAAGGAAGGGCGGGGCACGCCGATGTGTTCATCCTTCACCACCGGGCGCATGGCGATAAAGACCTCGGCTTCTTCACCCGGTTTGAGCCAGGCACGTGGCCATACCGTGACGGCCAGGGTCTGCGAATTGCTGCACTCCTTTTCGTCGATACGCACATTGCGCTTGATCTGATTGCGCACCACCACCACCGCCACATTGAACTGCGGGCCGGCGTACCACTGGCTGCGCTCGGTGTTCATGGCCAGTAGAGCGCGGGTGTTGCACAAGGTGTCCAGGCCCAATGGCATCGGTGCCGCCTTAAAGGCCAGGGGCACTTGCCCGGTCACCAGATTGGCCAGGGTGCTGGTGATGTCACTGCGCTTGATAACCGGCGGGTGTTCGGCGTAACGCCTGGCCAGGGGCTTGAGTGCGGCCTGCAGCTCCACTTGATCTTCCTGCGGCAAATACCGTGAAGGGTCCGCCTGATCGCCGATGACGCGTGGCGTCAGGATGAACAAACGCTCGCGGCGGTTGTTCTGACGTTCGCTGGAGGAAAACAGCGCCTTGCCCAGCAACGGTATGTCGCCCAGCAGCGGAACCTTGTTGCGCTTGTCGGTGCTTTCGGTGACATGGAAACCACCGACCACCAGCGAGCGTTTTTCCGCCATTACCGCCTGGGTGCTGACATTGCCCCGGCGCACGTCGGGGCCGATGCGATCCGGGTTGGATTCATCGAAGTTGCCGTCCTCGATATCCACCATGAGGTGAACCTGATGAGTGCCACGGGTGGTAATCACCCTGGGTATCACTTGCAGGCTGGTACCGACCGTAATCGGCAGGATCGTCGCGACCTCCGTGCCTGCGGTCAGGTATTGGGTGCGGTTGAAGTCAATGACCGAGGGCTGGTTTTCCAGGGTGAGCACCGAGGGGTTGGACACCATGGTTGCCAGGCCGCGCTGCTCCAGGGCGCGTATCTTGGCAAAGAAGCGGTCACGGTTTTCGATCGACAGCTGCGATGAACTGCCAGGGGCCATTCTCATGTCGCTGCTGAAATGGCTGTTGCCCCAGTTGACCCCGAATTCGCGCAGTTCAGAGCGCTCTATGTCGAGGATGATTGCGTCGATTTCCACCATTTTGCGCGCCACGTCGAGCTGGGTAATCAGCTCTCGGTACATGACCTGCCGTTCCGGGAGGTCGTAGATCAGGACGGCGTTGTTGCGCACGTCGGCCTCTACGCGGATTTTGCCTGCCGACACCGGAGCGCGCGGGGTGAGCGTGGCGCCAGAGGCCAACTGGCCTGGGTCCGCTGTCTGGCCGAACATTTGCCCGAGCATGGGATTGCTCAACCGCGCAAAGTTCGGCGTGATGGGCGAGGGCTGTGAGGCAAAGGGGCGCGGCGTAAGCGTCGACAGGGATGACGTCGCCCGCGGCTCCAATAAGCTCCGCAGCATGCTGGCAACGCCAGGGATGACTATTTTTTCGCCGCGGTAATCGATCTGGCGATCTCCCGCGTTGGCGAATTTCAGCGGGTAGCTGAGCACGCTTTGTTTTTCGTCGGGTGATTTACGCTGGCTGCTGAATTGCTTGATCTGTTCGATGTAGCGCTTGGGTCCAGAGACCAGCACCACCCCGTCATCGGGCAGTTCACCCCAGCCGAAACGACTGTCGAGCAAGCCGATATCGGTCAGGGCCCGCTTGAGGTCGGCGACGGTCTCGGAAGAAACCTCCAGGCGCGCGGACTCTTGCAGGTCCAGGGTGCTGATGTAGAGGGTGTTGTTGTACAAGTACCACTGAAAACGGTGTTCAACGCCCAGCCTGTCGAGTAACGACTGCGGAGTATTGGCGCGTATCTTGCCATTTACGATGCCCTCCAGCAGACCGTCGACTTGCAGTTGCGTGCCAAACGTCTGGGCGAAGTCCTCCAGCACATCCCGCAGGGGCTTATGCTCGGCTTCATAGGCGTAGGCGGTGTTTTTCCATTCGGATGGGATGGCGGCGAAGGGGCTGTGCAGCGGCGCCAACAACAAGGGCAGCGCAAGCAAACAACGCCAGTGGGCGCGTTTTGCCAGAGCCGCGGGCGAGTTTAAACGCAAGCCAGTGTGCTTGTTGATCTTGCTATACATGACAGGTTCTCTGTTTCAGTGCGAAAGCGTCGTAATGAAGTGGGCCGAATTTGCGCCCAGCCGTTGTCAGGCGCGCCGTTGCGCTGCGCCAGGTGTCACGTTGGTTGAGAGGTACTTCAAGGGTTTGCTATCAAGTGGCAGGCATTGCACCCACCGGAGATGGCGTATGGCCCGAACCCGGGCAAGGGCTGACTTGCGGTTCAATCCGCCGCCTGGTCTGTTCACGACCACCCAAGCCGTCAGTCAGCGTTTGCCACCAGCCACTAAACGACATTGATGGCCGATTTAACCGTTTCGTGTTTGTAACTGAGGTAGGTCGAACTCACGGCAAAGTTGTTAACCAGGGCGGACTTTTCCTCAATGAGTTGTTCGAAGAGCCGCGCGCTGTCTTCGTTTCCTTCGCTGTACGGAATGTCGGCGCTGATCTGGTCGAGGTTTTTTTCGGCTTGCGATTGCTGCCTGTAGAGACTGCTGAGTACGCGTGAGTCAGTATTCATGGCGTTATCTCCAGTGGGGGTGTATCCCTGTGTGGCGGCAGATTGCTCACCAGTTCCAACAACAGGCCTGTGTGGTTAAAAAGAACTGCGTTTACCCAGCAACGTTGTCACTTGATTTGGCCAAGGGTGGAATCGCCACCAGGTTGTCCAGGGCATGCGCCCAGTTGATGTGAAACCCGCCATCTTCCGTCTCAAGCAGCAGCGACTGGGCGGCGATTCCGTCTTCGACTCGAAGCGTCCAGGGCACGCTGCTGTGAAGATTGAGCCATAGCTCGACGTGTTCACGGTCCAGCGGATTGCACACCAGGTGCGCCTCAACGGTGGGCAGTTGAGCCTCCAGCAATTTGTTGAGCAGTGTTGTGAGGCGTTGAACAGGCACAGTCTCCTCCAGCAGGGTTCGAATGGCCGCGCTGATGACTGAGCTGGCGACCTGTTCCAAACTTGCCAGCATTGCCTGGCGCTCTGACTCCCAGCGATGCAGCTGGGTATTGGCGCGTTGCCAGAACTCATCACTGGCACTTTCGAGTATTTTTTCGCATTGCGCCTGGGCCTGGCTGATGCGCGTTTGTGCTTGAGTTTCTGCGTGTTCCAACAGCTGACGGGCCTGGGTGTATTCAGACAGCATTTCCCTGGGGATCAGGGCCGTGGGCAGTTCGTGGGCGGGGGTGTTCAGCTCAATCGTGTGGGCGCAAAACATGGTCGGGGTTCTCGCGAGGGGCGGGCGGCGCATCATCGACAGCGGTGGAGGTTGCGCGCCAGATCGTGGCTTTCCACAGGGTATCCAACCGGCCGTGGGTGTCTGCCAGTCGAGGATGCTGCTCTAACGTGAGCACCCTTGGGCGAGCAAAATTCAGGCGTAGCAGCTGCCAGACATTGGGCGCGACCCACGCGCGCAGGTAGTGCAATGGGTCGTCGACGTCCACCGGTGTTGAGCCCGTGGGCAGTGCCTTGGCCAGGCGTTGGCACCACAGCAGCTGCTCTTGATTCAACCGGCTGTCGTGGGGCGCGTTGTACACCGCATTAACCAGTGTCAGTGCGAGGTCGCGTTGTTGCGCGCTGCTCAACACCCATTGGAGGAGGGCTGGAGACGTGGGAGGGGCAAGCTCGGGCGCGATGTCGAACAGGCTGCTCACGCGGCGATGATAGGCGCGTGAAAGCGCTGCGGTTTCCACAAAACCCGTTTGCGTGAGCCAGTCGATGTGGGCGTTTTTCCAGGGGAAAGCCCACCATGTTACCCAGCTGAGGTCGTCACTCATGGGCGTGTGCCGGCGCGGTTTGCGGGGTGGGTGTGAAGACTTTTCTGCGGCGCCAGAACAGCCAGGCAATGCCTGCTGACAGAGCGATGATCAGCGGCGCAATCAGGCCGGCGCGCCAGAAACCAAGGTCTTGCTCGGGCACCAGAAAAGGGCCGAGGTAGGTCAGCTGTTGCTGCTCGGTGTAGGCGGTGGCCGGTACAAAAATGACGGTCAGTTTTGTCGTGTTGTCTATGGCCGAGGCCATGCCCGGGATGCTGCTGGCCACCAGTCTGCGCACGCGCGGATTGATATTGTCCGGGTCCAGTCGCGGGTCGTGCTTGATGAAAACCGAGGCGGACGCCGGCTGTACCGGCTCGCCTGGCGCGACGCGCTCAGGCAGTACCACATGCACACGCGCGACGATCACACCGTCTATGTTGGATAAGGTCGATTCCAGTTCCTGGGACAGCGCGTAGATGTAGCGTGCGCGCTCTTCCAGCGGGGTGGAGATGACGCCTTCCTTGCGAAAGATATCCCCCAGCGTCGAGCGGGCCGTTTTGGGCAGCCCCGCCGCATCCAGGGTACGCACAGCTCGGCTGATATCACTTGCCTTGACCCGAACAGCGACCCCGTCTTTGCCGGGCACCTTCTGGGCCCGGATTTGCTTGTCTGCCAGCTCCGCGATGACTTCGTTGGCTTCCTGTTCAGAAATATTGCGATGAAGCTCTACGCTGTCACCGCAACCGGACAGCATCAACGCTAATGAAAACAAGAATGGGGCGGTTAGGCGGCGGTACATGCAGCTATCCCATGCTTGAAATTTTGTCGACGCCTTTCGCGACGGCGCCAATGACCTTGACGCGTGACATCACGTCGATGTGCGCTTCGGCGAGCGACTGGGGGAACTCGTTCGCGTCCTTGGTCTTTTTGTTCAGGCTCGCGTCACGAAAGCCTTTGGATACGCGTCTGGATAAAGTGTCCGAGGCTGTCGCGTCCCACGATTGAGCAGGGGACGCCACGGCAGGCACGATGCCTTTAACGGGCTGCTCGGCCTGGCTGAGTTGGGCGTTGAAAAAGTTGATGTCAGACGCCCGGTTGATCGCGCCAGGCGCCTCGGCTTGAGGGAGAGTGCTGCTGTTTTCCGATTGCCCAGGGGTGGTGATGTACATGTGAATCTCCATCGAACGTATCGAGTGTTACGTGCGTCGTGACGATGAAAACCTCCTCGACCTGGGCAGAGGAGGTCGCGCTGACTTAAGCGAATCGCAAAGACTTAATGCGACCCGCTTTCGCTGTAGTCAGTTCTTGTTCAGCAGTCTTCTTGGCCTCTTCGACGACTTTCCTTTCTTTATCTGCGTTGATTGCGTCCAGTTGCGCCTGGTTACCCGCGCTGGAACCACCAATACCTGAGATTGAGGACATAGATCACCTTCTTGATTTCAAATGAAGTCTGATAGCGAGTGTTAGCTACCGTCTGAGTGGCTGTGAAGTCACCCACTTATAAGTGGTGCAAGGAAATAAAGCGTTCCAGTATTTATATGTTTAAAATTATTTCCAGTGCTGTTTGCTGAGAAGTCATTGTTGTAATGCTTGATGCTATGTAGGCGCTAAAGTGCCCGAGGAGGTGCGAGTGGGTAAGTTTTGCCGCAATGCGTCAACTGCACTGTTTCGGTTATAGGTCGAGTTGTTTGATTCGGTGGTAGAGCGTGCGTTTGGCGACACCTAATTCAAATGCGGTGATATCGACACAATGATCATTGCGCCGCAACGACTCTTCAATCAGTGCTTTTTCGATTTGTTGCAGGCGTTCCTTCAGGCTCAGCTTTCCGTCGTGCGGGTTGCTCATGGGCGTAGAGAACGGTGGCAGGCCCAGCACGAAGCGCTTGGCGGACGAACGTAATTCGCGAATATTGCCCAGCCAGGCGTGGCACAGCAGTTGTTGCAATAGCTGGCCGGGAACAGACGGTACGGTGCATTTGAAGTGCTCGGCTTCTTCCCGGACCATCTTCATGAACAGCGGAATGATGCGCTCCCGCTGGTGGCGCAAGGCCGGAAGTTCGAGGCTGACCACATTCAGGCGAAAGTACAGGTCACGCCTGAAGGTGCCCAATTCGACCATGTGGTGCAGTGACTGCTGAGCCGAGGCAATAACGCGCATGTCTACCGGGATGAAGCGGGTTGAACCTAGACGCTCCACGCCCCGCGACTCCAGCACCCGCAGCAGTTTGGCCTGCAGGCTCAATGGCATGCTGTCGACCTCATCAAGGTACAAGGTGCCCAGATGAGCCGCTTCGACAAAGCCGGCCCGCGATTGCACGGCCCCGGTATAGGCGCCGCTGTTGACCCCGAACAATTGGCTCTCCGCGAGGCTTTCCGGGATAGCGGCGCAGTTCACGGCAATGAAGTTACCGCGCCGCCCCGACAAGCGATGGACCCGTTGGGCCAAAGTGTCTTTCCCGGTGCCGGTTTCACCGAGTAGCAGAATGTCGATATTGAGTGATGCTGTGCTGTTAAGGGTGTTTTCAATACCTGAGCTGTCACTGATTGAGATGTCCGTTTCAACTTCCCTATGGTAGGCATCCGACATCAAGTAAGTGCTCCATTATCACTGTGCATCATTCAGGCAACGGTCGACAGGCAAAGGCCAGCAGGTCGCGAATTATAGTTATTTTGTTGTGGTTCTGAAGTAGGAACTTACGCGCAAGACGTAGGAGAAATGAGATAGGTTTGGGGATTATTTTGCTGGGGTGTGTAGTTAGTAAAATGCCGAGGGTTAATAGGATAATTCTTAAGCGTCAGGTTGTGCGGATGGACGTCCATAAGTAGTCACCCACAAAAAAGCCGATGCAATGCATCGGCTTTTTTGTTCGCGGTAATTACCGCAAGGTTACTTATACGTTGAAACGGAAGTGCATCACGTCGCCATCTTTGACGATGTATTCCTTGCCTTCAAGGCGCCACTTACCGGCTTCCTTGGTACCGGCTTCACCCTTGTACTGAATGAAGTCGTTGTAGGCGATGACTTCGGCACGGATAAAGCCTTTTTCGAAGTCGGTGTGGATCACGCCGGCAGCCTGTGGCGCGGTAGCGCCGACCTTGACGGTCCAGGCGCGGACTTCTTCGACACCGGCGGTGAAGTAAGTCTGCAGGTGCAGCATTTCGTAGCCGGCGCGGATCACACGGTTCAAGCCAGGCTCTTCCAGGCCCAGCGCCTCGAGGAACATGTCTTTTTCTTCGCCGTCATCCAGCTCGGCAATTTCGGCCTCGATCTTGTTGCACACCGGCACCACGATCGCGCCTTCTTCCTCGGCGATGGCCTTGACCACGTCGAGCAATGGGTTGTTCTCAAAGCCGTCTTCAGCGACGTTGGCGATGTACATCACCGGCTTGGTGGTCAGCAGGTGGAAGCCTTTGATCACCGCTTTTTCATCGGCATTCATGCTCTTCATCAGGCTGCGCGCTGGCTTGCCCAGGGTGAAGTGAGCGATCAATTGCTCCAGCAGGCCTTTCTGAACCACGGCATCCTTGTCGCCGCCCTTGGCGTTACGCGCGACTTTCTGCAGTTGTTTCTCGCAGCTGTCGAGGTCGGCGAAGATCAGTTCCAGGTCGATGATCTCGATGTCGCGTTTCGGGTCGACGCTGTTGGAGACGTGAATCACGTTCTCGTCTTCAAAGCAGCGGACCACGTGGGCGATGGCATCGGTTTCACGGATGTTGGCCAGGAACTTGTTGCCCAGGCCTTCACCTTTCGACGCGCCGGCCACCAGGCCTGCGATGTCGACGAATTCCATGGTGGTCGGCAGGATGCGCTTTGGATTGACGATAGCCGCCAACTCCTGCAGGCGCGGGTCCGGCATGGCCACGATACCGCTGTTGGGTTCGATGGTGCAGAAGGGGAAGTTCTCCGCCGCAATACCGGACTTGGTCAAGGCGTTGAACAGGGTGGATTTGCCGACGTTGGGCAGGCCGACGATGCCGCAATTGAATCCCATGGTGTTTCCCCTCGGTAAGAGTCAGGCCTTCTGGCTGTGCAGGTTTTTCATCGCACGGTTCCATTCACCGGCGAAGATATCCGGCAGCACGCCGAGGGCAAAGTCGATGCTGGCATCGAGTTTTTCCTGTTCGGCGCGTGGCGCACGACCCAGGACGAAATTTGAAACCATACTGGCAACGCCTGGGTGGCCAATGCCGAGCCGCAGACGGTAAAAATTATTCTGATTGCCCAGCTGCGCGATGATGTCGCGCAGGCCATTGTGCCCGCCATGCCCGCCGCCTAATTTGAGTTTGGCAACGCCGGGTGGCAGGTCCAGTTCGTCATGGGCCACCAGGATTTCTTCGGGTTTGATCCGGAAGAAGCCCGCAAGCGCCGCGACGGCTTGGCCGCTGCGGTTCATGTAGGTGGTGGGAATCAGCAGACGAACATCCTGACCTTGATGCGAAAAGCGTCCGGTCAGGCCGAAATATTTGCGATCGGCCACAAGGTTTACGCCTTGGGCGTGGGCGATACGCTCAACAAAAAGGGCCCCCGCGTTATGCCGGGTCTGTTCGTATTCGGCGCCTGGATTTCCCAGGCCAACGATCAGTTTAATGGCAGTCACGACAGGGGCCCTTCCTTTGGAGTTGTGGATAACATCGCCGCAACCTGCGTGCGGCGAAAGTGGACGACAAGAGATCATTTACTCAAGAGTAAACGCCGCGTTATCGCCCGCTTTCTCGCTACGTTTCGGTCCGCGATGTTTCCTCAAGCTCCGGCAATACAGAGTGAATTACTCTGCAGCGCCTTCTTCTTCAGCTTCTGGAGCAACGCGTGGAGCGTGAACGTTGGCAACAGCTTTGTCATCACCGTGAGCCAGTGCGACAAATTCAACGCCTTTAGGGGCCTTGAGGTCGGACAGGTGAACGATTGCGCCGATTTCCAGAGCCGACAGGTCGACTTCGATGAACTCAGGCAGGTCTTTCGGCAGGCAGGTCACTTCGATTTCGTTCAGGACGTGCGAGATCTCGCCGCCTTTCTTGACCGGAGCTTCTTCGCCAACGAAGTGCACTGGAACGATAGCGGTCAGTTTCTGACCGGCTACAACGCGTACAAAGTCAGCGTGCAGCACGTGGCCTTTGGCCGGGTGACGTTGCAGAGCTTTGATGATCACGTTTTGCTTGGTGCCGCCAACGTTCAGTTCGATAACGTGGCTGTAAGCAGCATCGTTTTCGAGCAGTTTGGCGATTTCTTTAGCCAGCATGCTGATGGATTCAGGGGCTTTTTCGCCACCGTAAACTACAGCTGGAACCAGGCTTGCGAGACGACGCAGGCGGCGGCTCGCACCTTTCCCCAGGTCGGAACGCAGTTCAGCATTCAAAGTAAAATCGTTCATGTTGTATCTCCAAAATAACCACATTCGCCCCAGCGTTTGCGACCAGCGCTAAAGGCGATATGGGCAAAAAAGCCCCGCCCCAACAGTATGCTGGGGCGGGGCGCTTTTCGTCAGGTTGATGTCGCTAAGGCGTGAACCTTAACGGAACATCGCGCTGATCGATTCTTCGTTGCTGATGCGGCGAACCGCCTCGGCAACTACCGGTGCGATATCCAATTGACGGATACGCGAACAGGCTTGAGCTGCTGCGGACAACGGGATGGTGTTAGTCACCACCAGTTCGTCCAGCATGGAGTTCTCGATGTTCTCGATCGCTCGGCCCGACAGCACAGGGTGTGTGCAGTAGGCGAAGACTTTTGCGGCACCGTGCTCTTTCAAGGCTTTCGCCGCGTGGCACAGTGTGCCGGCGGTGTCGACCATGTCATCAACCAGAATACAGGTACGCCCTTCGACATCACCGATGATATGCATCACTTCAGAGTGATTGGCTTTCTCACGGCGTTTGTCGATGATCCCGAGGTCAACGCCCAGGGATTTGGCAACAGCCCGTGCACGCACGACGCCACCAATGTCCGGGGACACGATCATCAGGTTTTCAAAGCGCTGGTCTTCGATGTCATCCACCAGTACTGGGGAGCCGTAGATGTTATCTACCGGGATATCGAAGAACCCTTGAATTTGGTCAGCGTGCAGGTCAACCGTGAGAACACGGTCGATGCCTACCACGGTCAGCATGTCAGCAACGACTTTCGCGCTGATAGCCACACGTGCGGAACGCGGACGGCGATCCTGACGGGCATAACCAAAGTAAGGTATTACAGCTGTGATTCGAGTCGCTGAGGAGCGGCGGAAGGCATCAGCCATCACGACGAGTTCCATCAGGTTATCGTTGGTCGGAGCGCAGGTCGGCTGAATAATGAAGACATCTTTACCGCGGACGTTTTCATTGATCTCGGCTGTAATTTCGCCGTCGGAGAACTTACCGACAGAGATGTCACCGAGAGGGATATGCAGCTGACGTACGACACGTCGAGCCAGATCGGGGTTGGCATTCCCCGTAAAGACCATCATCTTGGACACGCGCAGTACCTAGAGGCTGAGGGTAACCTGGATGAGTATTAGAAAATGGCAGGGGCGGCTGGATTCGAACCAACGCATGGCAGGATCAAAACCTGCTGCCTTACCGCTTGGCGACGCCCCTGTATCTGTTGCAACGAGTACCCAGTACTCGGTTCCTTTAGAGCAGACTTTGCAGCTTGCGATGCAACATCGAAACGTTACTTCCCTTTGCTACAAACCCTGTAAGGGTCTCTGTAAGAAGGGCCGAGACTTTATCAGCTTCAGCTTTGCTTGGGAAGCCCCCAAACACACAACTTCCAGTTCCGGTTAATTTTGCTTCGGTAAATTTACCTAACAAATTCAAAGCGTTACGTACCTCTGGATAACGCCTTGCTACAACCGGTAAGCAGTCATTTCGACTGTTTCCCTTGGGAACGGGGCGCACTTTAATGGGAGGAGAGTTACGTGTCAACAGTGGATCTGAAAAAATTTCTGCTGTACTTACAGATACTTGCGGAACAAGCACGACATACCACGGCTCTTCGGGGTATTCCGGGGTGAGTTTCTCCCCCACGCCCTCGGCAAAAGCGGCGTGTCCACGCACGAAAACCGGGACGTCAGCGCCCAGCGTCAGGCCCAGCGTAGCCAAGCGATCGTGGTCCCAACCCAGTTGCCACAAATGATTGAGGCCGAGCAGCGTCGTCGCGGCATTTGAGCTGCCACCGCCGATGCCACCGCCCATGGGCAAAATTTTATCGATCCAGATGTCGATGCCCAGGGGGCAACCGGATTGTTCCTGAAGTTTTTTTGCGGCCTTCACAATCAGGTTGCTGTCGTGGGGCACGCCTGCGAATTCGGTGTGCAGCTGAATCACGCCATCATCGCGTACGGCGAAGGTCAGTTCATCGCCGTAGTCCAGAAATTGAAACAGCGTCTGCAGCTCGTGGTAGCCGTCTTCACGGCGACCCAGAATGTGCAGCATCAAGTTGAGTTTGGCGGGGGAGGGCAGCGTCAGCGTTGTAACAGTCACGTTTATTGCCCCAGCTTGCGCGGTTGCCAGTCCTTGATCACCAGTGTGACGTCAAGGTCGGTGCCATGCAGCTTGATGCGCTCGGGCAGCCAATAACCGCTCTGTTGCACGTAGCTGAGGTACTCCACCTGCCAGCCGTCTTGCTCCAGCGTGGCCAGCCGACTGTCGCCATTGAGGCTCAGGCGGCTTTTGCTGTCCGGCGCGGGCAAACCGCGAACCCACCACACCAGGTGCGAAACGGGCAGCTTCCAGCCTATTTGCTGCTCCAGCAATTCTTCCGGCGACGCCGCTTCATAGCGTCCCTGGTTGGCCACTTCCAGGCTGACTTGCCCCGGGCGTCCCGTCAGGCGAGCCGCGCCGCGGCCCAGTGGGCCGGACAGGCGAATATCGTAATAGTCCTGACGCTGCAGCCAGAACAACGTGCCGCTGCCGGAATCTTTTGGCGCGCGAACCCCGACCTTGCCTTCGATCTGCCAGCCATCAATGCTGCTGAGCTGATCCTTGTGTTGTTTCCATTGCGCCGGGTTGCCCTGGCCTTCAACGGATTCGCGGGCGCCGAAACCCGCGCAACCGGCGAGCAGGGCGATGAAGCTGAAAACAATTACGTGGCGCAAGAACATAAGCTTAAAGGGTCTCGGATCCGGTCAGGCGCTTGATGGTGCCGCGCAGGATGGGGCTTTCGGGTTGTTCCTTGAGGAATTTTTCCCAGATTTGTCGCGCTTCGCGCTGCTTGCCATTGGCCCACAGCACTTCGCCAAGGTGGGCGGCCACTTCCTGGTCGGGGAAGCGTTCCAGTGCCTGGCGCAGCAAGCGTTCGGCTTCGTCCAGGTTGCCCAGGCGGTAATTGACCCAGCCCAGGCTGTCGAGTACGGCCGGGTCTTCCGGGTTGAGCTTGTGGGCTTGCTCGATCAGCACCTTGGCTTCGGCGTAGCGCGTCGTCCGGTCGGACAAGGTGTAACCCAGGGCGTTCAGCGCCATGGCGTTGTCCGGGTCACGCTTGATGATCAGGCGCAGGTCTTTTTCCATCTGCGCCAAGTCATTGCGTTTTTCCGCCTGCATGGCGCGGGTGTACAGCAGATTCAAATCGTCGGGGTATTGCAACAAGGCCTGTTGCAGCAGTTTCCAGGCGCGTTCGCCCTGCTTGTTGGCCGACAAGGTTTCGGCCTGGATCAGGTACAGCTGGATCGCGTAGTCCGGTTCGGCATCGCGCGCTGCGGCCAGGCGTTTTTCCGCCTCGTCGGTGCGGCCGTTGCTCATCAGGATGTCAGCTTGGCGCAATTGGGCCGGCAGGTAGTCGTTGCCAGGGCCAACCTGAGCGTACTCAAGCAGGGCCGCCTGCGGGTCGTTGCGCTCTTCAGCGATACGGCCGAGGTTCAGGTGCGCCGAATCCACATGGCTTTCGCGTTGGATCAGCTCTTCCAGATAGCCCTTGGCCTCGTCCCAGGCCTTGGCTTCCAGGCACACCAGTGCCAGGGAGTAGCGCAATTCATCGTCGTCCGGGTATTGCTGGACCAGATTGGCGAACTGCACTTTGGCGTCTTCCATACGGTCCTGCTCAACCAGCGTGCGCGCATAAGTCAGGCGCAGGCGCTTGTCGTCCGGATACTTCTTGATGCTCTTTTCCAGCAGAGGAATCGCTTCCTTGCCGCGATTGAGGTTCTGCAGCAGGCGCGCACGCAGCAAAATCGGTGCGATCTCGCCGTCTTCCGGCGGGTTTTGCTCCAACAGCTTGAGTGCGGCGTCGGCTTCATCATCCTGTTGCAGCAGCAACGCCTTGCCGAAAATCAGCTGGCTGTTTTTCGGGTGTTTTTGCAGCAGGCGGTCGAAACTCTTCATCAGGCCATTGCGCGTGTCCTGGTCGGTGTCGGCAGCCGACAGCGCGAGGAAGTCGAAATGCGTGTCGCCCTTGCCCAGCAGGACTTTCTCCATATAGACCATGGAGTCGTCATAGCGCCCCGCGCGCGCCAGTTGAATGGCCGCGGCCCGCTGCGCTTCCAGGTCGTCCGGTGCGTTTCTCGCCCAGATCAGCGAAGTGTCCAGCGCAGCCTGGTCAGCGCCCAGGTATTCGGCGATGCGAAACGCACGCTCCGAAATACCCGGATCCTGAGTGTTGATGGCCTGGGTCACGTAGTTATCCAGGGCAATATCGAAACGATTGCGCTGGCCGGCGAGTTCGGCGGTCAGCAGGCTGTAGATCGTTTCTTCATTGAACGAGGAATAAACCTTGGGCTTTTCAGGGGCGGGGGTGCTGTCTTCAACCGGCGGCGTACCGTCCGGCGACACGGGTGCCAAGGCCTGGCAGCCGCTGAGGAAGACAAAAGCAAGGAGCAACGCGGAAGATCTATTCATATAGGAAGAGGACGACTAACCTGCGGTCGGATCATCATGACACAAGCCTTCGGCCAAACATAACCGAGTCTCAGTTGGCGCCTTTATAGACACAAGGCATTAGGACAATAGCCTACGGTGGTTGTTCTGAATCATTCGAAGTAGGACAATTGTCGGCTTCCCGACATCATCAGCGATATTGAATGGCCTTCCTCGCACTCGGTATTAACCACAAGACTGCTTCCGTAGACGTGCGCGAGCGCGTGGCGTTTACGCCAGAGCAGTTGGTTGAGGCCTTGCAGCAGCTCTGCCGGCTCACCGACAGCCGCGAAGCTGCGATCCTTTCGACCTGCAATCGCAGTGAGCTTTATATAGAGCAGGAACATCTTTCAGCGGATGGGGTGCTGCGCTGGCTGGCCGATTATCACCATTTGAGCCTCGATGACCTGCGCGCCAGTGCGTATGTGCACGAAGAGGATGCGGCAGTTCGTCACATGATGCGCGTCGCCTCAGGGCTCGACTCGCTGGTGTTGGGCGAACCGCAGATCCTTGGCCAGATGAAATCTGCCTATGCCGTGGCCCGCGAGGCCGGCACCGTGGGGCCACTGTTGGGGCGGCTGTTCCAGGCCACCTTCAACTCGGCCAAGCAGGTGCGCACCGACACCGCCATCGGTGAAAACCCGGTGTCCGTGGCGTTTGCCGCCGTCAGTCTGGCCAAACAGATTTTCAGCGACTTGCAGCGCAGCCAGGCCCTGCTGATCGGCGCCGGGGAAACCATCACCCTGGTGGCGCGTCATCTGCACGACCTGGGTGTAAAGCGCATTGTGGTCGCCAACCGAACCCTGGAACGCGCGAGCATTCTTGCCGAGCAGTTTGGCGCCCATGCGGTGCTGCTGTCGGATATCCCGGCTGAACTGGTGCGCAGCGATATCGTCATCAGCTCCACCGCCAGTCAGTTGCCGATTCTTGGCAAAGGCGCGGTCGAGAGCGCGCTGAAGCTGCGCAAGCACAAACCGATCTTCATGGTGGATATCGCCGTTCCCCGCGATATCGAGCCGGAAGTCGGCGAGTTGGACGACGTTTACCTCTACAGCGTCGACGATCTGCACGAAGTGGTTGCCGAAAACCTCAAGAGTCGCCAGGGCGCCGCCCAGGCCGCCGAGGAAATGGTCAGCACCGGCGCTGAAGACTTCATGGTGCGCCTGCGCGAACTGGCAGCGGTCGACGTGCTCAAGGCGTATCGTCAGCAAGGCGAACGCCTGCGTGACGAGGAATTGATCAAGGCCCAGCGTCTGCTGGCCAACGGCAGCAGCGCCGAAGAGGTGCTGATGCAACTGGCGCGTGGCTTGACCAACAAATTGCTTCACGCTCCCAGCGTTCAGTTGAAAAAGCTTACCGCCGAAGGCCGCCTCGATGCGCTGGCCATGGCCCAGGAACTCTTTGCCCTCGGTGAGGGCGCGTCAGATAGCTCTTCGGATAAAAAACCGCAATGAAAGCGTCACTGCTCAATAAACTGGACGTGCTCCAGGACCGTTTCGAAGAACTGACCGCCTTGCTCGGCGATGGCGAGGTCATCTCCGATCAGACCAAGTTCCGCGCCTATTCCAAGGAATACGCCGAAGTTGAGCCCATTGTGGCCACCTACAAACACCTGATGAAAGTGCAGGCCGACCTCGAAGGCGCCCAGGCGCTGCTCAAGGACAGCGACCCGGACATGCGCGAAATGGCCGTGGAAGAGGTACGCGAGGCCAAGGAAAAGCTGGCCGAGCTGGAAGGCGACCTGCAGCGCATGCTGCTGCCCAAGGACCCCAACGACGGGCGCAACGTGTTCCTCGAAATCCGTGCCGGCACCGGTGGCGACGAGGCGGCGATCTTCTCTGGCGACCTGTTCCGCATGTACTCGCGCTACGCCGAGCGCCGTGGCTGGCGCGTCGAGATCCTGTCCGAAAACGAAGGCGAACACGGCGGCTATAAAGAAGTCATCGCCCGGGTTGAAGGCGACAACGTCTACGGCAAGCTGAAATTTGAATCCGGCGCGCACCGCGTGCAGCGGGTTCCGGCGACGGAGTCCCAGGGCCGTATCCACACCTCGGCGTGCACCGTGGCCGTGTTGCCCGAGCCGGACGAGCAGGAAGCCATCGAGATCAATCCGGCGGATTTGCGTGTCGACACCTACCGCTCATCGGGCGCTGGTGGTCAGCACGTCAACAAGACCGACTCGGCGATCCGCATCACGCACTTGCCGTCGGGCATTGTGGTGGAGTGCCAGGAAGAGCGTTCCCAGCACAAGAACCGTGCGCGTGCCATGTCCTGGCTGTCGGCCAAGCTCAACGACCAGCAGACCAGCGCCGCCGCCAACGCGATTGCCAGCGAGCGCAAGTTGCTGGTGGGTTCGGGCGACCGCTCCGAGCGCATCCGTACCTACAACTTTGCCCAGGGCCGGGTCACCGACCACCGGGTCAACCTCACGCTTTACTCCCTCGACGAGATTCTCGCCGGCGGTGTGGATGCGGTAATCGAACCGTTGCTCGCCGAATACCAGGCCGACCAATTGGCTGCGATAGGTGAATAAATGACCATCATCGCAAGCCTGCTGCGCGCCGCCGACCTGCCCGACTCGCCCACTGCGCGGTTGGATGTGGAGTTGTTGTTGGCCGCAGCCTTGGGTAAATCGCGCAGCTACCTGCACACCTGGCCGGAAAAAATCGTCAGCAGCGAACATGCGCTGACCTTTGCTGACTATTTGCAACGTCGTCGGGGCGGTGAGCCGGTGGCGTATATCCTCGGCCAGCAAGGCTTCTGGAAGCTGGACCTGGAGGTCGCGCCTCACACGCTGATCCCGCGTCCGGAAACCGAGCTGCTGGTGGAGGCCGCGCTGGAACTGTTGCCCGCCACGCCTGCCAGGGTTCTGGACCTGGGCACCGGCAGCGGCGCCATCGCCCTGGCCTTGGCCAGCGAACGTCCGGCCTGGCAGGTTACGGCGGTCGACCGCGTGCTCGAAGCCGTGGCCCTGGCTGAACGCAATCGCCAGCGCCTGCACCTGAAAAACGCCACGGTGTTGAGCAGCCATTGGTTCAGCGCCCTGCAAGGCCAAACCTTCGACCTGATCATCAGCAACCCGCCGTACATTGCCGATAACGATCCCCATCTGGTGGCCGGCGACGTGCGGTTTGAACCGGCCAGCGCGCTGGTGGCGGGGCATGATGGCCTGGATGACTTGCGGTTGATCATTGCCCAATCTCCAGCCCACTTGAATGCGGCTGGCTGGCTGTTACTCGAACATGGCTACGATCAGGCGGCGGCCGTACGTGACCTGTTGCTTGGCGCAGGCTTTGAAGCGGTACACAGCCGCCTTGACCTCGGCGGCCACGAGCGCATCACCCTGGGACGCCGGCCGTGCTGACCGATCAGGAGCTGTTGCGCTATAGCCGACAGATTCTGTTGCAACATGTCGACATCGAAGGCCAATTGCGCCTCAAAAACGCCCGCGCCCTGATTGTCGGCCTGGGCGGTCTGGGCGCGCCTGTCGCGCTGTACCTCGCCGCTGCCGGTGTGGGCGAGCTGCACCTGGCCGACTTCGACACCGTCGACCTGACCAACCTGCAACGCCAGATCATCCACGACACCGACAGCGTCGGGCAGACCAAGGTCGATTCGGCCCTGCGTCGTCTCGCGGCGATCAACCCTGAAGTCAAACTGCTTGCTCACCGCGCAGCGCTGGATGCCGATTCACTGGCCGCAGCAGTAGCGGCGGTGGACGTGGTGCTCGATTGCAGCGACAACTTTTCTACCCGTGAAGCGGTGAACGCTGCCTGTGTTGCTGCCGCCAGGCCATTGATCAGCGGCGCAGCGATTCGCCTCGAAGGGCAGTTGTCGGTGTTCGACCCGCGCCGCGCCGACAGCCCGTGCTACCACTGTTTGTACGGGCACGGCAGCGACACTGAACTGACCTGCAGCGAAGCCGGCGTCGTCGGTCCGTTGGTTGGCGTGGTCGGCAGCCTGCAAGCCCTGGAAGCCTTGAAATTGCTGGCCGGTTTCGGTGAGCCGTTGGTGGGTCGCTTGCTGCTGATTGATGCGTTGACCACACGTTTTCGCGAATTGCGCGTCAAGCGCGACCCCGGTTGCAGTGTCTGCGGGACGCAGCATGGTTAAGAGCGCGCCCATCGGTGTGTTCGATTCCGGCATCGGCGGCTTGACCGTGCTGGAAGAAATTCAGCAGTTATTGCCCCATGAAACGCTGCTGTACGTGGCTGATTGCGGGCATATCCCCTACGGCGAGAAAACCCCTGCATTCATTCTTGAGCGCTCCCGGCGTGTCGCCGAATTTTTCCGCGAGCAAGGCGCCAAGGCGTTTGTGATTGCCTGCAACACGGCGACCGTCGCCGCCGTCGCCTATTTGCGCGAGGACTATCCGGACTGGCCCCTGGTAGGCATGGAACCCGCCGTCAAACCCGCCGCCGCCGCCACTCGCAGCGGCGTGGTCGGTGTACTCGCCACCACCGGCACCCTGCAAAGTGCCAAGTTCGCCGCTTTGCTTGATCGCTTCGCCACCGACGTGCGTGTGATCACCCAGCCGTGCCCGGGCCTGGTGGAGTTGATTGAAAGCGGCGACCTCGACAGCCCCGAGCTGCGCCAGATGTTGCGCGGCTATGTCGAACCGCTGCTCAGCGCCGGTTGTGACACGATTATTCTGGGCTGCACCCACTATCCCTTCCTCAAGCCGCTTCTGGCGCAGATGCTTCCCCAAAGCATCATCCTGATCGATACCGGCGCTGCCGTGGCACGCCAGCTCAAGCGTTTGCTGGGCGAGCGTGACCTGTTGGCCCGCGGCAACCCTGAGCCGGCCCGGTTCTGGACGAGCGGTAACGTCGATCATTTAAGAAATATCCTACCGACACTATGGAAACATCCCGGAGTTGTGCGAAGCTTCGACGCGTGAAAAATTCGTGAAATACCGGGGTTAGACGCTGAACTTCTGGCTATGCGCGCGCTTCTATAGCGAGTTAGCCTGTACAAAACCATACAACTTCGTTCTCAAGGACTGTTTCTTATGAAGCGCTTGTTCTGTTTGGCTGCGATTGCGGCCGCCGTGGTAGGACACTCTGTTTCGGCCCAGGCCGCTGGCCTGGAATTTGGTGTGGGGAGCACCAGCGATTCGACCATGACCTATCGGTTGGGGCTGACATCGGATTGGGATAAAAGCTGGTGGCAGAGCGATACCGGCCGGCTGACCGGCTACTGGAGCGGCGCTTACACCTATTGGGAGGGCGACAAACGTGCGGGCGCCAGCAGCCTGTCGTTCTCGCCAGTGTTTGTGTATGAGTTTGCCGGGGCATCGGTAAAACCTTACATCGAGGCCGGCATCGGGGTGGCGGCATTCTCGCGCACACGCCTGGAAGACAACAACATCGGCCAGTCCTTCCAGTTTGAGGACCGCCTGGGCTTTGGTTTGCGTTTTACCGGTGGGCATGAGGTGGGCATTCGTGCCACGCACTATTCCAACGCGGGCATCAGCAGCAATAACGACGGCGTAGAAAGCTACGCGCTGCACTACACCATGCCGCTGTAAACCAGCGCAGTTTTTCAGAACCCTGCAAAACCAAATGCGGGAGCGGGCTTGTTCGCGAAGGGTGGGTGTCAGTCACTGAATAATTGACTGTACACCGCCTTCGCGAGCAAGCCCGCTCCCACATTTAATCCTCGTAACGTTCAGCGCTAGCGATACGCCGTCGCAATTCCTTCACGCTCGGTCAGGCATTCCGGCGCACCCATCTCGAACTCCCGGCAGATCAGCGGCCGTCGCTCGTAAATCGTGCACATCATGGTGTCCCGGTCCAGCGCCGCACACCAGCCATCATCCAGACGCAGCATCACTTCGCCGCCCCAGTCGTCGGTATCGATATAGCGCTCCGGCACGCCGGTGTCGGTGATCAGCATCACTTCCAATTGGCAGCAGCAGGCCGCGCACGTCGAGCAAGTGACGGCGGGTTCGGTGATTTGAGTGTGGGGGATGTTGGTCATAGGCGCGCAGTGTAAGGCAAGCGTGTCAGGTAGGTGTAAAAGCTCTGACGGACGTCAGTGCCCCAGTTGTCGGGCGATCCAGTGCAGCACCGGGAACACCAGCGCCCAAAGCAGCGCCAGGCCGATCAGGGTTGGCGCCGTGCCGTAACCAAAACTTACGCCGGCCAATTGGCTGCCCGCGTAATAAGACAACGGCCCGCCGACTGCGCCCAACACGCTGGCGCGCCACCAGGGCTGGGCACTCCAGGCCAGGCAATGGCGTAGCGTGGTGGCGAGCAACGCCCACAGCAGCACCAGCCAAAACGGAATCAGCGGCCCCGGAAAACTGAAATGAAAGACGCCAAAGGTGCGCAATGCGGTATCCACCACAGTGCCCAGCAGCGTGACGGCGAGGATCACCCGGCCTTCCCGCGACCATGAACTTATCCACAGCAGGTGAATGGCCAGCACTGCACCGACCACCAGCAACCATCCGCTGTCGCCCCCCAGCACACAGGCAAACCAGCCGCACTGGAACAGTACGGCGTTCGCCAGCGATTTAAGCACTGAAGCGCCCGAGCAAGGGTGGGTTGATTGCCGCAGGTTTTGCCAGCAGCAACTGCGCGGTGCCTATCGTACGTTCCATGAACCCACCTTCGCAGTAGCACAAATAGAACTCCCACAAGCGCAGGAAGTATTCATCGTAGCCCAACTCGGCGAGCCGGCCATGGGCGCGGCGGAAGTTCTCATGCCACAGGCGCAGGGTTTTTGCGTAGTGCAGGCCGAAGTCTTCCATGTGCAGCAGGTTCATGTCGGTGTCGCGGCTGACAATGTGCAGCATGTTCTGCACGCAGGGCAGGGCGCCGCCGGGGAAAATATAGCGCTGGATGAAATCGACGCTGTTCTTGGCCTGCTCAAAACGCTGCTCGCGAATGGTGATGGCTTGCAGCAGCATCAGGCCGTCGCTCTTGAGCAAATGCGCGCATTGCTTGAAGTAGGTCGGCAGGAAGCGATGGCCCACCGCTTCGATCATCTCGATGGACACCAACTTGTCGTATTGACCGGTCAGGTCGCGGTAGTCCTGCAACAACAGGGTCACCTGGTCCTGCAGTCCCAGGGCCTCGATGCGCTTTTGGGTGTAGGCAAACTGCTCTTTGGACAAGGTGGTGGTGGTGACTTTGCAGCCATAGTGCTGCGCTGCGTACAGCGCCATGCTGCCCCAGCCGGTGCCGATTTCGAGCAGATGGTCGGTGGGCTTGAGTGCAAGCTTTTGGCAGATGCGCTCCAGCTTGTTCAATTGCGCCTGTTCCAGGGTGTCATCGGGCGTCAGAAATTGCGCCGCCGAGTACATCATGGTCGGGTCGAGGAATTCTTCGAACAGGTCGTTGCCCAGGTCATAGTGGGCGGCGATGTTTTTCTGCGAGCCCTTGCGCGTATTGCGGTTAAGCCAGTGCAGGCCTTGAGTGAAGGGGCGTGCCAGGCGCGCCAGGCCACCTTCCATGGCGTCGAGCACCTCAAGGTTGCTGACCATCACGCGCACCACGGCGGTCAAGTCCGGGCTGGTCCAGTAACCGTGGATAAACGCCTCGCCGGCGCCGATCGAGCCGTTGGCCGCCACCAGACCCCACACTGCCGAGTCGAGGATCTGGATTTCTCCCAGCAGGTGCGCTTCGCGGGCGCCGAACACTTGGCGTTCGCCGTCCTCGATCACCACCAGTTGGCCGTGGCGCAGTTGGCTGAGTTGGCGCAGCACGGCCTTGCGCAGCAATGCGCTGGTCATGCCGTTGACGTTCAGGCGATTGGTCTTGACCGATAAGCTAGGGGATTTCATGGCGGCGATCCTTGGTATACCCGACTGCGGTGCGAGAGGCGCCATCGGCGGCCTGATGGGAAAAAATCGGTGTGCGTTTGAGCAACAGGCGCATGGCCTGCCAGTAAATTGCCAGGCACGTCTTGGCGGTCATCCACGGGAAGCGCCACAGGTAGCGATGCAGGCTGGCGCGGTTCAACGCCTCCTTGTGCAGGCTCAGCGTGGCGTCGAAAACCTTCAGCTCACCTTGCCAGTCGGCCATGTGCACGCCGATCTTGGCGGCGGGCGGGCTGAAACTCATGCGGTATTCCAGGTCGCGCGGCAAAAACGGCGACACATGGAAGGCCTTGGCCACGGCGAAGTGCTGATGCTCATCGGCGCCGAGCGCCTGGGCCGGCAGCACGTAGTGATAACGCTCGCGCCATGGGGTGTTGGTCACTTCACACAGGATCGCGGCCAGTTGCCCATCGGCCTCGAAGCAGTAGAAGAAACTCACCGGGTTAAAAGCCAGGCCCCAACTGCGAGCCTGGGTCAGTAGGCAGATAACGCCCTGGGGCTCGCGCCCCAGTGCCTTGCCAACTTCCTGGCGCACGGCATCGCTCAAGCTCATGCCGTGGCGCGTGAATTCACGCAGGTAATCCTGCTGGCGAAAGCCGAAGGGCGCCAGGCGGCCGGCGCCGGCCAGGGGCGACAGCCCGAGCACTTCGTCCTGTTCGCTTAAATCCAGGTACAGCAGGCCGATGCGGTAGCGAAAGGCGTGAGCCTTGGGCGCAAACCGGCGATGGGCGATCCAGCCGCTGTACAGGGCGCTGTTCACAGGGTTTCTCCAAAGGCTTGAGCCACGCGCAATGCGCTGACCACGCCGTCTTCGTGGAAACCATTGGCCCAGTAGGCGCCGCAAAAAAAGGTGTTGCGCGTGCCCGCCAATTCTTCCCAGCGCGCTTGGGCAGCGACCGCCGCGAGGCTGTATTGCGGGTGCGCGTAGGTGAAGCGCGCGAGGATCTTCAGCGGGTTGATCATTGGCGTCTGGTTAAGGCTGACGCAAAAGGTGGTGGCGCTGTCGATGCCTTGCAGAATGTTCATGTCGTAAGTGACGGCGGCCTGGGTTTGGGTATCGCCGGTCAGCCGATAATTCCAGCTGGCCCAGGCGAGCTTGCGGTCCGGCAGCAGGCGCGTGTCGGTGTGCAGCACCACATCGTTGTCGGCGTAAGGCAGCGCGCCGAGGATTTCCTGTTCAGCCGTGCTGGGGTCGGCCAGCAAGGCCAGGGCCTGGTCGCTGTGGCAGGCCAGCACGACCCGGTCAAAGGTCTCGCTGCCGGCGGCGCTGTGGATCACAACGCCGTCGTCGGTACGCTCGACGTTATGCACCGGGCAATTGAGGCGCACCTGTTCGCGAAAGCCGCGCGTCAGCGGTTCGATGTAGCTGCTCGACCCGCCCTCGATCACGCACCACTGCGGCCGGTTGTTCACCGAGAGCAAACCGTGGTTCTTGAAAAAGCGCACAAAGAACTGCAACGGAAAGCCGAGCATGTCAGCCAGGGACATCGACCAGATCGCCGCGCCCATCGGCACGATGTAATGCCGGATAAAGCGTGGGCCGTAGCCGCCGGCTTCGAGGTAATCGCCCAGGGTCATCTCGGCGCTGATGCGCTGTTCCTGCAGGTCCAGCGGTGCCTGGCGATTGAAGCGCAGAATGTCGCGCAACATGCCCCAGAACCCTGGCGACAGGATATTGCGGCGTTGGGCAAACAGGCTGTTGAGGTTGTTGCCGTTGTACTCGAATCCGGCGCTTTGGTCGCACACCGAAAAACTCATTTCGGTGGGTTTGAAGGTGACGCCAATCTGCCCCAGCAAGCGAATGAAGTTGGGGTAGGTCCAGTCGTTGAACACGATAAACCCGGTGTCCACCGCGTAGCGTTTACCCTCAACCGTGACGTCGACCGTGTGGGTATGCCCGCCGATGCGCTCGCCCGCTTCGAACACCGTGATGTCGTGGCGACGGCTGAGCAGGTAAGCGCTGGTCAGCCCGGCGATGCCGCTGCCGATAATGGCGATCTTCACAGGTCGTCCCTCTTCGGTGGCGGGCTGCGCAACATGCGTTTGCCGATGATCAGTTGCGCACGGTTGGGCAGCTTCGACAGCGGCCACAAAGTGGCGATAAACATGGCGGGAAAGGCAATTTCCAGCGGACGTTTTGCCAGCTTGGCGAAGATATGCCGGGCGGCCTTGTCGGCGGACCAGCTCAGGGGCATCGGGAAGTCGTTGCGTTCGGTCAGCGGGGTGTCGACAAAGCCCGGGCTGATCACCGTGACGTCAATGTTCTCCGGCGACAGGCTGATGCGCAGGGATTCGAACAGGTAGCGCAGCCCGGCCTTGGACGCACCATAGGCTTCGGCGCGGGGCATGGGCAGGTAGGTGACAGCGCTGGCCACGCCGACCAGGTGCGGGGAATGCCCGGCGCGCAACAGCGGCAGCGCAGCTTCGATGCAATAGCTGCTGGCCAGCAAGTTGGTGCGCACCACGTACTCGACAATCGATGCATCAAATTGCTTGGCATCGACATATTCACAGGTGCCAGCGTTGAGAATCACCGTATCGACGGAGCCCCAGACCACGCCGATGTGCTCGCCGATCTCACGCACGGTCTGGCTGTTGGTCAGGTCGCCAGCCACCACCAGCACTTGGCCTGGATAACGTTGGGCGAGGGCTTCCAGCGGGCCTTTCGTGCGTGAGCTGAGGGCCACGTGGGCGCCGCTGTTGAGCAGCTCCACGGCCAGCGACGCGCCGATGCCACTGCTGGCGCCGGTCAGCCAATATCGGCGAGGCGGTGTAAGGCTCATCCCATTCTCCTTTTCAGCCAACTGACGACGCGGCCGAGTACTGGCAGGTGTTCGTAGAGCAGAGCGCCTGCATCGAAATAATCCCGGTGCCGGTACACCTTGTCGCGCCACATCAGGTGTGAGCAGCCTTCAACCCGGATCACCTTGCCGCTGTTCAGGCGCGGGTGGCAAAAACTCATCTTCCAGCGCAGGTAGCCTTCGCCTTCGGCCACTTGGTCGAAGCCGTGAAAGTCAAAACGCAGCTGGCTCACATTGCCATACAGCTCGGTGAAATAGCGGTGCAGCGCCGTCAGCCCGTGCACTTCATGCAGCGGGTCGGTGAAGGCGATGTCCTTGCTGTAGAGGCTGTCGAGCAGGTGTAGGTTGTGCTTGTCCAGCGTCGCAAAGGCCTGGGCGAACCGGTGCAGGAAGTCACTCATGTTCGGCATCCCCCTGGCGCGAGGGCAGGCTGCGGAAGGCGGCCAAGGCGCGCTCGCGGGACTTTTTCAGGTCGACGATAGCGCGTGGGTAATCGGCCACGCCAAACAGGCCGCCGACCGCCTCGGGGTTGTGCACTTCCTTTTTGTTCAGCGCCGCCAGTTCCGGCAGCCAGTGCTTGATGAACACGCCTTCGCTGTCGAATTTTTCCGACTGGCTCAGCGGGCTGAAAATCCGGAAATACGGCGCCGAGTCGGTGCCGGTGGAGGAGCTCCACTGCCAGCCGCCGTTGTTGGCGGCCAGATCGCCGTCGATCAGGTGGCGCATGAAGAAGCGCTCGCCTTCGCGCCAGTCGATCAGCAGGTTCTTGGTCAGGAACATCGCGACCACCATGCGCAGGCGATTGTGCATCCAGCCGGTTTCGAGCAATTGGCGCATGGCGGCGTCGATGATCGGCAAGCCGGTGCGCGCTTGCTGCCAGGCGGCGAGGTCCTTGGGCGCATCGCGCCAGGCCACCGCTTCGGTCTCGGGACGGAAAGCGCGGTGGCGCGACACCCGTGGATAGCCGACCAGAATATGCTTGTAGAACTCGCGCCAGAGCAGCTCGTTGATCCACGTGATCGCGCCGATATCGCCACTTTCAAACTCGCCCTGGTTGGTTTGCAAGGCGGCATGCAGGCACTGGCGGGGCGAGACTACGCCGGCGGCAAGGTAGGCGGACAGTTGGCTGGTGCCGGGTTTGGCCGGGAAGTCGCGCTCATCTTTGTAGTAGCTGATTTGTTGATCAGCGAAAGCGTCGAGACGGCGGCGTGCTTCGTCTTCACCGGCCGGCCAGAGCGCGCGCAAGGCTTCGCCGGGCGGCTCGAACCCTTCGACCTGTGCAGGTATCGGATCGCTTTTCAGCTTGATCGGCGCCTGGGCTTTGGGTGTCGCCACCACGCGGGGAAGGGCGCTGTGCAGGCGGCTGTAGCAGACTTTGCGGAATTGGCTGAAGACCTGAAAGTACGTGCCGGTTTTGGTCAGCACGCTGCCGGGCTGGAAGAACAATTGGTCCAGGTAGCTGTGGAACGTCACGCCCTGGGTTTCCAGAGCCTGGGCCACGGCGGCATCGCGACGGGTTTCGTGGATGCCGTATTCCTCATTGACGTGGACCGACTCGACCGACAGCTCCCGACACAGCGTGCCCAGTACGGCGGGCGCCTGGTCCCAGGTCGCGGTGGTGCGGATCAGCAGGGGAATGTTCAGCTCGCCGAGCGCCTGGCTCAAGTGCTGCAGGTTGCGCAGCCAGAAGTCGACTTTGCACGGCGCGTCATCGTGGGCCAGCCACTGTTCGGGAGTGATCAGGTACACGGCCGCAACCGGGCCTCGCTGGCAGGCGGCGGCCAGGGCGGTGTTGTCGTGTACGCGCAAGTCGGTGCGCAGCCAGATCAAATGCATTTAAAGAAGTCCACGCTGGATCAGAATCAAGTGGGCCGACAACGGGTCTTCGGCCACGAACAATTCAGGGGTTTCACGGGTTAATACGGCCAACTCGGCCTGGTGGATGCATACCGTTGGTCCGGCAATCAGCGTCGGGCAATCGACGCCGCCCAGCAGTTTGGTGAGCGTCGACACCTGCAGGGCCTTGCTCGAATACAGCAGCACGGCCCGCGGTTGCAGGTGCTCCACCGCTAACGCCAACTCACCGACCGGCAACGGCCAATCGAAGACTTCCACTGGGCAATCGGCGCTGCTGGCCAGCCAGGCGCTGAGCCACACATGCGGCTCCAGCGGCAAGTCCGAGTGGTTGACCAGCAGCAGCGGGGCGCCTTGCAGCTGGCGATTGTTGTGATAGATGCGCGCACCGAACTTGCTGCGCAGCCAGGACAGGAAAAATACCCGCTCCATTTGCGCGCCGAACTGGCCTTGCCAGCGTTGTTCGAGTTCCTGGAGCAGCGGCAGCAGCAGCTGCTCGCACAGGGTACGTGGCGGGTACAACGCCATGGCTTGGTTGAACGCATCGTCGACCCGGCGCTCGGCCAACGCGCTGATGGCGTTCACCAGGTTCTGGCGCAGCGCGTGCCATTCGTTTTCGACGGTGTCGGGGCTGGCTTGGGCCGAGTCGATCAAGCCTTTGACCTGGCTGACCGGCACGCCGCGGTTGAGCCAGGTCAGGATGGTGTGGATGCGTTGCACGTGTTCGGCGCTGAACAGCCGGTGGCCTTTGGGCGTGCGCTGGGGCACGATCAGGCCGTAGCGGCGTTCCCAGGCGCGCAGGGTCACGGCGTTGACGCCGGTCTGGCGCGCCACTTCGCGAATGGGCAGCCAACCGTCCTGGAGGGCTTGGGCGATGTCTTCGCCGGGTTCGTCTTGCAGGTCAGCTTTCATAATGTACTTTTCATGGGTCAGATCGCATTACGCAGGCTGAGGTTTTCAGGGTGCGGTTGCAGGTAGGCCTGCTGCGCGATGTAACGGTCCGGGTGTTGGCGGAAGTGGTGTTTGAGCAGGGTCAATGGCACCACCAGCGGTACGATGCCGGTACGGTACTGGCCGATGACGGTTTGCATTTCCTGCTTGTCGTCGGCGCTGATGGCCTGTTTGAGGTAGCCGCTGATGTGTTGCAGCACATTGGTGTGAGTGCCGCGGGTGGCGCATTTTTTCAGGCCGGTCATCAGTTCGCTGAAATAGCCGGCGGCCAGTTCGTCGAGACGGGTGTCCTTGCCCATGCTGCCCAGCAGGTGGCCGAGGCTTTTGTAATGCACCGGGCTGTGGGCCATCAGCAGGTATTTGTAGCGCGAGTGAAATGCCAGCAGGCGGTGGCGGGTCAGGCCCTCGGCCAGCAGTTGTTGCCAGCTGGCGTACACAAAGACGCGGGTCAGGAAGTTCTCCCGCAACACCGGGTCATTCAGCCGACCGTCTTCTTCCACCGGCAGGTTGGGGTGGCGTGCGCAGAACGCCTGCGCATAGATGCCGCGCCCGCCGCCGTCGACAGGTGTGCCGTTTTCACGGTAGACCTTGACCCGTTCCAGGCCACACGACGGCGACTTTTGCATGAAGATGTAGCCGCACAGGTCGGTGTGTTCCAGCGCCATCTGCTGGCCGTATTCGTCCAGTGGCTGCGTAACGTTGAGTTCACGGCGCACCGTGCCGACGGCCTGCGGCTGGGCAGGGTCGCCCACCAGGCGGATCGGTTCGCGGGGGATGCCCAGGCCGATTGCAACTTCAGGGCACAGCGGCACAAAGTCGAAGTAGTCAGCGAGCGTCTGGCTGCACAGCAGGGATTGTTTGTGTCCGCCATTGAAGCGCACGTTTTCGCCTAACAGGCACGCGCTGATGGCGATCTTCGGTTTTCCAGTGCTGGACATGTTCAAACCTCTCCGAGATTCCTGTACAAACTCTTGAGTCTGTACAACTAAATCTCATCATAGGTTTGATGCTGTACAAGTCAAATATTTTGTACAAGTATTTTCAGGCGAACTACTTCCAGCCAATTCGCCAGTCTTCGGCATTTTGCAACGTTTGCCAGGCCAGGCGTTCAGCACGGAGAGTCATGACGGCTTGCAGCTCGATTTCCAGCACAGTGCCTTCCTCGTCACGGAACAATTCTGTGACCAAGAAGTGTTTCTCCTTGTTGCGAGGACGAGCTGCTGTCCACTTCGACAGCAGCAGTTTGGCGGGATTGATGCGGTTCATTGCAAGTGCTCGATCAAACGTCGCGCCGCTTCCTGGCCGCTGAGCCAAGCGCCTTCGACCCGGCCGGACAGGCACCAGTCGCCGCACACATACAAGCCCAGGTCAGCATCGGCCAGGACCCCGAATTCATGCGCGCTGGAGGGTCGCGCGTACAGCCAGCGATGCGCCAGGCTGAAAGAAGGCGCGGGCATGGCACTGTGCAGCAGCTCTGCGAAGGCGCCGTGCAGGTGTTCGATCACGGCTTCTTTGGGCAAATCCAGGTGCGCCTTGCTCCACGCGCTGGTGGCGTGCAGGACCCACGTGTCGAGGGCGGTATCGCGCCCCGGTTTGCTGCGGTTGCGCGCGAGCCAGTCAAGCGGGCTGTCCTGGACGAAACAGCCTTCCATTGGTGTATCCAGAGGTTTATCGAAAGCCAGCGCGATGGCCCAGGTCGGGTCCATTTTCACACCCGCAGCGGCACCCGCCAGCTTCGGCGCGGCGGCGAGCAGCGCGGTGGCCTGGGGCGCCGGCGTGGCAATCACGACGTGACTGAACGGGCCGTGATTGCCGCCGTCGGCGTCCAGCAGGTTCCAGTGCTGTTTGCCTTGGAACACTTCGGTGATGCGGCAACCGAATTCCACCGGCAAGTCATCCAGCAGCGCACGGGTGATAGCACTCATGCGCGGCGTACCGACCCAGCGGATTTGCTCGTCGGGAGAGGGCGTGAGCTGACCGGACTTGAAGTTGTACAGCTGGGGTTTCCACTGCTCGGCCCAGCCGTTGCTTTGCCAGCGTTGCACTTCGTTGACGAAGCGCCGGTCGCGGGCTGTGAAGTATTGCGCACCCATGTCCAACGCGCCGGCGTCGCTGCGCTTGCTGGACATGCGGCCGCCGCTGCCGCGGCTTTTATCGAAGAGTTGTACAGCGTGCCCCGCGTCTCGTAACGCTCGGGCGGCGGAGAGACCGGCGATGCCGGTGCCGATGATCGCGATGGGAACAGTCATGGGAGGCCTCGTTTTACCGTTGGGTACAGACTACGCCGACACCAATAGCTGTACAATATTGTTTTTTGGTATAAGTTTTGGCGTACCTGTTCTTACGGCGTGGCCTATGGTTAAAGCTAAGGCTCAACCAAGAGCCACGCCCGATTGCAATTGATCCCTGCTTATAAAATAGACCAGTTATCGGCGGCGAACGTTACATGAGGAGTGTCCCATGCATATTTTGCTGACCGGCGGTACCGGCTTGATCGGTCGCCAGCTGTGCCAACGCTGGCTTGCCCAAGGGCATCGCTTGACCGTTTGGAGCCGTGAACCGGACACCGTTGCCAAGTGGTGCGGTGCGCAAGTGTTGGGCGTTGGCCGCTTGCAAGACGTGATCGGCCGCGTGGATGCGGTGGTCAATCTAGCCGGCGCGCCCATTGCTGATCGGCCCTGGACCAAAAAGCGCAAGGCCTTGTTGTGGAGCAGCCGCATCAGTCTCACCGAAACGCTGTTGGCGTGGATGGAAGGCCAGGCGCAAAAACCTCAGGTGCTGATTTCCGGTTCGGCGGTCGGTTGGTACGGCGACGGCGGCGAGCGCGAATTGACCGAGGCCAGCGGCCCGGTGCAGGACGACTTCCCGAGCCAGCTGTGTATCGCCTGGGAAGAAACGGCCCTGCGCGCCGAAGCCATGGGCATCCGCGTGGTGCTGGTGCGCACCGGCCTCGTGCTGGCGGCGAAGGGCGGCTTTTTGTCGCGGCTGTTGCTGCCGTTCAAGCTGGCGCTGGGCGGGCCGATCGGCGATGGTCGGCAGTGGATGCCGTGGGTTCATATCAAAGATCAAATCGCCCTGATTGATTTTCTTCTGCACAAGGCGGACGCCAGCGGTCCTTATAATGCCTGCGCGCCACACCCGGTGCGCAACCGCGAATTCGCCAAGACCCTGGGCCAGGTGCTGCACCGTCCCGCGTTCATGCCGATGCCGGCGTTTGCATTGAAGGTCGGGCTGGGTGAGTTGTCCGGGTTGTTGCTCGGCGGGCAAAAAGCTGTGCCCGAACGGCTGTTGGCGGCCGGCTTCACTTTTCAGTTCACTGAGTTGCACGCGGCCCTGGAAGACTTGTCCAGCCGCCTCTAGAGATAGGATGTTGCATGACGGATCACGCGTTGTTACTGGTCAACCTGGGTTCACCGGCCTCCACCTCGGTGGCCGATGTGCGCAGCTACCTCAATCAGTTCCTGATGGACCCTTACGTGATCGACCTGCCGTGGCCGGTGCGGCGGTTGCTGGTGTCGCTGATCCTGATCAAGCGCCCCGAGCAGTCGGCGCATGCCTACGCGTCGATCTGGTGGGACGAGGGTTCACCGCTGGTAGTCCTGAGTCGGCGTTTGCAGCAGCAAATGACCGCGCAGTGGACGCAGGGCCCGGTGGAGCTGGCGATGCGTTATGGCGAACCGTCGCTTGAAACGACGCTGACGCGCCTGGCTGCCCAGGGGATCAAGAAAGTCACCCTGGCGCCGTTGTACCCGCAGTTTGCCGACAGCACCGTGACCACCGTGATTGAAGAAGCCAAGCGTGTGGTGCGCGACAAAAAGCTCAACGTGCAGTTTTCGATCCTGCAGCCCTTTTACGATCAGCCGGAATACCTCGAGGCACTGGTTGCGAGCGCCCGGCCGTACGTCGAGCAGGATTACGATCATTTGCTCCTGAGTTTTCACGGCCTGCCCGAGCGTCATCTGAAAAAGCTCGACCCCACCGGCGGGCATTGTTTCAAGGATGCAAACTGCTGCCAGAACGCGTCGCCCGAGGTGCTTGCCACCTGCTATCGCGCGCAATGCTTCAGCGTTGCACGGGAATTTGCCGCGCGCATGGGCCTGCCGGATGGCAAGTGGTCGGTGGCATTCCAGTCGCGCCTGGGTCGGGCCAAATGGATCGAACCCTACACCGAAGCCCGCCTGGAAGCCCTGGCCCAGCAAGGCGTGAAAAAGCTGCTGGTGATGTGCCCGGCGTTTGTTGCCGATTGCATTGAGACGCTGGAAGAGATTGGGGATCGTGGGTTGGAGCAGTTCCGCGAAGCAGGCGGCGAGGAGTTGGTGTTGGTGCCGTGCCTCAATGATGACCCGCAGTGGGCGGCGGCGCTGAACACGTTGTGTGAAAGAGCGCCCTTGGCCCTGTGATCAGATTGTCGAAACGATAGAGATCAACTGTGGGAGCGGGCTTGCCCGCGAATGCGCATTGTCAGTCAACGACTGTATTGACTGTGCCACCGCCTTCGCGAGCGAGCCTGCTCCCACAGGGTTTTGTAGGGCTTATTCGTGATGCGGCTCACCCAGGAACGTCAGCGAACTGAACAGCCCGCGCGTCGCCACATCGGCATTGTCCTTGAGCGGGATCTCCACCTGCGCCGCGATCACATTCAACCCTTCGTTACGCACCAGCACCTGGGCGCGACCATCTTTGCCGGTCTCGGTGCTCAAGGTGTTCGGCGCATTGCGATAGTCGCCCACCAGCTTGATCCCCGCCGCAGGCTTGCCATCCAACAGCACCCGTACCGGCAGTGACCGGCCAGGTCCTACCGTCAGCGGGTCCACTTCAGGCAGGATCAGCAGCTTGATCTGATCCAGCTTCGGCAACTTTGCCCCCGGCTGATAAATCGCCAGGCTGTATTTGAAGGTCTGGGTCGATGCAATCGCTCCCGGCACATGGCTGCGGCCCTGGTTGATCCACTTCTTGTCCGGCGTTTGCGACCACATGCCGTTATCCAACGCCACGGCTAAAACGGCGGGCGATTTGAGCGGCTTGAGGCGCGCGTGGTCGGCAAGGCGTTCTACGGTGACCGGAATCATCTTAGCGCTGGCGTCATACGCCCAGGCGCCGCTGATTTTCTCGGCCTTGAAGGCGTTGTCCTCGGCGCCGTGGCCGTAGATCACTTCGATATTGCCGCGCCGCTGTTCGGTCCACAGGCCGTGGGCAGAAACTTGGCTGGCACACAGCAGGCCGAGCACGGCCAGGGATTTTAAGGCTTGCATGGGAGCGTCCTTTTACAGGTTGAGGGTCAGGCTGACGGTGACGTTGCGCGGCTCACCGGGCGTGACCCAGTAATTGCTGTAGGAGCGCTCGTAGTACTTTTCGTCGAATAGGTTGTTGAGGTTCAGGCCCACGGTGACGCTCTCGCTGGCTTTGTAATGCGCCAGCAGGTCGACGGTGTGGTAAGCAGGCAGTTCGAAACGGCTGCCAGCCTCGCCGGAGCGGTCACCGACGTAGGTGAACGCTGCGCCCAGGTCCGAGCCGCGCAACACGCCATTCTGGAATTCATACACGCCCAGCAGGCTGGCGCTGCGCTTGGCCACGCCGAGAATTCGGCTGCCGGTAGGGATGGCTTTGTCACCCTTGGTCACTTCGGCGTCGATGTAGGCGAAGGCGCCGATGACGCGTACGGCGTCGGTCACTTGCCCACTCAGTTGCAGGTCAACACCCTGGCTGCGCGCCTTGCCCATGGCGCGCTGTGTATCGGTGGCGGGGTCGAGGGCGAGGACATTTTTCTTTTCAATGTGGAAGGCGGCGAGGGTGGTGCTCAGGCGATCGTCGAACAGCTCGCTCTTGAGCCCAATTTCATAACCGACGCCTTCTTCTGGCTCGAAGGATTTACCGCCGGCATCCAGGCCGTTGTTCGGTTTGAACGACGTTGACGCGTTGGCGAACACGCCGACTTGCGGCGTGAGTTGGTAGAGCAAGCCGGCGCGCTGGGTCAGGGCATCATGGGTTTGCCGGCTCTTGGCGTGGTTGCGGGTGAAGTCATCGGTGCTTTGTTCGACGTGTTCGAAGCGCGCACCGAGCATGCCGCGCAGGCGGTCGGTGAAGACGATCTGGTCCTGCAGGTTCAGTGCCTGGCTCTTCACCTGTTCGAAGACGTCGGTGCCGGAGCGCGCGCCGTTGGGTTTGGCCTGGCCATAGATCGGTTTATAGATGTCGATGGGGTAGAGGCTGCCGGCAATCGCCGTCACGCGTTCTTTTTTGCGGTAATCCTCGTATTCGCTGCCGATCAGCAGTTCATGCTGCCAACTGCCGATGTCGAACAGGCCGCGCAGTTCGAGCTGGGTAATGCTGTCATGCCAACCGGTGGAGCGTTCGCGATATCGGCGGTTGACGGTGTGGCCGTCGGCATTCAGCGCGCGGCTTTCCGAGGCGTCGCCCCACAGGCTGCCCTGTTTGTAGTGGCTGGCGAGGCGCACTTGCCAGGCGTCGTTGAGGTGGTGTTCCACGGCGGCCTGGAGGCGGTTGTTGTGGTTGCGGATGTTGCCGTCGTTGGGCTCGCCGAGGAAGGTCGAGCGGGACATGCCAAGGGGCGCAACGATGCCACGGTCGAAGGTTGAGCTGTGGCGCACGAACTCGCTTTCCACAAGCAGGCGGGTGTCCGGGTCCAATCGCCAGCTGAAAGATGGCGCGACGAATACGCGCTTGGCGTCAACGTGGTCGCGAAAGCTGTGATTGTCTTCCACCGCCACGTTCACGCGCGACAGCATGCGGCCGTCACTGTCCAGTGGCGTGTTCACATCAAGGGCTGGGCGGTAGCGGTCCCAGCTGCCGGCACTGGTTTGCACGGTGGTGAAGGCTTGCGGTTGGGGTTTTTTGCTGACGATGTTGACGGTGCCGCCGGGATCGCCACGCCCGTAGAGGCTGGCGGCAGGGCCTTTGAGCACTTCAATGCGCTCGATATTGGCCGCGTCTGGCGTGCTCGGGTAGCCACGGTTGGCGCTGAAACCATCCTGGTAGAACTGCGAAGTAGTGAAGCCGCGCACGCTGTACTCGTAAAGCGTCAGGCCGCCGAAGTTGTTTTGCTTGGACACGCCGCCGGCAAATTCCAGGGCGCGTTCCACGCTGGTGCTGCCCAAGTCGTTGAGCACCGTGGCGGGAATCACGCTGATCGATTGTGGGATGTCACCCAGGGCCGTGTCAGTTTTGGTCGCGCTGGCAGAGCGGGTGGCGCGATAGCCTTTGACAGGGCCCGTGGCAGATTCATAGGCGTCGCCGGTGACGCTGATGGTGTCCAGTTCGACGGTGTTGTCTTGGAGGTAGTTGTCTTCGGCGTAGGCGGGGTCGAGCAGCAATCCCAAGGCCAGACCAGCCAGTGGGGTAAATCTACGAGGCGGCATGATAGAGCGTTCCAATGTCTATATTGAAACAATATAACATGCCTAATGAGAATGGATTTCTTTTGAAATATTAGGTTACAGGAGCCCGCGAACGGGCTCCCAATCCCGTTATTCCTCTTCTTTCACCGGCGCCGGCGGTGGACGCAGGCCGATTTCTGCCAGCAGTTTGATCTCTTTGCCGTTGCGCATTACCTGGATTGCCACCTTGTCGGTCGGCTTGATCCGCGCGACCTGGTTCATCGACTTGCGGCCATCACCGGCCGGTTCGCCATCGATGCTGAGGATCACATCGCCCAGTTGCAGGCCGGCTTTCTGGGCCGGGCCGTCGCGGAAGATCCCGGCGACCACGATGCCAGGGCGTCCGGTCAAACCGAACGACTCAGCCAATTCCTTGGTCAGCGGCTGTACTTCGATGCCCAGCCAGCCACGAATCACCTGGCCGTGCTCGATGATCGACTTCATCACTTCCATGGCCAGCTTCACCGGGATCGCAAAACCGATGCCCTGGGAGCCGCCGGATTTGGAGAAAATCGCCGTATTGATGCCGGTCAGGTTGCCATTGGCATCCACCAAGGCGCCGCCGGAGTTGCCCGGGTTGATCGCCGCGTCGGTCTGGATAAAGTCTTCGTAGCTGTTGAGCCCCAACTGATTACGCCCGGTGGCGCTGATGATGCCCATGGTCACCGTCTGGCCGACGCCAAACGGGTTGCCGATCGCCAGTGCCACGTCACCGACGCGCAGCCCTTCAGAGCGGCCGATGGTGATCGAAGGCAGGCTTTTCAAATCGATCTTCAGCACCGCGAGGTCGGTTTCCGGGTCGCTGCCAACCACACGGGCCAGGGTTTCGCGCCCGTCGCGCAGGGCCACGACGATCTGGTCGGCACCCGTGGTCACGTGGTTGTTGGTGAGGATGTAGCCTTCGGGGCTCATGATCACCCCGGAACCCAGGCTGGATTCCATGCGGCGCTGCTTGGGGCCGTTGTCGCCGAAATAGCGGCGAAATTGCGGGTCTTCAAACAGCGGATGCGCCGGTTTGTTGATGACCTTGGTGGTGTACAGGTTGACCACGGCGGGCGCGGCGATGACCACAGCGTCCGCATAAGTCACCGGACCTTGCACCACCGAACTGGTTTGCGGAGCCTGTTGCAGGTTCACATCAAGGCTGGGTAGGCCCACCCACTGGGGATAACGCTGAATAATCAGCATCGCGATCAGCACGCCAGCCAACAATGGCCATCCAAAAAAACGCAGTGCCTTGAGCATCAAGTAAGTCCTGACAGGTTGCAGGGGGCGGGAGAGCGCCCATAATGTCGCGCATTATACGAGGCTGCGAGCGCCTCGGAACGGGATATTTAGGAGTCTTTTATGGCCGTCCCCCTTACCACCCTCGTCGAGGAAGCGGACCGCTACCTTGGCAGCGCAAAAATTGCCGATTATTGCCCCAATGGCCTGCAGGTCGAGGGCCGTCCGCAGGTGATGCGCATCGTCAGCGGCGTGACCGCAAGCCAGGCGCTGCTGGATGCCGCGGTCGAAGCCCAGGCCGACCTGGTGCTGGTGCACCATGGTTATTTCTGGAAGGGCGAAAACCCATGCATCACCGGCATGAAACAGCGCCGCCTGAAAACCCTGCTCAAGCACGACATCAGCCTGCTCGCCTACCACCTGCCGCTGGACCTGCACGCGGACGTGGGCAATAACGTGCAACTCGCCCGCCAGCTGGACATTACCGTCGAAGGCCCGCTGGACCCGAGCAACCCCAAAATCGTCGGCTTGGTCGGTTCCCTCGCCGAGCCCCTGTCGCCTCGCGACTTTGCTCGCCGTGTGCAGGATGTGATGGGCCGTGAGCCGCTGCTGATCGAAGGCAGCGAAATGATCCGCCGCGTCGGTTGGTGCACGGGCGGCGGTCAGGGTTACATCGACGACGCGATTGCCGCTGGCGTCGACTTGTACCTGAGCGGCGAGGCATCCGAGCAAACCTTCCACAGCGCGCGGGAAAACGACATCAGCTTTATCGCCGCAGGCCACCACGCCACTGAGCGCTATGGCGTGCAGGCATTGGGCGATTACCTGGCGCGGCGTTTTGCCTTGGAGCATCTGTTCATCGATTGCCCCAACCCGATCTGAGCCTCACAGCAGGCCCCTGTGGGAGTTGGCTTGCCTGCGATGGCATCACCGCCGTTTACCTGACTGACCGAGGTGCCTGTATCGCAGGCAAGCCAGCTCCCACAAAAAGCCCGCTCCCACATTCGACCGAGTTGGGCCAAACCCAGCGGCATATTCATATACCGTTTCGATCTAGCCGGCTCCCTGAATAGAAGAAGGTGCTGTGCTAGCATGCCCCGCTCGAACACGGCCCGCTGGCCGTCCATAAGATCGTTTTTCCGTGAGTAGCCATGGTCGACAAACTGACGCATCTGAAACAGCTGGAGGCGGAAAGCATCCACATCATCCGCGAGGTCGCCGCCGAGTTCGACAACCCGGTGATGCTCTACTCGATCGGTAAAGACTCCGCCGTGATGCTGCACCTGGCGCGCAAGGCCTTCTTTCCGGGCAAGCTGCCGTTCCCGGTGATGCACGTCGACACCCGCTGGAAATTCCAGGAGATGTACAAGTTTCGCGACAAAATGGTCGAAGAGCTTGGCCTGGACCTGATCACCCACGTCAACCCGGACGGCGTGGCGCAGGGCATCAACCCGTTCACCCACGGCAGCGCCAAGCACACCGACATCATGAAAACCGAAGGCCTCAAGCAGGCCCTGGACAAGCATGGTTTCGACGCAGCCTTCGGCGGTGCCCGTCGCGATGAAGAGAAATCCCGCGCCAAAGAGCGCGTTTACTCGTTCCGCGACAGCAAGCACCGCTGGGACCCGAAAAACCAGCGCCCGGAGCTGTGGAACGTCTACAACGGCAACGTCAACAAGGGTGAGTCGATCCGTGTGTTCCCGCTGTCCAACTGGACCGAGCTGGACATCTGGCAGTACATCTACCTGGAAGGCATTCCGATTGTGCCGCTGTACTTCGCCGCCGAGCGCGATGTGATCGAAAAGAACGGCACGTTGATCATGATCGACGACGACCGCATCCTCGAGCACCTGTCCGACGAAGACAAAGCCCGAATCGTCAAAAAGAAAGTACGTTTCCGTACCCTTGGCTGCTACCCGTTGACGGGCGCGGTGGAGTCCGAAGCCGAGACGCTGACGGACATCATTCAGGAAATGCTCCTGACGCGAACTTCCGAGCGCCAGGGCCGTGTCATCGACCACGATGGCGCAGGCTCGATGGAAGATAAAAAACGTCAGGGTTATTTCTAAGGGGCTGTCACCAATGTCGCATCAATCTGATTTGATCAGCGAGGACATCCTCGCCTACCTGGGCCAGCACGAGCGCAAGGAAATGTTGCGCTTCCTGACCTGCGGCAACGTCGACGACGGCAAGAGCACCCTGATCGGGCGCCTGCTGCACGACTCCAAGATGATCTACGAAGATCACCTGGAAGCCATCACCCGCGATTCGAAGAAATCCGGCACCACCGGCGATGACATCGACCTGGCCTTGCTGGTCGACGGCCTGCAGGCCGAGCGCGAGCAGGGCATCACCATCGACGTGGCCTACCGCTATTTCTCTACCGCCAAGCGCAAATTCATCATCGCCGACACTCCCGGCCATGAGCAGTACACCCGCAACATGGCCACCGGCGCGTCCACCTGTGACCTGGCGATCATTCTGATCGACGCGCGTTATGGTGTGCAGACTCAGACCCGTCGCCACAGCTTCATCGCCTCGTTGCTGGGCATCAAACATATCGTGGTGGCCATCAACAAGATGGACATCAACGGCTTTGACCAGAGCATCTTCGAGCAGATCAAGGCCGATTACCTGAAGTTTGCCGACGGTATCGCGTTCAAGCCAAGCACCCTGGCCTTCGTGCCGATGTCGGCGCTCAAGGGCGACAACGTGGTGAACAAGAGCGAGCGTTCGCCCTGGTACACCGGCCAGTCGCTGATGGAGATTCTCGAAACCGTCGAGATCGCCAACGACCGCAACTACACCGACCTGCGTTTCCCGGTGCAGTACGTCAACCGTCCGAACCTGAACTTCCGGGGTTTCGCCGGCACCCTGGCCAGCGGCATTGTGCACAAGGGCGACGAAGTCGTGGTGCTGCCGTCGGGCAAGAGCAGCCGCGTCAAATCCATCGTCACCTTCGAGGGTGAGCTGGAGCACGCAGGCCCGGGCCAGGCCGTGACCCTGACCATGGAAGACGAGATCGACATCTCCCGTGGCGACCTGCTGGTGCATGCCGACAACGTGCCGCAAGTGACCGACGCCTTCGACGCCATGCTGGTGTGGATGGCCGAAGAGCCGATGCTGCCGGGCAAGAAATACGACATCAAACGCGCGACCAGCTACGTGCCGGGTTCCATCACCAGCATCGTGCACCGTGTGGACGTGAACACCCTGGCCGAAGGCCCGGCGAGTTCGCTGCAACTGAACGAGATTGGCCGGGTCAAGGTCAGCCTCGATGCCGCCATCGCGCTGGACGGTTACGACAGCAACCGCACCACGGGTGCGTTTATCGTCATTGACCGTTTGACCAACGGCACTGTGGCCGCAGGCATGATTATCGCGCCGCCGGTCAACCATGGCGGTTCGGCGCAACACGGCAGCCTTGCTCACGTCGCCACTGAAGAGCGCGCTCTGCGTTTCGGCCAGCAGCCGGCCACCGTGTTGTTCAGCGGCCTGTCGGGCGCGGGCAAGAGCACCTTGGCCTACGCGGTTGAGCGCAAGCTGTTCGACATGGGCCGTGCGGTGTTTGTACTGGATGGCCAGAACCTGCGTCACGACCTGAACAAAGGCTTGCCGCAGGATCGAATCGGCCGTACTGAAAACTGGCGTCGCGCCGCTCACGTGGCGCGCCAGTTCAACGAAGCCGGTCTGCTGACCTTGGCCGCGTTCGTTGCCCCGGATGCCGAGGGCCGCGAACAGGCCAAGGCGCTGATCGGTGCCGACCGCCTGCTCACCGTGTACGTGCAAGCGTCACCGCTGGTGTGCGCCGAGCGTGATCCGCAAGGCCTGTACGCGGCGGGTGGGGATAACATCCCTGGCGAGTCCTTCCCGTACGATGTGCCATTGAATGCCGACCTGGTCATCGACACTCAGGCTTTGTCGCTGGAAGACAGCGTCAAGCAAGTGCTGGAACTGTTGCGTCAGCGCGGCGCGATCTAAACCCTCGCCGCCACAAAAAAGCCCGCCACCGATGACTCGGTGGCGGGCTTTTTCATGGAGTCTTGAAAACAACTCGGTCAACTGTGGGAGCGGGCTTGCTCGCGAACGCGCAGTGTCAGTCAATACATGTGGGGCTGACCCACCGTATTCGCGAGCAAGCCCGCTCCCACATTTTGATCAGTGGCGCTCTGGGAAGTCTGTGTGCAGTTTGTCCAGCAGCGCATCCTTGTCTTCCCACAGCTGGTTGATCCAGCCCTGAAATGCCAACCGGTACTCTCCATCCTGCTCATAATTCTTGCCGATAAACCCGGCCGGAATCTGCACTTCTTCAAAGTGCACCACCACGTCCTTCACATTCCCGCAGAGCAAATCCCAATAGCCTGGGCGCCCGGCAGGGTAGTGAATAGTCACGTTCACCAGTGACTTCAATTGCTCGCCCATGGCGTCCAGCACAAACGCAATCCCGCCGGCTTTAGGCTTGAGCAGGTAGCGAAATGGAGATTTCTGCTGGGCATGCTTGCCCGGCGTAAAACGTGTTCCTTCGGCAAAGTTGAAAATGCCCACCGGGTTGTCGCGAAATTTCGCACAGGTTTTGCGGGTGGTTTCCAGGTCTTTGCCTTTCTTTTCCGGGTGCTTCTTGAGGTAAGCCTTGGTGTAGCGCTTCATGAACGGAAAACCCAGCGCCCACCACGCCAGGCCTATCACCGGCACCCAGATCAGTTCCTGCTTGAGGAAGAACTTCAGCGGGCGAATCCGCCGATTGAGCACGTACTGCAACACCATGATGTCCACCCAGCTCTGGTGGTTACTGGTCACCAGGTACGAGTGCTCGTAGTCCAGCCCCTCAAGGCCGGTCAGGTGCCAGCGCGTGCGCCGTACCAGGTTCATCCAGCCCTTGTTATTGGTGACCCAGGCTTCGTGGGTGTGGTTCATCAGCCATTCGCTGAAGCGCTTGGCAAATGGCAGCGCCTTGAACAGCGCGACGATAAACAGAAACGAGCACAGCAAGATCGTGTTCAGCGCCAACAACAAGGACGCGATCACCCCGCGCACGGCGGCAGGTAGAAAATCCAACATTTAAATATCCATAGGTCGGTTGGCGGCTTGAATCGCAGTCAGGGCGATGGTGTACACGATGTCGTCGACCTGAGCGCCGCGCGGCAGGTCGTTCACCGGTTTGCGCAGGCCTTGCAGCATCGGCCCCAGGCTTACGCAATCGGCGCTGCGTTGCACGGCCTTGTGCGTGGTGTTGCCGGTGTTCAGGTCCGGGAACACAAACACCGTGGCCTTGCCGGCGACCAGGCTGTTGGGCGCCAGCTGCCGGGCCACAGTTTCGTTGGCGGCGGCGTCGTACTGCAACGGCCCGTCGATCAGCAGCGAGCTTTGTTGTTCGTGGGCGAGCAGGGTGGCTTCGCGGACTTTCTCCACTTCTTCGCCACTGGCCGAATCGCCGCTGGAATAGCTGATCATCGCCACGCGCGGCGTAATGCCGAACGCGGCGGCCGAGTCGGCGCTTTGCAAGGCGATTTCCGCCAATTCCGCCGCGCTCGGGTGTGGGTTCATCACACAGTCGCCGTAGACCAGCACTTGCTCGGGGAACAGCATGAAGAACACCGACGACACCAGGGTGCAGCCCGGCGCCGTTTTAATCAGCTGCAGGGCAGGGCGGATGGTGTTGGCGGTGGAGTGGATGACGCCGGAGACCAGGCCATCCACTTCGTCCAGCGCGAGCATCATGGTGGCGATCACCACCGTGTCTTCCAGTTGCTGCTCGGCCATTGGCGCGTTGAGGCTCTTGCTCTTGCGCAGCGCGACCATCGGTTCGACATAACGCTGGCGAATCAGGTCCGGGTCGAGAATCTCCAGGCCTTCGGGCAGCTCGATGCCGTGGGCGCGGGCCACCGCTTCCACGTCCGCCGGTTTGGCCAGCAGCACGCAACGGGCAATGCCGCGCGCCTGGCAGATGGCGGCAGCTTGCACGGTCAACGGCTCGCTGCCTTCGGGCAACACGATGCGTTTGTTAGCGGCCTGGGCGCGCTGGATCAGCTGATAGCGGAACACGGCCGGCGAAAGGCGCATCTCCCGTGGCGTGCCGCAACGTTGGTGCAGCCAGCGTGCATCGAGGTGGCTGGCGACGAAATCAGTGATGATTTCTGCGCGCTCGCGGTCATCAATCGGGATTTCTTTGTTGAGGCTGTTGAGTTGGTTGGCGGTGTCGTAGGAACCGGTGCTCACCGACAACACCGGCAGCCCGGCCTGGAACGCGCCCCGGCACAGATCCATGATGCGCGGGTCGGGCAGGGTGTCGCTGGTCAGCAGCAGGCCGGCCAGCGGCACGCCGTTGATCGCGGCCAGGCTGACGGCGAGGATGATGTCGTCGCGGTCGCCTGGGGTCACCACCAGCACGCCGGGCTTGAGCAGCTCCACGGTGTTACGCATGGTGCGCGCGCAGATGATGATTTTGGTCATGCGCCGGGTTTCGTAATCGCCGGCGTTCAGGATCTGGGCGCCCATCAGGTCGGCCACGTCGCGGGTGCGCGGCGCGTTGAGTTCGGGCTGGTAGGGGATGCAGCCGAGCAGGCGGAAGTCGCCGCTGCGCAACAGTGGCGAATGCTCTTTGAGGCGCGCCGAGAACGCTTCCATGCTTTCGTCGGTGCGTACTTTGTTGAGAATCACGCCCAGCACTTTCGGGTCTTTCGGGCCGCCGAACAGTTGCGCCTGCAGCTCCACCCGGCCAGAGAGTTCGGTGAGTACTTCGTTTTCCGGCGCCGAGACCAGGATTACTTCCGCATCCAGGCTCTTGGCCAGATGCAAATTGACCCGCGCCGCATAGCTGGCGCTGCGGGTTGGCACCATGCCTTCGACGATCAGCACGTCCTTGCCCACGGCGGCTTGCTGGTAAAGGGTGATGATTTCTTCCAGCAACTCGTCCAGCTGGCCGTCGCCGAGCATCCGCTCTACGTGGGCCAGGCCCAGCGGTTGTGGCGGTTTCAGGCCGTGGGTGCGGGCCACCAGCTCGGTGGAGCGCTCGGGGCCGGTGTCGCCCGGGTGAGGTTGGGCAATGGGTTTGAAGAAGCCGACTTTCAGCCCGGCCCGTTCAAGGGTACGCACCAGCCCAAGGCTGATGGAGGTCAGACCCACACCAAAATCGGTGGGCGCGATAAAAAAAGTCTGCATGCGAATTCTCTGGAGTTGCATGGCTTCGGTGGCGCTCTATGGTTGAGCACCTACCGGGAATCAGACGCCAAGGTTATCGTTATTCGAGCGCTTGCGCACACCAGCCACACGCAAAGGGTTGGCCTATTTTTTCAAGGCGTTGCGCAGGATCCAGGACCCAGGCGCGCGACTGCCATGGCGGTTGGTGGCGCAGGTGCTGGGTGTGGCCGCAGGACAGCTCGGCGACCCAGTGCCGGTCGTCATCCTGGTGGAATCCGAGGATGAAGGATGCCGTTGATCGGCCCCGTCTGTCCGGGTTGTGTTCGCTTTCGGGCAAATCCTTGTTTAGACTTGTCCGTTCTTCATTCTTATGCAAAAGGTCTCGCCCCATGACGATCGCCGCTAACAAGGCTGTCTCCATCGACTATACCCTGACCAACGACGCTGGTGAGGTCATCGACAGCTCCGCCGGCGGCGCGCCGCTGGTCTACCTGCAAGGCGCAGGTAACATCATCCCGGGCCTGGAAAAGGCTCTGGAAGGCAAGAACGTCGGTGACGAACTGACCGTCGCCGTAGAACCTGAAGATGCCTACGGCGAATACTCCGCCGAACTGGTCAGCACTTTGAGCCGCAGCATGTTCGAAGGCGTTGACGAGCTGGAAGTGGGCATGCAGTTCCACGCTTCCGCACCGGACGGCCAAATGCAGATCGTCACCATCCGCGATCTGGACGGCGATGACGTGACTGTTGACGGTAACCACCCTCTGGCTGGCCAGCGCCTGAACTTCCAAGTGAAGATCGTTGCCATCCGCGACGCTTCCCAAGAAGAAGTGGCCCACGGCCACGTTCACGGTGAAGGCGGTCATCACCATTGATTGCGGTTTGATCAATAGGTAGCAAAAACGCCCCGACTGGTTCGGGGCGTTTTTTTTGCCTTGAAAATGTACCCCAGTCCAAATGTGGGAGCGGGCTTGCCCGCGAAGGCGGTGTGTCAGTCAGCACATGTATTAACTGACACACCGCCTTCGCGAGCAAGCCCGCTCCCACAAGGAGAACTGTGGTGATTCTGCAAGCAAACAAAAATGCCCCGCACCTTTCGGTACGGGGCATTTCTTAACTGTTACGCAACCTGGGCTACGTGGCAGTTTTTACCACTTAGGCTGCTGCAGCGACGTTCAGAGCCTTGATGTGGCCATTCAGGCGGCTCTTATGACGAGCGGCCTTGTTCTTGTGGATGATGCCTTTATCGGCCATACGGTCGATAACTGGCACGGCCAGAACGTAAGCAGCTTGGGCTTTTTCAGCGTCTTTGGTGTCGATGGCTTTAACTACATTCTTGATGTAGGTACGAACCATGGAACGCAGGCTGGCGTTGTGGCTGCGACGCTTCTCAGCCTGTTTTGCACGTTTTTTGGCGGAAGGTGTGTTGGCCACCGTCGAGCTCCTCGAAAGACTTTTTAGGAAATAGCAAACAAAATAGGCCGCGAATCATGCCGATGACTTGATGGGTTGTCAAGGGCGGCTGATGCGAACTGCTGAGTGGTCGATCTGAAGAGGCGGGTGATTTATTTCCGGCGCTTGACCTGTAAACTCGCGAGCTTTGGCTCTGTGCTGTTGCAGGCGCGCAGTATCGCATAAGTGGGCGCTTTGTTCGCCTGCTCTTTATCTATAGGCGCAAACTCTTTCAATGAATCTGCTCAAATCGTTGGCTGCCGTCAGCTCTATCACGATGATCTCCCGGGTTTTGGGGTTCGTGCGTGACACCCTGCTGGCGCGCATTTTTGGCGCCAGCATGGCCACGGATGCGTTCTTTATTGCCTTTAAATTGCCCAACCTGCTGCGACGGATCTTCGCCGAGGGAGCATTTTCCCAGGCGTTCGTGCCAATTCTGGCCGAGTACAAAACCCAGCAGGGCGAAGAAGCCACCCGCACCTTTATCGCGTACGTTTCGGGCCTGCTGACCGTGGTGCTGATGCTGGTCACCATCGCCGGCATGCTTGCCGCGCCCTGGGTGATCTGGGCCACGGCGCCGGGTTTTGCCAATACCCCGGAAAAATTCGCGCTGACCACTGACCTGCTGCGAGTGACCTTTCCTTATATATTGCTGATTTCCCTGTCGTCCCTGGCTGGGGCGATCCTCAACACCTGGAACCGTTTCTCGGTGCCGGCCTTCGTGCCAACGCTGCTGAACGTCAGCATGATTATTTTCGCGCTGTTCCTGACGCCGTACTTCGACCCGCCGGTCATGGCCCTGGGCTGGGCCGTACTGGCCGGTGGCCTGGCGCAATTGCTCTACCAGCTGCCGCACCTGAAAAAGATCGGCATGCTCGTGCTGCCGCGCCTGAACCTCAAGGACACCGGCGTCTGGCGCGTGATGCGCAATATGTTGCCGGCGATCCTCGGGGTCTCTGTCAGTCAGATTTCGCTGATCATCAATACCGCATTTGCCTCGCTGCTGGTTTCAGGCTCAGTGTCCTGGATGTACTACGCCGACCGTCTGATGGAGCTGCCGTCCGGCGTGCTCGGTGTGGCCCTGGGCACCATTTTGCTGCCAACCTTGTCGCGCACCTATGCGAGCAAGGATCGCCAGGAGTATTCGCGGATCCTCGATTGGGGCCTGCGCCTGTGTTTTATGCTGGTACTGCCGTGCTCTCTGGCCTTGGGCATCCTGGCCGAACCGCTGACCGTGTCGCTGTTTCAATACGGCCAATTCAGCGCGTTTGACGCCTCGATGACCCAGCGTGCGCTGGTCGCCTACTCCGTCGGGCTGCTCGGCATTATTGTGATCAAGGTGCTGGCGCCGGGGTTCTACGCCCAGCAAAACATCCGCACACCGGTCAAGATCGCAATCTTCACCCTGATCGTCACTCAACTGCTTAACCTGGTATTCATCGGTCCGCTGGCTCACGCCGGCCTGGCCCTGGCCATCAGCGCTGGTGCTTGCATCAATGCCGGCCTGTTGTTTTACCAACTGCGCAAACAACAGATGTACCAGCCTCAACCAGGCTGGGGGATGTTCGCCCTCAAGCTGCTCGTGGCGGTGGCGACCATGTCGGCCGTGTTGCTGGGCCTGATGCACTTTATGCCCGCCTGGGACCAAGGCCATATGCTGGAGCGCTTCATGCGTCTGGGCATTTTGGTGGTTGCCGGCGTGGTGGTGTACTTCGGGATGTTGCTGCTGCAAGGCTTTCGTCTGCGTGATTTCAATCGCAAGTCCCTGGGATAGAGACTTTGCCGCGATAAAACGATTGTTTTATCGATTCGATCCATTTGGCCTGCGCTGTTGCCTGTCGTCCGGGGCCGGGTGTGGTTATAATCGACCACTTTATGAGCAAGAAGCGCGTTATGCAGCTGGTTCGAGGTCTCCACAACCTGCGCCCCGAGCATCGGGGCTGCGTCGCCACTATTGGCAACTTTGACGGTGTTCACCGTGGCCACCAGGCTATCCTGGGCCGGCTGCGTGAACGCGCGGTCGAGTTGGGCGTGCCCAGCTGCGTGGTGATTTTTGAGCCGCAGCCACGGGAATTCTTTACCCCGGAAACGGCGCCGGCGCGCTTGGCGCGTTTGCGCGACAAGCTGCAGCTGCTGGCCGAAGAGGGCGTGGACCGTGTGCTCTGCCTGGCTTTCAACCAGCGTCTGCAAAGCCTCAGCGCCGCCGAGTTCGTCGACCGTATCCTGGTGGATGGCCTGGGCGTACAGCATCTGGAGGTCGGCGATGACTTCCGTTTCGGTTGCGACCGCGTCGGGGATTTCGACTTCCTGCAGCACGCCGGTGTGAATCAAGGTTTTACCGTCGAAGCCGCGCAAACCGTCGAACTGGACGGCCTGCGCGTGAGCAGTACCCAGGTGCGTAATGCGCTGGCCGCTGCCGACTTCGCCTTGGCCGAGCGTTTGCTCGGCCGCCCGTTCCGCATTGCCGGGCGGGTACTGCACGGCCAGAAGCTGGCGCGCCAACTGGGCACGCCAACCGCCAACGTGCAACTCAAGCGCCGTCGTGTGCCACTGACCGGGGTTTACCTGGTGAGCGTCGACATCGACGGCCAATCGTGGCCGGGAGTCGCCAACATAGGCGTCAGGCCCACGGTTGCAGGTGATGGCAAGGCCCACCTGGAAGTTCACCTTTTGGATTTTGCCGGTGATTTGTATGACCGGCGTTTGACGGTGGTTTTCCACCAGAAGCTGCGTGAAGAGCAGCGTTTCGCCTCGCTTGAGGCGTTGAAAACGGCGATCAATGCGGATGTCGCCGCCGCCCGTGCACTAGCCGCACCTAGCGCCCATCGCTAACCGAAGAGCCTTAAATGACCGACTATAAAGCCACGCTAAACCTTCCGGACACCGCCTTCCCAATGAAGGCCGGCCTGCCACAGCGCGAACCGCAGATCCTGCAGCGCTGGGACAGTATTGGCCTGTACGGAAAGTTGCGCGAAATTGGCAAGGATCGTCCGAAATTCGTCCTGCACGACGGCCCTCCTTATGCCAACGGCACGATTCACATCGGTCATGCGCTGAACAAAATTCTCAAGGACATGATCCTGCGCTCGAAAACCCTTTCGGGTTTCGACGCGCCTTATGTTCCGGGTTGGGACTGCCACGGCCTGCCGATCGAACACAAAGTCGAAGTGACCTACGGCAAAAACCTGGACGCGGATAAAACCCGTGAACTGTGCCGTGCCTACGCCACCGAGCAGATCGAAGGGCAGAAGTCCGAATTCATCCGCCTGGGCGTGTTGGGCGAGTGGGACAACCCCTACAAGACCATGAACTTCAAGAACGAGGCCGGAGAGATCCGTGCCTTGGCCGAAATCGTCAAGGGCGGCTTTGTGTTCAAGGGCCTCAAGCCCGTGAACTGGTGCTTCAACTGCGGTTCGGCCCTGGCCGAAGCGGAAGTCGAGTACGAAAACAAAGACTCGTCGACCATCGACGTGGCCTTCCCGGTTGCCGACGACGCCAAGCTGGCTGAAGCCTTTGGCTTGGCATCGCTGGCCAAGCCGGCCGCCATCGTGATCTGGACCACCACCCCGTGGACCATCCCGGCCAACCAGGCGCTGAACGTGCACCCGGAATTCACCTATGCCCTGGTGGACGTCGGTGACCGCCTGCTGGTGCTCGCAGAAGAAATGGTCGAAGCCTGCCTGGCCCGTTACAAGCTGCAAGGTGAGGTGGTCGCCACCACCACGGGCTCCGCGCTGGAAATGATCAACTTCCGTCACCCGTTCTATGATCGTTTGTCGCCGGTGTACCTGGCTGACTACGTCGAGCTGGGCTCGGGCACTGGCATTGTTCACTGCTCGCCGGCCTATGGCGTGGACGACTTTGTCATCTGCAAGAAGTACGGCATGGTCAACGACGACATCATCAACCCGGTGCAAAGCAACGGCGTTTATGTGCCTTCGCTCGAGTTCTTCGGTGGCCAGTTCATCTTCAAGGCCGACGAACCGATCATCGACAAGCTGCGCGAAGTCGGTGCGCTTATGCAAACCGACACCATCAAGCACAGCTACATGCACTGCTGGCGCCACAAGACTCCGCTGATCTATCGCGCCACCGCGCAGTGGTTCATCGGCATGGATAAAGAGCCGACCAGCGGCGATACCCTGCGCAATCGTGCGATCAAGGCTGTCGAGGACACCAAGTTTGTTCCGTCCTGGGGCCAGGCGCGCCTGCACTCGATGATCGCCAACCGTCCGGACTGGTGCATCTCCCGCCAGCGTAACTGGGGCGTGCCGATCCCGTTCTTCCTGAACAAGGAAAGCGGCGAGCTGCATCCACGCACCGTCGAACTGATGGAAGTCGTGGCTCAGCGTGTTGAGCAGGAAGGCATCGAAGCCTGGTTCAAGCTGGACGCCGCCGAGCTGCTGGGCGACGAAGCGCCGCTGTACGACAAGATCAGCGACACCCTCGACGTGTGGTTCGACTCCGGCACCACCCACTGGCACGTGCTGCGCGGTTCGCACCCGATGGGCCACGAAACCGGCCCGCGTGCCGACCTGTATCTGGAAGGTTCGGACCAACACCGTGGCTGGTTCCACTCCTCCTTGCTGACCGGCTGCGCCATCGACAACCACGCGCCGTACCGCGAGCTGCTGACCCACGGCTTCACCGTCGACGAGACGGGCCGCAAGATGTCCAAGTCGCTGAAGAACGTGATCGAGCCGAAAAAGATCAACGACACCTTGGGCGCCGACATCATGCGTCTGTGGGTAGCGTCGACTGATTACTCGGGCGAAATCGCCGTGTCGGACCAGATCCTGGCCCGTAGCGCCGATGCCTACCGCCGTATCCGTAATACCGCACGCTTCCTGCTGTCGAACCTGACCGGTTTCAACCCGGCTACCGACATCCTGCCGGCCGAGGACATGCTCGCCCTGGACCGTTGGGCCGTGGACCGTACCCTGTTGCTGCAGCGTGAGCTGCAGGAAAACTACGGCGAATACCGCTTCTGGAACGTGTACTCCAAGATCCACAACTTCTGCGTGCAGGAGCTGGGTGGTTTCTACCTCGATATCATCAAGGACCGCCAGTACACCACCGGCGCCAACAGCAAGGCACGCCGTTCGGCGCAGACCGCGCTGTATCACATCTCTGAAGCGCTGGTGCGCTGGATCGCACCGATCCTGGCCTTCACCGCCGACGAACTGTGGGAATACCTGCCGGGCGAGCGTAACGAATCGGTGATGCTCAATACCTGGTACGAAGGCCTGACCGAACTGCCGGCTGACTTCGAACTGGGCCGCGAGTATTGGGAAGGCGTGATGGCCGTCAAAGTTGCGGTGAACAAGGAGCTGGAAGTTCAGCGTGCGGCCAAGGCCGTCGGTGGCAACCTGCAAGCCGAAGTCACCCTGTTTGCCGAAGAAGGCCTGAGCGCCGACCTGGCCAAGCTGAGCAACGAACTGCGCTTCGTGCTGATCACCTCGACCGCCAGCCTGGCACCGTTTGCCCAGGCGCCAGCGGACGCCGTGGCCACCGAAGTACCGGGCCTCAAGCTGCAAGTGGTCAAGTCGGCCTTCCCTAAGTGCGCCCGTTGCTGGCACTGCCGTGAAGACGTAGGCGTGAACCCTGAGCATCCGGAAATCTGCGGTCGTTGCGTGGACAACATCAGCGGTGCCGGCGAGGTTCGCCACTATGCCTAACACCAGCCGTTTCGGACGTCTGGGCTGGCTCGTACTGAGCGTGCTGGTGCTGGTCATTGACCAGCTCAGCAAGGCTCATTTCGAAGGCGCCTTGCAGATGTACCAGCAGATTGTGGTCATTCCTGACTACTTCAGCTGGACCTTGGCCTACAACACCGGCGCGGCCTTCAGCTTCCTCGCCGACAGCTCCGGCTGGCAGCGCTGGCTGTTCGCGCTGATCGCCGTGGGGGTCAGTGCCGTGCTGGTGGTCTGGCTCAAACGCCTGGGCCGCGATGACACCTGGCTCGCCATCGCCCTGGCCCTGGTGCTGGGCGGCGCGCTGGGCAACCTGTACGACCGCATTGCCCTGGGCCATGTGATCGACTTTATCCTGGTGCATTGGCAGAACCGCTGGTATTTCCCAGCGTTCAACTTTGCCGACAGCGCCATCACCGTCGGTGCGATCATGCTGGCGTTGGACATGTTCAAAAGCAAGAAAACCGGAGAGACCGTCAATGACTGATCAGGTATTGGCTGAGCAACGCATCGGCCAGAACACGGAAGTCACTTTGCACTTTGCACTGCGCCTGGAGAATGGCGACACGGTCGACAGCACGTTCGACAAAGCCCCGGCGACCTTCAAGGTCGGCGACGGCAACCTGCTGCCGGGCTTTGAAGCGGCGCTGTTCGGTTTCAAGGCCGGCGACAAGCGTACCCTGCAGATCCTGCCGGAAAACGCCTTTGGCCAGCCCAACCCGCAAAACGTACAGATCATCCCGCGTTCGCAGTTCCAGGACATGGACCTGTCGGAAGGCCTGTTGGTGATCTTCAATGATGCGGCCAATACCGAGCTGCCTGGAGTGGTGAAAACCTTCGATGACGCGCAAGTGACCATCGACTTCAACCACCCGTTGGCCGGTAAAACCTTGACGTTTGACGTTGAAATCATCGACGTTAAAGCGCTCTGATCAACGACGCTGGCTCCTGTGGGGGCTGGTTTATGTGGGAGCTGGCTTGCCTGCGATAGCATCACCTCGGTGTACGTGATACACCCGGTCGTCTGCATCGCGGGCAAGCCCGGCTGCCACAGGGGCTCACTCCTGTAGAGTTGAGTTGATCCAATTTCTTGCCCTGCAAGACACGAGGCACAGCATGCAAATCAAACTCGCCAACCCCCGTGGCTTTTGCGCCGGTGTGGACCGCGCGATCGAAATCGTCAATCGCGCTCTGGAAGTCTTCGGGCCGCCGATTTACGTGCGTCATGAAGTCGTCCACAACAAATTTGTGGTTGAAGACCTGCGCGCACGCGGTGCCATCTTTGTCGAAGAGCTCGAGCAGGTGCCGGACGACGTTATCGTCATCTTCAGCGCGCACGGTGTTTCCCAGGCCGTGCGTACCGAGGCTGCCGGCCGCGGCCTTAAGGTATTCGACGCCACCTGCCCCCTGGTGACCAAGGTGCACATCGAAGTCGCGCGCTACAGCCGTGACGGCCGTGAATGCATCCTGATCGGCCATGCCGGCCACCCGGAAGTCGAAGGCACCATGGGCCAGTACGACGCCAGCAATGGCGGCGCCATTTACCTGGTCGAAGACGAAAAGGACGTTGCCAACTTGCAGGTGCAAAACCCTGAGCGGCTGGCCTTTGTCACGCAGACCACCTTGTCGATGGACGATACCAGCCGTGTAATCGATGCCTTGCGCACGCGATTCCCGGCCATCGGTGGTCCGCGCAAAGACGATATCTGCTATGCCACACAAAACCGTCAAGATGCGGTCAAGCAACTGGCCGATGAGTGCGACGTCGTGCTGGTGGTCGGCAGCCCCAACAGTTCCAACTCCAACCGCTTGCGCGAACTGGCCGAGCGCATGGCCACGCCGGCCTACCTGATCGACGGCGCTGAAGACATGCAGCGCAGCTGGTTCGACGGTGTCGAGCGTATCGGCATTACCGCGGGCGCGTCGGCTCCGGAAGTACTGGTGCGCGGTGTGATCCAGCAATTGCAGGCATGGGGTGCCACCGGTGCCGATGAATTGGCTGGTCGTGAAGAGAACATCACGTTCTCCATGCCCAAGGAGCTGCGGGTTCGCTCGCTGCTGTGAGTGCCAAGGTGCCGGAGTCTTTCCGGCATAACGCCTGCTCAGTGGCGTCACTGCGCAGGCTGATGCGCCCGCTGGGGGCAAGGACCACCTGAAGCAGGCTTTGCGCCTGATCCGCGTCGCACACGTGCACCGTGCCTGCACGGAACCCTCCTGCTGAAAAAATCGGCTCGCCCAATCCGCTGAAGCGTACCTCGCTCTTCACGGGCCCATTGCCAACGATCGCTACGTGCCCGCTGTCCTGTCGTTCCAGCAGCACCGGATTGTTCTCGTCCAGGTGGCCGCGTCCGCTTTCGTCCAGTATTACTCGCCATCCCTGGCTCCAGTTTTCATCCCGCGCGTGAATGATCACCGCACGATTGCGTGCAATGGCCTCGGTGCGCGCATAACGCATGCCGCTGGCCAAGGCCTGCGCAGCTGTTTGTCGTTGCTGCGACTCAAGCAAGCCTTTGAAACCGGGTACTGCGAGATTTGCCAGGATACCGCTCAGCAACAGGCTCAGCAGAAGCTCGACCAGGGTGAATCCGCGTTGCGTCATGTGTTGTCCCTCCATGGACGGGTTCACTGTTTCAGGTGACAGGCATAGGTATAGCCGCCCGTTCCTGGCGTGGAGTGGTGGCCTTTATGTCCAAAGTATTTCCCTTTGTTCCGGCGGCAGCGCCAGCCGAAAACCGACGCTAGTCTTGGGCCGCACAGCAGGTTTTTCCTGCTTTTCTCCGGCCTTCGATAGGGATGACGACGGTGATGCTTGTTTGTCCGCACATAAAATTTGCTTGCGTCTTACCTCGCCAACAATCCGGTATGACGCTGATCGAGGTGCTGGTGGCCGTGCTGATTCTTGCGGTCGGGTTGCTGGGCGCGGCGGTGATCCAGCTCAACGCCCTCAAATACACCGACAGCTCAAGGATGATCAGCCAGGCCAGTTTCATTGCCTACGACATGCTGGACCGGGTTCGCGCCAACTCGGGCGCCGACTATTCATGGAGCCGAACCGAAGGGGCACCCATCGGTACGGCCAGCGCCAGCGTGCGTGACCTGGACCTGCATGACTTCGAAGCGAATATCGTCGGGTTTGCCGGAGCGAGTGCAAAAGGCTCCGTCGTGGTCAGTGGCAGCGAGGTGACCGTCAGTATTAGTTGGGACGACGCCAGGGGCGCGAACCGCAGCGGCGCTCGGGAAACCTTTACCCTTACCAGTCGCATTGCCGGCGAGTCTGGGGTCGCGCAATGAATCGCTTTGCACGAGGATTCAGCCTGGTGGAGTTGTTGCTGGCGCTGTCCGTCGGGTTGGTGCTGATACTCGGGGTCAGCCAAGTCGTCATCAGTGTTCGAACCACCCACGCCAGCCAGCAGGCAGCCATGTTGCTGCAGGATGATGCGCGGTTTGTGCTGGGCAAGATGACTCAGGATATTCGCCAGGCGGGTGTGTTTGGCTGCTTGGCGACGGCCGCTATCGATAATGCGCCGGCGGCCTTTGATCGACCGATCGGCTGGAGCACCTCGGGCAGCGCGAAGTCACTGACGTTAGTCACCGCGGATGCAAGTGGAGAGGGTGGCAGGCCAGACTGGACGGTACTTTCCGACTGCATGACCACGGCCCAGGCTTATGCGGGCAACTCGCCGACGCCCGCGCCAGGCCAGACCCGGTTTGCGATACGCCAGCTCACCTACACCTTTGAAGCGGGCCAACTGAAGGTCAGTACACCGGCTGCGCCGGCCAAGGCGGTTCTGGTGGATAACGTAGAGGCGTTCGACCTCAGTTTCGGTGTGGCAGCCAAGCCCGGCTCGGCTCGCGTTGTGCGCTATGACCCCACCCCGGCCGACGAATCGCTGATACGCAGCGTGCGTATCCGGATGACGCTGAGAGACCCGTCGGGGCGCGTTCAGGATCAGGCCTACAGCGTCGTGGCAGCGCTGCGCAACAGGTTGGAGTAGAGCGATCATGCGCAGTTGTCACGGCTTCCATCCACGGCAGACGGGCATGGTCCTCTTGATCAGTCTGGTGTTTTTGCTGGTGTTGTCACTGATTGGCTTGGCCTCGATGCAAGGGGCTGTGTCCCAGCAAAGGATTGCCGGCGGCGTCTGGCATCGCAATCAATCCTTTCAAAGTGCCGAAAGCGGCCTGAGGTTGGGGGAATCCATGGTCCGGCGTGCGGGTTCGGCGTTGCCGTTATGTCAGTCGATCAGCGCCTGCGCACCGCCACAGGCGTCTTTTTCTGTGGTTGGCGCCGGGGAGCGTTCTGTTTCAGCGGTCACTTGGGTTGCCTTCAAGGGCGGCCTGTATGGCATTCAAGCGTTGGGGCAGGGCACAGGGTTGGCGGGTTTACCTCCGTACACATCTGCCAGGTTATACCGGGTGACGGCGGTGGGCGTCAGTGGCCAATCGCGCACCGTTCTGGAGACGGTATATGCGCAGGTCAACGAAGAAGCAGGGTCGAGATTTCGTCGGATTTTATGGCGGCAACTTCAATAAGGAGCGTATCAATGGGCAAGGATTGCCAAGGTTTTACCCTGATCGAGTTGTTGATCGCTGTAGCGATCATCGCATCTCTGGCCGGGATCGCTTATCCGGCGTATACCGGCCATGTAAAAAAAGCCTATCGCGCAGAAATCGTTGCGTTGTTATCCGAGCAAGTCCATTACCTGGAACGCTTTTACACGCGCAACGGTACTTTTATTGATGCAAACGGCGTCAGTGCGGGCAATGATCGCTATAGAATCGGCGCTGCATTGAACCCTCAGGACTTCACCCTGGTGGCCACGCCTGCCGTTGGCTCAGTCATGGCAGGTGACCCTTGTGCTGAATTCAGCCTGACCAGCTCCGGCGTGCGCAGCAACCCGGGCGCGGCACCTAGAATGTCGCGCAAGGCATGCTGGGGGCAATGATGAGAGTGCTGGATGAGTGGGCGCCGGGTGCGCTTTTCCCTTTTTATCGGCTGGATCAAATGATGGCTAAGCAACAGCAAGTGGTGATTGTCGGTGGCGGAGTAATCGGGTTGTTGACGGCGTACAACCTGGCCACCCAAGGGCAGTCCGTCATACTGCTGGAGCGCTCCGGGCTTGGCCAGGAGTCCTCCTGGGCGGGCGGCGGGATCGTGTCGCCGTTGTACCCGTGGCGCTATAGCCCTGCGGTTACTGCACTGGCGCATTGGTCCCAGGATTATTATCCGCAATTGGCCGAACGTCTGTTCGCGGCCACGGGTGTTGATCCAGAGGTTCACACCACGGGCCTGTACTGGCTGGACCTGGAAGACGAGGCCCAGGCGTTGGCCTGGGCTGCCCGCGAGGGGCGGCCGCTGAGCAAGGTGGATGTATCGGCTGCGCACGATGCGGTGCCGGTACTGGGCGGCGGGTATTCCCAGGCAATCTATATGGCGGACGTGGCCAATGTGCGCAACCCGCGCCTGGTCAAATCCCTCAAGGCGGCGCTGTTGGCGCTACCCGGTGTGACCCTTCATGAGCAGTGCGAAGTACAGGGTTTTGTACTTGAAGGCGAAGACATAGTGGGCGTGAATACCGCTGCGGGACCGATCCTTGGCGACCAGATAGTGTTGGCTGCGGGTGCCTGGAGCGGCGAGTTGCTCGGCAAGTTGGGGTTGGCGCTGCCGGTAGAACCGGTCAAAGGCCAAATGATTTTGTACAAATGCGCCTCGGATTTCCTCTCGAGCATGGTTCTGGCCAAAGGGCGTTATGCGATCCCACGGCGTGATGGGCACATTCTGATCGGGAGCACGCTTGAACACGAAGGATTCGACAAGACCCCGACCGACTCGGCGCTGGAAAGCCTCAAGGCTTCGGCGGTGGAGTTGATTCCAGCCTTGGCGGGCGCCGAGGTCGTGGGGCATTGGGCCGGCTTGCGGCCCGGCTCACCGGAAGGTATCCCTTATATCGGTGAAGTCCCTGGCTTCAAAGGGTTGTGGCTCAATTGCGGGCATTACCGCAATGGCTTGGTGCTTGCCCCGGCATCCTGCCAGTTGTTTGCCGACTTGTTGCTGGGGCGTACGCCGATCATTGACCCGGCCCCTTATGCGCCCGCAGGTCGAATCAACGCTGGATAGACTTCGGCCCTTGTTCCAGGTGTGGCTGACTGCAATACCACTCCTGGCGTGAACTCAGCGCGCGATCCTGCGGCAAGTGCACGCCGCAGTGGGCGCAGCGCACCATCAGGGCTGCGTCCGGCTCGCTGGCGCGTTGCTGCCTGGCGGCCGGGCTTTTGAATTTGCGCCAGAACCATACCGCGGCAGCAATGACGGCAATCCAGAACAGTAGACGAAGCATGATGGGCAGTTTCTCGACAAGGAATGCGCCAGTTTAGCCAAGGTGGTGGCAGGCGCACAGCGCAATAACGCCGGGTAATAAAAAAGGAGCCTCGAAAGGCTCCTTCTTGATGACGCTGAGTGTAATCAGTCGAATACGCCGAACGTCATGTAGCTGAACCACGAACGATCTTCGTTGTTGCCAAGGGCCTGCGGCTCTTGCTCTTCGATCACATCGCCATTCTCGTCATGCGGCTTGAGCTCCGAAGGAATCGCTTCCTTGGCGTCCTGGAACTGCTTGATCACGTCCTGGTTGGCGCGGGTTTCGCCCGGCGGCAAGGGTGGACGGGAGCTGATCAGGCCCAGGGTGTACTTGCTCAACCACGAGCGGTTGTCGGTTTCGGCAACCCGCGGCACAAACTGGCCGTCTTTCAAGCTTGGCGAGTCTGGGTAGTTGAGCTTCAGGGTTTCCAGGCTGGTGGCTGCCAATGCATCCAGGTGCAATGCCTGGTAAGCCTCGGTCATCACCGCCAGGCCATCACCCACGGAAGGGGTTTCCTGGAAGTTTTCTACTACATAGCGACCGCGGTTGGCGGCAGCCACGTATGCCTGACGGGTCAGGTAGTAGTCAGCCACGTGAATCTCGTAGGACGCCAGCAGGTTGCGCAGGTAGATCATGCGCTGCTTGGCATCCGGCGCGTAGCGGCTGTTTGGGTAGCGGCTGGTCAGCTGGGCAAACTCGTTGTACGAGTCGCGGGCAGCGCCGGGGTCACGCTTGGTCATGTCCAGCGGCAGGAAGCGCGCCAGCAGGCCCACGTCCTGGTCGAACGAGGTCAGGCCCTTCATGTAGTAGGCGTAGTCCACGTTCGGGTGCTGCGGGTGCAGGCGGATAAAACGCTCGGCGGCGGACTTGGCAGCTTCCGGCTCGGCGTTTTTGTAGTTGGCGTAGATCAGCTCGAGCTGTGCCTGGTCGGCGTAGCGCCCGAACGGATAGCGCGACTCCAGGGCCTTCAGCTTGGCTGTGGCGCTGGTGTAGCTATTATTGTCCAAGTCTTTTTGAGCTAATTGATACAGCTCGACTTCGCTCAGGTTTTCGTCGACGACTTCCTTTGTTGACGAGCAAGCAGCAGTCATGGCGAGGATGGCGATCAGCAGCAGGTGTTTCACTTGCATGGCGGCTTGCGTCCCTATGACGGCCGCTGTCTTGGGCGGGGCCGTCCTGTTATGATGAGCGCCCCGTTGAAAGCCTCGGGGCAAAAGACGCCGTATTTAACCACAAGCGCGCAGCCGAAACCAAAGGCTGTGCCACGCCTAGTCTGAGCATGTCCGATAAAATTGAACTTCGCGCAGAGGTGCCGTCCGAATTGGGCGGCCAACGCCTCGATCAAGTCGCCGCACAATTATTCGCTGAGCACTCGCGCTCGCGCCTTTCCGCCTGGATCAAAGACGGCCGCCTGACTGTGGATGGAGCGGTTATCCGCCCGCGAGACATAGTCCATGGCGGTGCGATTCTTGAGCTGACTGCCGAGCAGGAAGCCCAGGGAGAATGGGTCGCCCAAGACATCGAGCTGGACATCGTCTATGAAGACGACGACATCCTGGTCATCAATAAACCCGCAGGCTTGGTGGTTCACCCGGCCGCCGGGCACGCTGATGGCACCTTGCTCAATGCCTTGCTGCACCACGTGCCGGACATCATCAATGTCCCGCGCTGCGGCATCGTGCACCGCCTGGACAAGGACACCACCGGCTTGATGGTGGTGGCCAAGACCATCCAGGCCCAGACGCAGCTGGTCACACAGTTGCAGAGCCGTAGCGTCAGCCGCATCTACGAGTGCATCGTGATTGGCGTGGTGGTGGCGGGTGGCAAGATCAACGCCCCTATCGGTCGCCACGGCCAGCAGCGCCAGCGTATGGCGGTGATGGAAGGCGGCAAGCAGGCCGTCAGCCACTACCGTGTGCTGGAGCGTTTCCGGTCCCACACTCACGTGCGGGTCAAGCTGGAAACCGGTCGTACGCACCAGATTCGCGTACACATGGCGCACATTAACTTCCCGTTGGTCGGAGATCCGGCCTACGGCGGTCGCTTCCGTATTCCGCCGGCGGCGAGTCAGACCATGGTTGAATCGCTGAAATCCTTCCCGCGTCAGGCGCTGCATGCACGTTTCCTGGAGCTTGATCATCCGACGAGCGGTAAGCGGATGAGCTGGGAATCGCCTCTTCCAGACGATCTGGTCTGGTTGTTGTCGCTGCTCAAGCAGGATCGCGAGGCGTTTATCGGATGAATGACTGGCTGATTCCTGACTGGCCAGCGCCGGCTCAGGTTAAAGCCTGCGTCACCACCCGTGCGGGCGGCGTCAGTCTGGCGCCGTTCGACAGCCTCAACCTGGGCGATCATGTCGAGGACAGCCTTGAAGCCGTCCTTGAGAATCGCCGTCGTCTGACCGACGCCTTTGATATTCAGCCTGCGTGGCTGCGCCAAGTCCACGGCGTGACCGTGGTCGAGGCTGACCCCTCGCGCATCGCCGAAGCCGATGGCAGTTGGACCAGCACGCCTGGTATCGCCTGCACATCTATGACTGCCGATTGTTTGCCCGCGTTGTTCTGCAACTGCGCCGGTACTCGCGTGGCGGCCGCCCATGCCGGTTGGCGTGGGCTGGCAGCGGGTGTGCTTGAAGCCGCTTTCGAAAGCCTGGGCTGCGCGCCAGCCGACGTGTTGGTCTGGTTGGGCCCTGCCATTGGCCCACAAGCCTTTGAAGTCGGCCCGGAAGTGCGCGAAACCTTCATGCAGCAACTGCCGATCACTGCTGAAGCCTTCGTGCCAAGCCACAACCCCGGCAAGTACATGGCTGACATTTACCAGTTGGCGCGTTTGCGGCTCGCCGCGCGTGGAATCACCGCTGTTTATGGTGGCGGTTATTGCACCGTGACTGACCCGCGCTTCTTTTCTTACCGTCGCAGCCCCCGCACGGGTCGATTTGCCTCCCTTATCTGGCTTGAGCGCTAGACTCTCTTGACTTGGGTCAATGCTGATCCACATCAACGATAACTCGCTTGAATCTTGCAGAATCCACCCCATCTATAGGGGTATCTGGCAGGTTTCTTCATTCAGGATGCGTTACTCGCGAGCAAGCTCGCTCGCACATAGCTCCGGCCTGCTCAAAAGGAAGGTGACTAATGCGTATTGATCGTTTAACCAGCAAATTGCAGTTAGCTCTATCAGACTCCCAATCCCTGGCGGTCGGCCTCGACCATCCGGCGATTGAGCCTGCTCACTTGATGCAGGCGCTTCTGGAACAGCAAGGTGGTTCTATCAAGCCCTTGCTGATGCAGGTGGGCTTTGACGTCAACAGCCTGCGCAAAGAGTTGAGCAAAGAGCTCGACCAACTGCCAAAAATCCAAAACCCTACCGGCGACGTGAACATGTCGCAGGATCTGGCGCGCCTGCTTAACCAGGCAGATCGCCTGGCTCAGCAAAAAGGTGATCAGTTCATCTCCAGCGAACTGGTACTGCTCGCGGCGATGGACGACAACAGCAAGCTTGGCAAATTGTTGCTGGGCCAGGGCGTGAGCAAAAAGGCCTTGGAAAACGCCATCAACAACCTGCGTGGCGGCGAGGCGGTGAATGACCCCAATCATGAGGAGTCGCGCCAGGCCCTGGACAAATACACTGTCGACCTGACCAAGCGCGCCGAAGAAGGCAAGCTTGACCCGGTGATCGGCCGTGATGACGAAATTCGTCGCACCATCCAGGTGCTGCAGCGCCGCACCAAGAACAACCCGGTGCTGATTGGTGAGCCTGGCGTGGGTAAAACCGCGATTGCCGAAGGCCTGGCCCAGCGCATCATTAATGGTGAAGTGCCGGACGGTCTTAAAGGCAAACGTCTGCTGTCCCTGGACATGGGCTCGCTGATCGCCGGCGCCAAGTTCCGTGGCGAGTTCGAAGAGCGCCTGAAATCCCTGCTTAATGAACTGTCGAAGCAGGAAGGGCAGATCATTCTGTTCATCGACGAGTTGCACACCATGGTCGGCGCCGGTAAGGGCGAGGGCTCGATGGATGCCGGCAACATGCTCAAGCCAGCCTTGGCGCGCGGCGAGTTGCATTGCGTGGGCGCCACCACGCTGAACGAGTACCGCCAGTACATCGAGAAAGACGCGGCCCTTGAACGTCGTTTCCAGAAAGTGCTGGTGGAAGAACCCAGCGAAGAGGACACCATCGCGATCCTGCGTGGCCTGAAAGAACGCTATGAGGTCCACCACAAGGTGGCGATCACTGACGGGGCGATTATTGCGGCGGCCAAATTGAGCCACCGCTACATCACTGACCGCCAGTTGCCGGACAAGGCCATCGACCTGATCGACGAAGCGGCCAGCCGTATTCGCATGGAGATCGACTCCAAGCCTGAAGTGCTCGACCGTCTGGATCGTCGCCTGATTCAACTGAAGGTTGAATCCCAGGCCTTGAAGAAAGAAGAAGACGAAGCCGCGAAGAAACGCCTGGAAAAACTCCAGGAAGAAATCGTGCGTCTGGAGCGTGAATATTCAGACCTCGAGGAAATCTGGACCTCGGAAAAAGCCGAGGTGCAGGGTTCTGCGCAGATTCAGCAAAAGATCGAGCAGTCCCGGCAGGAACTGGAAGCCGCGCGCCGTAAAGGTGACCTGAATCGCATGGCCGAGTTGCAGTACGGGGTGATCCCGGACCTGGAGCGCAGCCTGCAAATGGTCGACCAGCACGGTAAGCCCGAGAACCAATTGTTGCGCAGCAAGGTGACCGAGGAAGAAATCGCCGAAGTCGTTTCGAAGTGGACCGGTATCCCGGTGTCGAAAATGCTTGAAGGCGAGCGCGACAAGCTGCTGAAGATGGAGAGCCTGTTGCACCAGCGCGTCATCGGCCAGGAAGAGGCCGTGGTGGCTGTGTCCAACGCGGTACGGCGTTCCCGGGCCGGCTTGTCCGACCCGAACCGTCCGAGTGGCTCGTTCATGTTCCTCGGCCCGACCGGCGTGGGTAAGACCGAGCTGTGCAAGGCTTTGGCCGAGTTCCTCTTTGATACCGAAGAGGCCATGGTGCGGATCGATATGTCCGAATTCATGGAGAAGCACTCGGTGGCTCGCTTGATCGGCGCCCCACCAGGCTATGTGGGCTACGAAGAGGGCGGTTACCTGACCGAAGCCGTGCGTCGCAAGCCTTACTCGGTGATCCTGCTGGACGAGGTCGAGAAGGCCCACCCGGATGTGTTCAACATCTTGCTGCAGGTGCTGGAAGACGGCCGTCTGACGGACAGCCACGGGCGTACCGTGGACTTCCGTAATACGGTGATCGTGATGACCTCCAACCTGGGCTCGGCGCAGATTCAGGAGTTGGTAGGTGATCGCGAAGGCCAGCGCGCCGCGGTGATGGATGCACTGACCTCTCATTTCCGTCCGGAATTTATCAACCGGGTCGATGAAGTGGTGATCTTCGAGCCTCTGGCGCGGGATCAGATTGCGGGCATCACCGAGATCCAGTTGGGGCGCCTGCGTGGCCGCCTGGCCGAGCGCGAGCTCGACCTGGAGCTGAGCAGCGAGGCGTTGGACAAGCTGATCGCGGTGGGTTACGACCCGGTGTATGGCGCACGGCCACTGAAACGTGCGATCCAGCGCTGGATCGAGAACCCATTGGCGCAGTTGATCCTGTCGGGCAGCTTCATGCCGGGCACCAGTGTCACGGCGACTGTGGAAAACGACGAAATCGTCTTCCACTGAGCCCAGCCTGTATGGTTATAAGAGGAGGCCCCGCATTGCGGGGCCTTTTTTTTCGATAGGGCGTTGAACTGTAAGGCAAAGGCTTGTAAAGTGCGCCCCGCAGCAACGTCAGCCCACGGGTTTCTTCTCCCCAAGAAGAAATCAGAAAGAAGCGCAAATCATTGTCTTAAAAGCAATTTAAAGGGTTGACAGGGGTTTTTAAGATTGTAGAATAGCGCGCCTCAGAGACATGAACGTAGCGATACGGACAAGCCGAAGAGAACGTTTCAACGCAGTAAAGTTACACATTTGAAATATGCAGTTCCGTGATAGCTCAGTCGGTAGAGCAAATGACTGTTAATCATTGGGTCCCAGGTTCGAGTCCTGGTCACGGAGCCAATTTCAAAACCGGGGTATAGCGCAGTCCGGTAGCGCGCCTGCTTTGGGAGCAGGATGTCAGGAGTTCGAATCCCCTTACCCCGACCATTTTTGGGTCGTTAGCTCAGTTGGTAGAGCAGTTGGCTTTTAACCAATTGGTCGTAGGTTCGAATCCCACACGACCCACCATT
>NZ_CAWOAW010000001.1:135612-273872 GCF_963879675.1 Pseudomonas sp. Larv2_ips
TGAGACCAGTTAACGCTGGGATCAGATCTTAAGATCAGAGGTCAAAAGCCCTGGTCGCAGAAGGCGACTGAAAGGTCGCCTTTTTTTTACCGGGGTATAGCGCAGTCCGGTAGCGCGCCTGCTTTGGGAGCAGGATGTCAGGAGTTCGAATCCCCTTACCCCGACCATATTAAAAATCCTCGTATCGAAAGGTACGGGGATTTTTTTTGCCTGTTGTTTGGCCTCACTTGTGCGAATTCCAAACAGATATTGTGCTGATGGGTGCGTTGGTGCACTGATCGCGGCCTCCTAGACTGGGCCTCGTCAATTCACTCGCCTCAAGGAATCTGCATGATGATCCTCACTCCAACCGCTCTCCCTGTCCGTTCGCTATCTGCTGTACTCAAGTCCACGCTCGTTGGCCTCGGTATGATGGTGGGCCTCGGCCCTTACGCTGTCGCCGCTGAAACAACCACGCACCCGCAGCCGACCATTCGCGCGATGTTGGGGGCAAAGCCGACCGACCGTCTTGACCCGAAAACCACCGCTTTGCTGATCATCGACTTCCAGAATGAATACTTCACCGGCCGCATGCCGATCCCTGACGGCATGAAAGCCCTGGAAAACACCCAGCGTCTGATCAAGTTTGCCGACAAGGAAAGCATCCCGGTCATTCACGTGCAGCACATTGCCCCGGACGACGCGCCGGTCTTCGCCAAGAATGGCAAGACCGTCGATTTTCACCCGCTGATGAAGCCTCGTGCACAAGACAAGCTCGTGCAGAAGACCACGGTCAGCGTGTTTGCCAGCACCGACCTGGATGCGCAATTGAAGAAAGCCGGCGTCAAAACCCTGATTATCAGTGGCCTGATGACTCACGCCTGTGTCGCCGGCGCCGCCCGTGACGCCGCGCCGTTGGGCTATGACGTTGTGGTAGCATCCGATGCCAGTGCCACACGGGCTATTACCCGCGCCGATGGCCGTTCGGTAACCAAGGATGAGTTGCACAACTCGGCACTGGCTGAAATCGAAGACACCTTCGGTTCGGTGCTGACCACCTCGCAAATTATCGCTTTGCCGGTTAACTGATTCCCCTGACCACCTTGGGATCGCTTGCTTGATGAACCAGTTATCTGCCATGCGCGCCTTTCGGTGCATCGTCGAAGCCAAGGGTTTTTCTGCAGCCGCAGAACGCCTGGAGACCACGCATTCGACGATTTCCCGGCAATTGCAGCAATTGGAGATTGAGCTGGGCGCCCAACTGATCAACCGCAACACGCGACGCTTCAGTCTGACGGGGGCCGGGGAGCAGTACTACGCCGCGTGCGTGGATATCCTTGATCGTCTTGACGCTGCATCCCAGGCCATCGCCCACGGGCACCAACGCCCCGAAGGCCTGCTGAGGGTCAGTGTGCCGCTGGTGGTGGGCACACTGGATCTACCGCATTGGCTACCGGGTTTTCAACGACGATATCCGGATATTGAGCTGCAGCTGTGCTGTGATGATCAGTTCGTCGACCTGGTGGCCGACGGGTTTGATGTCGCGATACGCATTGCCAGCGCCCTGGCGGACACGTCATTGATTGCCCGCACGTTGACCCTGTCCAGCCAGGTTCTGGTCGCGTCGCCGAGCTACATCGGCCGCCATGGGTTGCCGCGTTCGGCGCAGGAGCTCAACAACCATCACTTGCTGACTTTCATTGGGGCTTCGTCGGATTGGCAACTGAGCGCGGCGCGTGGCGCGGTGGTTACGGTCACCCCATCGGGGCGGTTCAGCACCAACACCATCAGTGCGTTGCACGCGGCCACGTTGGCGGGGGCGGGTATTGCGTGTTTCACCCAGGCCACTGTGCACAGCGACTTGGCGCACGGTCAGCTTGTGCGAATCCTGCCCAATTATTCATTGGGCGAGCGGCACTATTACGCCCTTTATCCACAGTCCCGGCACTTGGCGCCGAAGGTGCGGGCGTTTGTCGACTACATGGCTGAGTTCTACCAGCAGATTTAGCCCAATAAAAAATCCCCCTATCGTGAGACAGGGGGATTTTTTTCTGCCGTTCAGTCAATCAGTGCAGCTTGAGCCTTGGCTCGGTTCCGCGCCCGATCTTGCTGCCGAGCATCAGCATGGCCGTGCGGAAGAAACCGTACAACGCCATCTGGTGCATGCGGTACAGCGATACATAGAACATCCGCGCCAGCCAGCCTTCCAGCATCACGCTGCCGGTCAGGTTGCCCATCAAGTTACCCACCGCCGAGAAACGTGACAGCGAGATCAGCGAGCCGTAGTCGGTGTACTTGTAGGACGGCAGGTCCTTGCCTTCAATCCGCAGTTTCAGTGACTTGGCCAGCAACGAAGCCTGCTGGTGAGCGGCTTGTGCGCGGGGCGGTACATTGCGGTCGGTGCCTGGTTGCGGGCAGGCGGCGCAGTCGCCAAAGGCGAAGATATTTTCGTCGCGGGTGGTCTGCAGCGTCGGCAACACCTGCAATTGGTTGATGCGGTTGGTTTCCAGACCGTCGATGTCCTTAAGGAAGCCCGGCGCGCGAATCCCGGCGGCCCACACCTTCAAGCTGGCCGGAATGACCTGGCCGCTGCTGGTGATCAGGGCGTCGGCCGTCACTTCGCTGACCGCCGAATTGGTCAGCACGGTGACCCCGAGTTTCTCCAGGGTTTTATGCACCGGCCCGCCAATTCGTTCCGGCAACGCGGGCAATACCCGCGGGCCGGCTTCGATCAGGGTGATGTGCATGTTTTCCGGTTTGATCTTGTCCAGGCCGTACGCTGCCAGCTCGTGGGCGGCGTTATGCAGCTCGGCGGCCAGCTCAACGCCGGTGGCGCCGGCGCCGACGATGGCAACGCTGATCTGTTCAATGGTATCGGTCTGCCCGGCATGGGCGCGCAGGTAGTGGTTGAGCAACTGCTGGTGGAAACGCTCGGCCTGCTTGCGTGTGTCGAGGAACAGGCAGTGTTGCGCTGCGCCCTCGGTGCCGAAATCATTGGTGGTACTGCCGACTGCGATCACCAGGCTGTCATAGCCCAGCACGCGCGCAGGCACCAGTTCGCGGCCTTCTTCGTCAAGGGTGGCAGCCAGCTGAATCTTTTTCTGTTCACGGTCAAGTCCACTCATGCGTCCCAGCTGGAATTCGAAGTGGTTCCATTTGGCTTGGGCGACATAATTGAGTTCGTCTTCAGAAGAGTTCAGCGAGCCCGCAGCCACTTCGTGCAGCAGTGGCTTCCAGATGTGGGTCAGGTTGGCGTCCACCAGCGTAACGCTGGCGGTGCCGCGCTTGCCCAGAGTCTTACCCAGGCGGGTAGCCAACTCCAGGCCGCCGGCGCCGCCGCCGACGATAATAATACGATGGGTCATGGGGATATCTCGCAAGGCTAAAAGAAATCGGAGCAGTTACCCCCGCGAGCGCCAGGCAGCTCATAGCGTCAGGTAACTCAAAAGGCGGCTCAGCAGACCGAGCCCGATCACCGCCACCAGCACCACACCAAGGAGCAGCCACGGCCGGAAAGGCTTGCGCTCGACTCGGTTCTGGGAGAGTTGCAGGTACTCTTCGACATGCTGTTGGTCATCGGGGTTCAGGCGGCTGGTCATAAAGGCCTCGTCAGGTAGACGTTGCAAAAGGGCGCCACGTTACAGTCAGCAGATTGGCGGTGTCGCCACAAGCGTAGCCTGTGCCCGCGTCACAGGCTGATGCCCACGTCGAATACTATGCTGCGGCCCAAGTTGTTGCGCAAGAAATCCGGGGCATCAGGATGAGCGAACAGCACCCGGGCAAAGGTCGGCCCTACCAGCGACAGCGAGCGCCAGCCCTGGCGCAAGTATTCGGTGGGGGGCGGAAAATGGCTGTTGAGGTCCAGCACTTCGCGCTTGAGACTGGTGAAGGCGATGAGGTCCAGCTCGCCCAGGTCAATGCCGCGCTCTTTATAGTTGTGCGCTTTTTTGCGCAGCGTCGGCGCCAGGCGCAACAGGAATTCATGGGCGGGGATACGCCGCGGCTTGGCTTCGCGCCGGACCAACTGGCTCAGGGAAAACGCGCTGCGTCGGCGCAGCAACTCATCGCGCCATTCGTCGTTCAGGCGCCGGCCTTCATCCAATACAAAAAACACCTCGAAACAGGCGTCGCGAAACAACACATCCGGCGGTTCTTGACCGGCGGCATGAAACTCCTCGGCCCGGTAGGGCACATTCAAGCCTTGCAGCAGGCGCTGGCAGACCCAACGCTCACGCTCCCATTTGCGGGCATTGGACAGGAACGCATTGGCTTGTTCGGCCGCTACGGTGAGCAGGCGCAAGTAATCTGAGTCATCCATATTTGCAGCTTAGCGTCCAAATGATGACCGCAGGAAGTCTTGCTTTAAACGGCCGGTGTAGACTGGCTACTCGACCCTCATTCGAATCAAGGAGTCTGCGGTGAAGTTTTTCGTGGTGCTGTTGCTGAGTCTTTTACCGTTGTGGGCCCAAGCCGTTGAGGTGGGTGAGCGCGTGGCGCCATGGACCCTGCTCGACCAGTTCGACCAGGCCTACACCCTGGATGACCAGGCGCAGATTTTGCTGGTAGCCCGCAGCATGGACGCCGCCAAGCAGGTAGATGCCGCGCTGCAAGGCCAGCCCAAGGGCTACCTCGAGGCGCGCCACGCGGTGTTCATCGCCGATATCCAGCGCATGCCCCGGCTCATCGCCAAGCTGTTCGCCGTGCCGGCGATGCAGGCCTACAACTACCGGGTCATGCTGGACCGTGATGCGCGTATTGCCCCGCATTACCCAGGGGCTGTGGATAAAGTGCTGTGGCTGCAACTCGATAGCGGCAAGTTGATTGCGCAGCACGAATACAGCTCCGCCGACGAGCTGCGCCAGGCACTGGAGCAGGTGAAGCCGTGATCAGTGCCGCCGTGCTGGCGCCGGAAACCCTCAGCATCGGCTGGCTGTTGTATGCGCCCGTGGTGATGTGGGCAATCCTGCGCTCGCCATGGGTCGAGCTGTTCGCCGACCGGCGGCGTCAGCATCTGCTGTTTGGTACGGTGTTCGCGCTGTTCATGTTGTGGCTGGTGCGGCGGGATTTCGATACGGGCGTTTCCTACCACTTTATCGGCATGACCGCCGTGACCCTGCTGCTCGACTGGCCTCTGGCAATCGTCGGCGGGTTAGCGGCGCAGTTCGGGCTGGTGCTGCTGGGGCGTCAGGACTTGGCCGCCGTCGGGGTCAATGGCCTGCTGCTGATCGTGTTGCCGGTGCTGGTCACGGAAGGCTGTGCAGTGCTGGTAGAGCGCGCCCAACCCCGCAATCCCTTTGTGTATATCTTCTGCTCGGGCTTTTTCGCCGCCGCACTGTCGGCGCTGCTCTGTTTGCTGGCTGCGCTGGGGTTGCTGTGGTTTGACGGGCGTTTTGCGATGCCGGAGTGGCTGGAAGACTTCATCGGCTACCTGTGGCTGATCATCTTCCCCGAAGCCTTTATCAACGGCATGGTCATCAGCGCTCTGGTGGTGTTTTGCCCGGAGTGGCTTGAGACCTTCAACCGTACGCGCTACCTCTCTGCGCCATGGAAGGACGACGATTCGCGGCGTTGACCCAGATCAAATCCCGGGCGGCCACACAGGCCCATGCTCTGCGAAATTCTTGAAGGAGCGCAGGGCATGAGTGTGTATGAATGGGCACGGCAGGAGTTGCGCAGAAGTCAGGACGCCGCACAGGAAATCGGTTTCGACCCAGGCTTGACCTTGCGCGCCATGCTCAGCGCCGTGGTGCAGCAGAGTAAAGGTGTGCGCAGTTTCGAAGACCTGGCCGACGAGCTGCAATACCTTGCAGAGAACCTCGACGACCAGCAGGAATACGCCTTTATGCGGCCTTAGTGCTTAGGCTGAAAGTCTTCGGAGAACAGGTCGTCTTCGGCATCCGGGCTGACCGGAATCTTGTGCTCCTCTGATGCCCAGGCGCCCAGGTCGATGAGTTTGCAACGGTCCGAGCAAAACGGCCGATTGAGGTTGTCTGTTTTCCATTCCACGGGTGCACCGCAGGTTGGGCAGTCGACGGTCATAGGTTGGCTCATGATCGGCCTCCACACAAAGTAAGGTAAAAGTGGTGCAGTCGCTCGACCTCGCTGTGCAGCCAGGCGAGGTCCTGGTCATTGACCAGCACGTCATCGGCATGGTTCAGGCGGTCTTCACGGCTGGACTGGGCCTTCAGAATCGCCTGCACCTGCTGTTCGCTGATGCCGTCGCGCTGCAGGGTACGCTGAATTTGCAGTGATTGCGGCACGTCAATCACCAGGATGCGCTGGGTCATGCTGTACTGGCCGGACTCGATCAGCAGCGGTGACACCAGGATCGCGTAAGGCGACCGCGCGCGCGCCAGGTGGCTGCGAATCTCCTCGCCAATCAGCGGGTGCAGCAAGGCTTCCAGCCAGCGGCGCTCTTGCGGCACCTCAAAGATCAGTTTGCGCAACGCGGCGCGGTCCAGCTGGCCGTCGGATAACAGCACACCTGCACCGAAGTGCTCGGCGATTTGCTTCAATGCCGGGCGGCCGGGCTCAACCACCCAGCGCGCGGCATGGTCGGCGTCGACCAGGTCGATGCCCAAATCCATGAAGTGCTGAGCGGCCGCGCTTTTGCCGCTGCCGATGCCGCCGGTGAGGCCAAGAATCCAGGGTGTTGCGACAGAAGTGGTCATTTGAAACCGACGGACTGCAAATAGAAGTCGGTTATTTGACCACCCCAGAGCAATGCAATCCAGCCGGCAATCGCCAGACACGGACCAAACGGCATCGGTGCCGACCCCTGGGGCTTGCGCAAGCGCAGCAGGATCAGCCCTGCAAGCACCCCGAGCAACGAAGACATCAGCAGTGTCATCGGCAGAATCTGCCAGCCACCCCAGGCGCCGAGCAAGGCCAATAACTTGAAGTCGCCATAGCCCATGCCGTCCTTGCCGGTGATCATCTTGAACAGCCAGAACACCGTCCACAGGCTTATGTACCCGATGACCGCACCCCAAAGCGCATCCGGCAGCGTTGCCAGCAAGCCCACGCTGTTGAGAATCAGCCCCAGCCATAACAGCGGCAGCACCAGCGCGTCGGGCAGCAGTTGATGATCCACATCGATCAGGCTCATCGCCAGCAACCCCCAGCTCAGCAGCATCACTGCACCGGCTTGCCAGCCGAAGCCGAAATGCCAGGCTACCGCCGCCGAGACCAGCGCGCCGGCAAGTTCGGTGAACGGGTAGCGGGAACTGATAGGTTCACGACAATGGGCACAGCGCCCCTTGAGCAGCAGGTAACTGAGCAGCGGAACATTTTCCCACGCGCGAATCGGATGATTGCACCGGGGGCAGCAGGAATGAGGGCGCACTAGGTTGTAAGCCGGGCCCGCAGGGTCAGCAGGCAAGCCGAGCACTTCCTGGGCCTGGGCGCGCCATTCGCGCTCGAGCATTTTCGGCAGGCGCCACACCAGCACATTGAGGAAACTGCCGACAATCAGGCCCAGCACCAGTGACAGCCCGACAAAAAGCCACGGTTGTTCATTCAGCAACGGGTTCAAAATGCCGACCCCAGCTGGAACACTGGCAGGTACATGGCTATCACCAGTGCGCCAACGATACCGCCCAATACCACCATGATCAGGGGCTCCATCAGGCTGGTGAGGTTATCGACCAGGTTTTGCACATCGGCCTCGTAGTGATTGGCGACTTTTTCCAGCATGCGGTCCAGGGTTCCCGATTCTTCCCCGATGGCCGTCATCTGGATTGCCATACTGGGAAACAGGCGGCTGTTGGCCATGGATTGGTGCAACTGCATGCCAGTGGATACATCGTGACGCATATGCTCGATCGCCTGTTTGAACAACCCATTTCCCACCGCTCCCGCCACGCAATCCAGCGCCTGCACCAACGGCACGCCCGCAGCGAAGGTCGTTGAGAGTGTGCGGGCGTAGCGGGCAACCGCGGTTTTTTTCACCAGTGTGCCTGCCAGGGGCGCGTTCAACAAACCAAGGTCCAGCCAGTGACGAAGACCGGCAGATTCGCGGTAGGCGTGGCGCAGCCCGATAAGTGTCGCGGCCAGGCCCAGTGCCACCATCCACCAGGCATGCTGCAGGAACTCGGACAAGGCTATGACGCTCAGGGTGAAGTCCGGCAGTGTGCCATCGACGCCGGCAAACAGGTTCTGGAACTGCGGCACCACGTGGATCAGCAAGACCGTGCTGACCAGGCCTGCAATCACAATGACGGCGATGGGGTAGGTCATGGCCTTCTTGATGCGCGCCTTGAGCTGCTGGCTTTTTTCCAGATGGATGGCAACGCGCTCCAGCAGCGTTTCCAGGGCGCCGGCGTGCTCGCCGGCGGCAATCAGGTGGCAATACAGGTCATCGAAATAGCGCGGTTGTTTTTTCAGCGCGGCCGCCAGGTTGTTGCCGGCAGCGATTTCCTGTTTCAAGCCCTTGATGAGCTCGCGCATCAGGCGGTTGTCGAAGCCTTCGCCAATGATGTCGAACGCCTGCAACAGCGGTATGCCTGCCTTCAGTAATGTCGCCAGCTGGCGGGTGAACAGGGCAATATCGGCGGGTTTTATCGGCGGGGCGAAGCTTGGCAGGCGTGAGGTTTTCTTGCGGATGCGGCCCGGGCAAATCCCTTGCTCGCGCAGTTGTGCCTTGATCAGCGCCAGGTTCTGGCCTGCGGTTTGCCCGCAGACTCTGCGTCCTTTGCGGTTGATGCCTTCCCAGGCGTAGATCGTTGCAGCGTCATTCATGTCACGTTTCCGCACACAGGTCGTTGAAGATTTATAGCTTAGTCAGGTGAGGGATTCGGACAGGCTGGCGGCGAAGGATAAAATGTCAGATTGTGCGTCTTGCAGGCGATTGGTCGTGCGTGGATGAGTACACTGGCGCCGTTGCACAATGCGGGGCGCAGGACGCGCCTTGTGAGCGATTTTTATTCTGGAGAGTGAATGTGATGCGTCAGAAAGGCTTTACCTTGATCGAGCTGTTGATCGTCGTGGCAATCATCGGCATTTTGGCCACTATCGGTTTGCCCATGTATACCAAGTACCAGGCCAAGGCCAAGTTCACCGCGGGGTTGGCTGAAGTCTCCGCGCTGAAGGCAGGTTTCGAGGACACCCTCAACCAGGGCACCGTACCGACCCTGGCCTTGATCGGCGGCACCAGTCCCACTGCCAATTGCAAGATCGACGTGGCAGGCGATGTGGCCACCGGCGCAGGCTCCATTCGCTGTGAAATTCTTGATGCGCCTGCGCCCGTGCTGGGCAAGACCATCACGTTGACGCGCAGCGCCACCACGGGCTGGACGTGCGCGACCACGGCTGAAGCGCAATACGTTGCCAAAGGCTGCGGCGCCGACGGGGCCTGACGGCCGTCGGGCGGTAGGCGAGTTAGTTGCCGCCTGCCCAATGCGGTGCTAGCTTTAGCCCACCGCCCGTGTAGCTCAGCCGGTAGAGCAGCGCACTCGTAACGCGAAGGTCGCAGGTTCGATTCCTGTCTCGGGCACAAGGCAACACTGTTTTAAAAGGCAACACTGTTTTCAGATGATCCCAGAATGGTTCTGAAGGCCAGACGAGCCAGCATTCATGCTTGCTCTTTCGTATCTGCGCAACCTTGATGACCCAGATGCATCCCCATTCCTCGATCTAAGAGAACAACATGACCACACCAGAAATGACCCAGGAAGCGCGGCACGAAGCAGCCCTCAAAAAGTACGTTGCGGAGTCGCCGGAACTGCTGGATGAGATCAAGGACCTGAGCGCCGATGATCAAAGGGACCAGATCCAATGGTCATTTGAGGATGAGGCCGAGGCCCAGGGCCTGCAGCCATGGGAATTGACCCTCAAGTACACCTCGACGCCGGAAGAGTTCGAGGCTGCACGCCTGGCCTTGCACAAGGAGGCCGCCGAGGTGCTGGGTGTCGACTGGAACGAGTATTGCGGGATGAACAATCTCGCGATCTGAAACACTGTGCAGGCGCCGGCTTGCCGGCGCTTGCATTAAAGCGTCAGATGCTCAGCCGCATCGACAAGTCCACCGCCTTCACATCCTTGGTCATTGCGCCGATGGAGATGTAGTCCACTCCGGTTTGGGCGATGGGCAGCAGCGTGGTTTCATTGATCCCGCCGCTGGCCTCCAGCTTGGCCTTGCCCGCATTCAGGCGCACGGCCTCACGCATGTCATCCAGGCTCAATTCGTCGAGCATGATGATGTCGGCGCCCGCCGCCAGCGCTTCGCGCAGTTCCAGCAGGCTTTCCACTTCGATTTCCACCGGCTTGCCCGGCGCGATCTTGTGTGCGGCGGCAATCGCCTGCGCAATCCCGCCGCACGCCGCGATGTGGTTTTCCTTGATCAGGAATGCGTCATACAACCCGATGCGGTGGTTATGACAACCGCCGCAGGTCACCGCGTATTTCTGCGCCAGGCGCAGGCCCGGCAGGGTTTTGCGGGTGTCCAGCAGCTTGACCTGAGTCGTGGCGACGAAATCCGCCAGGTACTGAGCGCGCGTGGCAACGCCTGACAGCATCTGCAGAAAATTCAGCGCGCAGCGTTCGCCGCTGAGCAGTGAGCGGGCAGGGCCCTCAAGGTGGAACAGCGCCTGGTTGGGACTGACACGCTCACCGTCGGCAACCTGCCAATGCACCGCGACCCGCGGATCGAGCTGGCGGAACACTGCATCGACCCAGGCCGTACCGGCGATGACGGCCGCGTCGCGGGTGATGATCGTAGCCTTCGCCAGCCGTTCGGCCGGAATCAGTTGCGCAGTGATGTCGCCGCTGCCGATATCTTCCAGCAGTGCACGGCGCACGTTGGCTTCGATTTCGGCGGTGAGGTCGGCAAGACGGAGATTCGGCATAACAGGCTCCACAAACAAAGTGCCTCGGATTATAGGGGCAGCGCGGCTGTGAACCCAGACTCAACACTCATTTACACAGCAATGGCAGAGTTTGCTGGCGCAACTACCCTCATTTGCAAGATAATCCCGCGCCTTGCAATTGGCGTCATAGCTTTGACGTCCTGGTGATAACCGGTTTTCGCAGCCCCCATCGGGGCCTGTAGCTGATCGTTCCCCACCCCCAACACCGCCGTTTCAGGAGGCCAGGATGCACATTGACGGAAAGGTGGTGCCAATCAACAAGGCGCACGCCACGCCATCGCCGCTTGCGCGCCTGCCGGTGGTGTTGCTGCAGGTTCGCGACAAGGCTGCCCAACAGTTGCAGCAAGGTCTGCAAGAACTGTTCGATAACGCCGATGACACGCTGTTCGAAATGGCCGACAAGGCTCGCAGTAACGTTGACCATCACATCTTCTTTGAAGCGATGCGTGACTTGCGCCTCAAGCGCAAAAATTTTGAACGCGTGTTCATGGAGCAGCTGTTTGCCGCTTTCGCCAGTCTGGGCCATGCAGAGCCCGGCGAGCCGCATTTGGTGCCGGTGGTGTCGTATGAGGCGGCGCGCGGCACGTCCAGCGACGAACTGGAAAAGGCCGTTGCGCTGGAGGCCATGCTCGGCCGGGTGCGGCATCGCGATGGCCTGGCGCTGGGCCAACTGACCGCGCGCTTGAGTGCATTGCTTGGCAAGCCTCTGAGCGAGCGCGACAACCCGTTGGGTCCGGCGCTGCTGTGTGAATTCTTTTTGCGCGCGGGGCGCAGCCTGGGCGTAGAGATTCGCGTCAAGCTGATCATGCTCAAACTGTTTGAAAAGTACGTGCTCAGTGACGCCGACCAATTGTTCGGCGAAGCCAATCAGTTGCTGGTCGCCACCGGGGTTTTGCCCGAACTCAAGGCGGTGCCCTCGCGTCGGCCTGGCGGGCGTGCCGACCGTGACCAGCAGCGTGAAGGCAACCCGCCAACCATCGACCCGCCTCAGGATGAGAACGGCCAGCAAGCCTTCGCCGCCCTGCAGGTTTTGTTGGCGGCGGTGCGTGGCAGCGTGGCGCCTACCCTGGAAGCCTGCGCCGAACCGCAACCCATTGCCTCGCGCGACCTGCTGCGCCTGCTCTCGCACTTGCAACAATATGTGCCAGAACCTGAAGCCGAAGACGATTTCGACCTGCGTAACCAGCTTGAACAACTGTTGACCCGCGTCAGCGTCAAGAGTGGCAAGTCGCGTGTGGTGGAAGGCGCCGATGAAGATGTGATCAATCTGGTCGCCTTGCTGTTCGAGTTCATCCTCAACGATCGCACCGTGCCTGATGCGTTCAAGGGCTTGATCGCGCGCTTGCAGATTCCGATGTTGAAAGTGGCGGTGCTGGACAAGAGCCTCTTCAGCCGCGCCAGCCACCCGGCACGTCGACTGCTTAATGAAATCGCCTCGGCTGCCATGGGCTGGAGCCCGCACGATGGCTATCAGCGCGACAGCCTGTACCTGCATATTGAGCAAGTGGTGCAGTGTTTGTTGAATGACTTCGTCGAAGACCTGACGATTTTTTCCCAACTGCTGGCGCAGTTCACTGCGTTCACCTCGGATGAACAACGCCGTAGCGCGTTGCTTGAACAACACACCCGTGAGGCCGAAGAAGGGCGCATACGCACGCAAGCCGCACGTGAACGTGTGGCCGATCTGCTCAATCGGCGCTTGCTCGGCAAGGTCTTGCCGCAATCGGTGGTGCGGTTTCTGCAGCAGGCGTGGAGCCAGGTGCTGTTGTTGGCCAGCCTCAAGCACGGCGAACAATCGGTGCAGTGGCAGGCGGGCGTGCGGACCATGGACGAGTTGATCTGGAGTGTGGGCCTGCAGACAGACACCGAGGCCGGCCGGCACCTGCTGGAGCAACTGCCCGGGCTGCTCACGGCGTTGCGCAACGGCTTGACCAGCGCGGCGTTCGACCCTTTCAGCACCCGTGAGTTTTTTGTTCAGTTGCAAGCCATGCATGTTCAGTCTGCCGAAGGCGAATGCATCGACGCGCTGATCAAAGTGCGTGAGCCGTTTTCGTTCAGTGTCGGGTTGCCTGATTCACTGCAACCCTTGCCGAGCGATGACCCGGACCTGCTCAAGGCTCACCAGCTGCGCGTTGGTGGCTGGTTTGAGTTCCAGCAGGACGAAACCACAGCGTTGCGCTGCAAGTTGACGGCGATCATGGCGCCGGCCAACAGCTACATTTTTGTCAGCCGTACCGGGCTCAAAGTCCTGGAGAAAAGTGCCGACCAGTTGGCCATGGCGTTCAAGCGCGGAGCCCTGCGTACCCTGGACGACGGGCTGCTGTTCGACCGCGCGTTGGCGTGCGTGGTGGGCAACCTGCGTCAACTCAATCGCGGCAAGTGATCGCAACCGCAGGCCTGAACGCGGCATACTGGTAACACCTCGTCTCAATCAAGGAACCCGTATGCAGTTGGACCCCACCAGCGGTTGGTGCCAGGGCATTCGCCATTGCCCTTCGCCCAACTTCAACGAGCGCCCCGCCGGCGAGATCTCACTGTTGGTGGTGCATAACATCAGCCTGCCACCGGCACAGTTTGCCACCGGCAAGGTGCATGAGTTTTTCCAGAATCGCCTGGATGTCACGCAACATCCTTACTTTGAAGGCATTGCCGACCTACGGGTGTCTGCGCATTTTCTGATTGAGCGCGACGGCAGCGTGACGCAATTTGTGTCGTGCCTGGACCGCGCCTGGCATGCCGGGATATCGAGCTTCGAGGGGCGCGAGGTGTGTAATGACTTTTCCCTGGGAATCGAGCTGGAAGGGACGGACGAGCTACCGTTTACCGAGGCTCAGTATGTTTCGCTGATTGACCTCACACGACAGCTGCTGGCGGCTTATCCAGACATCACCCGGCAGCGTATTTGTGGTCACAGTGATATCGCACCGGGTCGCAAGACCGACCCGGGCCCGGCTTTTGATTGGACGCGCTTTCGCAGCGCCCTGCAGGATGGAGGACACGCACGATGAGTTTCCTGGTGTTGGTGTTGGCGGTTTGGATCGAGAAGTTCTCGGCCTTGCGTCAGCGGTTACAACGCGACGGTGGATGGTTGCGTGAGCTGGCCAAGCTGGAATCCAGCCCGCGTATGGGGAAGCGGCCCTGGCTGATTCTTGTCCTGCTGGTGTTACTGCCGGTGGCCTTGCTGGCGTTGTTGCTGTTGGTGCTGGAACCAGTGGCTTATGGCCTGCTGGCGCTGCCGGTGCATCTGCTGGTGGTGATTTACAGCCTCGGGCGCGGCGATCTGCTGGCTGGGCTTGGGCCATTTCGCGATGCATGGCGACGCGGTGACCTGCAGGCCGCCGAGCATGTGGCCGAACGAGACCTGAAGGTGGTGGCTGACAATGGCGAGCAACTGCTGGAGCGCGTTCAAGGCCATTTGCTATGGCAGGCCTATCAAAGCTTTTTTGCAGTGATCTTCTGGTACTTCCTGTTGGGGCCGGTGGCGGCGTTGGCGTATCGCCTATTGGCTTTGGCTAGCGAATACAGCCAGAACCCGCAAGTCGCCGAGCGTGCCGGGCAATTGCGTCACGCGTTTGACTGGGTGCCGGTGCGCCTTCTGGCGGCAAGTTTTGCCCTGGTGGGTAACTTTGTCGCGGTTGGGCGCGTGATGTTGCATGAGTTGTTGAGCTGGGACATCAGCGCTGCACAACTGGTAGAAAAAGTCGGCCTGGCGGCGGCTGAAATCCCACCGCCCGTGGTGGGGCCTGAGGGTATCAACAGCCTGGATCGGCTGTGGGAACTGCTGCTGCGCGCGGCGGTGCTGTGGTATGCCGGGTTTGCGATCTGGACCGTACTGCCGTAGCTGGCCAGACGACCGGGTTTTTGTGGCGAGGGACTTTGCTGCCACGCCACAAAAAACCGCTCACCACAGGTCGTTAACCTTACGTTACAAAACTCCCTTTCAAATTGAGCTATACAGACAGAGCGCCAAATAGTGGCTATCTGCCGCTGCGCCCCTGCGCCTCAATAAAAATAATAGAAAGGGAGTTCACCTGTGAAGAGCTTGCTCTATCCCGCCGTCGCGCTGATGAACCGCTTGAGTTTCGGCATGAAATTCAGCCTGATCAGCGTGCTGTTCCTGCTGCCGATGCTGGCCACCAACTATTTCCTGGTGCGTGATTCCTGGTCGCAATGGCAGGGCACTCGCATCGAACTGCAAAGCCTCGATCTGCTCGGCCGCAGCCTGACGCTGCGCCGTGACCTGGAAACCCTCAATAACCAGGTGCAGATCAACGCGGTGCTGGGGCAGTCCGGCAAGGCCGGTGATCTGGAGGGCAAGATCAGTGCGTTGGAACAGAGCGTGTTGAGCCGCCTGCAAGGCCTCAACGCGATGACCGGCGACCCTGAACACACGCGTGTTTTTGATGGCAAGCGCGACGAGATGATCGCCGTATTCAAGGCTCAGCAACAGGAAACCTCGCTGCTGAGCAAAAGCGCGCTGATTGGCAAATTGCTCAACAAGGCCCAGATGCTCAGCCAGATCATCGCCAGCCAGTCCGGCTTGAGCCGTGACCCTCAGGGCGATTTGCGCCAACTCAGCGAGCTGGTCACCAGCGTTACCCCGCAAGTCACCCAAACCCTGGGTGAAGGGCGGGCCATGGGCGCGTACTCCTTGGGCCAGGGGTTTCTGAATTCATCGTCCAGTACGCGCTTTGATGAACTGCTGCAGCAACTGGAAAAACTCCAGGCCGAGTACGCCCTGAAGTTGCAGGACGCACTGGGCGCCAGCACCGCCGCGCATACGGCGCTCGACCCGCTGGCGACGGCCAGCAGCGCGAGTCTCAAGCACGGCAGCGAGTTGTTTGAAGAGCAGGTGGTGATGGCCGAAACCCTCGATGCGCCGTGGCAGGGTTTTTATGAAAGCGTCAGCCAGTTGATGGCTCAAACCTACCAACTCAATGAAACGACCCTGACGTTTCTCGAACGGCAACTTGAGCAGCGTCTGGCTCAAAAACGCACGCACATGGTGGTGCTGATCTCGGCGCTGGTGGCGGTGTTTGTGCTGATCTTTTATTTGTATGCCGGTTTCTATGCGTCGACCCGCACCACATTGCGTCGCCTGGGGGCGATGATGGACAAGGTCGCGGGCGGCGACATGACCGTCAGCTTTGTTGCCCACAGCCGCGACGAACTCGGGGAGTTGGGCCAGGTATTCAACGGCACGGTGGCCAGGATTCATGACTTGATCGAGCGCGTCGGTCACACCGTCTGCCAGGTCGAGTGGCAAGCCGGTCAAGTGCAAGCCGTGTCGGCCCACAGCAACCAGGCGGTTTCCGGGCAGCGCAGCCAGATCGAGCAGGTGGCGACGGCCATGAACCAGATGTCGTCCACCGCCCAGGAAGTGGCGCGCAGTGCGGCGGCGGCGGTCAGCAGTGCCCACAGCGTCAACGACGAAACCGTCAGCGGCCGGGGCCTGGTGCAATCCCAGCAGGGCAGCATCGCGAGCCTGGCGTCAGAGATAGAGGCGTCAGTGCAGGTCATCAACCAATTGGCCACCGACAGCCAGTCGATCAGTGGCGTGCTCGAGGTGATCAAGAGCATCGCCGAACAAACCAACCTGCTGGCGCTGAATGCCGCGATTGAGGCGGCGCGCGCCGGCGAGCAGGGCCGCGGTTTTGCCGTGGTGGCCGACGAGGTGCGCACCCTGGCCCGACGCACCCAGCAGTCCACTGAAGAAATCGAACAGATGATCAGCCGACTGCACAGCGGTGTCGGCGCGGCCGTCAAGGCCATGGGCACCAGCCATGCCATGGCCAATGGCACAGTGGGGCAGTCGGAAAAGGTCCAGCAAGCCCTGGAAAATATCCTGGGCGCCGTCGGTATGATCGTCGATCAGAACCAGCAGATTGCCGCGGCCGTGGAGCAGCAAACCGCCGTTGCCCACGATATCGACCAGAACATCGTTGCCATCAATCGTGCGGGCGAGCATGCCGCCGAGGGCGCGCATCAGACCGAAACGGCCAGTCGGCTGCTGTCGGTGCAAGTCGTCGAGTTGAAGCAATTGATCGGCGCGTTTCGTGTGTAGGGCAGGCGCGTAGGACTTGGCCTTTGTGGGCCGTGGTGCCTGTCCTGATTTCTGTGTGTGCCTTTTTTGAATGCCTGAATGGGTGAGAATTTGTTTCAACCCGTCACGGTTCAAGGGAGGCACAGCGATGGCCACTGCCATGGGGATCAAAGGGCATTGCGCCCATTGCGACATCACGTTTGAACTCAAGCCCTGGCAAGTGAATGCGATTGCCATCCACGAGCCCTTCGAATGCCCCTATTGCCAGCGCACCCTGCAGTTGATATGCCCCAGGCAGTTGCGCCAGTTCAAGGCGCTGGACCACTGGGCCATGGTGGCCCCGAGCATGGTGGTATTGACCTGCTCGGTGCTGATTGTGGCGCTGGTGGCTGAGTGGGTCGGGATGCTCAGCGTTGTCGGGCAGCTCAACGTTTCGCTGGTGGCGGTGCTGATGCACTTTCTCGTGTTGCGTTACGCCCGCCATCGGCAACGGCTGACATTGAACTTGCAGGCGGTCAAACCGCTACCAGTTGAACAGCTCGCGCGCATTGCGTGTGCTCGTCTCGGCCAGCAGTAATGGGCTGATCCCCATGCGTTCGGCCAAGTCGGCGCAGATGTCCGGCAGGTGTTGCGGGCTGTTGCGCTGGCCCGGGTACATGGCGGGCGCCATGTCGGGCGAGTCGGTTTCCAGCACCACCGCGTCTAGGGGCAATCGCGCGAGTACTTTGTGCATGCGCAGCGCCTGTGGCCACGTGGCGGCACCGCCCAGGCCGAGTTTGAAACCCAGCTTGATGTACTCGCGAGCTTCCTCAAAACTGCCGGCAAACGCATGGATGATGCCGCCGCGTGGCAGGCGAATGCGCTTGAGGGTAGCGATCACTGCTGCATGGCTGCGGCGTACGTGCAGCAACGCCGGGAGCTGGAAGTCCACCGCCAGTTTCAGCTGCGCTTCAAACAGGCGCTGCTGGCGCTCGCGGTCCAGCTGTTCGAGAAAGTAATCCAGGCCGATTTCACCGACGGCGCACAGTTGCCGGTGGCCCTTCAAGCGCGTCAGCCAGTCGCCCAGCTCTGTCAGGTCGGCGGGGCGATGCTCATCGAGGTACACCGGGTGCAGGCCGAAGGCGGCGAACAAGCCTTCGTCTTCCTGCACCAGATTCCACAGCCGTTGCCAGTTTTGCTGATACACGCCCAACACCACCATGCGCTGCACGCCGAGTTGGCGGCTGTGGGCGAGGACTTGCCGGCGATCATGGTCGAAGTCCGGGAAATCCAGGTGGGTATGGGTGTCGATCAGCTCCACGCTCAAGCCTCGTGAATACGCTGCTTGAAGGTTCGGCCGATGGCGTGCACGCCCGGTTGGTACTGTTCTTCCTCGATGGCGGCCAACGCCAGGCGCAGGGCAGTGTCGGCAATCAGCTGATGTTGCTGGGCCATGGCGTTGACCGGCAGCGGCAGGAAGTCCAGCAACTGGGTGTCACCAAAAGTGCCCAGGCGCAGCGGCCGGGATTTGAGCGGGAAGTCGTGCAGCGCGTCGAACACACCTTGCAGCAGCACGTATGAAGTGGTCACCAGCGCGTCAGGCAAATGCCCCAGTTGTTGCAGAAGTTGCTCCATCAGCTGTCGGCCACAATCTCGGCTGAAGGCCTCGCCCTGTTCGACGATGACCTCACCCGTGAAGCCTTTCAGCGCTTCATGAAAACCGGCGGCGCGCTCCTGGCTGATGCCCAGCTCGGGACGCGCACCGATCAATACGATCTGTTTGGGCAACGGTTGCAGCAGGCTGCTGGTCAACTGCTGGCAGGCCTGGCGGTCATCACTGACCACCGAGCAAAACTGCTCCGTTTCCATCACCCGGTCGATCGCAATCACTGGCAGGCCTTTGGCTTGCAGCTCACGGTAGCTGTCATCGCTGGCCGGCAGGCAACTGGCCACAAACAGCGCATCGCAGCGCCGCGCGCGGAACAGCTGCAGCAATTGGCGCTCGCTCTCGGCCTCATCGTCGGAGCTGGCGATCAGCAACTGATAGCCGCGCGCCCGTGCGCCTTGTTCCAACAATTTGGCGATCCGTGCGTAACTGGGGTTTTCCAGGTCCGGCAGGATAAAGCCCAAGGTGCGCGTGTGCCGACTGCGCAGCCCGGCCGCCTGAGGGTTTGGGGTAAAGCCATGGGCTTCAACCACCGCGCGCACCCGTTCGACGGTTGCGCTGCTGATGCGTTGTTGCGCGGCCTTGTCATTGATGACGTAGCTTGCGGTGGTCACGGACACACCGGCCAGACGTGCGATATCACTGAGTTTCAAACCGGGATTTCCTTGTTTTTTAGAGCTTGCCCCGACATTTTGTCCAATCGTAACCGATTACTGAACACGACTATTGGCTGAGCTCAAGCGCCGAGTGGCGCTTCAAGCTTGCATAATTAGCGCGTAATCTGCCATAAATTCTAGATTAAACGTTTCAGCCAGCGTATTTTTACGACGTTCGCGACTGAGTGGCTACTGCCAATTGACCACTCAGACAGCTATTTTTGAACGCAGCCCCGCTGATTTATTCAAAACAATACCTAGTGCGCCCACCGCACTAACTAGGAGAACGGCATGCTTGAGCTCACTGTAGAGCAGATATCCATGGGCCAGGTGGCTGTGGATAAATCTGCTGCCTTGCACCTGCTCGCTGACAAACTGGTGGCCGACGGCCTGGTCGCCGAGGGTTACCTCAGTGGCTTGCAAGCGCGTGAAGCCCAAGGCTCGACCTTTCTCGGCCAAGGCATTGCCATCCCTCACGGCACCCCCGAAACCCGCGACCAGGTTTTTTCCACCGGCGTGCGCCTGCTGCAGTTCCCCGAAGGGGTGGACTGGGGTGATGGCCAGATCGTCTACCTGGCCATCGGCATTGCCGCCAAATCCGATGAACACCTGCGTTTGCTGCAATTGCTGACCCGCGCCCTCGGTGAAACCGATCTGGGCCAGGCGCTGCGCCGTGCCGGTTCGGCTGACGCCTTGCTGAAGCTGCTGCAAGGCGCGCCGCAGGAACTGGCGCTGGACGCGCAAATGATCAGCCTTGGCGTGTCCGCCGATGACTTCGAGGAGCTTGTCTGGCGAGGCGCGCGTCTGCTGCGCCAGGCTGATTGCGTGAGCAATGGTTTTGCTGCCGTGTTGCAGCAGGTCGACGCGTTGCCGCTGGGCGATGGCCTGTGGTGGTTGCACAGCGAGCAGACGGTCAAGCGTCCGGGCCTTGCGTTCGTCACGCCGGACAAACCCATGCGTTACCTCGGCCAGCCGCTCAACGGTTTGTTTTGCCTGGCCAGCCTCGGCGAAGCGCACCAGAATTTGCTCGAACGCCTGTGTGCGTTGCTCATTGAAGGGCGCGGCCAGGAACTCGGCCGTGCCACCAGCAGCCGCGCGGTGCTCGAAGTGCTCGGCGGCGAACTGCCGCCTGACTGGCCCAGCGTGCGCGTCACCCTGGCCAACGCCCATGGCTTGCATGCGCGGCCGGCGAAGATCCTCGCGCAATTGGCGAAAGGTTTTGACGGCGATATTCGCGTGCGCCTGGTGGATGGCCCGGTGGGCGCCGTGTCGGTGAAAAGTTTGAGCAAGTTGCTGAGCCTTGGCGCCCGTCGCGGCCAGGTGCTGGAGTTTGTCGCTGACCCGACAATTGCCGGCGATGCATTGCCCGCGTTGCTCGCGGCGGTAGAAGAGGGTCTGGGCGAAGAGGTCGAGCCACTGCCGACCGTAAGTGCCCAGCCCGCCACCGTCGACATCGAACCGGCCATCAGCGCGCCCGCAGCCGGCAGCCAGATCCAGGCCATCGCTGCCGCGCCGGGCATTGCCATCGGGCCTGCACATATCCAGATTCAGCACGTCTTCGATTACCCCCTTCGCGGCGAGTCCTCGGCCGTTGAGCGCCAGCGCCTGCAGAGCGCCCTGGCCGATGTGCGCCGCGATATCCAGGGCCTGATCGAACGCAGCCAGGCCAAAGCCATCCGCGAGATCTTCATCACCCACCAGGAAATGCTCGACGACCCGGAACTGACCGACGAAGTCGACACCCGCCTCAAGCAGGGCGAGAGCGCCGAAGCGGCGTGGATGAGCGTGATCGAGGCCGCCGCCAAACAGCAGGAGTCGCTGCAGGATGCCTTGCTCGCCGAGCGTGCCGCCGACCTGCGCGACATCGGCCGTCGGGTACTGGCGCAATTGTGCGGCGTCGAGACCGCCCAGGAGCCGAGCGAACCCTACATTTTAGTGATGGACGAAGTCGGCCCCTCCGACGTCGCGCGTCTGGACCCGGCCCGTGTCGCCGGCATTCTCACCGCGCGTGGCGGCGCCACGGCGCACAGCGCCATCGTCGCGCGGGCCCTGGGCATTCCCGCCTTGGTAGGCGCGGGCGCGGCGGTGTTGCTGCTCGCGTCCGGCACGCCATTGTTGCTCGATGGCCAGCGCGGTCGCCTGCATGTCGACCCCGATGCCACCACCTTGCAACGCGCCGGCGTTGAGCGCGACACCCGCGAACAGCGCCTGCAAGCGGCTTCGGCGCAGCGCCACGAACCGGCGTTGACCCGTGACGGTCATGCCGTGGAAGTGTTCGCCAATATCGGCGAGAGCGCCGGTGTTGCCGGCGCGGTGGAGCAGGGCGCCGAAGGCATCGGCCTGCTGCGCACCGAGCTGATTTTCATGGCTCACCCACAAGCGCCGGATGAAGCCACTCAGGAGGCCGAATACCGCCGCGTACTCGACGGCCTGGGCGGCCGCCCGCTGGTGGTGCGCACCCTCGATGTTGGGGGTGATAAACCGCTGCCGTATTGGCCGATCGCCCAGGAAGAAAACCCCTTCCTCGGTGTGCGCGGTATTCGCCTGACCTTGCAACGCCCACAGATCATGGAAGCGCAATTGCGTGCGCTGCTGCGCTCGGCGGACAACCGACCGCTGCGCATCATGTTCCCCATGGTCGGCAGCGTCGATGAATGGCGCGCGGCCCGGGACATGACCGAGCGCCTGCGCCTGGAAATTCCGGTCGCCGACTTGCAGCTGGGCATCATGATCGAAGTGCCGTCCGCCGCCTTGCTCGCGCCGGTACTCGCCAAGGAAGTCGACTTTTTCAGCGTCGGCACCAACGACCTGACCCAGTACACGCTGGCTATCGATCGCGGCCATCCGACGCTGTCGGCCCAGGCCGACGGCCTGCACCCGGCGGTGTTGCAACTGATCGACATCACCGTGCGTGCTGCCCACGCCCATGGCAAGTGGGTCGGCGTGTGCGGCGAATTGGCGGCGGACCCGCTGGCAGTGCCGGTGCTGATCGGGCTGGGGGTAGATGAGTTGAGCGTGTCGGCCCGCAGCATTCCTGAAGTGAAGGCGCGGGTACGCGAATTCAGTCTGAGCGAGGCCCAGAGCCTGGCGCAAAAAGCCCTTGCGGTGGGTTCGCCCGCGCAAGTGCGAGCCCTAGTGGAGGCCGTGTAAATGGCAAAGATTCTGACCCTGACGCTGAACCCGGCGTTGGACCTTACGGTACGCCTGGCACGCCTGGAGCCGGGGGCGGTCAACCGCAGCGAAACCCTGCTGACCCACGCCGCCGGCAAAGGTGTGAATGTCGCCCAAGTGTTGGCGGACCTTGGCCATCACGTCACCGTCGGCGGCTTTCTCGGTGAAGACAATCCGCAAGCTTTCGAGGCGTTGATTGCCCGGCGTGGTTTTGCCGACGCGTTTATTCGCGTACCGGGCGAAACCCGCAGCAACATCAAGATCGCCGAGCAGGACGGCCGGGTCACCGACGTCAATGCGCCGGGGCCGCAGGTCAGTGAGCAGGCCCAGCAGGCGTTGCTCAATCAACTGACGCTGATTGCGCCGGGGCACGACGCGGTGGTGGTTGCCGGCAGTTTGCCGCGCGGCATCAGCGCGCAGTGGTTTCAGGGCCTGCTGGTACACCTGAAAAGCCTCGGTTTGAAAGTCGCCCTCGACACCAGCGGCGAAGCCTTGCGCGCCGGTTTGCAGGCGGGCCCGTGGCTGATCAAGCCCAACACTGAAGAGTTGGCCGAGGCCTTGGATTGCGCCACGGACTCCATCGCGCAACAGGCCCAGGCCGCCGAGCGGTTGCACGCTCAAGGCGTGGAACATGTGGTGGTGTCCCACGGTGCCGACGGCGTGAACTGGTTCAGCCCGGGCACCGCGCTGCACGCCACGCCGCCCAAGGTCAGCGTCGCCAGTACGGTGGGCGCCGGCGATTCGCTGCTGGCCGGGATGCTGCACGGTTTGCTCAGGGTTGATCTGCCGCAAACCACCTTGCGGCGCGCCACGGCAATTGCCGCGATGGCCGTCACACAGATCGGGTTTGGCATCAGCGATGACGCGCAGTTGGCGCGTCTCGAAAGCGGCGTCCATGTGCGCGCGCTGACAGAACAATAAGAGGGTTTGTGATGAAGTTAGCCATTGTTACCGCCTGCCCGAACGGCATGGTCACCAGTGTGCTGTGCGCCCGCTTGTTGGACGCCGCCGCGCAGCGCCAGGGCTTGCACACCAGCGTCGAAGTGGTGGACGTGCAGCACCCGGAGCGCCAGTTGTCCCAGGCCACGCTCGATGACGCCGATTGGGTGTTGCTGGTCAGCAGCACGCCGGTGGAGATGCAGCGGTTTGTCGGCAAGCGCGTGTTCCAGAGCACGCCGGCCCAGGCGTTGGCGGATGTAGACGCAGTATTGCGTCGCGGCGCCGCAGAGGCTGAGGTCTATGTGGCGACGCAGCAGGCAGCCAGCACCGCGCCGCGTATCGTCGCGGTCACTGCCTGCCCCACCGGCGTAGCGCACACCTTTATGGCTGCCGAAGCCTTGCAGCAAACCGCCAAGCGCCTGGGCTACGACTTGCAGGTCGAGACCCAAGGCTCGGTGGGCGCGCGCACGCCGTTGAGCCCGGAGGCCATCGCCAATGCCGACGTGGTGTTGCTGGCGGCCGACATTGAAGTGGCCACCGAGCGCTTCGCCGGCAAGAAGATTTACCGCTGTGGCACTGGCATTGCCCTCAAGCAATCCGAAGCCACGCTCAACAAAGCCTTGGCCGAAGGCACAGTGGAAAGCGCGGCCGGCAGCGCGGTGGCGAAAAAATCGGAAAAGACCGGCGTGTACAAACACCTGCTCACCGGCGTGTCGTTCATGTTGCCGATGGTGGTGGCCGGCGGGTTGCTGATCGCCTTGTCGTTTGTGTTCGGCATTCATGCCTTTGAAGAAAAAGGCACCTTGGCGGCGGCACTCAAAACCGTCGGCGACCAGGCCTTTATGCTGATGGTGCCGCTGCTGGCGGGCTATATCGCCTACTCGATCGCCGACCGCCCCGGCCTCGCGCCGGGCATGATTGGCGGCCTGCTCGCGGGCACGCTGGGCGCGGGGTTTATCGGCGGGATTTTCGCCGGTTTCCTCGCGGGTTATTGCGTCAAGTTGATCACCCGCGCGGTGAAATTGCCGCAGAGCCTGGAGGCGCTCAAGCCGATCCTGATCATTCCATTGCTGGCGAGTTTGTTTACCGGCCTTGCAATGATTTATCTGGTTGGCCCGCCGGTCGCACGGCTGCTCACCAGCCTGACCGACTTTCTCAGCACTATGGGCACCACCAATGCGGTGCTGCTGGGCATCCTCCTGGGCGGCATGATGTGCGTCGATTTGGGTGGGCCGATCAACAAGGCGGCGTATGCGTTTTCCGTCGGCTTGCTGGCCGCTTCCAGCGGCGCGCCCATGGCCGCGACCATGGCCGCTGGCATGGTGCCGCCGATTGGCATGGGCATCGCCACGTTCCTGGCGCGGCGCAAGTTCGACCAGACCGAACGCGAAGCCGGCAAGGCCGCGATGATTCTGGGCCTGTGCTTTATTTCCGAAGGCGCGATACCGTTTGCGGCCAAAGACCCGCTGCGCGTGATCCCGGCCAGCATCGCCGGTGGCGCCTTGACCGGCGCGCTGTCGATGTACTTCGGCTGCAAACTGGCGGCGCCTCATGGTGGCCTGTTTGTGCTGGTCATTCCGAATGCGATGAACCATGCCCTGCTGTACTTGCTGGCGATTGTTGCCGGCAGCCTGCTGACTGGGTTGGTGTATGCGTTGATCAAGCGCCCTGAGGCGGTGGAACTCACCGTAGCTGCAGGAAAGGCCTGACACCGGTCAAAAATGTGGGAGCGGGCTTGCTCGCGAAAGCAGTGTGTCGGTCAATGCAGTCGTTGGTTGACACTGCGCTTTCGCGAGCAAGCCCGCTCCCACATTTGGCGCTCCGCAATTGCCGAGTCGGTGTCACATCCGCTTCATCCCCGCGTGCTTTAGTTGACCTTTTGATACTCAAGAGGGCACCTGCATGAGCCACTTCGATCTCGGCCGTCGCCGCGTGATGCAAGCCGTCGGCGCCGGCCTGCTGCTGCCGGGCCTGGCGCCGGCGGTGATCGCGTCGGTCAAGGACCGGCCGCAACTCACCGATGGCGTGCAGTCCGGCGACCTGCTGGGCGACCGCGCGATGATCTGGAGCCGCAGCGACCGCCCGGCCAAGATGGTGGTGGAATGGGACACCCGCAGCGTGTTCAGCAACCCGCGAAAATTCATCTCGCCACTGGCCGACAGCCGCACCGACTTTACCGCCCGCGTCGAACTCACCGGGTTACCGCTCGACCAGGCGATCTTTTACCGCGTGCATTTTGAAGACGCCCAGACCGGCGTCGCCAGCGAGCCGTGGTTCGGCCACCTGCGCAGCGTGCCGCAACAACGCCGTGACATCCGTTTTGTGTGGAGCGGCGACACCGTCGGCCAGGGCTTTGGTATCAACCCGGACATTGGCGGCATGCGCATCTACGAAGCGATGCGCCTGCGCCTGCCGGACTTCTTTATTCACAGCGGCGACACCATCTACGCCGACGGCCCGGTGCCGGCGCAGTTGAGCGTTGAAGACGGGCGCATCTGGCGCAACATCACCACCGAAGCCAAGAGCAAAGTCGCCGAAACCCTGGATGAGTACCGCGGCAATTACCGCTACAACCTGCTCGACGAAAACGTGCGCCGCTTCAACGCCGAGGTGCCGCAGATCTGGCAGTGGGACGATCACGAGGTGGTGAATAACTGGTCGCCGAGCAAGCAACTCGATGAGCGCTATCAGACCAGGGACATCGACACGTTGGTGGGCCGCGCACGTCAGGCCTGGCTGGAGTATTCACCGATGCGTCGGCAAAGCGCCGATGGCGGCGGGCGGATCTATCGCAAGCTCAGTTACGGCCCGTTGCTGGATGTGTTCGTACTGGACATGCGCAGTTACCGTGGCCCCAACGACGACAACCTGGGAGGCGAAAAACCGTTCATGGGCCGTGAGCAACTGGACTGGCTCAAGCGCGAACTCAAGGCCTCAACGGCGCAATGGAAGGTCATCGCCGCCGACATGCCCATCGGCCTTGGCGTGCCTGACGGCGAGGTCAGCCCTGGCGTGCCGCGCTGGGAAGCGATTGCCAACGGCGACCCTGGCCCGGCCCAGGGCCGTGAGCTGGAGATTGCCGAACTGTTGGGGTTTTTGCGTGCCCAGCAGGTGCGTAACCATGTGTGGCTGACGGCGGATGTGCATTATTGCGCGGCGCACCATTACCACCCTGACCGGGCGGCGTTTCAGGATTTCGAGCCGTTCTGGGAGTTTGTGGCCGGGCCTTTGAATGCAGGGAGTTTTGGGCCCAACCCGTTGGATAAAACCTTTGGTCCGCAGGTGGTGTTCGAGAAGGCGCCGCCTGCGCAGAACACCTCGCCGCTGGCCGGGTTTCAGTTTTTTGGTGAGGTGCAGATTGATGGGCAGACGGCGGAGTTGACGGTGATTTTGCGCGACTTGGATGGGGTCTCTGTGTTTGAGCAAAAACTGCAGCCGGCCTGATCTGCAATGCACTTAAAAACGGTGGGAGCTGGCTTGCCTGCGATTGCATCACCCTGGTGTCACTGATACACCGAGGTGCCTGCATCGCAGGCAAGCCAGCTCCCACATTTGATCCTCGGTGTTTATGAGGGCTTAGTACACATCCCGGCGATAGCGCCCTTGCTCGATCAGGCGCTCGACTGCTTCGCTGCCCAGCACCTCATGCAACACCTGGTCCACGCCCGTTGCCATGCCCTGCAAACTGCCGCAGACATAAATGGCCGCGCCGTCTGCCAGCCATCGACGCAGCACGTCCGCCGACTCGCGCAGGCGATCCTGTACGTAGATTTTTTCTGGCTGGTCGCGCGAAAACGCCAGGTCCAGCAGGGCCAGATCGCCGCTGGCCAGCCAGCCTTGCAGCTCGTCCTGGCACAGGTAGTCGTGGGCAATATTGCGCTCGCCAAACAGCAGCCAGTTGCGCTGCTGGCCAGCGGCAATGCGTGCCTTGAGCAAGCTGCGCAGGCCGGCAAGGCCGGTGCCGTTGCCCAAAAGGATCAGCGGCACTGGCGCCTCTGGCAGGTGGAAACCACTGTTGCGACGCAGGCGCAGGCTGATGCTTGAGCCGAGGGCGGCGTGTTCGGTCAGCCAGCCGGAACCCAGGCCCAGGCTGCCGTCGGGGTGACGTTCCTGGCGCACGATCAACTCCAGCACGCCGTCGCTGGCAATCGAGGCGATGGAGTATTCGCGCATGCCCAGGGGCACCAGGGCGTTCACCAGTGCCTGGGCGTGCAGGCCGACCAAGTGCGCGCGGTTGTCCGGCAGTTGGCGGGTGGCCAGGGCTTGGTTGAGGGTTTGCGCAAGGCCGTCGATCAACACGCCGTCGCTGCCGGCCAGGCCCAGGCCGGCAAGGAAGTGTTCGATGGCCCACGGGCAATTGCGCGGCAGTATTTCCACCAGGTCGCCGGCCAGCCAGGTGTGTGACGAAGGCGGTGTGAGGCCGAGCAAGTAAATGTCCGAGCCGACGCTGTCGCGGTTGAGCAGGGTGCGTCGGGTCAGGGTCCAGTTTTCGTACTGGGCGGTCTGCCAGGCGGATGCCGGCGCATGCCCGGTGAGCTGGCCCAGTTGCTGTTGCCAGGTCAGCAGCGCTTCGGTGTCGCCGCTGTCGACTTCCACAGGCGCGAACAACGGGTTGCCGCCTTGATGGGTCAACCAGAAATGCAGGCGCCGGGCAAAGCCGCAGAAGTGTTCGTACTGGCGGTCACCCAGGGCCAGCACCGAGTAGTTAAGGCCTTTGAGCGACAGGTCCTGGCCGAGCACGCTGCGCTCGAAACCACGGGCGCTGTCGGGCGCTTCGCCGTCGCCGAAGGTGCTGACTACAAACAGTGCATGTTCTGACTCACACAGGTCTTGCTGGCTGACACTGCCCAACGGCTGCACCTTCACCGGCAGGCCGGCGGCCTGTAATTGCCCGGCTGTCTGCCATGCAAGCTGTTCGGCAAAGCCGCTTTGGCTGGCAAAGCCGATCAGCCACGCCGGGGCGTCGCTGTGGCTGGCGCCGAGGCCTTTGCGGGCATCGCGGACCTGGCGTTTTTTACGGCGGCGGTCGAGGTAGAGCAGCCAGCCGGTAATAAAGAACAGCGGCATGCACAGCGCACTGACGGTCAGAATGATGCGGCCTACCAGCCCGAAGTAGCTGCCGGTGTGCAGCGCGTAGACACTGGTGAGCAATTGCGACTTGAAGGTCTTGCTCGCGTAGCGGTCATGGGACTTGACCTCGCCGGTGGCCGGGTCGAGGTTGATCTGGTTCAGCGCGCGGTCGTGCGGCGATGTTTTGAGCAGGTAATACACAATGGCCGGCTGCCCGGCGACGGCCGGCATACGGATGTTGTAGGCGCTCAAGCCGGGGCCGGCGTTGGCGTAGATGCTGCTCCAGATCGCGTCGTAGTTGGCCACGGGCGCCGGGCCTTCGGGCGGCGGGCCGCGCTTGCGCATGCGTTCATTTTGCGGGGCGTCGGAGAGCAGTTTGGTTACGCCCTGGTTGTACCAGTCATACGACCAATACAGGCCGGTGAGCGCGGCCAATAGGTAAAACAGCAGGCACCAGGTGCCGAACACCGAGTGCAGGTCCCAGTTGAAACTGCGGCCCTTTTTGCGCCAGTCCAACGTCAGCCAGGCGCGCCAGCTTGCCACCTGGCGCGGCCAGCGCAGGTACAGGCCCGACAGGCAGAAGAACACCAGGATCAGCGTGCAGGCACCGGTGATTTGCCGGCCGGTATCGCCAGCCGCCAGGAAGCGGTGCAGCTGCAAGATGAAACCGAACACGTCCTGGCCGACGGCGTCGCCCATGTAGTTGCCGGTGTACGGGTCGAAGTAGCGCATCTGGCCACGCCGCTCGCCCGGTGGTGCGGTGAAGAACACGCGCGCGGCGTTGCCGCTGTCGCTTTCTACCCACAGCATCGACACGGTCTTGCCTTCGGTGGCCTCCAGCTTGCGCACCAGTTCGGCAGGCGGCAGCACGCCGGCTTCGCGTTTTTCGACGCTCAAGACGGTCGGATTGAGCGCGCGCAGAATTTCATCCTGAAACGAGACCGCAGCCCCGGTGATCCCCATCAATGCCAGCACCAGCCCGGCGGTAATGCCGAAGAACCAGTGCAACTGGAACAGGGTTTTCTTCAACACGTCGGACCGCCTCGCTCATCTGGATATATAAGTCACGGCGCGCATTATGCCGTGGGCTAACGAGAAATATTCTGTTTTACACGCAAAAGCCCCACGCATCCGATGCGTGGGGCTTTGGGCCAGAAGTTGGCCGCGTTTAGAAGTGGAAACTGGTGGTCAACAACGCCGTACGACCGGCCGCCTGGTTGGCGAAGTGCGCCGCGTAAGCTTTGTCGTAGTAGGTCTTGTCGGTCAGGTTTTGCACGTTCAGTTGCAGGTCGACGTTCTTGGTCAGCTTGTAGCTGGCCATGGCGTCGTAGCGCGTGTACGACGGCACGTAAACGGTGTTGGCCGCGTCGCCGTAAACCTGGTCGACGTAGAACGCGCCGCCGCCGATGGTCAGCTTTGGCGTGATGTCATAGGTGGTCCACAGGCTGAAGGTGTTTTTCGGCGTGTTGGGCATTTGGTTGCCCTTGTTGGAACCGGCAGTGACGACACCCTGGCGGTTGCCGTTTTTGCCGGGGTCAACCAGCTCGCTTTTCAGGTAGCTGTAGCCGGCGAACACTTGCCATTGTTCGGTGAGCTTGCCGCTGGCGGACAGTTCGATGCCGTCCACTCGCGATTCGCCCGCGGTTTCGTAGGTGTTGGAGTCCACCAGAATGCGCGTGTTTTTCTTCTCGGTACGAAAGATCGCGCCGGTCAGGGACAGGCGGTTGTGGAACAGGTCCCACTTGGTGCCCAGTTCGTAGTTGACGGTTTCTTCGGGTTTCAGGTCGCTGGTGTTGATGCCGGTAACGAAGCCGTTGGTTTCCTGGCCTTCACCGACCATGCCGCCGGCAGGCGATGCCGAGGTGGCGTAGGAGGTGTAAATGCTGCCGTTCTCCAGCGGCTTCCAGACCAGGCCCGCCTGCCAGTTGAAAAACTGGCTGTCGTCCTTGATTTTGCTGCGCCCCGCGGCGGCGTTGGTGTTGGCTTCGGTGTCGAAGGTGTCGTAGCGCAGGCCGAGGTTCAACAGCCATTTCGGGTCCAGCTCAAGGGTATCGAACACGTAGGCGGCGCGGCTGGTGGCCTTGGTGTTGGTGCCGTAGTAGTTGCGCGCGACGCTGCCGGTCCAGGCGTCATCCGGCGTCGGGTTGCTCAGCGAGGTGCACTGCCCGCCCAGGCTGCCTTTGGCCACGGTGCAGGTCGGGTTGGCGTTCGGGCTGACTGTGTAGCCGCTGACGCGGGTTTCTTCGCCGGTGAATTCCAGGCCGGTGGAGTACGAGTGCTTCATGCCCGCCAGTTGGAAACTGCCGAACAGGTCGGTCTGGTTGGTGGTGGTGTCGGTGGTCGACACTCGCGTGTTGGCACGGCGCCACACGGTGCCGAAACGGCTGACGTTGCGCTGGCTGTCGTCCGGCTGAGTGAGCACGTAGTCCTGGCCGGTGCTGCCATGGCGCAGGGTGTTTTTCAGCGTCATGTTGTCGTTCAGGTCGTGCTCGATGGAGAACGTGCTGATATCGGCGCGGGTCTTGCGGAAGTCGCGGTCTTTCAAGCCGTAGAAGTTGTTGCTGTCGCCGCCATCGGTGGGTTTGTCGTGCCCGTGGGCAGTGGCGGTCGGCGAGCTGTAGCCGTAGGGAATGCCCGAGTCCGGCAGGTCGTTGCTTTCCATGTGGTAGTAGCTGAAGTTGACGCGCGTCGGCGTGCCCAGGCCGAAGGTCAGCGACGGCGCAACACCCCAGCGGTCATAGTCGATGACATCGCGGCCAGCCACGTTCTGCTCGTGGCTCATCAGGTTCAAGCGGAACGCGGCGTTGTCGAGGAACTGGCGGTTCACGTCGAGCACGTAGCGGCGGGTCTGGTCGGAGCCGTAGGTGAAACCACCGTTGGTGAAGTCGCGCGCCTGTGGCGTTTTGCTCACCAGGTTGATGCTGCCGCCAGCCGAACCCCGACCGCCGAACGAGGAGTTCGGGCCTTTGCTGACTTCGATCGATTCGATGTCGAAGATCTCGCGGCTCTGGCCGCCGGTGTCGCGCACGCCGTCCAGGTAAGTGTCGCCCTGGGCATCAAAACCGCGAATGAACGGACGGTCGCCCTGAGGGTTACCGCCTTCACCGGCACCGAAAGTAATGCCCGGTACAGTGCGCAAGGCGTCCTGCAACGAGGTGGCGGCGGTGTCCTTGAGCACTTGTTGCGGCACCACGGTCACCGAGCGCGGGGTGTCTACCAGTGGCGCGGTGTACTTTTGCGAAGCGGCTTTTTCCACCTGGTAGGACGTGTTGTCCTGCTCCTGGCCGGTAATACTGGTGGCGCCCAGGGAGATGCTGTTGCGCTCGCCTTTCTGTTCAGTGCTTTCGGCCGCTTGCGCCAATTGGGCGGCAGAGCTGGCGCTGAGTGCTACGCCGATGGCCGAAGCCAGCATGCGTGGTGAACTGGCTGATGTTTTTAGCAGTGTGCGCGACATTGACGTGTCCCTTCCCCAAGGTTGTAAGGCCGCGGAATATAGGGTCAACAAGAGTTTCTATCAATTGCGATACATTACTATTCGCACTGAATTTACATTCTTTACACTTTTTGCTTACGGTTTTTACGAACTCGTTCGTCTCCCGCGTTTTACAGGGCGGATAAGAATCAATACCATTGGCGCCTCTCTGCCTTCAGGTACCGCCCCATGCTGCTGCACATTCCCGGCCTGTTCTCTCGCGAGGAAGTGCTGCGCATTCGCCAAGCCTTGGAAAACACCGAGTGGGCCGACGGTAAAATCACCGCCGGGCATCAGTCCGCCAAAGCCAAACACAACCTGCAATTGCCCGAGGGCCACCCGCTGGCCAAGGAAATTGGCGCGGCGATGCTCGAGCGTTTGTGGAAAAACCCGCTGTTTATGTCAGCGGCGTTACCGCACAAGGTCTTTCCGCCTTTGCTCAATTGCTACACGGCCGGTGGCAGTTTCGACTTCCACATCGACAACGCCGTGCGCCAGGCGCGGGGCAGCCATGAACGGGTCCGGACCGATCTGTCGTCCACACTGTTTTTCAGTGATCCGGATGAATACGACGGTGGCGAGCTGGAGATCCAGGACACCTTTGGTCTGCAGCGGGTCAAGCTGCCGGCCGGCGACATGGTGCTGTACCCAGGTTCGAGCCTGCACAAAGTCAACGCCGTAACCCGTGGCGCGCGTTACGCTTCGTTCTTCTGGACCCAAAGCCTGGTGCGTGAAGACAGCCAGCGCACCTTGCTGTTCGAGATGGACGGCGCCATCCAGCAACTGACCCGCGATGTTCCTGACCATCCAGCGCTGATCCAGCTCACCGGCACGTACCACAACCTGTTGCGCCGCTGGGTCGAGGTCTGACATGGGCTTTTTTTTGCGCCGTGAAGAAGTGCTCAACGTCGAGCAACTGCAAAGCATGCTCGACGATTCCCCGGTGCGCGCCGCCCAGGCGATTTTGATGGCAGCCAAGGCGGGCGTGGTTGATGCCCAGGCCTTGCTGGGACAAATCCTGCTGGAAGGGCGCGGCATTGCGCGCGATGAAGCGCTGGCGCTGCGCTGGTTCCGGATCGCCGCCAACGGCGGGCAGTTGATGGCACGCAATATGGCCGGGCGTTGCCTGGAACATGGCTGGGGCTGCGCCGTAGATGAGGTGGCAGCTGCGCGAGAGTATCGCCTGGCGGCAGAGGCCGGGTTGGATTGGGGCCAATACAACTATGCCAACCTGCTGGCCACCGGTCGTGGTGTCGACGAAGACCGACCGCAAGCGCTGGGCTTTTATCGGCTGGCTGCAGAGCAGGGCCACGCCAAGTCGATGAACCTTGTGGGGCGTTATTTGGAAGACGGCCACTATTGCCCGAGGGATTTTGAGGCGGCTGTCGAGTGGTATCGGCGCTCAGCCGAAGGCGGGGATTTTCGCGGGCAGTTCAGTTATGCCGCGATAGTGGCTGACCGAGGCCGAATCGACGAGGCATTGGCGTGGCTGCGCAAGGCGCTGGCGGGCGGCAATCTGAAGTTTTTGCGAACGGCCCACGCTGCGTTGGCCGCAGCCACTGACCCACAGGTTCGTGCAATGGCCGAGGCCTACCAACAGCGCGCCGCGAGCCTTTGCTGACCGATAAAAAAACCCATGACATGTCATGGGTTTTTTGTGTGCGAATTGCTTACACGTAGTAAGACTTCAACGGTGGGAAGCCATTGAATTCCACGGCGCTGTAGCTGGTGGTGTACGCACCGGTCGACAGCCAGTACAAACGGTCACCAATCGCCAGGTTCAGTGGCAGGCCGTACTTGTAGTTCTCGTACATGATGTCGGCGCTGTCGCAGGTAGGACCGGCGATGACCACTTCTTCCATCTCGCCTTTCTTCTCGGTCCAGATCGGAAACTTGATGGCTTCGTCCATGGTTTCGATCAGGCCGGAGAATTTGCCCACGTCGGTGTATACCCAACGCTCGACGGCGGTGCGGGATTTACGCGCAACCAACACCACTTCGCTGACCAGGATCCCGGCGTTGGCGATCAACGAGCGGCCCGGCTCCAGGATGATTTCCGGCAGGTCGTCGCCGAAATCTTCCTTGAGGAAGCGGATGATTTCTTCGGCGTAGGTTTCCAGGCTGTTGGTGCGGGTGATGTAGTTGGCCGGGAAGCCACCGCCCATGTTGATCAGCTTGAGGTGGATGCCGTCTTCTTCCTTCAGGCGTTCGAAGATCACTTTGACCTTGGCAATCGCCGCGTCCCACACGCTGATGTCGCGCTGCTGCGAGCCAACGTGGAAAGAGATACCGTATGGCACCAGGCCCAGGTCGCGGGCGAGGATCAGCAGGTCCATGGCCATGTCGGTCTGGCAGCCGAATTTGCGCGACAAAGGCCAGTCGGCCGTGGTCGAGCCTTCGGTGAGGATACGCACATAGACTTTCGAGCCCGGCGCGGCCTTGGCGATGTTGCGCAGGTCGGCTTCGGAGTCGGTGGAGAACAGACGCACGCCCTTATCAAAGAAGTAGCGAATGTCCTTGGATTTTTTGATGGTGTTGCCGTAGCTGATACGGTCGGGGCTGACGCCACGGTCCATGACCTTGTCCAGCTCGTAGATCGAGGCGATGTCGAAGCTCGAACCCTTGTCTTTCAACAGGTCGATGATCTCGACGGCAGGGTTGGCCTTGACCGCGTAATAGACTTTGGCGAATTCGAAACCGGCGCGCAGGTCATCGTAGGCCTGGCTGATCATCGCGGTGTCGATCACCACGAACGGGGTTTCTTGCTTGTCGGCGAACGCCTTCATTTTGTCAAAAGTGGCGCGCGCGAAATAATCTTCGACGTTGATCGACATGCTGGGAACTCCTAAGGGCAAACTAATTTGATCAATGGGTGCAAATGAACGTCCTCCGTATCCCCACTTTGGTTCGCCTACTTCCCAAGGCATGTCGCCGAAAGCAAAAAGGCCATGGGAATAAACGCTTCCCTTGGCCTTGCTGTCTCGTCGTCAGTACTTGAGCCGGATGGATCGTTTCCAGCATGGACGTTCGGCGCGAACTTTAGGACGTGAGGGGCCATAGATCAACTAAAAATGTCGCGTTTTTGCACGCGTTCGTCGCAGGACCGCGTGCAGCTACTTATGTAACCGACCGGTGTGACGGATTGATGTTCCCCGGGAGGACCAAATCGGTGGGATTTCCCTGACTCACCAACGAGCAAATGTGGGAGGGGGCTTGCCCCCGATGGCGGTGTGTCAGTCACTTCATCAGTCACTGATCCACCGCTATCGGGCGCAAGCCCCCTCCCACCTGTTGCACTGTGTTATTTCAGGTCAGGCCAGCGCAGTCTCGGCAGGCGAGACAATACTGGTCTTGCCCCCACGCGACTTACCGGAACTCAAGTACTCGGCAATCGACTCCTGGGTCACTTCACCGAGGAACACGCGCTCCGCGTCCATCACCGGCAACCACGAGCGGTTGAACTCGTACATGCGCGACAGCAGGATGCGCAAGTGCTCGTCGTACGCCGCCGTGGCGTTGAACTCGCGCAGGTACTGGCCGCACGTACCGGTCTGACGGTGCAGGTCGCGACGTCGTACATAACCCAGCGCCTTGTTCTCGGCACAGGTGACCACCACGTAGCGACGGTCCGTTTCGTCCATCAGCTCCAGGGCCTCGGCCACCGGGGTTTCCGGGCTCACCGACGGGGCGTTGTCCGCCGCGTCTTCGGCTTTCACCAGCAGCAGGCGCTTGAGGGTGCTGTCCTGGCCGACGAAGTTGCTGACGAACTCGTCAGCCGGATGCGCCAGCAGCGTGTCCGGGTGGTCGATCTGCAGCAGCTTGCCGGCACGGAAGATCGCAATCTTGTCGCCCAGCTTGATCGCTTCATCGATGTCGTGGCTGACCATGATCACGGTCTTGTTCAGCGCGCGCTGCATCTCGAAGAATTCGTTCTGGATCATCTCGCGGTTGATCGGGTCGACCGCGCCGAACGGCTCGTCCATCAGCAGCAGCGGTGCATCGGCCGCCAGCGCACGGATCACACCGATGCGCTGTTGCTGGCCGCCCGACAGTTCACGCGGGTAGCGATGCAGGTATTGCTTGGGTTCCAGCTTGATCATGCTCATCAACTCGCGGGCGCGGTCGTGGCATTTCTGCTTGTCCCAGCCGAGCAGCTTGGGCACCACCACGATGTTTTCCTCGATGGTCATGTTCGGGAACAGGCCGATCTGCTGGATCACATAACCGATGTTGCGACGCAAGGTCACCTCATCCAGGTCGGTGGTGTCTTCGCCGTTGATCAGGATCTTGCCCGAGGTGGGCTTGATCAGGCGGTTGATCATTTTCAGCGTGGTGCTTTTGCCGCAACCCGAGGGGCCGAGGAACACGCAAATCTCGCCTTCATTGACGGTCAGGCTTACGTCGTTCACGGCAGATACGGTTTTGCCGTTGCTTTGAAAAGTCTTGGTCAGGTTTTGAAGTTCGATCATTTGAGCAGTCCTTTTGGAGTCAGCGAGCGTTGCAGCCATTGCAGAAGCAGGTCGGCGAAGATGGCCAGAAGACTGACCAGCACGGCGCCAACGATCAGCATCGACATGTCGCTGCGGCTGATGGAAGCCAGAATAAGTACACCCAGACCACCGGCGCCGATGGTGGCGGCAATGGTCATTACGCCAATGTTCATCACCACGGCGGTGCGCACACCGGCGAGGATCACCGGCACGGCGATGGGCAGTTCAACCATGCGCAGGCGCTGGCCGAAGGTCATGCCGATGCCTTTGGCGGCTTCGCGAATGCCCGGTTCCACGCCCGTCAGGGCCAGGTAGGTGTTACGCATGATCGGCAGCAGCGAGTAGAGGAACACCGCGGTGATCGCCGGCATTGGCCCCAGGCCCTGGCCGAACTTGGAGTAGAAAGGCAGCAGCAGGCCGAACAGCGCGATCGACGGCACGGTCAGCAGCACGGTGGCGCTGGCTTGCAGCGGGCCGGCCAGGGTCGGGAAGCGCGTCATCAACACGCCCAGCGGCACGCCCACGACGATTGCCAGAATGACGGCAATGCCGACCAGGGTGATGTGCTGCCAGGTCAGGTGCAGGACCTGGGCCCAATCAAGATGGGAAAAGGCGTTCAGAAATTCCATGTCTTCTCCTCTTATTGGCTGATGGGATGTTGGCGCAGGAAGTCTGCGGCCACGGCGGACGGGCTTTCATGGTCCACGTCGACCCGCGCGTTCAGCTGGCGCATGGTTGCGTCGTCGAACAGCGCGGCCAATGGTTTCAGGTCGGCGGCCAGTTCAGGGTGAGCGTCGAGATAATCCTGACGCACCACCGGCGCGGCGGTGTAGTCCGGGAAGTAGTGTTTATCGTCTTCCAGCAGCTTCAATTTGAAAGCGTTCAGGCGACCGTCGGTGGTGTAGACCAACCCGGCAAACACCTGGCCATTACGCAGCGCGGTGTAGACCAGGCCGGCGTCCATCTGCCGGGTGTTTTTGCGCGTGAGGTTCATGTCATACAGCTTGACCATGCCGGCCATGCCGTCGGAACGGTTGGCGAACTCGGTGTCCAGGGCCACCAGGCGCGTGCCTTTGGTTTTCTCGGCCAGGGCTTGGGTCAGGTCGCTGATGCTGTTGATCTGCGGGAATTCCTTGGCCACGTTTTCCGGCAACGCCAATGCGTAGGTGTTGCTGAATTTCGACGGAGAGAGCCAGACCAGGCCTTTTTTCGCATCGAGTTCTTTGACTCGGGCGTAAGACTGTTCGCTGTCGAGCTTCTCGTCCACATGGTTGTAGGCCACCAGCGACACGCCGGTGTATTCCCAGATCAGGTCCAGTTGCCCGCTTTCCTGGGCACTGCGCGCCAGGTTGCTGCCCAGGCCGCCGGTCACGCGGGTGTCGTAACCCTTGGTGCGCAGGTACTGGGAGGTGATTTCGGCGAGCAGCGTCTGTTCAGTGAACACGCGGGCGCCGATGCGGATGACGGGTTTTTCGGCGGCTTGCGCAACACCTGCCAACAGCAGGACGCAGCCTAATATCAAGCTTAACTTTTTCATGTCGATTCCTTTGCCAAGCCTTAAGACGGACGCAACCCGCGTTCCAGCCAGAGGCGGCTGGCCATGGTCACCAGACCGTCAAGCAGCAATGCCAGCAGCGCGGTGCACGCGGCGCCGAGCAGCAATTGCGGCTGATTGTTCAGGGCGATGCCGGGGAAGATCAGGCTGCCCAGGCTGTTGGCACCAATCAGGAACGCCAGCGGTGCGGTGCCGACGTTGATCGCCAGGGCCACGCGCACACCGCCGATGATGATCGGCACGGCGTTGGGCAATTCCACGCGAAACAGCACCTGGCGCGGCGTCATGCCGATGCCGGTGGCGGCTTCTTTCAACGAGCCTTGAACGTTTTTGATGCCTTCGTAGGTGTTGCGCACAATGGGCAGCAACGAGGCGAGGAACAACGCGAAGATGGCCGGGCCACTGCCGATGCCGAGGACGCCGAGGGCGATGGCCAGTACGGCCAGGGGCGGGACGGTGTTGCCGATGTTGAAGATCTGCATGAAGCGTTCTGCGCGCCCGACCATGTTCGGTCGGCTGAGCAGGATACCGGCGGGGATGCCTACAACGAGGGCTGCCAGCATGGAGACAAGAACGAGGATCAGGTGTGCTTGCAGGTAAAACAACAAATCGTCGCGGTACAGTTCGATCGTGTTGATGCCGATCCAGTGGACCAGCAGGGCCAGGAGAGCGACGACAACCGCTCCTCCTATCAGCCCTTTGCCATAGCGAATAGCCACAGGCGGACTCCTTTTTTTCTTCTGTCGGCGTCCACATTTCCGAGCGGCAATGCCATTCCTGGCTGTCGGCGAATGTGGTCGCGAAATGCAGCTTGCCAATGCCGGTTAGACGACATGAGGTCAAGCCATGAGCGCAGCCTCGTCAGGCTAACTTGCTGATTTTTCAGCCCCTGGTACGAGTGCGATAGCAGGGGAGTGGACGTCTCTACCTTTTAAAAGGTTCCACACTTGGCAGCATTTAGCCACCCCCAATCGGGTGAACGGTGGTCTGGCTCCCTGGGTTTGCGCTATACTCGCCGCCCTTTTTTGACTCACCTGCCAGGCGATTTCCCATGACCCACCAGGCCGCCGAAGTCGCGAAACGCCGCACTTTCGCCATTATTTCCCACCCCGATGCCGGTAAAACCACCATCACCGAGAAGCTCCTGCTGATGGGCAAGGCAATCGCAGTGGCCGGCACGGTGAAATCCCGCAAATCGGACCGCCATGCCACCTCCGACTGGATGGAAATGGAAAAACAACGGGGTATTTCCATTACCACGTCGGTCATGCAGTTCCCGTATCGCGACCACATGGTCAACCTGCTCGACACCCCGGGCCACGAAGACTTCTCCGAAGATACCTACCGCACCCTGACGGCGGTGGACTCGGCCTTGATGGTCCTCGACGGCGGTAAGGGCGTTGAGCCACGTACCATCGCGCTGATGGACGTTTGCCGCCTGCGAGACACGCCGATCGTCAGCTTCATCAACAAACTCGACCGCGATATCCGCGACCCGATCGAGTTGCTCGATGAAATCGAAGCCGTCCTGAAGATCAAGGCTGCGCCGATCACCTGGCCGATCGGTTGCTACCGCGACTTCAAGGGTGTGTACCACCTGGCCGACGACTACATCATTGTCTACACCGCCGGCCACGGCCACGAGCGCACCGACGTCAAGATCATCGAGAAGCTCGACTCTGACGAAGCCCGCGCCCACCTGGGTGACGAGTACGACCGCTTTGTCGATCAACTGGAACTGGTGCAGGGCGCCTGCCACGCGTTCAACCAGCAGGAATTTCTCGACGGCCAACTGACCCCGGTGTTCTTCGGTACGGCGTTGGGCAACTTCGGTGTCGACCACGTACTCGACGCCGTCGTGAACTGGGCGCCGAAGCCTCTGGCCCGGGTTGCCAATGAGCGCACGGTGGAACCGGTTGAAGAAAAATTCACCGGCTTTGTGTTCAAGATCCAGGCGAACATGGACCCCAAGCACCGCGACCGTATCGCCTTCATGCGTATCTGCTCCGGCAAATACGAAAAAGGCATGAAGATGCGCCACGTGCGCACCGGCAAGGACCTGCGCATCGGCGATGCCCTGACGTTCTTCTCCTCCGAGCGTGAACAGCTCGAAGAAGCCTACGCCGGCGACATCATTGGCTTGCATAACCACGGCACCATCCAGATCGGCGACACCTTCACCGAGGGCGAAGTGCTGGGCTTCACCGGTATCCCGCACTTCGCCCCGGAACTGTTCCGCCGCGTACGCCTGCGCGACCCGCTCAAATCCAAGCAACTGCGCCAGGGCCTGCAGCAATTGGCGGAAGAGGGCGCCACCCAGGTGTTCTTCCCCGAGCGCAGCAACGACATCATCCTCGGCGCCGTCGGCGTGCTGCAGTTCGATGTGGTCGCCAGCCGCCTGAAAGAGGAATACAAGGTTGAATGCTCCTACGAGCCAATCACCGTGTACTCCGCGCGCTGGATCGATTGCAGCGATAAGAAGAAGCTGGAAGAGTTCTCCAACAAGGCTGTGGAAAACCTGGCAGTGGACGGCGGTGGTCACCTGACCTACCTGGCCCCGACCCGGGTGAACCTGGCGTTGATGGAAGAGCGCTGGCCGGATGTGAAATTCCGCGCGACCCGTGAGCACCATTAAGGTCTGAGCGGTACAAAAAGGGCGAAGCTATCATGGCTTCGCCCTTTTTTGTGGGCGCCGATATTCTAAGTGTGGGAGCGGGCTTGCTCGCGAATGCGGTGTATCAGTCAACATATTCAGTGACTGACACTCCGCATTCGCGAGCAAGCCCGCTCCCACATTTTGATCTCCACAAGGCGATGAATTGGCGAGATATCCGCATCCGGTCTAGCGTTTCAAATAATTCACCCATTCACCGACGGATCTGGAGGCTACCTTGCGTATAACTCAACGGGCTATCTGGTTGGTGCTTTTTGGCACCCTGGGTGTGTCCACCGCCTTGGCATGCACCTCGGCGCTGGCCGACACCGGCACGCCCCAATGGAAAGACACCGGCCCGGTGACCAAGAAAAAGCAGAACGAGGTCAACTCCGGCAGTTGGCAACCCCAAGCCCAGCCCGCGCCCAAGGAGGATGCGGAAAACCCCTATAACGAAGGCGAGGACAGCGACACCTACGACGATGGCGACACCTGAAGCCTGGCGCAAACCCGGCATTGGGACTAGCTTCTAACCTGGCGACGGTAAAACGCTGTCGTGCAGGATTCATCTACTGACTGGACGGAAATCGACCATGAGTATTTTTCAACGTGTAGTGCTGTTGATAAAAGTGCTGGTGCTGTTGTCGTTGGGGATGTCGACGGCCTGGGCGCATAACCCGGTGCAGGGCAGTCAGACGGGCTTTTCGGCGGTGCAGACAGCGCAGGGCAAGGGACTGCAACTGGCCAAGTCGGAAGCCGAGCCAGGCGATGAGGACCAAGGCGGTTCCAAGGATGATGACGACCAGCAAGCCCCGGATGACGATGATAGCGATCAAGGTGACAGCGATACCTGAGTCGGCCTGAAGTACAGTCCCACCCGTCAGGTATGCACCGCCTGACGGGAAGGCTGTATACCGTTAAACCCGCCCCCCTTTGAATCATGCGATATCGTTGAAGTAGTCGCTGTTCACTATCTTGTCTATTGAAAGTCCCTTTCCTGGCAGGTAATCGGTACTGCTCGCTGCGGTGAATTTCATATCACTGCTGCCCTTGGTAATGCTGCGCTCACCGGCTGTGGACGTACGGGTGGTGTAGACCGTATTTCGCATCGCCACGTACCCGCTCAAATCATTATTCATTTTGGTAAGACGGTCATTAATCTGACCGGGCGTGAGGTTGAGTTTCTTTTCCAGGCGCACCCCCCATCGCGTCAGGCAAGTTTCTGCAAAGTGACGAACAATCTCGCCGGGTTCGGCATATACCTTTGCACCCTGGTTTCCGTCGGGGGCTGCATTACCCACCAAGGTCGCGTGGCGCCCGGGCATTGGATAGATATGAACATGGGTGTTTGTATCAAAGGTGGGTACGACACAGGCGAATCCGGAGGATCGCTCGTCCCTGGCGTAAAAACCGACGTACTCTTTAACGTTGCTGCCGAGCGTTACTCGACTGCTCTGGAAGTTCAAGAGCCCGGGAACCGGGTCGACAGCGAAGATATTGACCGGCACATTCTTCAAGACGCTGTCATTGAGCATGGCGTTGGCCAGCATGTGGCAGCTGATCCCGCCGCGGCTCCAACCGACCAGGTTGACGCGCGTGGGAATGATCCCGTCTTTTCGAAAGGTCTTGATGATCTGCTCTTGCAACTGTTGCTGCGTTACTTTGCGCGTACCGTAATCGTAAGTGCGCCAATACCAACTGCCGGTGACTTTGACGTCTTCAATTGGAATGCCGGCTTTTTGCAGTTGGGTGTAGTTTTCCTCAGTCAGTTTTTCGCGCTGCCAGGTAAACGTGCCCTTCATGATGTTAACCGCGTGAGCCACATTTTCTTCCCAGCCAGAGCCCAGGGCGGTGCCCTTTAACTGAAGATAATTGCCAGACTCGGAGAACATTTCATCGGCTTGCAAGTTGCCGCTGCCGGGGCCGTCGATAACAATCCATTCGGCAAACTCCTTACTGACGCTTTGAGTGTTTTGCGCCAGCGTGGAAATCAACTCACCGTTCCAATAACTGGCGTGAGTATCGTCAAACTTGGTTGAGCCAGTGCCGCAGAAAAAAACAGTGAATGTTGTCATGAGCGATTACCCGTCCATTGGATAAAGGGGGTGAGCTCATAACAATGCAAAAGGCCGTGGCTGGCTACTGTGAGAACTGACAGGCAGTTAGATTGGTTTCGAATACTGAAGGGGATTTGTTGATCAAATGCGGGTGGTGATCAGCCAAAAAAAAGCCCCTCCCAACAGGCTGATGCGCAACCTGATGGGAAGGGCTTGTAGAACACCTGTCATGCCCTGGCGTTATCGCCAGGGCATTTTTGTTGCATGCAGGCTCAGGCCACGAACTGCTCCGCGTAGTGGCAAGCCACTTGGCGGTTATCCAGCGGCCGCAACAGCGGCTCCTCGCTGCTGCAACGCGCTGTCGCGTACGGGCAGCGCTTGTGGAACGCGCAGCCAGATGGCGGGTTCAGCGGGTTGGGCAGTTCGCCGACGATCTTGATCTTCGGCTTGTTCGGGTCTGGGTGGATGGTCGGGGTGGCCGACAGCAGCGCCTGGGTGTACGGGTGCAGCGGACGAGCGTAGATGTCTTCCTTGGGGCCCACTTCCACCGGGCGGCCGAGGTACATCACCATCACGTCGTCGGCAACGTGTTGCACCACTGCCAAGTTGTGGGAAATGAACACGTAGGCGGTGTTGAATTCCTGCTGCAGGTCCATGAACAGGTTAAGTACCTGGGCCTGGATCGATACGTCGAGTGCCGAGGTCGGTTCATCCGCCACCAGCACTTTAGGTTGCAGCATCATGGCGCGTGCCAGGGCAATACGCTGGCGCTGGCCACCGGAGAACATGTGCGGATAGCGCTGATAATGCTCGGGGCGCAGGCCCACTTGCTTCATCATCGCCTGCACTTTTTCGCGGCGTTCGGCGGCGGACAGGTTGGTGTTGATCAACAGCGGCTCGCCGAGTTGATCACCGACTTTCTGCCGAGGGTTCAGCGAGGCGTACGGGCTCTGGAACACCATCTGCACGTCTTTGCGCAATTGCTTGCGCTGGGCCTTGTCGGCACCGGCGACTTCCTGGCCGGCGATTTTCAACGAGCCGGACGACGGCTCTTCAATCAGCGTCAGCGCGCGGGCCAGGGTGGATTTGCCGCAACCCGACTCGCCTACTACGGCGAGGGTCTTGCCAGCTTCCAGTTCAAACGACACACCATTAAGCGCGCGTACCAGCGCGTGGCCCTTGAACAGGCCACGGGAGACTTCGTAGTGACGGGTCAGGTCGCGGGCGGTAAGAACGACGGCCATTACGCCACCTCCTGGTTCAAGGGGTAGAAGCAGCGCGCGAGGCTGTTGCTTTTCGGGTCAAGGCCAGGCCGCTGGGCACGGCAGGATTCCTGCACATACGGGCAACGTGGCGACAGCAGGCAACCCTGCGGGCGGTCATAACGACCGGGAACGATACCCGGCAGCGTGGCCAGGCGCGTGGCGCCCAGGCTGTGCTCGGGGATCGCCTTGAGCAGCGCTTCGCTGTACGGGTGCGCCGGGATGTCGAACAGTTGCGGCACCTGGCCGACTTCCACGGCCTGGCCGGCGTACATCACGCACACGCGCTGTGCGGTTTCAGCCACCACGGCCAGGTCGTGGGTGATCAGCACCAGGCCCATGTTCTGCTCTTTCTGCAGGGCCAGCAGCAGCTCCATGATCTGCGCCTGAATGGTCACGTCCAGCGCAGTGGTCGGTTCGTCAGCGATCAGCAGTTTCGGCTCGCCGGCAATTGCCATGGCGATTGCGACACGCTGGCTCATACCACCGGACAGTTGGTGCGGGTAGGCATCCATACGGCTGGCCGCGCCCGGAATTTCCACTTTTTCGAGCAGTTCGATCGCACGTTTGCGCGCTTGCTTGCCGGACATTTTCAGGTGCAGGCGCAGCACTTCTTCGATCTGGAAACCCACGGTGTAGCTGGGGTTCAGCGCGGTCATCGGGTCCTGGAACACCATCGCCAGGTCTTTGCCGACGATTTGGCGGCGCTGACGGTTGCTCAGCTTGAGCATGTCTTTGCCATCAAAGTTCAGGGCGTCGGCGGTGACGATGCCCGGGTGCTCGATCAGGCCCATCAGCGCCATCATGGTCACGGATTTACCCGAGCCCGACTCGCCAACGATCGCCAGTACTTCGCCTTTGTCGACGGAAATGTCGAGGCCATCGACCACCGGCACGGCGGTCGCGTCGCCAAAGCGTACGTTGAGATTCTTGATTTCTAACAGTGACATGGGAATCTCCTCAGGCGGCGTTCTTGAGTTTCGGGTCCAGCGCATCGCGCAGGCCGTCACCCATCAAGTTGATTGCCAGCACGCTGAGCAAAATGGTCAAACCCGGCAGGCTCACGACCCACCAGGCGCGTTCGATGTAGTCACGGGCCGAAGCCAGCATGGTGCCCCACTCAGGGGTTGGCGGTTGTACGCCAAGGCCAAGGAAGCCCAGGGCCGCGGCATCGAGAATCGCCGAGGAGAAGCTCAAGGTGGCCTGTACGATCAGCGGCGCCATGCAGTTGGGCAGCACGGTGATGAACATCAGGCGTGGCAGGCCGGCGCCAGCGAGGCGGGCGGCCGTCACGTAGTCGCGGTTCAGTTCGCCCATCACCGCAGCGCGGGTCAGACGCACATACGAGGGCAGCGACACGATCGCAATGGCGATCACGGTGTTGATCAGGCCAGGGCCGAGGATTGCGACAATGGCGACAGCCAGCAGCAACGACGGCAGGGCCAGCATGATGTCCATCAAGCGCATGATGGTTGGGCCGAGCATGCGCGGGAAGAACCCGGCGAACAGGCCCAGCAGGATGCCCGGGATCAGCGACATCACGACCGACGACAAGCCGATCAGCAAGGACAGGCGCGAACCCTGGATCAGGCGCGAGAGCAGGTCACGGCCCAGTTCGTCGGTGCCGAGCAGGAACTGCATCTGCCCGCCCTCCAGCCAGGCTGGAGGGGTGAGCAGGAAGTCGCGGTATTGCTCGCTTGGGTTATGCGGCGCAACCCAAGGGGCGAAGATCGCGCAAAACACCACCAGCAACATGAACAGCAGGCCGGCAACGGCGCCTTTGTTCTTGGAAAAGGCTTGCCAGAATTCTTTGTACGGGGACGGGTACAGCAGGCTTTGATCGACTGCTACCGCGGAAGTAGGTGTGGTCATGGTCATGATCTCAGCGCTGGTGACGGATGCGTGGGTTGGCGAAGCCGTAGAGGATATCCACCACGAAGTTCACCAGAATCACCAGGCAGGCGATTAACAGGATGCCGTTTTGCACCACGGGATAGTCCCGAGCGCCAATGGCTTCGATCAGCCATTTGCCGATGCCGGGCCACGAGAAGATGGTTTCGGTCAGGACCGCACCGGCCAGCAGCGTGCCCACTTGCAGGCCGACCACGGTGAGTACCGGGATCAGCGCGTTACGCAGGCCGTGGACGAATACCACGCGCGCCGGCGACAGGCCTTTGGCCTTGGCGGTACGGATGTAGTCTTCGCGCAGGACTTCGAGCATCGACGAACGGGTCATCCGCGCGATCACCGCCAGCGGGATGGTGCCGAGCACGATGGCCGGCAGGATCAAGTGGTGCAGGGCGTCGAAGAACGCATCGGGCTCGTCAGCCAGCAGCGTGTCGATCAGCATGAAGCCGGTGCGCGGCTCGATGTCGTAGAGCAGGTCGATACGCCCGGAAACCGGGGTCCAGCCCAGGCTGACCGAGAAGAACATGATCAGGATCAGGCCCCACCAGAAGATCGGCATCGAATATCCCGCGAGGGAGATGCCCATCACCCCATGGTCGAACAGGGATCCTCGTTTCAAGGCCGCGATCACCCCGGCCAACAGGCCCAGGACACCGGCGAACAACAGGGCGGCCATGGACAGTTCCAGGGTCGCAGGGAAGAGGGCGGTGAATTCGGTCCACACGCTGGTGCGCGTGCGCAGTGACTCACCGAGGTCGCCGTGGGCGAGTTTGCCTACGTAGTCCAGGTATTGCGCGTACAGCGGCTTGTTAAGGCCGAGGCGTTCCATTGCCTGTGCGTGCATCTCGGGGTCGACTCGTCGTTCGCCCATCATGACTTCGACAGGGTCGCCGGGGATCATGCGAATCAACGCAAACGTCAGCAACGTGATGCCGAAAAACGTGGGGATCAATAACCCCAATCGGCGGGCAATAAAACTAAACATCTTGTTGTGTACCTCAATCAGCCGGTTAGGCAGGTTCGGCACCGTCAATGGCGACGGTGCCGAGCGTCTTCTCTTATTACTTCACCTGGGTGGTGGCGAAGTTATTGGTCGTCAGAGGGCTTTGGGTATAACCCTCGACGTTTTTGCGCATGGCGGTGAACATTTTCGGGTAAGCCATGGGAATCCACGGTTGATCCTTCTCGAAAACGTCCAGTGCTTGTTCATAGAGTGCAGCGCGCTGGGCCGGTTCAGCGATAGCGCGTGCCTTGTCGATCAAGTCTTGAAACTCTTTGTTACACCAGCGGGCGTAGTTTTCGCCGTTTTTGGCTGCATCGCAACTCAGGTTTGGTGTGAGGAAGTTATCCGGGTCCCCGTTATCCCCCGCCCAACCGGCGGACACCATGTCGTGCTCACCGTTTTTGGCGCGCTTGAGCATTTCGCCCCATTCCATGACCTTGATGTTCACTTTCAGGCCGATCTGCGCCAGATCCGCCTGCATGCGCTGGGCGCCGAGCATCGGGTTGGGGTTGGTCGGGCCGCCGCCGTTACGGGTGAACAGGGTGAACTCAGTGCCTTCCGGCACGCCGGCTTCCTTGAGCAGGGCGCGGGCCTTGTCCAGGTCGCGCGGTGGGTTTTTCAGCTTGTCGCTAAAGCCCAGCAGCGTTGGCGGGTACGGGCCGGTGGCGTCGACAGCGTTGCCTTTGCCGTACAGGGACTCGTTGTAGCCTTTTTTGTCGAACGCGATGTTGATCGCGTGGCGCACGCGCGCGTCGCTCATGTACTTGTGGGTGGTGTTCAAGGCGGTGTAGCTGGTGGTCATCGCCGCCAGTTCCGCGACTTTCAGGTTGGGATCAGCCTTGGCGCTCGGCACATCATCGGGCTTGGGGTACAGCGCGATCTGGCATTCGTTGGCCTTGAGCTTTTGCAGGCGCACGTTGCTGTCGGTAGTGATGGCCAGGATCAACGGGTCAGCCGGCGGCTTGCCACGGAAGTAGTCCGGGTTGGCCTTGAAGCGCACCTGGGCGTCTTTGGCGTAACGGTTGAAGATGAACGGGCCGGTGCCGATGGGCTTGGCGTTCAGGTCATCGGTCTTGCCGGACTTGAGCAACTGGTCGGCGTATTCGGCGGAGTGAATCGAGGAAAACGCCATGGCCAGGTCGGACAGGAACGGTGCTTCAGGACGGGTCAGGGTGAAGACCACGGTGTGGTCATCGGTCTTCTCTACGCTCTTGAGCAGTTCCTTGAAGCCCATGCTTTCAAAGTACGGGTAGCCCACGTTGGACTTGTTGTGCCACGGGTGATTCGGGTCCAGCTGGCGCTGGAAGCTCCAAAGCACGTCGTCGGCATTCATGTTGCGCGTGGGTTTGAAGTAATCGGTGGTGTGGAACTTGATGTCGTCACGCAGGTGGAACGTGTAGGTCAGGCCATCGGCGCTGATTTCCGGCAGGTCTTTGGCCAGGGCAGGCACGACTTCGGTGGTGCCGGGCTTGAAGTCCACCAGGCGGTTGAACATGGTTTCTGCCGCGGCGTCAGCGGTGACGGCGGTGGTGTACAGGACCGGGTCAAAACCTTCCGGGCTGGCTTCGGTGCAGACCACCAACGGTTTGGCCGAAACGCCGATCGCAACGCTCAATAGCGCAGCGGCAATGGCAGCTTGTAACGGGAGCATTTTCATTCAGAGCCCTCTGCAATCGAGTGAACCAGACAAGCGTAGACAGCGGGCCCGTCCTGAGCCCGCCGTTTACCTGGCGCTAATTAAAGAATGTTGAACGGGATGGTGGTGACCAGGCGGAACTCACGCAGGTTGCCGTCAGCCTGGTTGGCGCTGGCGCGGTGAGTCACGTAGGTACCACGAATGGTGGTGGCCTTGAGTGCACCGCTCTGGATGGCGTACGAAGTACCTACGCCGTATTCCTGGTGTTTCTCGCCGTCTTGGGTCTGGATACCGTTGTAAGCAAAGCCTTTCACGCCGCCGTCGCCGGTGTAGTGAGTGCCGTCGATGCCCCAGCCGCGAGCCGAGTAGATGTTGAACTTCAGGCCTGGCACGCCGTATTCGGCCATGTTGATGCCGTAGGCGATCTGGAACGATTTCTCGTTCGGGCCGTTGAAGTCGGACGTCAGGGAGTTGGCCAGGTAGATGCCGTTGGTTTCGTGCAGGTAGTCGAAGTACTCGTTACCGTTCACTTCCTGGTACGAGAAGGTCAGGCTGTGAGCCTGGTGAGTCAGGCCGAGCGACAGCGAGTAAGTGTCGTTGTCGATCTTGCCCATCAACTTTTTGCCTTCGTCGACGGTTTTGTAGTAGTTCAGGCCAGTGGTCAGGCTCAGTTGCTGGCTGTCACCCAGTTCATGGGTTGCGCCGAAGTAGTACTGGTTCCAGAAGTCTTTGACTTGAGCGCCGAAGAAGCTGGTTTTCAGGCTCTTGAACGGCTGGTAGTTCACACCGGCGGTGTAGACGTGATCCGCTTCCTGGCCATTGCCGTATTCGCTGCGGAATTTCGACAGGCTCTGTTCGGTACGTGGCGACACGCGGTCGAAGTAAGCGCCCTGGAACGACAGGTTGCTGAACTCTTCGCTGTTGAGGGCAAAACCTTCAAAGCTCGACGGCAGTGCGCGGTTGCCGATGGTGTCGATAATGCCGCTGCTGAAGTTCTGGCGACCGGCGGTCAAGGTGGTGTTGGACACACGGAACTTGACGTTGGCCAGGCCCAGTTTGCTCCACTGGCCTACGGCATCGCCGTCGGAGTCGGCCAGGGTACGGTTGGAACCGCCCTTGATGTCACGCTTGCTCTGGTCGAGCGCGATGACGTTGTAACCCGCTACTTCGGTTGCTACCCCAACAGTGCCTTGGGTGAAGCCCGAGGAGTAGTTAAGGATGGTGCCTTGCAGCCAGTTGGTACGGTAGGCGTCGGTGCGAGCCTCGCCGTGCTTCTGGTAAGTGAACTTGCTACCACGGAAACGCTGCTCGTTGGAAAACCAGTTACGGGTAGTACCGCCCAGGCTTTGACCGTCGATAAAGCCTTTGGCCTCGCTTTGGGCGCTGGTGCCGGCCAATGTGGTCGGAACGAAGTCCTGGCTCTGGGTTTCAGCGAAGGCGGTCGCCGTGATGCTGCTGATGGCCAGGGCCAGAAGCGCTTTGCTGCTCAGTTTCATGGGTGGAGCTCCTTTGGTTCTCTTTTTAATGCCGGTCTTTTTAGGTGAACCGGCTATTGGGTGTGTAACTCGTTCAAGCCTTTGCAAACGTTTGCCGTAGGAAATTTCCCAACAAAAGGCTGCACGTTTGCCAGGGAGCCAACATCGCTCCCTGCAATCCGGTTATTTTTTTATGGGTTGATACTGACGCCCGAGAACACGTTGCGGCCGAAGGGGCTCACTTTAAAACCTTCGACTTTGGCGCTTAACGGCTGGTTGACCGTCGAGTGGGCGACGGGCGTGATCGGCACCTGCTGCTTGAGCAGTTGCTGCGCCTGTTTGTACAGAACAGTCCTTTGTTCGCGGTCGGTCACGACCTTGGCTTGCTTGATCAGCTTGTCGTACGCCGGGTCACACCACATCGAGTAGTTGTTCCCGCCGATGGCGTCGCAGCTGTAAAGAGTGCCCAGCCAGTTGTCCGGGTCACCGTTGTCGCCGGTCCAGCCGATCAGGCTGATGTCGTGCTCACCGTTCTTGGTGCGCTTGATGTACTCGCCCCATTCGTAGCTGACGATCTTGACCTTGAGGCCGATCTTGGCCCAATCGCTTTGCAGCATTTCGGCCATCAGCTTGGCATTGGGGTTGTAAGGCCGTTGCACCGGCATCGCCCACAGGGTGATCTCGGTACCTTCCTTGACGCCGGCGGCCTTGAGCAATTCCTTGGCTTTTTCCGGGTTGTAGGCAGCGTCCTTGATGGTGTCGTCGTAGGACCACTGGGTCGGCGGCATGGCGTTGACTGCCAGTTGGCCGGCGCCCTGGTACACGGCGTTGAGGATGCTTTGCTTGTTCACCGCCATGTCCAGCGCCTGACGCACTTCGAGCTGGTCGAAGGGTTTGTGGCGCACGTTGTAGGCGATGTAACCCAGGTTGAAGCCGGGTTTGGTCAGCAGTTGCAGGTTCGGGTCGGCCTTGAGGGCGTCGACGTCGGCCGGGCGCGGGTGCAGCGTGATCTGGCATTCACCGGCCTTGAGCTTCTGTACCCGCACCGACGCATCGGTGTTGATGGCGAAGATCAGTTGGTCCAGCTTGACCCGGCTTGGGTCCCAGTACTGTTTGTTACCCACGTAACGGATCTGCGAGTCTTTCTGATAACGCTGGAACACAAACGGACCAGTGCCAATCGGCTTCTGGTTGATGTCGCTGGGCTTGCCTTCCTTGAGCAACTGCTCGGCGTACTCGGCCGACAGAATCGAGGCAAAGCTCATGGCGATATTTTGAACGAACGCAGCGTCGACCGTATTCAAAGTCATCACCACGGTGTGCGGGTCGGTTTTCTCGACCTTGGCAATGTTCTTGTTCAGGCTCATCCCGTTGAAGTACGGAAACTCGGTGGGGTAGGCCTTGCGAAACGGGTGGTCGGGGTCAAGCATGCGGTTGAAGGTGAACAGCACGTCGTCGGCGTTGAAGTCGCGCGTCGGCTTGAATTCCTTGTTGCTGTGGAATTTCACCCCTTCACGCAAGTGAAAGGTGTAGGTCAGGCCGTCTTCGGAAATATCCCACTTGGTTGCCAACCCAGGTACCACATTGGTCGCGCCTTTTTCGAACTCAACCAAGCGGTTGTACAGCGGCTCGGCCGCATCGTTGTCGGTGGCGGTGGTGTACTGCGCGGTGTCAAACCCGGCCGGGCTGCCTTCAGAGCAGAACACTAGGCTCTTCTTGTCGGCGGCTTGGCCCATCGTGGCCACAGCCAGCAGGCTGGTGCCAAAAATTGCGGATAGAACAGTGGTATGGCGCATGACGATCCCGATCCTTGTTTGTAGTTGTCATCAGCGAGCAATCACCCAGGCTCGAAGCCTGGGAGACATCACTGATCCCACATACGGCAGGTGCCTTTCCGATATTGGTGCCTCTGCTGTCGTACGACGGTATGGGCCGTAGACTTCGCAGTAAATGCGCCAAAACGGATTGACCTTGTAGGCAACAGACGCACCTATCGCAGTTCGTTGCCGTAGGACGGTAACGGTTGCAAAGGTGGTCTGATTCCTACGGTCCAGGCGGATGCAATAACGGCGACGTTATGAAACGTCGCCGTTATTAATCCTTACTTGCCGCTTACGCTCACGCCGTAGAAGGAGTTCAAGCCAAACGGGCTGATCTTGAAGTCCTGCACGGTGTTGCGCATGGGTTGATACACCGTCGAGTGCGCGATAGGTGTGTAAGGCAATTCATGTTTCAGGAGTTGTTGCGCCTGCTTGTACAGTTCGGTGCGCTTGGCCACATCAGTGGTCGACTTGGCCTGACTGATCAGGTCGTCATACTGCTTGTTGGTGAACTTGGAGAAGTTGTTACCGTTCAAGGCCGAGGAGGCAAAGAGGGTACCCAACCAGTTGTCCGGGTCACCATTGTCACCGCTCCAGCCGATGATCATCGCCTGGTTCTCGCCGCCTTTGGAGCGCTTGATGTACTCGCCCCACTCGTAGCTGACGATGTTGACCTTCAGGCCGATCTGTTTCCAGTCGCTCTGCAGCATCTCAGCCATCAGTTTGGCGTTCGGGTTGTACGGACGCTGAACCGGCATGGCCCACAAGGTGATCTCGGTGCCTTCCTGGATACCGGCTTCCTTGAGCAGTTCCTTGGCTTTGGCCGGGTCGTACTTGGCGTCTTTGATGGTGGTGTCATACGACCATTGGGTCGGCGGCATGGCGTTGACGGCCAGTTGTCCTGCGCCCTGATACACGGAGTCGATGATCTGCTGCTTGTTGACCGACATGTCCAGCGCCTGGCGAACCCGCAGGTCTGCCAATGGGTTTGGCGTGGTCTGGCCCTTGAGCACAGGCATGACGTTGTAAGCGATATAACCCAGGTTGAAACCCGCCTGGTGCGGCATCTTCATGTCCTTGTCCGCTTCCAGTGGCTTGATGTCCGCTGGGCGAGGATAGGCCGTGATCTGGCACTCATTCTTCTTGAGTTTTTGAATGCGTACCGAGGCGTCAGTGGAGATCGAGAAGATCAGGTTATCAACCTTGACGTCTTCAGGCTTCCAGTAGTCCTTGTTGCCGGTAAAGCGGATGTTGGAGTCTTTCTGGTAGCTCTTGAAGACGAACGGACCGGTGCCGATTGGCTTCTGGTTGATGTCGCTGGCTTTGCCTTCCTTCAACAGCTGGGCAGCGTATTCGGCCGACTGGATCGACGCGAAACTCATTGCCAGGTTCTGGATGAAAGCCGCGTCCACGGTGCCAAGGGTGAACTTGACGGTGTGGTCATCGACTTTTTCGATGTTCTTGATGTTCTTGTCCATTTCCATGTCCGAGAAGTACGGGAACTCGGTTGGATAGGCTTTACGGAACGGATCGTCCTTGTTGATCATGCGATTGAACGTGAACAGCACGTCATCGGCATTGAATTCACGAGTCGGCTTGAAGTACGGGGTGGTGTGGAACTTGACGCCTTCACGAAGGTGGAAGGTATACGTCAGGCCATCCGGGGAAACGTCCCAACTGGTGGCCAGGCCAGGAACAACGGCGGTGCCGCCACGTTCAAATTGGCTCAGGCGGTTGAACACGGTTTCGGCCGAGGCATCGAAGTCTGTTCCGGTGGTGTACTGGCCTGGGTCAAAACCGGCCGGGCTCCCTTCGGAGCAGAACACCAGGTTAGTCGCCGCTTGGGCGAAAGGGGCTGCGGCCATAAGGCCAGCGCTAACTAAAAGCGGAAGGACTGCGTGTTTAAGCATGTTGGCCTCATGATTTGTTGTCATTTTTGGTGTTGAGGGCGACCTCGTGAGTCGGCCTGCGGATACTTATGCAGGGGCCATACCCATTGCAAGATGCTGAACCGTCGTGAGGGCCAAACAGTGGTACGAACGTACAGGAATGTCGCATTTATGAAAGTTTGTACATAAATGCATATATATAGAGGGTTTTTTCGGTGCATTTGACGCACCAAAAAAGCCCAACCGAGGCGTCTGGCGCACTCGGTTGGGGCGCAGCTGTTACTTATCTAGACTGACACCATAAAACGGCGTCAGGCCAAAAGGACTGATCTTGAAGTCCTGCACTTCTTTTCGAATTGGCTGGAAAACCGTCGAGTTTGCGATAGGCGTTATAGGTACTTGTTCCTTAAGTATTTTTTGTGCCTGTTGATACCACTTGATGCGCTGGTCGCGGTCACTGCTGACTTTGGCTTGCTGCACAAGCTTGTCGTAGGCCGGGTTACACCATTTGGCGTAGTTGCTGCCTTTGACCGCGGCACAACTGTAGAGCACGCCGAGCCAGTTATCCGGGTCGCCGTTGTCCCCGGTCCAGCCGTAAATCATCGCGTCATGTTCGCCATTTTTCGCGCGTTTGATGTATTCGCCCCATTCGTAGCTGACTATGTTGGCTTTGATACCCACCTTTTCCCAATCCTGCTGAATCATCTGCGCCGACATTCGCGCGTTTGGATTGGAGGCGCGCTGCACGGTCATCGCCCAAAGATTGATGGTGGTACCTGGTGCAACCCCTGCTTCTTTTAGTAGCGCCCGCGCCTTGGTCGGGTCGTAGGGAGCGTCCTTGATGGTGGGGTCATAAGACCACTGTGCGGGTGGCAATGCGTTCTGCGCCAATTGCCCGGCGCTCTGGTACACGGCCTTGATAATCGCCGGTTTGTCGATGGCCATATCCAGGGCCTGGCGCACTTTGAGTTGGTCAAGCGGCGGGTGAGTCACGTTGTAAGCAAGAAAGCCCAGGTTGAAACCGGCTTGTTGCAGCACGCGCAGGTGAGGGTCCTGTTTCATCACTTCGATATCGGCCGGGCGTGGGTAACCGCTGACCTGGCATTCGCCGGCCTTGAGCTTCTGCAAGCGCGAAGCAGCGTCCGGAGTGATGGCAAACACCAGGTTGTCGAGCTTCACATCCTCGGGTTTCCAATACTGTTTATTGGCGACGTAACGGATCTGCGAGTCTTTCTGGTAGCGCTTGAACACAAACGGCCCGGTGCCGACGGGTTTCTGGTTGATGTCTTCAGCCTTGCCCTCTTTCAACAGCTGGGCGGCGTATTCGGCTGACTGCACCGAGGCAAAACTCATGGCCAGGTTCTGCACGAACGAAGCATCGACATTATTCAGGTTGAAACGCACGGTGTGATCGTCGAGTTTTTCGACGTTTTTGATCGTGGTGTTCAACCCCATGTCGGTGAAGTACGGCGACTCGGACGGGTAAGCCTTACGAAATGGGCTGTCGGCATCCAGCAGGCGGTTGAAGGTAAACAGCACGTCATCCGCGTTGAAGTCGCGGGTAGGGATGAAGTAGTCGGTGGTGTGGAACTTGACGCCATCGCGCAGATGGAAGGTGTAGCTCAGGCCGTCATTGGATACCTCCCAGCGCGTTGCCAGGCCGGGTTCGACTTCGGTGCCGCCACGCTTGAACTGGGTCAAGCGGTTGAACACGGTTTCGGCGGAGGCATCAAAATCGGTGCCGCTGGTGTACTGACTGGGGTCGAAGCCGGCAGGGCTGGCTTCAGAGCAGTAGACCAGGGTGCTGGCCGCCTGGGCCATCGGCATGAACGCCAGCAGGCTTGCGGCCAGGAGTAGCGGTTTGAAAGCGGTTCTTTCCATGGAAACTCCTGAAGTGGCAGGCCTATACAGCCGCCCAAACGAAAACGGCGGCAACCGAGGTTACCGCCGTTCAGGTTTGTCAGGTAGAGGTCACTGCATCTGTACTTCGATCACGCCGTCTGCGCTCATGTTGACCTGGCTGGTGCCGGCTTCCACTTGCGGGGTAGGTGCCGAATCCGCCATGGCCGCTTTCATCATCATCCCGCCGTTGCGGGTGTAAGGCATTGGGTAGCCATTGGTGTTGAAGTTCAGGTTGACGATCTTGTAGCCCTTGCCGCCCAGTGCATCGGTGGCCAGTTGCGCACGCGCCTTGAAGGCGGCGACCGCGTCTTTAAGCAGTGCATCTTCGCTGGACTTGCGCGTGGCGTCGGCAATGGCGAAGTCCATGTTTTCCATTTTCAGGGTGTTCAGCAAATCGCCGGTGAGCTTGGACAGCGCCGGGAAATCCGCGCTTTCCAGGCGCAGTTCGGCACGCTCGCGCCAGCCGGTGATCTTCTGGTTCTTGTTGTCGTAGATCGGGTAGCTGTTGCGGCTGCCCTGGCGCAGGGTCACGCCTTTGACTTCGCGAGCTTCGCCCAGGGCCTTGTTCAGGGTGGTGGTGATTTCGGCGGCGAGCTTGGCCGGGTCGGTGTTTTGTGACTCGGTATAAAGGGTGACGATCATCTTGTCGCGAGCCACTTCCTGGCTGACTTCGGCACGCAGGGAGATCTGGTTGTAATGCAGTTCATCGGCGGCCATGGCCGGCAGGCTGGCCAGGGCGCTGGCGCTGAGAGTGAGGACAGCTGCGCTGCGAGTGAAACGAGACATGGAAGCTCCTTGGGATGGTCGTGTTGGGATAGCCGTGTTCGGTAAGACTGTAGACGGTGCTATCGGGTTCTTCGGGTTTACACATTCGCTACAAGTGGCCGAGTGCCGACGAACGGTCATCTGCCCGGCCTGCGTCAAAGAGCCACACGCGCCGTGCCAGCGGGTCTGCTTCGTTTATACTCCTGCCGATCCGCCTGCAGCGCTCACCGGGAGAGCTCATGCTCGCCGCCGTAAAACTGACTTCCGCCACCCGCCAGAACCTCTGGCGCCTGACGTTCATTCGTACCTTGGTACTGGCCGCACAGGCCGGCTCCGTCGGGCTCGCGTATTGGTTCGACCTGCTGCCGCTGCCGTGGCTGCAGTTGGCCGTGACCCTGGGTTTTTCCATCGTGCTGTGTGTGTTCACCGCCATTCGGCTGCGCACCACGTGGCCGGTGACAGAGCTGGAATACGCGCTGCAGTTGGCCTGCGACCTGTTCATCCACAGTGTGTTGCTTTATTTCTCCGGTGGTTCCACCAACCCGTTCGTTTCTTACTACCTGGTGCCGCTGACCATTGCCGCCGTGACGTTGCCATGGCGCTATTCGGTGGTGCTGTCGGGCATCGCGCTGACGCTGTACACCCTGCTGTTGGCGCAGTTTTACCCCCTCAAGACCTTCCCTATCGCCCGGGAAAATCTGCAGATCTACGGGATGTGGCTGAGCTTTGCGCTGTCCGCTGCGGTTATCACGTTTTTCGCCGCGCGCATGGCCGAAGAGCTGCGCCGTCAGGAAGAACTGCGCGCCATTCGCCGTGAAGAAGGCCTGCGTGACCAGCAGTTGCTGGCCGTCGCCACCCAGGCCGCCGGCGCGGCCCATGAGTTGGGCACACCGCTGGCGACCATGAGCGTACTGCTCAAGGAAATGACCCAGGACCATCACGACCCGGCGCTGCAAGACGACCTGAGCGTGTTGCAGGAACAGGTCAAGCAGTGCAAGCAGACCTTGCAGCAACTGGTACGCGCCGCCGAGGCCAATCGCCGCCTGGCGGTGGAGATGCAGGACGTGACCCAGTGGCTCGACGAAGCCCTGAATCGCTGGCACCTGATGCGCCCCGAAGCCAGTTACCGTTTCAACCTGCTGGGCCAGGGCAGCGTGCCGCGCATGGCACCGCCGCCAGACCTGACGCAGGCGTTGCTCAACCTGCTGAACAACGCCGCCGATGCCTGCCCTGAAGGGTTGGGCGTGCAGTTGGACTGGGACGCGGAAAACGTGACCATCAGCATTCGTGACCACGGCGCGGGCGTGCCGTTGGCCATTGCCGAGCAGATCGGCAAACCCTTCTTTACCACCAAGGGCAAAGGCTTCGGCCTCGGCCTGTTTTTGAGCAAGGCCAGCGTGACCCGCGCGGGCGGCTCAGTGAAGCTCTATAGTCATGAGGAAGGTGGCACGCTCACCGAGCTGCGCCTGCCCCGTGTCGCACGAGGAGATATCGATGAGTGACGAGATCCAAGTCGAAGGCGAAGAACTGCCGCACCTGCTGCTGGTAGATGACGACGCCACCTTTACCCGCGTGATGGCGCGCGCCATGAGCCGCCGTGGTTTTCGCGTGAGCACCGCAGGCTCGGCCGAAGAAGGCCTGACCATCGCCCAGGCCGATTTGCCGGACTACGCCGCGCTCGACCTGAAAATGGACGGCGACTCCGGCCTGGTGCTGCTGCCCAAGTTGCTGGAACTCGACCCCGAAATGCGCGTGGTGATCCTCACCGGTTACTCGAGCATCGCCACCGCCGTCGAGGCTATCAAGCGCGGTGCCTGCAATTATCTGTGCAAGCCGGCGGACGCCGACGACGTGCTGGCCGCGTTGCTCTCCGAGCATGCCGACCTCGACACCCTGGTGCCGGAAAACCCGATGTCGGTGGACCGTCTGCAGTGGGAGCACATCCAGCGTGTGCTGACCGAGCACGAAGGCAATATCTCCGCCACTGCCCGCGCCCTGGGCATGCACCGGCGTACTCTGCAACGCAAGCTGCAGAAGCGCCCGGTACGGCGCTGAACAAAGTCTGAACAATCTGCTTCAGGCTGCACGGAGCCCTGAACCGATCGTCTATGATCGGTTCAAACGCCTGTCACTTTTTCCTACCGAGCCTGAACGATGAATCAGAACGCTGAGTACTCCGCGGTCAACGACGCGGTGCGTGGGCACTTCTTTCGCCGAACCTGGGCGATGATCACGCCCTATTGGCGCAGCGAAGAGAAGGGCAAGGCCTGGTTGTTGCTGGCTGCAGTGATTGGCCTGTCGCTGTTCAGCGTGGCGATCTCCGTGTGGATCAACCACTGGTATAAAGACTTCTACAACGCGCTGGAAAAGAAGGACACCGCCGCCTTCTGGCAGTTGATCGGCTATTTCGGCGGGATCGCCGCCGTAGCGATTCTCGGCGCGGTCTATCGCCTTTACCTGACCCAGATGCTGACGATCCGCTGGCGTGCCTGGCTCACCGAAAAGCATTTCGCTCGTTGGCTTGCCAACAAGAATTACTACCAGCTGGAGCAGGGCGGTTACACCGATAACCCGGACCAGCGGATTTCCGAAGACCTCAACAACTTCACCTCCAGCACTTTGAGCCTTGGTCTGGGCCTGCTGCGTAATGTGGTCAGCCTGGTGTCGTTCTCGATCATCCTGTGGGGCGTGTCGGGCAGCATTGAAGTATTTGGCTTCACCATTCCCGGCTATATGTTCTGGTGCGCATTGGTCTACGCGGGCGTCGGTAGCTGGCTGACCCACTTGATCGGCCGTCGTTTGATCGGCCTGAGCAACCAACGACAACGCTTCGAAGCAGACCTGCGTTTCTCCATGGTGCGTGTGCGTGAGAACGCCGAGAGCATCGCCTTGTACAACGGCGAGCCGAATGAGAACCAGCGCCTGAGCGCACGCTTTGGCAAGGTCTGGCACAACTTCTGGGACATCATGAAAGTGTCCAAGCGCCTGACCTTTTTCACCGCTGGCTACAGCCAGATTGCGATCATCTTTCCCTTCATTGTCGCCGCGCCACGCTACTTCACCGGCAAGATCGAGCTGGGCGAGCTGATGCAAATCAACTCGGCGTTCGGCAACGTGCAAGAGAACTTCAGCTGGTTTATCAACGCGTATTCGGAGCTGGCTTCGTGGCGCGCGACCAGCGATCGTCTGCTCAGCTTCCATCAGGCCATGAGTGACAACGAGCAGCGTGTGCCTGCCATCGACGTGCACCCCGAGGGCGAGCGCCTGGTGGTGAAAAACCTGGGCATGGATTTGGCTGACGGGCGTCACTTGCTGACCGACGCCGACATGACTGTAGAGCCGGGCCAGCGCGTGATGCTCAGTGGGCGCTCAGGTAGCGGCAAGAGTACGCTGCTGCGCGCAATGGGCCACCTTTGGCCCGCAGGCCACGGCAGCATTCGCCTGCCGGCTGCGCGTTACCTGTTCCTGCCGCAAAAGCCTTACTTGCCCATTGGCACGCTGAAGGCGGTGTTGAGTTATCCACAAGACGACAGTGCGTACACGAACGAACGTTATGCACAGGTCCTGGAAACGTGCCGCCTGCCGCATCTGGTTGCGCGCCTGGACGAAGCCAATCACTGGCAACGCATGCTCTCGCCGGGTGAGCAGCAGCGTCTGGCGTTTGCTCGTGCGTTGTTGTTCGCGCCGCAATGGCTGTACATGGATGAAGCCACCTCGGCGATGGATGAAGAAGACGAGGCCACGTTGTATCAAGCATTGATTGACGAGTTGCCGGGACTGAGCATCGTCAGCGTCGGCCATCGCAGCAGCCTCAAGCGCTTCCATGGGCGGCATGTACGCATTGACGGTGGGTTGTTGCAGGAGCAGCAACCGGCTTGAGGTCGTGCGGTCAGTGTGGGCGCGGGCTTGCTCGCGAATACGGTCTGTCGGTTAGCCATGTGCTGACTCACCCACCGCCTTCGCGAGCAAGCCCGCTCCCACGGTGAATCTCCAGTGTCATGGAAAGTGAAGCCCAACAAAAAGCCCGGCTGATCATCGATCAGCCGGGCTTTTTGTTGCTTAGAGAAGACTTACTTCTTCAAGCCGTAATGCTCATCCAGCATGCCCGGGGCGTCCGGCGTTTTTGGCGCGTAGTCCCGTGGTGGCTCCTGGTTTTCCCGCGGAGGCGTCAGGCGCTCCCGTGGCGCTTGCGGTGCATCGGAATGCAGCGCGGCCAGCAGACGCTGACGGGTGATGTCGTCGAGGGCCAGGCGGTTAGCGCCATCGGCGAGATGATCCTGTACGTCCTGGTAGCTCTGGGTGAGCTTCTTGACCAGGGTCGCGGTGCTGTTGAAGTGGGTAACAACCTCGTTCTGATAACTGTCAAAACGTTCCTGAATGTCATCCAGCTGACGCTGCGTGCGGTTAGGCGCGGCATTTGGCAGCAGGCGGGCAACCAGGAATCCAATGGCGACACCGGCAACCAAGGCGAGAGTCGGCAACAACCAAACTAAGAGCGAGTGTTCCACGAGTCCTTCCTCTATAAACGGCTTTGCTTTACGTTAACGGCTCGGACCTGCGCTGTATACCGCGATTAAGCTCGCAATGATGCCATGCACAGACTTTTAGCTAGACGAGTCGACCCTTTGTGAGGTCACGGAGTTCATTCCTTGCTCATGCGTGAAACCCCCGTTTTGATCGATGGCCCGGTTGGCCAATTGGAAGCCCTTTACCTGGATCACCCCGAGCCACGTGGCCTGGCGCTGATCTGCCACCCTAACCCGGTGCAGGGCGGGACCATGCTCAATAAAGTTGTCTCGACCCTGCAACGCACCGCTCGCGATGCCGGTTTGATTACTTTACGTTTCAATTACCGTGGCGTCGGTGCCAGCGCCGGTACCCACGACATGGCCACCGGTGAGGTGGACGACGCCGAAGCGGCCGCGACCTGGCTGCGAGAAAAACACCCCGACCTGCCGATCACGTTGCTCGGGTTTTCCTTCGGTGGCTACGTGGCTGCCAGCCTCGGCGGCCGTCTGGAAGCCAAGGGTGAAAAGCTGGCGCACCTGTTCATGGTGGCCGCCGCCGTGATGCGCTTGCGCGACACCGACGTGCTGCCCCAAGGCTGCCCATTGACGTTGATCCAGCCGCAAACCGATGAAGTGGTCGACCCGCAACTGGTCTACGACTGGTCCGCCGCCCTGAAACGCCCCCATGAGCTGCTGAAAGTGGCAGAATGCGGACACTTTTTTCATGGCAAGCTGACCGATCTCAAGGATCTGGTGCTGCCGCGTCTCTCGAATTGATAGCAGTCTGATAAGCGATTACCCATGACGACTCGTACCCGTATCCTCACCGGCATTACCACCACCGGCACGCCGCACCTGGGCAACTACGCCGGTGCGATCCGCCCGGCGATCCTCGCCAGCCAGGATGCCAATGCCGATTCCTTCTACTTCCTGGCTGACTACCACGCCCTGATCAAATGCGATGACCCGCAGCGCATCCAGCGCTCGCGCATGGAAATTGCCGCGACCTGGCTGGCCGGTGGCCTGGATGTGAACCGGGTGACGTTCTATCGCCAGTCCGACATCCCGGAAATCCCTGAACTGACCTGGCTGCTGACCTGCGTCGCCGCCAAGGGCCTGCTCAACCGCGCCCACGCCTACAAGGCCTCGGTGGATAAAAACGTGGAAACCGGCGAAGACCCGGACGCGGGCATCACCATGGGCTTGTACAGCTACCCGGTGCTGATGGCGGCGGACATCCTGATGTTCAACGCGCACAAGGTGCCGGTCGGCCGCGACCAGATCCAGCACGTAGAGATGGCCCGCGACATCGGCCAGCGCTTCAATCACCTGTTTGGCAACGGTAAAGAATTCTTCACCATGCCCGAGGCGTTGATCGAAGAAAGCGTCGCCACCTTGCCGGGCCTGGATGGCCGCAAGATGTCCAAAAGCTACGACAACACCATCCCGTTGTTCACCAGCGCCAAGGACATGAAGGATGCGATCTCGCGGATCGTCACCGACTCGCGTGCGCCTGGCGAAGCCAAAGACCCGAACAATTCGCACCTGTTCACCCTGTTCCAGGCGTTTGCAACCAAGGCCCAGGAAGAAGAGTTCCGTGCCGAACTGCTGCAAGGCCTGGGCTGGGGCGAGGCGAAGAATCGTCTGTTCCAACTGCTCGACGGCCAACTGGGTGAGGCGCGCGAGCGTTATCACCACCTGATGTCGCGCCCCTCGGACATGGAAGACCTGTTGCTGATCGGCGCCAAGAAAGCCCGCGCCGTGGCGGCGCCGTTCCTGGCCGAGCTGCGTGAGGCGGTTGGCTTGCGCTCGTTCGTCAATCAGGCCGCCGCGCCGGTGGCTGCCAAGAAGAAAGCCGCCAAAGCCGCGCGCTTTGTGAGCTTTCGCGAAGACGACGGCAGCTTCCGCTTCCGCTTGCTATCGGCCGACGGCGAGCAACTGCTGCTGTCGCGAAATTTTGCCGACGGCAAAGCGGCCGGTGCTGTGACCAAGCAACTGCAAAACGGTGACGCGCTGGATGTACGCACTGAGGCCCTGAGTTTCAGCGTATGGCTGGAAGGCGCGCTGGTGGCTGACAGTGCCGCGTTCGCCGACGAAGCGTCGCGCGATGCAGCCATCGCCGCGTTGCGCGTTGCGTTGACCCCAACCGAGGATTAACCCGACCAAGGGTTGATTGCCATTATCCAGGGCCGTCGTTACAGTGACGGCCCGTTTTTGTTGCCTTGCTAACGAAATTATGACGCCCCTAGAACGATATCAAGCTGATCTGAAACGCCCTGAATTCTTCCATGACGCCGCGCAGGAAAATGCGGTGCGTCATTTGCAGCGCCTGTACGACGACCTGGTCGCGGCCTCGCAAAACAAGCCAGGGATGTTCAGCAAGCTGTTTGGCAAGAAAGACCATACGCCGGTCAAAGGCTTGTACTTCTGGGGTGGCGTGGGCCGCGGCAAGACTTACCTGGTCGACACCTTCTTCGAAGCGCTGCCGTTCAAGGAAAAGGTGCGTACGCACTTCCACCGCTTCATGAAGCGCGTGCACGAAGAAATGAAGACGCTGCCGGGCGAGAAAAACCCGCTGACCATCATCGCCAAGCGTTTCTCCGATGAGGCGCGGGTGATTTGTTTCGACGAATTCTTCGTCTCCGACATCACCGATGCCATGATCCTCGGCACCCTGATGGAAGAGCTGTTCAAGAACGGCGTGACCCTGGTTGCGACCTCGAACATCGTGCCCGACGGCTTGTACAAGGACGGTCTGCAACGCGCGCGCTTCCTGCCGGCCATCGCGCTGATCAAGCAGAACACCGAGATCGTCAACGTCGACAGCGGCGTCGACTATCGCCTGCGTCACCTTGAGCAAGCGGAGCTTTACCACTACCCGCTGAACGATGCCGCGCTCGACAGCCTGAAAAAAAGCTTCCGCGCGCTCACGCCGGAATGCACCAAGGCGGTCGAAAACGACAAGCTGATGATCGAGAACCGCGAAATCATCGCGCTGCGCACCTGCGATGACGTGGCCTGGTTCGAGTTCCGCCAGCTGTGCGACGGCCCACGCAGTCAGAACGACTACATCGAACTGGGCAAGATTTTCCACGCGGTGATCCTGAGCGGCGTGGAACAGATGAGCGTCACCACCGACGACATCGCGCGCCGGTTTATCAACATGGTCGACGAGTTCTACGACCGCAACGTCAAGCTGATCATCTCGGCCGAAGTCGAGCTCAAGGACCTGTACACTGGCGGTCGCTTGAACTTTGAGTTCCAGCGCACGCTGAGCCGCTTGCTGGAAATGCAGTCCCACGAGTTCCTGTCGCGCGGGCACAAACCCTAAAAGCGACACGCATAAATGGTGGGAGGGGGCTTGCCCCCGATAGCGGTGTTTCAGGCCAGGTGTACTGACTGAGCTACCGCTATCGGGGGCAAGCCCCCTCCCACTTTTTTTACGGTGTTTGACCCTGCTTAAGCGGCTTGCTGGAACTGCTGCCGGTATTGGTTCGGCGACAGCTCGGTGTGCTGGCGGAACAGCCGCGCAAAGAAACTCGCATCGTCGTAACCCACCTCATAGCTGATGGTCTTGATGCTTTTGCGGCTGCCCGAGAGCAAGCCTTTGGCGGTCTCGATGCGCAGGCGTTGCAGGTAATGCAGCGGCTTGTCGCCGGTAGCGGTCTGGAAACGGCGCATGAAGTTACGGATGCTCATGCCGTGTTCCCGAGCGACGTCTTCGAAGCGGAACTTGTCGGCAAAGTGCTCTTCGAGCCAGTGCTGGATCTGCAGGATGATCACGTCCTGGTGCAGCTTTTGCCCACCAAAACCAATGCGGCCCGGTGCGTAGCTGCGTTGCACTTCGTAGAGGATGTCGCGGGCCACGGCCTGGGCGATGTTGGCGCCGCAGAAGCGTTCGATCAGGTAGATATAAAGGTCGCACGCCGAGGTGGTGCCGCCGGCGCAATACACGTTGTCGGCGTCGGTCAGGTGCTTGTCCTGGTTGAGCTGCACCTTGGGGAAGCGTTCGCTGAAGGCATTGAAGAAACGCCAGTAAGTGGTCGCTTCCTTGCCATCCAGCAATCCGGCCTCGGCCAGCCAGAACACACCGGTGGCCTCACCGCAGAGTACAGCGCCGCGGGCGTGTTGCTGGCGCAGCCAGGGCAGTACTTGCGGGTAGCGGGTGCACAGCGCGTCGAAGTCGTCCCAGAAGGCCGGTAGCACGATGATGTCGGCGTCTTCCAGGCCGCCGTCCACCGGCATGATCACATCACTGAAGCTGCGCACCGATTGCCCGTCGGGGCTGACCAGACGCGTTTCAAACGCCGGGGTCAGGCCCAGGCCTTGTTGTTTGCCATAACGCAGGCTGGCCAGATGGAAGAAATCCTTGGCTTGCATGAGGGTGGAAGCGAATACCCGATCAATGGCCAAAATGCTGACGCGCCGCAGGGGCGTGGAGATTTGGTTAGACATAATTTCATTTATTCTTATAGGGGAAAGTGGTCACCAGACGGCTGGATCGTCTTATTTTTTGTCGCATGTGTCCAGTGTCCCGTGACGGCTTCGCGGCATAGGCTTTGTGGTCTGGTCTTTGTCCGACAATCCACGCAGGTGACCCATGATCCCCAGAACCTTGTTCAGCTCGGAGCACGAGCTCTTTCGCGAGAGCGTGCGCACCTTCCTTGAAAAACACGCCGCGCCGTTCCATGGGCAATGGGAGAAACAGGGCTATATCGACCGTGCGTTGTGGAGCAAGGCGGGGGAGGCGGGGATGCTCTGCTCCCATTTGCCGGAAGCGTATGGCGGCCTGGGCGCCGACTTTCTCTACAGCGCGGTGGTGATCGAAGAGGTCAGCCGCCTGGGTTTGACGGGCATCGGTTTCTCGCTGCATTCAGACATCGTCGCGCCGTACATCCTGCATTACGGCAGTGAGGCGCTGAAACAGAAATACCTGCCCAAATTGATTTGCGGTGAAATGGTGACGGCCATCGCCATGACCGAGCCAGGGGCGGGTTCCGACTTGCAGGGCGTGAAGACCACTGCGGTGCTGGACGGCGATGAGTACGTGATCAATGGCTCAAAGACCTTCATCACCAATGGCTTTCTCGCCGAGCTGGTGATCGTCGTGGCCAAGACCGATCCCAAGGCCGGCGCCAAGGGCACCAGCCTGTTTGTGGTGGAAGCCGACACGCCGGGCTTCGACAAGGGCAAGCGCCTGGAGAAGGTAGGCATGAAGGCCCAGGACACCTCGGAGCTGTTTTTCCAGGACGTGCGCGTGCCCAAGGGCAACCTGCTGGGGCAGGCGGGCATGGGCTTCGCCTATTTGATGCAGGAGTTGCCGCAGGAGCGTTTGACCGTGGCGATTGGTGCGCTCTCATCGGCGGAGGCGGCGCTGCAGTGGACATTGGAATACACGCGCGAGCGCAAGGCGTTCGGCAAGGCGATTGCCGATTTCCAGAACACTCGGTTCAAGTTGGCGGAGATGGCGACGGAGATTCAGATCGGTCGCGTGTTTGTCGACCAGTGCATGGCGTTGCACCTGGAAGGCAAGCTCGACGTGCCTACCGCAGCGATGGCCAAGTACTGGGCCACGGACCTGCAATGCAAGGTGCTCGACGAGTGTGTGCAGTTGCACGGCGGCTACGGCTTCATGTGGGAATACCCGATCGCACGGGCCTGGGCGGATGCGCGGGTGCAGCGGATTTATGCGGGGACTAACGAAATCATGAAGGAGATTATTGCGCGAGCGCTTTGATCCTGGGGGGTAAGGGCTGTTGTGGCGAGCGGGCTTGCCCCGTGTTGGGCTGCGCAGCAGCCCCAAACCTCACACCTCAATCTTACTGAAAGAATCAGGCGGTCTTGCTTGGGGCCGCTGCGCAGCCCAACGGGGGCAAGCCCCCTCGTCACAAGGGATCAATCAAGGCGCAGGGTTCGGATGATCCTTCTGAATCGCTTCGATCCCTTCCAATACCTCTTTGGACAGCGTCAGGTCAGCGCTGGCCATGTTGCTATCCAGCTGCTCCAAAGACGTCGCACCAATGATGTTGCTGGTCACAAACGGCTGTTGCGTCACGAACGCCAAGGCCATCTGCGCCGGGTCCAGGCCGTGTTCACGCGCCAGCGCCACATAACGGCTGCACGCGGCTTCGGACTGCGGGTTGAAGTAGCGACTGAAACGGCTGTATTCGGTCAGGCGTGCCTTGGCCGGGCGTGCGCCGTTCTCGTACTTTCCGCTGAGCATGCCGAACGCCAGGGGCGAATACGCCAGCAGCCCGCACTGTTCACGAATCGCCACTTCCGCCAGGCCCACTTCAAAGCTGCGGTTGAGCAGGTTGTAAGGGTTCTGGATCGACACCGCGCGGGTCCAGCCGCGGGCCTCGGCCAGGGCGAGGAACTTCATGGTGCCCCACGGGGTTTCGTTGGACAGGCCGATGTGGCGGATCTTGCCGGCTTTTACCTGCTCGTCCAGTGCTTCGAGGGTTTCTTCCAGCGGGGTGAGGTCGTCTTCGTCCTTGTGCTTGTAGCTCAACTGGCCGAAGAAGTTGGTGCTGCGTTCCGGCCAGTGCAGCTGGTAGAGGTCGATCCAGTCGGTTTGCAGGCGCTTGAGGCTGGCGTCCAGTGCTTCGACAATGTGCTTGCGGTTGTGGCGCAGGTGGCCATCGCGGATGTAGTCGATGGTGTTGCCGGGGCCGGCGATCTTGCTGGCGAGGATCCAGTCGGCACGGTCGCCGCGGCTTTTGAAGTAATTACCGATGTAACGCTCGGTGGTGGCATAGGTGTCGGCCTTGGGCGGCACCGGGTACATTTCCGCCGTGTCGAGGAAGTTGATCCCCGCGGCCTTGGCCCGTTCGATCTGCGCGAAGGCCTCTGCCTCGCTGTTCTGCTCACCCCAGGTCATGGTGCCCAAGGCTATCGCGCTTACGTTCAGATCGGTTCGGCCCAGCTGTCGATAATCCATCGGGTACTCCTTCGGGGAAAACAATCATAAAAGCAGGTTGAATTTTTTTTCGCAATCTGCATAATTGCCCACCTCTTTCTGCAGTGGAAGTGATGCGCCGCCTGCCGAAGAATCTTGCCGTTGAACGGACGCGCCGACCCGAGCCCCCGATAGCGTCTGTATCCGGCTGCCTTTGACTTGTCAAAGTACGCACTATTCAGTAAGATCCGCCGTCTAATTTACAGGGCGGCCCCTGAGGCTATTAAAGAATGACAACTTTTACTGCAAAACCGGAAACAGTTCAGCGCGACTGGTTTGTCGTCGACGCCGCTGGTCAGACCCTGGGTCGTCTGGCCACTGAAGTCGCCAGCCGTCTGCGTGGCAAGCACAAGCCTGAGTACACCCCTCACGTTGACACCGGTGACTACATCGTGATCATCAACGCTGAGCAGGTACGTGTTACCGGCAACAAAGCGCAAGACAAAATGTACTACCGTCACTCCGGTTTCCCAGGCGGTATCAAGTCTTCGAACTTTGAAGGCCTGATTTCCAAGAAGCCTGAAGCCCCGATCGAAATCGCGGTCAAAGGCATGCTGCCGAAGGGCCCACTGGGTCGCGATATGTTTCGCAAGCTGAAAGTCTATGCGGGCGCTGTACACCCTCATGCTGCTCAGCAGCCCCAAGAACTGAAGTTTTAACGGAATAGTTCATTATGTCGGCGACTCAAAATTACGGCACTGGCCGTCGCAAAACCGCAACCGCACGCGTTTTCCTGCGTCCGGGCACTGGTAACATCTCGATCAACAACCGCACTCTGGACAACTTCTTCGGTCGCGAAACTGCCCGCATGGTAGTTCGTCAGCCGCTGGAACTGACCGAGACTGTTGAAAAGTTCGACATCTACGTCACCGTTATCGGTGGCGGTGTAAGTGGTCAAGCTGGCGCAATCCGCCACGGTATCACTCGCGCTCTGATGCAGTACGACGAAACCCTGCGTGGCGCACTGCGCAAAGCTGGCTTCGTAACTCGCGATGCTCGTGAAGTTGAACGTAAGAAAGTCGGTCTGCGTAAAGCGCGTAAGCGTCCGCAGTACTCGAAGCGTTAATTCGCTTTACGTTCCACAAAAACGCCCAACTCCTCACGGAGCTGGGCGTTTTTTATTGCCTGCGATTTATGCACAAATTTCGCCGTGACAACTTGCCACATCCGTAGACCCCCTATACTACAAGGCCTGGAGAGGGAGCCCCGGGCAATTCCCTTGTCATACGTGGGGCTTTTCATTACCATTCGGCAAAATTTTTATAAGTAAAGATTCAACACTTAGTAGACGCCTGATTTAACAGGCCAAAAAGCTGATGGGAGAGGACTGAATGAGCAATGACGGCGTGAATGCAGGCCGGCGTCGCTTCTTGGTAGCAGCCACATCCGTGGTGGGTGCTGCAGGAGCGGTGGGGGCTGCGGTCCCGTTCGTGGGGTCATGGTTTCCCAGTGCCAAGGCGAAAGCCGCAGGTGCACCGGTGAAGGTGAATGTCAGCAAGATCGACCCAGGCCAGCAGATGATTGCTGAGTGGCGCGGTCAGCCGGTCTTCATCGTTCGTCGTACTGAGGAAATCCTGGGGAATCTGAAAAAAATCGAAGGTCAGCTGTCTGATCCCGACTCGAAGAATTCCGACCAACCCGCCTACGTCGATAAGGAAATCCGTTCGATCAAGCCAGAGATTCTGCTGCTGATCGGTATCTGCACCCACCTCGGCTGCTCGCCTACCTTCCGCCCTGAAGTTGCTCCTGCCGACCTGGGCAAAGACTGGGTGGGCGGTTACTTCTGCCCTTGCCATGGCTCTCATTACGACCTGGCCGGCCGCGTCTACAAGTCACAACCCGCACCACTGAACCTGCCAGTTCCGCCACATCACTACGAGACTGACAGTGTCATTGTCATTGGCGTCGACGAGGGGGAGAAAGCCTGATGAGCAAGTTCATGGATTGGGTGGATGCGCGCTTCCCCGCTACCAAAATGTGGGAAGACCATCTCAGCAAATATTACGCACCAAAAAACTTCAACTTCTTCTACTTCTTCGGCTCCCTGGCACTGTTGGTGCTGGTCAACCAACTCGTCACCGGCGTCTGGCTGACGATGAGCTACACACCTTCGGCTGAAGAGGCCTTTGCGTCCGTTGAAGGGATCATGCGCGACGTCGAGTACGGCTCGATCCTGCGTTTGCTTCACTCCACCGGCGCCTCGGCATTCTTCATCGTGGTCTACATGCACATGTTCCGTGGCTTGCTCTACGGCTCATACCAAAAACCCCGCGAGCTGGTGTGGGTGTTTGGCATGCTGATCTATCTGGCGCTGATGGCCGAGGCCTTCATGGGTTACCTGCTGCCATGGGGTCAGATGTCGTACTGGGGCGCTCAGGTGATCATCTCGCTGTTCGGCGCGATCCCGGTCATCGGCAACGACCTGACCCAGTGGATTCGGGGTGACTACCTGATTTCCGGCATCACCTTGAACCGCTTCTTCGCCTTGCACGTTGTGGCCCTGCCGATCGTGATTCTGGGCCTGGTGGTGCTGCACATCCTGGCGCTGCACGAAGTGGGGTCGAACAACCCCGATGGCGTCGACATCAAGAAGCATAAAGACGAAAACGGCATCCCGCTGGACGGCATTCCGTTCCACCCGTACTACACCGTCAAAGACATTGTCGGCGTGGTGGTGTTCTTGTTCATCTTCTGCTCGATCGTGTTCTTTTTCCCGGAGATGGGCGGGTATTTCCTCGAGAAGCCTAACTTCGAACAGGCCAACGCCTTCAAGACGCCTGAGCACATTGCACCGGTCTGGTACTTCACGCCGTTCTACGCGATCTTGCGGGCCATTCCAGACAAGCTCATGGGCGTTGTTGCCATGGGTGCGTCGATTGCGCTGTTGTTCGTCCTGCCGTGGCTTGACCGCAGCCCGGTCAAGTCGATGCGCTACAAAGGATGGTTGAGCCGAATCTGGCTGGTGGTGTTCTGCATCGCCTTCATGCTGCTGGGCTGGACCGGCGTCCAGGCACCGACGCCTTCGCTGACGTTGCTGTCGCAGGTCTGCACCTTCCTGTACTTCGCCTACTTCATTCTGATGCCGTTCTACACCCGGCTCGAGAAGACCAAACCGGTTCCGGAAAGGGTGACTGGCTGATGAAAAAGTTATTCGTTGCTTTGATGCTTGCGGCACTGCCGCTACTGTCCTTCGCGGCCGAGCATGGCCCGGAACTGGAAAAAGTCGATATCGACGTCTCTGACAAAGCTGCAATGCAAGATGGCGCGCGTACCTTCGCCAACTACTGCATGGGTTGCCACAGTGCCAAGTTCCAGCGCTATGAGCGGGTTGCCGATGACCTCGGTATCCCGCATGAGCTGATGCTGGAGAAACTGGTGTTCACCGGCGCCAAGATTGGCGACCACATGAACATCGGCATGCAGCCTGCCGACGCCAAGGCCTGGTTCGGTGCCGCACCGCCTGACCTGACCCTGGTGGCGCGCGTGCGGGGTACCGATTGGCTGTACGGCTACCTTAAATCCTTCTACGAAGACCCGACGCGCCCTTGGGGGGTGAACAACAAAGTCTTCCCGAACGTCGGTATGCCTAACGTTCTGGTCGGCCTGCAGGGTCGCCAAGTGGTAGGATGCAAGCAGGTTCAGGTCGTTGAAGACGGCAAGAAGCAATATGATCCGTTGACCGGCACGCCTCTGACGCATGAAGCGTGTGATCAACTGACCATAGTGCCCAAGACCGGTACGCTGAACGAAGAGCAGTTTGACGAGAAGGTCAAGAATCTGGTGACCTTCCTGGCCTACTCGGCCAACCCGGTCAAACTGCAACATCAGCGCATCGGTACCTATGTATTGCTGTACCTGGCCTTCTTCTTCGTATTCGCCTATCTGCTTAAACGCGAATACTGGAAGGATGTGCATTGATCCAACCGTAAGCAATTGCTGTTAATCTTGCGCGCCCAGCGGCATCTCTGAACACGTAGCGGTCTGGTTGAACCAGGCACTACAGAGATGCTCTCTGGGCGCGCTCGTTTTTGAGCTTTCGATAATTTCAACAAGCGAGGAGGACCGCCATGGGCGTGACCAACCGGTTGGCCTGTTACTCCGACCCCGCCGACCACTATTCCCACCGAGTACGCATCGTGCTCGCAGAGAAGGGTGTCAGCGCCGAGATCATCAGTGTGGAGGTGGGACGTCATCCGCCGAAACTGATCGAAGTGAACCCTTACGGCAGCTTGCCCACCCTGGTCGATCGTGACCTGGCGTTGTGGGAGTCAACCGTGGTGATGGAATACCTGGATGAGCGTTACCCGCATCCCCCTTTGTTGCCGGTGTACCCGGTAGCGCGTGCCAACAGCCGCCTGCTGATCCATCGGATCCAGCGTGACTGGTGCGGGCTGGTGGATGTGATTCTGGATTCACGCAGTAAAGAAGCCGTTCGGGTGCAGGCGCGCAAGGAATTGCGTGAGAGCCTGACCGGCGTTTCGCCGCTGTTCGCCGACAAACCTTTTTTCCTCAGCGAGGAACAAAGCTTGGTGGATTGCTGCCTATTACCCATACTCTGGCGCTTGCCGATCCTGGGCATTGAACTGCCACGGCCGGCCAAGCCGTTGCTTGATTACATGGAGCGCCAGTTTGCGCGTGAGGCTTTCCAGGCGAGTCTGTCTGGTGTCGAACGCGATATGCGCTAAGGCTTAAGGAGCCGCTGATGAACTCCAGTCGACCCTATTTGGTCCGCGCGCTCTATGAGTGGATTGTGGACAACGATTGCACCCCGCACATGCTGGTCAACTCCGAATTTCCCAAGGTTGACGTGCCTCAAGGCTTTGCCAGTGACGGCCAGATTGTGCTGAACGTATCACCCAGTGCCGTGCGCCACCTGCACATGGACAACGAGGCTGTCAGCTTCGAAGGGCGTTTTGGCGGCGTGCCCCATACGCTGTTCGTGCCGATTGGCGCGATTCTCGGGATCTATGCCCGTGAGAATGGCCAAGGCATGGTGTTTGATCTGGAGTCGCCTTTCGAGGACGACGAATCGATCGAAGGCGAAGGCGGTGATGATGTACCACCGCCAGACTCCGAGCCACCGCGTCCAAGCGGCCGGCCGAGCCTGAAAGTGGTGAAGTAAGCGGCTTTCACCCTCGGGTGAGCCTGAAAAATGCCTCGACACGCGTCGGGGCATTTTTTTGCGCGAAGGATGTGGATGAAAGTCGCGACACAACGGTGATCGTACAACCGCCATGGGCTATGATGCGGGCTCAAGTTCGCCGAGAAAGATGGATCATCATGGAAAACGCCAACACCGCCCCTCGTCTTCCCCGCAAGCGCCGCAGCCTTGCCCAGGAATTGGTCACGGTGTTGTCTGAGCAGATCCGCGACGGTCAACTCAAACGTGGCGATAAGTTGCCCACCGAGTCGGCAATCATGGAAGCCCATGGCGTCAGTCGTACGGTCGTGCGTGAAGCCATCTCACGTTTACAGGCGGCGGGGCAGGTGGAAACCCGTCACGGTATCGGCACCTTTGTTTTGGACACGCCAAGCCCGAGCGGTTTCCGGATTGACCCGGCCACGGTGGTCACGCTGCGCGATGTGTTGGCGATTCTGGAGCTGCGGATCAGCCTGGAAGTGGAGTCCGCCGGCCTTGCCGCGTTACGTCGCAGCGATGAGCAACTGGCCGCCATGCGTGCGGCGCTCGATGCCCTGAATGAAAGCGCGGCCCACGCCGGCGATGCGGTGGCGTCAGATTTCGCGTTTCACCTGGAAATTGCGCTGTCCACTGGCAACCGCTACTTCACCGACATCATGACCCACCTGGGCACCAGCATCATTCCGCGTACGCGCCTGAATTCAGCACGCCTGGCCCATGACGATCAGCAGCACTACATGGGCCGCCTGAGCCGCGAGCACGAAGAGATTTATGAGGCAATTGCCCGCCAGGATTCGGACGCTGCACGCGCCGCCATGCGCTTGCATTTGACCAACAGCCGAGAGCGACTGCGCCATGCCCACGAAGAGGCAGAAGCGCAGCGCGGCTAACCGGGCAACCGTGGTGTCGGGAGTCAATCGATCCAAGTGTGGGAGCGGGCTTGCTCGCGAATGCGGTGTGTCAGTCTGCACGTGCATCAACTGAAAAAACGCCTTCGCGAGCAAGCCCGTTCCCACATCGTGATCTCCTTGGTCTGGAGGTTTGCGTCTACTTAATCAGCCGGCTGATTGGGCTTGTAGTCCTTGAGCAGCAGGTAGGTGCTCCAACCCCACCAATCATTGGTCCAGTGTTTGTCGTTCAGGTCATTCACGTCCTTGCGGCGCAGCACCTTGTCGCCCTCCATCTTGAACAGCGGCGAAAAGTTATTCGCCGGGTTCTGCGCGGCGTTCAAATCCGGCACATACAGCGGCGCCTTGAAGTTGGCCGGGGAGGGCGCCACACCGCTGATAAAGGTCTCGAAGACCTCATCGGCCGAGGCCTGTACCGCACGTTTGACCATCGCCCGATTGTCCGCGTCGATGGCATCGAAATAGCGTTTATCCCCATAGGCGTGCCATTGATCACCCTTGGCGTTGCGCACCTTGAGCCCGAACTTGCTGTCCTCATCGTGCATGAAGCGGCTGATCAGCGAGCCCAGTTCGCCAGGCGTCACCACCGCCGCCAATTGCTTGCGCGGCACGCGCAGGTGGCCAGCGGAAAACAGGTCGGTCAAAAAGTGATCAGCAAAGCCGTTCATGGCGTAGGCCAATTCCAGTGCCTGATCGGTGCCGGTTTGATGGGCCACGACCGCCTGTTGCAGTGCCGCCGTATGGCCAGCCAAATACGCTGACAGCGCCCATTCGCCGAAGTGGTCAGCGTTGTCTGCGGCCAATTTCAGGTAGCGCCCCAGCGGAATCAATGCCGAAACGGCACTGCCGCCGCCAGTGATGCGGTTCCATTCCTCGGACAACGTATCACCCAGCGCGTCATAGGCTTCATGCGGTTGTTTGCCGTCCTTGATCGCCTGGTTCACTGAGTTGATCTCCTTTTGCATCACCGCAAGAATTTTCCCGGCCTCTTCCCGCGAGGCTGGCAGCACCGCCAGCGAATTGAACGCTGCAGTAAAGCGCTGCGCGCGATCGGCCGCAGACGCGCCGTCGCTGATCGGCTGGCCAGGAATGCCATAGAAGTCGCCGCCCAGTGCGATCACCTGGCCATAGGTGAGTGCCAGCCCGTTGGGCAGGTGCAACTCGACCTGGTGTGCGGGAATCGCCGGGGCGTCCTTGACGAAACGCAACAGCGTGTCATCGCCGATGGCAGTGTGCTCACCGCCTTCGAAGCGCAGGGTAGGTGGGTTTTTCTCGGGTGCTGCGAGTTCAAGACCTGACATGTTAGCTCCTTGCTATGTCGTAGGAATCTTCCGTAATAACTGTATGCATATACAGTCAATCGGAGCATAGAGGATTAATTTCCCACGTCAAGAAAACGCGTTTAAACGCAGGGCCGCATGAAGCCCGATGAATTGCAGTTGACGAATCCTTTTATAGTTGTACGATGACGTACGACATCAACAAACCAACAATAACCTTTCGACAGAAAGTCTTCGCCCAGGGTGTTCGAATAATGAATCCACAAGAACTGAAGTCCATCCTCTCCCACGGTCTGCTGTCTTTCCCCGTGACAGATTTCAATGCGCAGGGTGACTTCCACCAGGCCGGCTACATCAAGCGTCTGGAATGGCTCGCCCCGTACGGCGCCACCGCCTTGTTCGCCGCCGGCGGCACCGGTGAGTTTTTTTCCCTGGCTGCCAGCGAATATTCCCAAGTGGTGAAGACCGCTGTTGATACCTGCGCCACCAGCGTGCCGATTCTTGCTGGTGTGGGTGGTTCGACCCGCCAGGCCATCGAGTACGCCCAAGAGGCTGAACGCCTCGGTGCCAAAGGCTTGCTGTTGCTGCCGCACTACCTGACCGAAGCCAGCCAGGACGGCGTCGCCGCCCACGTGGAAGCGGTGTGCAAGTCGGTCAAGATCGGCGTGGTGGTCTACAACCGCAACGTTTGCCGCCTGACAGCGCCTCTGCTGGAACGCCTGGCCGAACGCTGCCCGAACCTGATCGGCTACAAAGACGGCCTGGGTGACATTGAGTTGATGGTGTCGATCCGCCGTCGCCTGGGTGGCCGTTTCAGCTACCTCGGCGGCCTGCCGACTGCAGAGGTTTACGCCGCTGCCTACAAGGCCCTGGGCGTGCCGGTGTACTCCTCGGCGGTGTTCAACTTCATCCCGAAAACCGCGATGGACTTCTACCACGCGATTGCCAAGGACGATCACGCCACCGTCGGCAAGATCATCGACAACTTCTTCCTGCCTTACCTCGACATCCGCAACCGTAAGGCGGGTTACGCCGTGAGCATCGTCAAGGCCGGTGCAAAAATCGCCGGCTACGACGCAGGCCCGGTGCGCACGCCGCTGACCGACCTGCTGCCGGAAGAATACGAAGCCCTGGCCGCGCTGATCGACAAGCAAGGTCCGCAGTAACTCATCAACAAGGCCGCTGAGAGATCAGCGGCCTTTTGCGTCAGGAGAAGATTTGTGTCCCAAGCCAAACGTTTTGAGAACTACATCAACGGCGAGTGGGTGGCCGGTGCCGACTACTGCAACAACATCAATCCGTCGGAGTTGTCCGATGTCATTGGCGAATACGCCAAGGCCGACGTAGCTCAAGTCAACGCCGCCATCGATGCCGCCCGCGCCGCCTTCCCGGCCTGGTCGACCTCCGGCATCCAGGCTCGCCACGATGCGCTGGATAAAGTCGGCAGTGAAATCCTCGCCCGCCGTGAAGAACTCGGCACCTTGCTGGCCCGTGAAGAGGGCAAGACCCTGCCCGAAGCCATCGGCGAAGTGACCCGCGCCGGTAACATTTTCAAGTTCTTCGCCGGTGAATGCCTGCGCCTGTCCGGTGACTACGTGCCATCGGTGCGCCCAGGTGTCAATGTGGAAGTCACCCGCGAAGCCCTGGGTGTGGTCGGCTTGATCACCCCGTGGAACTTCCCGATTGCGATCCCTGCCTGGAAAATTGCCCCGGCCCTGGCCTACGGCAACTGCGTGGTGATCAAACCGGCCGAACTGGTGCCGGGCTGCGCCTGGGCGCTGGCCGAAATCATCTCCCGCGCCGGCTTCCCTGCCGGTGTGTTCAACCTGGTGATGGGCAGCGGCCGTGTGGTTGGCGACGTGTTGGTCAACAGCCCGAAAGTCGACGGCATCAGCTTTACCGGTTCGGTCGGCGTGGGCCGTCAGATCGCCGTCAGCTGCGTGTCGCGCCAGGCCAAAGTGCAGTTGGAAATGGGCGGCAAGAACCCGCAGATCATCCTCGACGACGCCGACCTCAAGCAGGCCGTCGAGCTGTCGGTACAGAGCGCGTTCTACTCCACCGGCCAGCGTTGCACTGCCTCCAGCCGCTTGATCGTCACCGCCGGTATCCACGACCAATTCGTTGCGGCCATGGCTGAGCGCATGAAGTCGATCAAAGTCGGCCACGCGTTGAAAAGCGGCACCGACATCGGCCCGGTGGTTTCCCAGGCCCAGTTGGACCAGGACATGAAGTACATCGACATCGGCCAAAGCGAAGGTGCGCGGCTGGTCAGCGGTGGCGGCCTGGTGACCTGCGACACCGAAGGCTACTACTTGGCGCCGACGCTGTTTGCCGACAGCGAAGCCGCCATGCGCATCAGCCGTGAAGAGATCTTCGGCCCGGTAGCCAACGTGGTGCGCGTAGCGGATTACGAGGCGGCACTGGCCATGGCCAACGACACCGAATTCGGCCTGTCGGCGGGCATTGCCACCACCTCGCTCAAGTACGCCAACCACTTCAAGCGCCACTCCCAGGCCGGGATGGTGATGGTCAACCTGCCGACTGCCGGTGTGGATTACCACGTGCCGTTCGGTGGCCGTAAGGGCTCCTCGTATGGTTCGCGCGAGCAAGGTCGCTATGCGCAAGAGTTCTACACCGTGGTGAAGACCAGCTACATCGGTTCGTAACACGCAACACCTGTGGGAACCGGCTTGTGTGGGAGCTGGCTTGCCTGCGATAGCGGTACATCAGTCACAGAGATGTTGACCGATACACCGCCATCGCAGGCAAGCCAGCTCTCACAGAAAGCGGTACCTGCACTTAAAACAGAAATGCTTACCCGCAAAAAAAATAATTAGTGGGAGTACATCTTCATGCAAGCGACCAAGCCGACCCACGTCCGCTATTTGATCCTGCTCATGCTGTTTCTGGTGACCACGATCAACTACGCCGACCGGGCCACTATTGCCATCGCCGGCTCCAGCCTGCAAAAAGACCTCGGTATCAGCGCGGTCACCCTCGGTTATATCTTCTCCGCATTCGGTTGGGCCTACGTGGCCGGGCAAATCCCCGGCGGCTGGTTGCTGGACCGGTTCGGCTCGAAAAAAGTCTATGCCCTGAGCATCTTCACCTGGTCGCTGTTCACCATCCTGCAAGGCTATGTCGGTGAGTTTGGCGTCTCCACCGCGATCGTCGCGCTGTTTATGCTGCGCTTTCTGGTGGGCTTGGCGGAAGCGCCGTCATTCCCCGGCAATGCGCGCATTGTGGCCGGCTGGTTCCCCACCGCCGAACGCGGTACGGCCTCGGCGATTTTCAACTCGGCGCAGTACTTCGCCACGGTGCTGTTCGCGCCGCTGATGGGCTGGATCGTCTACACCTTCGGCTGGCAGCACGTATTTATCGTGATGGGCGGGATTGGCGTGCTGTTCTCGCTGATCTGGCTGAAAATTATCCACAGCCCGCGCCAGCACCCGATGATCAACGACGCTGAACTCAAGTACATCTCCGAGAACGGTGCGATGGTCGACATGGACCAGGAAAAGACCAAGGGCCAGAAAACCGACGGTCCGAAGTGGGACTACATCCGCCAGCTGCTGACCAATCGCATGATGCTCGGCGTGTACCTGGGCCAGTACTGCATCAATGGCATCACCTATTTCTTCCTGACCTGGTTCCCGGTGTACCTGGTGCAGGAGCGTGGCATGACCATCCTCAAGGCGGGCTTCATTGCCTCGTTGCCGGCCATCTGCGGGTTTATCGGCGGGGTGTTGGGTGGTTTGATTTCCGATTACCTGCTGCGCAAAGGCCATTCCCTGACGTTTGCGCGCAAGGCGCCGATCATTGGCGGGTTGCTGGTGTCGTGCAGCATCGTGGCGTGCAACTACGTGGATATCGAATGGATGGTGGTGGGCTTCATGGCTTTGGCCTTCTTCGGTAAGGGCGTTGGCGCACTGGGTTGGGCGGTAGTGTCTGACACCTCACCGAAACAAATCGCCGGTCTCAGTGGCGGTCTGTTCAATATGTTTGGCAACCTGGCCTCCATCAGCACACCGATTGTGATCGGCTACATCATTGCCACCACTGGCTCGTTCAAGTGGGCCCTGGTGTTCGTCGGTGCCAACGCCTTGCTGGCGGTGTTCAGCTACTTGGTGATCGTCGGCCCGATCAAGCGTGTGGTACTCAAAGAGCCGCCCAGCAGCAAAGGGCCTGAGCTGACCCAATTTACCCAAGCGCATTCCTGAGGGGCGATGTAATGCAGTTGATTGAACATGCCGACTCGCCGCGCTCGATCCGTTTGCACGAGCGCGACAACGTAGTGATCGTGGTCAACGATCAAGGCGTACCGGCCGGGACCGAGTTCCCGGACGGCCTGGTGACCGTGGATTTCATTCCGCAGAGCCACAAGGTGACGCTGGAAGACATCCCCGAAGGCGGTCAGATTATTCGCTACGGGCAGACCATTGGTTACGCCCTGGCGCCGATTCCACGTGGCAGCTGGGTGCAGGAAGATCAACTGCGCATGCCCACCGCGCCGCCGCTGGACAGCCTGCCGCTGTCCACCGAGGTGCCTGAAACCCAGGCGCCACTGAAAGGCTTTACGTTTGAGGGTTACCGCAACGCCGACGGCACCGTGGGCACGCGCAATATTCTGGGCATCACCACCACGGTGCAGTGCGTCACCGGTGTGCTGGACCATGCGGTCAAGCGCATCAAGGATGAATTGCTGCCCAAATACCCGAACGTTGATGACGTGGTGGCACTGACCCACAGCTACGGCTGCGGCGTGGCGATCACTGCGACGGATGCTTACATCCCGATCCGTACCGTGCGCAACCTGGCGCGCAACCCGAACCTGGGCGGCGAAGCGCTGGTGATCAGCCTGGGCTGCGAGAAGCTGCAGGCCGGGCAGGTGATGCACGACAACGACAGCTCCGTCGACTTGAGCGAGCCGTGGCTGTATCGGCTGCAGGATTCCAGCCATGGCTTTACCGAGATGATCGAGCAGATCATGGCGCTGGCCGAAGTGCGCTTGAAGAAACTCGACCTGCGCCGCCGCGAAACCGTGCCGGCGTCGGAGCTGATTCTGGGCATGCAGTGCGGCGGCAGCGATGCGTTTTCCGGCATCACCGCCAACCCGGCGCTCGGCTATGCCTCGGACCTGCTGCTGCGGGCCGGGGCGACGGTGATGTTTTCCGAAGTGACTGAAGTGCGTGACGCCATTTACCTGCTGACCGCTCGTGCCCAGAGCAAAGAAGTGGCCCAAGCGCTGGTCAGGGAAATGGACTGGTACGACCGCTACCTGGCCAAAGGCGAGGCGGATCGCAGTGCCAATACCACGCCGGGCAACAAGAAAGGCGGGTTGTCGAATATCGTCGAGAAGTCCTTGGGCTCGATCGTCAAATCCGGCAGCAGCGCGATCAACGGCGTGCTCGGCCCGGGCGAGCGCTTCAAAGGCAAGGGCCTGATCTTTTGCGCCACGCCAGCCAGTGATTTTGTCTGCGGCACCTTGCAACTGGCGGCCGGGATGAACCTGCATGTGTTCACCACCGGGCGTGGCACGCCGTATGGGCTGGCGATGGCGCCGGTGGTGAAGGTCTCGACGCGTACGGAACTGGCGCAGCGCTGGCCGGACCTGATCGATATCGACGCCGGACGCATCGCCACCGGGCGTGCGAGCATTGAGGAATTGGGCTGGGAGTTGTTTCACTTCTACCTGGATGTGGCCAGCGGCAAGAAGCAGACGTGGGCGGAGCGGCATAAGCTGCATAACGACATTACGTTGTTCAACCCGGCGCCTATCACCTGAGACCGACGCGGCCCCTGTGGGAGCTGGCTTGCCTGCGACTGCAGTGTGTCAGTCAGCCCATCGGTTGCTGACACTCCGCTGTCGCAGGCAAGCCAGCTCCCACGGTTGATGGGTGAATACCTTCAACTGTGGGAGGGGGCCTACCAGACGCCGCACGGCCGCATGGCTTATCATTAGCCACCTGACGACACCCACCAAGGTTCTTCCCGGCATGCTGGCTATCTTCCTCACCACCCTCACCATCACCGCGCCGGTGTTTGCCATGCTGTTTCTGGGTGTGCTGCTCAAGCGCATCAACTGGATCAACGACAACTTTATCCACACCGCTTCCTCCCTTGTGTTCAACGTCACCATGCCGGCGCTGCTGTTCCTGGGCATCCTGCACGCCGACCTGCACTCGGCGCTCAAGCCAGGTCTGCTGATCTACTTTGCGCTGGCCACGTTGCTGAGCTTTGCGCTGGCGTGGGGCTGGGCGATCTATCGTTGCCCGCGCGTCGACCGCGGTATCTACACCCAGGGTGCGTTTCGCGGTAACAACGGCGTGATCGGCCTGGCGCTGGCGGCCAGCATGTATGGCGACTACGGCATTTCCCTTGGCGCGATCCTCGCGGCGCTGGTGATCCTGTTCTACAACACCCTGTCGACCATCGTGCTGGCGGTGTACAGCCCGGTGATCAAGTCCGACCCGTGGAGCATCTTCAAAAGCGTGGTGGCCAACCCGCTGATCATCAGCGTGATTGCGGCCGCACCGTTCGCGATTTTCAAGATCGGCCTGCCGGGGTGGCTGGAGTCGTCCGGGCAATACCTGGCGGACATGACCTTGCCGCTGGCATTGATCTGCATCGGCGGCACCTTGTCGCTGGCGGCCTTGCGCAAAAGCGGAAGCATGGCCTTCAGTGCCAGCCTGGTGAAGATGATCGGCCTGCCGCTATTTGCGACGCTGGGCGCATGGCTGCTGGGCTTTAGGGGCCCGGAGCTGGGGATTCTGTTTTTGTACTTTGGCGCACCGACCGCGGCGGCGAGTTTTGTCATGGCCAGGGCGGCCGAGGGCAATCATGAGCTGGCGGCGGCGATTATTGTGATTACGACCTTGATGGCGGCGGTGACCACCAATATCGGGATTTTTGTGTTGCAGGCGGGTGGTTGGATCTGAACGTTGTGGTGGGGTTGAGGGCCAATCGCAGGCAAGCCAGCTCCCACAGTTTGATCGGTGAATGCAATCAAAGGTGGGCGCTGGCTTGCCTGCGCTGACTATCCAGCCGTCACGGCTTATCCGCCTGATACGCCTCAATCACTTCCTGCGCCGCCCGAAACGCATCAATCGCCGCCGGCACGCCGGCATACACCGCGCAATGCAGCAGTGCTTCGCGAATCTCTTCCACTGTGCAGCCATTGTTCAGCGCGCCGCGCACGTGGCCCTTGAGTTCCTGCGGGCACTTGAGAGCAGTGAGGGCGGCCAGTGTGATCAGGCTGCGCGTCTTCAGCGGCAGGCCCTCGCGGTTCCACACGCTGCCCCATGCATGCTCATTGACGAAATCCTGCAGCGGCTGGGTGAACTCGGTGGCATTGCCCAGGGCGCGGTCGACGAACACATCGCCCATGACCTGGCGACGCATTTCAACCCCGGACTTTTTCTGTTCGGTCATTGCGATTCCCTCTTGTGTTGGCGGCGCCAGGCTTGCAGCGAGGTGAACAACACAAACGCGACCAGCGCTGGCAGGACGTAATGCAGCATCAATTGTTCAAGCCGGGTGGCCAACGGCATGCCGAAGGTAAACGACACCACATGCAGCCCATACGCCAGATACAACCCCAGAAACACCAGGCCTTCAGCGCGGGTGACGCGGTAGCCGCTGTAGAACACCGGCAGGCACAACACCACCACGCCGAGCATCACCGGCAAGTCGAAATCCAGTGCGTTGGGCGACACCGACAACGGCGAGGGCGCCACCAGCGCGGTGAACCCTAGTACGCCAAGCAGGTTGAACAGGTTGCTGCCAATCACGTTGCCCACGGCAATCTCGCGCTCGCCGCGCAACGCGGCAATCAGCGAGGTGGCCAGGCACGGCAGTGAGGTGCCAACACCGATCAGCGTCAGGCCGATGATGCGTTCGGACAGGCCCAGGTCGCTTGCTACATCCACCGCTGCGCCCAGCAGCAAATGCCCGGCCAGCACCAGAATCAACAACCCGCCCAGTATCAACGATGCGCTGCTGAGCCAGGGCGCGCGGGCCACCGTGTCCAGCGTGCGTGGACGGCGGGAATGGCGGGTCTGGTAGTGCAAAACACCGAGGTAGGCTATCAGCGCAACCAGTAAGAAAAGGCCGTCGAGCGGTGTCAGTTCTTCATTGCCGGCCAGGGTAAACACCAAGAGGCCGGCGAAAATCATCACCGGGATGTCCAGCCGCACCAACTGCCGCGAGACGCGCAGCGGAATGATCAACGCAGCCAGGCCCAGGGTGACGAGGGTGTTGAAGATACTGCTGCCGATGACGCTGCCCACGGCGATATCGGTATTGCCGGCCAGGGTGGCCTGCAGGCTCACGGTCATCTGCGGCGCACTGCTGCCGAAAGCGACGATGCTCAAGCCGATAATCAGTGGCCGCACCTTGAGGCTGGCCGCCAGGCGCACGGCGGCGCGCACCAGAATTTCGGCGCCGACGATCAGCAACACCAGGCCACTGATCAGCTCGATCAGGCTCCAGGGCGAGAGGGCGGTTAATCCGAAAATGGCCAGGGCTCCTTTATCAGTTGTTCAGCGCCTGCACGCGAACCCGTGCAGTGCCGCTGCCCAGCATACCGAGTTGTTCGGCAGCCTTGCGTGAAACGTCGATCAGGCGCCCACGGGTATGCGGGCCGCGATCGTTGACGCGCACGACCACGAATCTGTTGTTGTTAAGGTTGGTCACCTTGACCTGGGTGCCGAAGGGCAGGCGCCGATGGGCGGCGGTCAGGGTGTTCTGGTTGAAAGGTTCACCGCTGGCAGTCTTGTTGCCATGGTGCTTGGCGCCGTAATAGGAGGCGGTGCCGGTTTCGTCGTAGCCGTTGGGGTCGATGAGGCCGCTGGCGCAACCGGCCAACATAGAGAACAGGGCCAGCAGGCCGAGTAGACGCTTCACGTTAAGTAAGTCCCCATTGTAAATATGGGAGCTGGCTTGCCTGCGATACAGGCACCTCGGTGTTGCAGTTGCACCGAGGCACTGCTATCGCAGGCAAGCCAGCTCCCACATGGGGTCCGAGTTGGGCATGAAATCCCGCCCGGACCCTTTCACCGCGAATCAGCCTTCGAGCTTGCTTTTCAGCAGTTCGTTCACCTGTTGCGGGTTGGCTTTGCCTTTGGAGGCTTTCATCGCCTGGCCGACAAAGAAGCCGAACATTTTGCCGCGCTTGGCTTCGTCTGCGGCGCGGTATTGCTCGACCTGTTCGGCGTTGGCCGCCAGCATTTCATCGAGCACGGCCGAGATCGCGCCGCTGTCGGTGACTTGCTTGAGGCCGCGCTTCTCGATGATCTCATCGGCGCTGCCTTCGCCTGCGGCCATCGCTTCAAACACCGTCTTGGCGATTTTGCCGGAGATGGTGTTGTCCTTGATGCGCAGCAGCATGCCGCCCAGTTGCTCGGCGGTCACCGGCGCTTCGTCGATTTCCAGGCCCTGTTTGTTCAACAGGCTGCCCAGCTCAACCATCACCCAGTTGGCCGCCAACTTGGCGTCGCCGGCGATGCTCACGACTTTTTCGAAGTAGTTGGCTTGTTCGCGGCTAGAGGCCAACACGCTGGCATCGTAGACCGACAGGCCGAACTGCGCCTGGAAACGCTCGCGTTTGTGCTGCGGCAATTCCGGCAGGGTGGCGCGGATGTCATTGAGGAACGAGTCTTCAAGCATCACCGGCAACAGGTCCGGGTCGGGGAAGTAACGGTAGTCGTTGGCTTCCTCTTTGCTGCGCATGGCGCGGGTTTCGTCTTTGTTCGGGTCGTACAGGCGAGTCTGCTGGATGACCTTGCCGCCGTCTTCGATCAGTTCGATCTGGCGACGCACTTCGCTGTTGATGGCTTTTTCGATGAAGCGGAACGAGTTGACGTTCTTGATCTCGCAGCGGGTGCCGAACTCGACCTGGCCCTTGGGACGGATCGACACGTTGCAGTCGCAACGCAGCGAGCCTTCGGCCATGTTGCCGTCGCAGATGCCCAGGTAACGCACCAGCGCGTGGATGGTCTTGACGTAGGCCACGGCTTCCTTGGCGCTGCGCATGTCCGGCTCGGACACGATTTCCAGCAACGGCGTGCCGGCACGGTTCAAGTCGATACCGGTAGCGCCCGGGAATTCTTCGTGCAGGCTCTTGCCGGCGTCTTCTTCCAGGTGCGCGCGGGTCACGCCGACCCGTTTGATGGTGCCGTCTTCCAGCGGAATGTCCAGGTAGCCCTTGCCGACAATCGGCAATTCCATCTGGCTGATCTGGTAGCCCTTGGGCAGGTCCGGGTAGAAGTAGTTTTTGCGCGCGAACACGTTGTGCTGGCCGATCTCGGCGTCAATCGCCAGGCCGAACATCACCGCCATGCGCACTGCTTCCTGGTTCAGCACCGGCAGCACGCCGGGCATGCCCAGGTCTACCAGGCTGGCCTGGGTGTTGGGCTCTGCGCCGAACGTGGTGGCACTACCGGAGAAAATCTTCGATTGGGTGGCGAGCTGGGTATGAATCTCCAGCCCGATCACAACTTCCCATTGCATAGTGTTCTCCTCAGAAGCCGGTTGGGGTGCGAGTGTGCCAGTCGGTGTTCAACTGGTACTGGTGCGCCACATTGAGCAGGCGGCCTTCCTGGAAATACGGGGCGAGCAATTGCACGCCGACCGGCAGGCCATCGACGAAACCAGCCGGCATGGACAAGCCCGGCAAGCCCGCGAGGTTGGCCGTGATGGTGTACAGGTCTTCCAGGTACTCGGCGATCGGGTCGCCGGTCTTGGCGCCGAGCTTCCAGGCCGGGTTCGGCGTGGTTGGGCCGAGGATCACGTCGACTTCTTCGAAGGCAGCCATGAAGTCGTTCTTGACCAGGCGACGGATTTTTTGCGCCTTGAGGTAGTACGCGTCGTAGTAGCCGGCGGACAGGGCGTAGGCACCGACCATGATCCGACGTTGGACTTCGGCGCCAAAGCCTTCGCCGCGCGAGCGTTTGTACAGGTCTTCGAGGCCTTTCGGGTGTTCACAGCGATAGCCGAAGCGCACGCCGTCGAAACGCGACAGGTTGGAAGAGGCTTCTGCCGGCGCGATCACGTAGTAGGCAGGAATCGCGTGCTGGTTGTTCGGCAGGCTGATTTCCTTGATCACGGCGCCGAGCTGTTCCAGCGTCTTGACGCTGTTGTGCACCAGTTCGGCGATACGCGGGTCGAGGCCGGCGCTGAAATACTCTTTCGGCACGCCAATACGCAGGCCTTTGAGCGAGGTATTGAGGCTGGCGCTGTAGTCCGGCACCGGTTCGTCGATGCTGGTGGAGTCCTGCTTATCAAGCCCGGCCATACCTTGTAACAAAATCGCGCAGTCTTCAGCCGTGCGTGCCAGCGGGCCGCCCTGATCCAGGCTGGAGGCGTAGGCGATCATGCCCCAACGGGAAACACGACCGTAGGTCGGCTTCAAACCGGTGAGGTTGGTGAACGCGGCGGGCTGACGGATCGAGCCGCCGGTGTCGGTAGCGGTAGCCGCCGGCAGAAAGCGCGCGGCAACCGCGGCAGCCGAACCACCGGACGAACCGCCTGGCACGTGCTCCAGGTTCCACGGGTTTTTCACTGCGCCGTAGTAGCTCGACTCGTTGGCAGAACCCATGGCGAATTCGTCCATGTTGGTCTTGCCCAGGGTCACGGCGCCCGCGGCGGCCAGCTTGGACACGACCGTGGCATCGTAGGGCGCCTTGAAGTTGTCGAGCATCTTCGAGCCGCAACTGGTGCGAATGCCCTGGGTGCAGAACAGGTCTTTGTGGGCAATTGGTGCGCCCAGCAGGGCGCCATTCTCACCGTTGGCGCGACGTACGTCGGCGGCCTTGGCCTGGCTCAGGGCCAGCTCTTCGGTGAGGCTGATGAAGCTGTTGACCTTCGGATCAAGCTCGGCGATACGCGCAAGCAGGGTCTTGGTCAGCTCTTCGGAAGAAAACTTTTTGTCGGCGAGACCGCGGGCGATCTCGGCCAGAGTCATGTGATGCATGAAAGGCTCTTTCCCTTTAGTCGATGACTTTCGGAACCAGGTACAGGCCGTTTTCGACCGCTGGCGCGATGGACTGGTAGGCCTCGCGATTATTTCGCTCGGTCACAACGTCTGCGCGCAGGCGCTGGCTGGCTTCCAGCGGGTGAGCCAGGGGCTCGATGCCGTCGGTATTGACGGCCTGCATTTGGTCAACCAGCCCGAGAATGCTGTTCAGGGCTGCGGTGGTCTGTGGAAGATCGGCTTCATTCAGGCCAAGCGAGGCCAGATGAGCGATTTTTTCCACGTCGGAGCGTTCAAGCGCCATGGGATTCTCCAGTGGAAAACAGAACGGAGGGCGTCCGTGTGTTAGATTGTCGGAACACTACCGCATTTCTACGGTCATATGGCCGCGATTGTGGGGGTTGGTGCACAGAAAGTCGGCCAATTTAGCACATTGGCGCCTTGCCCAAAATCCCTGTCGTTGTTAGAGTTTGCCGCACTTTTTTACCCACGCGTTGCCTAGGGTCCTTTCCCCATGTTCAAGAAACTGCGTGGCATGTTTTCCAGCGATCTTTCCATTGACCTGGGCACTGCCAACACCCTTATTTACGTGCGCGAGCGCGGTATCGTTCTGAATGAGCCATCGGTTGTGGCCATTCGGACCCATGGTAATCAGAAAAGTGTCGTTGCCGTTGGCACCGAGGCCAAGCGCATGCTCGGCCGAACACCAGGCAACATCGCTGCCATTCGTCCGATGAAAGACGGCGTGATCGCCGACTTCAGCGTCTGCGAGAAGATGCTGCAGTACTTCATCAACAAGGTTCACGAAAACAGTTTCCTGCAGCCCAGCCCTCGTGTGCTGATCTGCGTTCCATGCAAGTCCACCCAGGTTGAGCGTCGCGCCATCCGTGAATCGGCCCTTGGCGCCGGTGCCCGCGAAGTATTCCTGATCGAAGAGCCTATGGCTGCCGCTATCGGCGCCGGCCTGCCGGTCGAAGAAGCGCGCGGTTCGATGGTGGTGGATATCGGTGGTGGTACCACTGAAATCGCCCTGATTTCCCTGAACGGTGTGGTGTATGCCGAATCCGTGCGCGTAGGCGGCGACCGTTTCGATGAAGCGATCATTACCTATGTGCGTCGTAACTACGGCAGCTTGATCGGCGAATCCACCGCCGAGCGCATCAAGCAGGAAATCGGCACCGCTTACCCGGGCGGCGAAGTTCGCGAAGTTGATGTTCGCGGTCGCAACCTGGCCGAAGGCGTTCCACGTGCTTTCACCCTGAACTCCAATGAAGTGCTGGAAGCTCTGCAAGAGTCCCTGGCCACCATCGTTCAGGCAGTGAAGAGCGCCCTGGAGCAATCGCCTCCGGAGCTGGCTTCCGACATCGCCGAGCGTGGCCTGGTGCTGACCGGTGGTGGCGCCTTGCTGCGCGACCTCGACAAGCTGCTGGCCCAGGAAACAGGCCTGCCGGTGATCGTCGCCGAAGACCCGCTGACCTGCGTCGCCCGTGGCGGTGGCCGTGCACTGGAAATGATGGATAAACACACCATGGACCTGCTTTCCAGCGAATAAGATTGCCGGAATGGTTCATGCTTCGCCCGCAGGCAGCACTTTGCAGTGCTGCCTGTTGGCGTTTATCTTCTTCAATCTGCATCCAGGCCGGTTTGATGCCGTATGAATAAAGAGAACATTTGCCCGGGAGGAGCGGCTTATTAAACCGCTTTTCGCCAAAGGCCCCTCATTGGGCGTGCGCTTATTGGTGCTGGTCGTGCTTTCGGTCGCGCTGATGGTGGTCGATGCCCGCTTTGCACTGCTCAAGCCCGTGCGTAGCCAGATGTCGCTGGTGTTGATGCAGACTTACTGGATCACCGACCTGCCGCAACGGCTTTATCAGGGCGTGGCCAGCCAGTTCGGCAGCCGCACTGAGCTTGTCGCCGAGAACGAAAAACTCAAGACCGAAAACCTGCTCTTGCAGGGGCGCATGCAAAAGCTGGCGGCCCTCACCGAGCAGAACGTTCGGCTGCGCGAGTTGCTTAACTCTTCGGCATTGGTCAACGAGAAGGTCGAAGTGGCCGAGTTGATCGGCATGGACCCCAATCCCTTCACCCATCGCATCATCATCAACAAGGGTGAGCGCGACGGCGTGGTCCTGGGCCAACCGGTGCTCGACGCCCGTGGCCTGATGGGCCAGGTGGTCGAGCTGATGCCCTACACTTCGCGCGTGTTACTGCTGACGGACACCACCCACAGCATTCCGGTGCAGGTCAACCGCAACGGCTTGCGTGCGATTGCCAGCGGTACCGGTAACCCGGAGCGTCTTGAGTTGCGTCATGTGGCCGACACTGCCGACATCAAGGAAGGCGACCTGTTGGTCAGTTCCGGCCTGGGTCAGCGGTTCCCCGCGGGTTACCCGGTAGCGACGGTCAAGGAAGTCATCCACGATTCCGGCCAGCCGTTCGCCATTGTGCGTGCGGTCCCGACGGCTGCCTTGAACCGCAGCCGTTACCTGCTGCTGGTGTTCAGCGACAACCGTACGCCCGAAGAGCGTGCCAACGACGCTGCCCAGGCGCAGGAAGCAGAAGACAAGCAGAACGGCACCGCGCCGGTCATTCCTGCCACGGTGCCAAAACCAGCCTTTATGGGGCCACCTGCACCTGCCGCGACCCCGGTCGCGCCAGTGGCGACGCCTGTCAAACCTGCGGCCCACAGCGCCCGCCCAGCCAAACCGGCTGCGACCAAGCCACCGGCCACGACGCCAGCCGCTACAGCGCCAGCGGCTAAACCGCCTGCCACGCCGGCAACCCGACCAGCGGCCGCAGCGCCGGCAACCACGCGGCAGAGGGAGGAATAATGGCCGGTACGCATTCGCGCAATGGCTGGATCGTCTGGCTGACTTTCGCCATCGGCTTGCTGCTCAGCGTTTCGCCGTTGCCGCAATTCATGGAAATCCTGCGACCGCTCTGGCTCGCCTTGCTCCTGGCGTTCTGGTCGCTGACCTTGCCGCATAAGGTAGGCATGGTCACAGCGATGTGCCTGGGCTTGGCGGAAGACGTGCTCTATGGCACCTTGCTTGGTCAGAACGCGCTGATCCTGACCCTGATTACTTTCCTGGTGCTGTCATTGCAGCAGCGGTTGCGCATGTTCCCGATGTGGCAGCAGTGCCTGGTGATTCTGGTGATCTTCGGCCTGGCGCAGTTGGTGCAACTGTGGCTTAGCGCATTGACCGGTAACCGCCAGCCGACCCTGGCCCTGGTATTGCCGGCCCTGGTCAGTGCGTTGCTGTGGCCTTGGGTCAGCTTCGGTCTGCGTGGTTTACGTCGCCGCTATAAAATCAATTGAATGGATTGCGAGGCTCTGCCTGGTTATCGAACCCTACAGGGAGAGTCTGCAATGAATTTGCTTTATCTGGCCTCGGGCTCCCCAAGGCGGCGTGAACTGTTGACGCAGATCGGTGTGCCTTTCACCGTGGTCAGCGCCGCCATTGATGAAACTCCTCTTACAAACGAATCCGCTGTTGCCTACGTCGAGCGCCTTGCGCACGGCAAGGCTACGGCGGGTTTTGTTGCGCTTGAAAAGACTGCCGGCGCCTGCGTGCTGGGCGCCGACACGGCCGTGATCGTTGATGGTCAGATCCTTGGCAAACCGGTGGACCAGGCCGACGCCCTGGCGATGTTGATGGCCCTGTCGGGACGCGAGCATGACGTCCTCACCGCCATTGCTGTCACCGACGGCGAGCGCAGCGAAACTCGATGTGTAAGCAGCCGGGTACGTTTTCGCGCTATTTCTGTCGAGGAGGCTACAACCTACTGGCACAGCGGCGAACCTCAGGACAAGGCAGGCGGCTATGCTATCCAGGGGCTTGGATCGGTGTTTGTCGCCGGGCTCAATGGCAGCTATTCCGCCGTGGTAGGCCTGCCCGTGTGCGAAACCGCGCAACTGCTTGGTCAATTCGGCATACCCTGTTGGCAAAACCTTACCGCGCGCTGAACGCCGTATCCCAGCGCCAAGCCTTAAGCGATCGGTCACTATTGTGAAAACGCCTGAACGAGACCCAGCCATGAGTGAAGAGATTCTGATCAATATCACGCCGATGGAATCGCGCGTGGCGGTGGTAGAGAACGGTGTTCTGCAAGAAGTGCACGTCGAGCGCACCCAGAAGCGCGGCATTGTCGGCAATATCTATAAAGGTAAAGTAGTGCGTGTGTTGCCAGGCATGCAGGCGGCATTTGTCGACATTGGCCTGGACCGTGCCGCGTTTATCCATGCATCGGAAATTTCCCTGCGCGAAGGCCCGGCGGTTGAAAGCATCAGCGCGCTGGTACACGAAGGGCAGAGCCTGGTGGTGCAGGTCACCAAGGACCCGATCGGTTCCAAGGGCGCGCGGCTGACTACTCAATTGTCGATTCCTTCGCGTTACCTCGTGTACATGCCGCGCACTGCGCATGTCGGTATTTCCTTGAAAATCGAGGACGAAGCCGAGCGTGAGCGCCTTAAAAAGGTGGTCAGCGATTGCGTGGCTGCCGAGGGCATCAAGGAAGCGGGTGGTTTCATCCTGCGCACGGCCGCAGAAGGCGCCGGCGCCGATGAAATCCTCATGGATATCCGATACCTGCGGCGCCTGTGGGACCAGATCGGCGCACAGATCAAAACCATTGGCGCGCCGAGCGTGATCTATGAAGACCTTGGCCTCGCGCTGCGTACATTGCGCGATTTGGTCAGCCCGAAAATCGAGAAAATTCGCATCGACTCGCGGGAAACCTTCCAGCGCACCACACAATTTGTCGCCGAATTGATGCCGGAAATTGCCGACCGCCTGGAGCATTACCCCGGCGAGCGGCCGATCTTCGATCTTTATGGTGTCGAAGACGAAATCCAGAAAGCCCTGGAGCGCAAAGTACCGCTCAAATCCGGCGGCTACCTGGTCGTGGACCCGGCAGAGGCCATGACCACCATCGACGTCAATACCGGCGCGTTTGTCGGCCACCGCAATCTCGAAGAGACCATCTTCAAGACCAACCTTGAAGCCGCCACCGCGATTGCCCGCCAACTGCGCCTGCGCAACCTGGGCGGCATCATCATCATTGACTTCATCGACATGGAAGACGAAGAGCACCAGCGCCAGGTGCTGCGTACCCTCGAGAAGCAACTGGAGCGCGATCACGCCAAGACCAACATCATCGGCATCACCGAGCTGGGCCTGGTGCAGATGACCCGCAAGCGCACCCGCGAAAGCCTTGAGCAAGTGCTCTGCGAACCCTGCAGCAGCTGCCAGGGGCGCGGCAAGTTGAAGACCCCGGAAACGGTTTGCTACGAGATTTTCCGCGAAATTCTACGGGAGGCACGCGCCTATCAGGCCGAAGGTTATAGAGTGCTCGCCAACCAGAAAGTTGTCGATCGGTTACTCGATGAAGAGTCTGGTAACGTCGCCGAGCTGGAGGGTTTTATCGGGCGCACGATTCGCTTCCAGGTCGAAACCATGTATTCCCAGGAACAATATGACGTGGTGCTGCTCTGATCCCCAATCGCTTAATTTCTTCGAGAACGGCAGACCTTGATCTGCCGTCCGTCAACTGCTTTGAGGGTCGCCTGACATGGAGCGTCTGATACGCTTTTTTGCCGCTTTGACCCGTTGGGGCCTGGGCTTGTGTGCCTTGGTGCTGGTGTTGGCTGCGGTGTACGTGAGCCTGGGTCGTGAATTGACCCCGCTGGTGGCTGAATACCGCGCCGAAATCGAAGCCAAGGCTCAGGCTGCGGTGGACATGCCCGTGCAAATCGGCAGCCTGGAAGGCCGCTGGAGCGGTTTCGCCCCCGTGTTGCTGGCTCACGACGTGATGGTCGGCGAGGGCAGCAGTGCCTTGCGCCTGGACCAGGTTGAAGTGGTGCCGGATATCTGGGCCAGCCTGATGGCCCGCGAGGTGCGCATAGCCCACCTGGAAGTCAGCGGGCTGCAGTTGAGCGTCAAGGAAGACAAGGATGGCCACTGGGCGCTCCAGGGCCTGCCGGTACAGGACGATCAGCCGTTGGACCCTGAGCAGTTGCTGACGCGCATGCAGATGGTCAAGCGCGTGTCGTTGCTCGATAGCCAGGTCACGCTGCAACCGTTCGGCCAGGCGCCGCTGACCCTGACTTACGTGGGCCTCAGCTTGCACACCGGCGCCACTCGCCAGCGCCTCGATGCCCGCCTGACCCTGCCGGATGGCCAGCCACTGGCTGTCAACCTGCGTACACGTATTCGCGCCAGCGCTTGGAAAGACGGTGAGGTCCAGGCTTACCTGAGCCTTCCGCAAAGCGACTGGGCCAAATGGATACCCGGCAGGCTGACCCAGCAATGGAAAGTCACGCAGTTCAAGGCCGGCGGCGAATTCTGGCTGACCTGGGCCAAAGGCACCGTGCAAAGCGCGGTGGCGCGTCTCAACTCACCCCAGGTGAAAGGCAGCTACGCCGACCGCAAGCCGGTCCATATCGAAAACCTTGCCCTCACGGCTTACCTGCAACGCAGTGAGAGCGGCCTCAATGTGCTGTTTGACTCGTTGGCAATGAACATCGGTGACACGCTCTGGGAGTCGCGCCTGCAATTGCAGCAGAGCCTGGCTACCGACAAGGATCTGGAGGTCTGGAAACTTCAGGCCGACCGCCTTGACCTCACGCCCATTACGCCGCTGCTGAATGCCTTGGCGCCCCTGCCGGAAGGCTTTGCAAAAGCCGTCGAACACCTCAATGCCACTGGCATGCTGCGCAACGTACTGGTGGATTTCCGTCCCCAGGACACGAGCGATCAGAAGGTCAGTTTTGCCGCCAACCTCGAGCGCATCGGGTTTGATGCCTACTTCGGCGCGCCGGCTGCGCGCAACGTGTCCGGCAGTATCAGCGGCGACCTTGGGCACGGTGAGTTGCGCATGGACAGCAAGGACTTCTCCTTGCACCTGTACCCGATCTTTGCCAAGCCGTGGCAGTACATCCAGGCCAATGCACGCCTGACGTGGAAGCTGGATAAAGAAGGTTTCACCCTGATCGCCCCCTACATCAAGGTGCTCGGCGAAGAAGGCAAGGTTGCGGCAGACTTCCTGATTCGCCTGCATTTCGATCACAGCCAGGAAGACTATATGGACCTGCGGGTCGGCATGGTCGATGGCGATGGCCGTTTTACACCCAAGTATTTGCCGGCGGTATTGAGCCCGTCGCTGGATGAGTGGTTGCGCACAGCGATCCTCAAAGGCGCGGTTGACCAAGGTTTCTTCCAGTACCAAGGTTCGCTGAACCATGACGCACTGCCGGCTGCACGCAATATCAGCCTGTTTTTCAAGGTGCACGATGCCGAACTGGCGTTCCAGCCAGGCTGGCCGCATGTGAGCAAGGTCAATGGTGAAGTGTTTGTCGAGGAGAGCGGCGTACGCATCCTGGCGAGCAAGGGCCAATTGCTCGATACCAAGGTCAAGGACGTCTACGTCAATATTCCACACGCGCCAGCCGGTAAAGACAGTCATCTGCTGATCACCGGTGGATTCGCGGGTGGTCTGGGGGATGGCTTGAAGATCCTTCAGGAAGCGCCGATCGGCACCGGCTCGACGTTTGCCGGCTGGAAAGGCGAGGGCGACCTGCAAGGCAAGCTGGACCTGGATATTCCGCTGGTCAAAGGCACCGAACCCAAGATTGTGGTGGATTTTCAGACCGACAAGTCCCGCCTGCAATTGGCCGAGCCGACTCTGGACTTGAGCCAGCTCAAGGGCGATTTCCGCTTTGACAGCACCAAGGGGCTGAGTGGCCAGAACATCTCCGCCCAGGCGTTTGATCGTCCGATCACCGCGCAGATCATTGCCGATGGCAAACCAGGCAATATCAGCACGCGTATCACCGCCAAAGGGCAGGTCACGGTTAAGCGCTTGACGGATTGGTTGAAAATTAGCCAACCGCTGCCGGTGTCCGGCGATATCCCCTACCAATTGCAAGTGACACTGGACGGCGCCGACAGCCAACTGATGGTCAGTTCCAACATGAAAGGCGTAGCGGTCGACCTGCCCGCACCGTTCGGCATGCCCGCCAGCCAGGGGCGCGACAGCGTGTTCCGCATGACCTTGCAGGGGGCTGAGCGCCGCTACTGGTTCGATTATGGCGAGCTGGCGAGCTTCACCTTTGCGTCGCCTCCAGACAAATTCAATGAGGGTCGCGGGGAGTTGTTCCTGGGGGACGGCGATGCCGTGCTGCCGGCTGCCAAAGGCTTGCGCATTCGTGGCGTGCTGTCGGAGCTGGATATAGACCCTTGGAAGAAACTGGTCGACCGTTACGCCGGCAATGACCCAGGCGGCAATGCCAAGCAACTGCTCAGCGGTGCTGATTTCAAGGTGGGCAAGTTGAGCGGTTTTGGTACCCAATTTGACCAGGTCAACCTGCAACTCGATCGCAAACCGTCCGCATGGGGGTTGCAGTTCGACAGTCAGCAAGCCAAAGGTGCTGTGAACCTTCCGGATGCCAAGGGCGCGCCTATTGCGATCAACCTGCAGTACGTGAAATTGCCGGCGGTGGATCCGAAGGCACAGGCCGACGAAAACGCGCCCGACCCGTTGGCGGATGTCGACCCCAAGGACATCCCAGCGCTGGATATCTCCATCAATCAACTGTTCCAGGGGCCGGACTTGGTGGGCGCCTGGTCACTGAAAGTACGGCCGACGGCCAAAGGCCTGGCCTTTAACAATCTGGACCTTGGCCTCAAAGGCATGCAGCTCAACGGCGCTGGTGGTTGGGAAGGCGCGCCGGGTAACAGCAGCAGTTGGTACAAAGGTCGCCTGGACGGCAAGAACATCGCCGATGTGCTCAAAGGCTGGGGGTTTGCGCCGACGGTAACCAGTGAGGACTTCCATCTGGATGTGGACGGTCGTTGGCCGGGCTCCCCGGCTTGGGTCGGTCCCAAGCGCTTCTCCGGTAGCCTGGATGCAGCGTTCCGCAAAGGCCAGTTCGTTGAGGTCGAAGGTGGCGCGCAGGCTCTGCGGGTATTTGGCTTGCTGAACTTCAACTCCATCGGGCGCCGCTTGCGTCTGGACTTCTCGGACTTGCTTGGCAAAGGCTTGAGCTATGACCGGGTCAAAGGCTTGCTCGCGGCCAGCAATGGCGTGTTTGTGACGCGTGAACCCATCACCATGACCGGGCCTTCCACCAACCTGGAACTCAATGGCACGCTGGACCTGGTAGCCGACCGCGTCGACGCCAAGCTGCTGGTCACGTTGCCGGTGACCAATAACCTGCCGATTGCCGCTTTGATTGTCGGGGCACCGGCCATTGGTGGCGCGTTATTCCTGATCGACAAGTTGATTGGCGATCGTGTTTCGCGCTTCGCCAGCGTGCAGTACAAGGTGCAAGGGCCTTGGAAGGATCCAAAAATCACCTTCGACAAGCCATTTGAAAAACCAAACTGAGAGGCTGTGGAGTAGCATGGCCGCATGCCCTTTACGGAGTGTCGGCCTATGTCCTTTGCGGTAATTCAAATGGTCAGCAAGAGCGATGTTCTGGCCAACCTGGCCCAGGCCAGGCGCTTGCTGGAGCAAGCGGCGGCGGGCGGTGCGAAGCTGGCGGTACTGCCGGAAAACTTCGCCGCCATGGGCCGCCGTGACGTAGCCGATCTCGGCCGCGCCGAAGCTTTGGGCGAAGGCCCGATCCTGCCGTGGTTGAAACAGACCGCTCGCGACCTCACCTTATGGATAGTGGCCGGTACTTTGCCGTTGCCGCCCAAGGACCAACCCAACGCCAAGTCCAACGCTTGCTCGCTGCTGATCGATGACCAGGGCGAAATCGTTGCCCGTTACGACAAGCTGCACTTGTTCGATGTGGATGTAGCAGATGCGCGGGGTCGTTATCGCGAATCTGACGACTATGCTTTCGGGAGCAATGTAGTGGTAGCGGACACGCCGGTGGGGCGATTGGGCCTGACGGTGTGCTACGACCTGAGGTTCCCCGAGCTGTACAGCGAATTGCGTGCGGCGGGAGCTGAATTGATTACCGCGCCCTCGGCCTTTACCGCGGTGACGGGCGCTGCACATTGGGATGTGCTGATTCGGGCGCGAGCCATTGAAACCCAGTGCTACTTGCTGGCAGCTGCTCAGGGCGGCGTACACCCAGGCCCACGGGAAACCTTTGGCCACGCAGCGATTGTCGACCCTTGGGGGCGCGTGCTGACACAACAGGATCAAGGCGAAGCGGTGTTGTTGGCCGAACGCGATAGCAGTGAACAAGCGTCGATTCGGACGCGCATGCCGGTGGTCAACCATCGGCGCTTTTTCTCGCAGGGCGCGCAGCGACCTGCTTCGGAACGATGAATTTAAGGCCAAACCTATGAGCGAGTTGTTGTCCTCAGTCAGTGAACACCTCCTGGCACCCGGTGGCGTGACCATCGAAAGCTTGCAAACCGTGCTCGGCGACCTGGCCGGGCCAGGCATCGACGCGGCGGACCTGTATTTCCAGGGGCAGATTTCCGAGTCATGGGCCCTCGAAGACGGCATCGTCAAAGAAGGCAGTTTCAACCTTGACCAGGGCGTGGGCGTGCGTGCGCAATCCGGTGAAAAGACCGGGTTTGCCTACAGTAATGCCATCACTCTTGAAGCACTGGGTCTGGCGGCACGCGCAGCGCGCTCGATTTCCCGCGCGGGCCAAAACGGCACGGTGCAGGCGTTCAGTACTCAGGACGTGGCGCAGTTGTACGCGCCGGATAACCCTCTGGAAGTGATCAGTCGTGCGGAAAAGGTCGATTTACTCAAGCGTATCGACGCCGCCACCCGTGCCCTCGACCCGCGCATACAGCAAGTGACCGTGAGCATGGCCGGTGTGTGGGAACGCATTCTGGTGGCGTCCACCGATGGTGGGCTGGCGGCGGATGTACGGCCGCTGGTACGGTTTAATGTCAGTGTGATCGTCGAGCAGAATGGTCGCCGCGAGCGCGGTGGCCATGGCGGCGGCGGGCGTACCGACTACCGGTATTTCCTTTCCGATGACCGCGCCATGGGCTACGCCCGCGAGGCGCTGCGCCAGGCGCTGGTTAACCTGGAAGCCATTCCTGCACCGGCCGGTACCTTGCCGGTGGTATTGGGTTCGGGTTGGTCCGGGGTTTTGCTGCACGAAGCGGTGGGCCACGGCCTGGAGGGTGACTTCAACCGCAAGGGCAGTTCGGCCTACAGTGGGCGCATGGGCGAGATGGTCGCGTCCAAGCTGTGCACCATCGTCGATGACGGCACCTTGGCGGGTCGCCGTGGTTCGTTGAGCGTTGACGACGAAGGCACGCCGACCGAGTGCACCACGCTGATTGAAAACGGTGTGCTCAAGGGCTACATGCAGGACAAACTCAATGCGCGCCTGATGGGCGTGGCGCGCACCGGTAACGGCCGTCGCGAGTCCTACGCGCACTTGCCGATGCCACGTATGACCAACACCTACATGCTCGGTGGCGAAAGCGATCCGGCGGAAATCATCGCCTCGGTCAAACGCGGGATCTACTGCGCGAACCTCGGCGGCGGCCAGGTGGATATCACCAGTGGCAAGTTTGTGTTTTCCACCAGCGAGGCGTACCTGATCGAAGACGGCAAGATTACCGCGCCGGTCAAAGGGGCGACGTTGATTGGTAACGGGCCGGAAGCCATGAGCAAGGTGTCGATGGTCGGTAACGACCTGTCGCTGGACAGCGGCGTGGGCACGTGCGGCAAGGATGGGCAGTCGGTGCCGGTCGGCGTTGGCCAGCCAACGTTGAAGATTGATGCGATCACCGTGGGTGGCACGGGGTCGTAAGCGGTGGAGCTTCGGGTGGCGCAGAACGCCACCCGGGGAAGAGGATCAGCGCAGGCCGCGTTGAGTCTCGTCCAGCTCACGGATGTACTTGAAAATTTTACGGCTGGTGGCCGGAGCCTTGTTTTGCGCCAGTTCGTGCTGGGCCTGACGGATCAGGGAGCGCAGTTGCTGGCGGTCCGCGTCCGGGTAGTCCACCACGAATTTCTCCAGTACAGCGTCATCGCCCGAAATCAGGCGGTCACGCCAACGTTCCAGGTTATGGAAGCGTTCGTTGTACTGGCGAGTGGAGGCATCGAGTTGATCGAGCAAAGTCAAAATGGCGTCAGTGTCCTGATCGCGCATCAATTTGCCGATAAACATGATGTGCCGTTTACGCGCGATATTCGCGGTGTGCTTCGGCGCATCCGCCAGGGCCCGGCGCATTTCGTCGGTCAGTGGCAGTTTTGCAACCAAATCCGGCTTGAGCGTTGTAAGGCGCTCGCCAAGGTCAACCAGAGCATGCAGCTCGCGTTTGACCTGGGTTTTGCTTTTCTCCCCATCGAGGGAGTCGTCGTAAGAATCAACCATGGTGGCAGTCCGCAAAGAAACGCCGCCATGATAACCAGTCGGGGGCCGCTTGTCCGGCCCGGTCGCTCGATGGCCTTAACCGAAAGCAGAATTTGAGTGGAGAAAACCATGAGTGCAGCCCAAAGCGTCGGTCCGCAAGCGTTACCGGCACTGCAGGAACAAGTCGAGCAGATCCTTGCCGAAGCCAAGCGCCAGGGTGCCAGTGCCTGTGAAGTGGCCGTCTCGCTGGAGCAGGGGCTGTCGACGTCGGTGCGCCAGCGGGAAGTGGAAACTGTCGAATTCAATCGCGATCAGGGTTTTGGTATCACCTTGTATTCGGGGCAGCGCAAAGGCTCGGCGAGTACGTCGGCCAGCGGGCCGGAAGCGATACGCGAAACTGTCGCTGCTGCATTGGCGATTGCCAAGCACACGTCCGAAGATGAAAGCTCGGGCTTGGCCGACAAAGCGCTTATGGCCAAGGACTTGAAGGATTTCGACCTCTTTCACGCCTGGGACATCACGCCTGAGCAGGCTATCGAGCAAGCGCTGATCTGCGAAGCCGCGGCATTTGATGTCGATCCCCGTATCAAGAATGCTGATGGCACCACCCTGAGCACCCATCAGGGTTGCCGTGTTTACGGCAACAGCCACGGTTTTATCGGCGGTTACGCCTCCACTCGCCATAGCTTGAGCTGCGTGATGATCGCCGAAGCCGATGGCCAGATGCAGCGTGATTATTGGTACGACGTGAGCCGCCAGGGTGAATTGCTGGCGAACCCGGTCAGTATTGGTCAGCGCGCTGCACAGCGCGCGGCGAGCCGTTTGGGCGCGCGTCCGGTGCCGACATGTGAAGTGCCGGTGCTGTTCTCGGCCGAACTTGCCGGCGGCCTGTTTGGCAGCTTCCTGGGGGCGATTTCCGGTGGGAACCTGTACCGCAAGTCCTCGTTCCTCGAGGGTGCAATCGGCCAGAAGTTGTTCCCTGAGTGGCTGACCATCGATGAGCGTCCTCATCTGATGCGTGCCATGGGCAGTTCCGCCTTTGACGGTGACGGCCTGGCGACCTATGCCAAGCCGTTCGTCGAGAAGGGCGAGCTGGTCTCGTACGTGTTGGGCACTTACGCCGGTCGCAAGCTGGGTCTGCCGAGCACGGCCAACTCCGGAGGCGTGCACAACCTGTTCGTGACCCATGGCGATGAAGACCAGGCTGCGCTGCTGCGTCGCATGGGCCGCGGCCTGCTGGTGACTGAATTGATGGGCAGTGGCCTGAATATGGTGACAGGTGACTATTCCCGCGGCGCCGCCGGTTTCTGGGTGGAAAATGGCGAGATTCAGTTCGCTGTCCAGGAAGTGACTATCGCCGGCAACATGCGCGACATGTTCAAGCAGATCGTGGCCGTCGGTAACGATTTGGAGTTGCGCAGCAATATTCGCACGGGGTCGGTGTTGATCGAGCGGATGACCGTCGCCGGCAGCTAAACACTCAACGTCTCAAAAAAAGGCGCGCCATCCTACAGATGGCGCGCCTTTTTTTATGCTCGCGTCACGGCTGGATTCACGTGCCACCCTTGTTTTGATTCTCAATATCATTTAATAATAAATATCATTACCGAATGAGTGTGGATCATGAGTTCTGTCCTGCATGAGGATCCGTACCTGGAAAGCTGGCGCTGGATGAGTCGTCAGATTCGCTGCGGCCTCGACCCCAATGAACCTCGCCTGATCGAACATTACCTCAATGAGGGTCGATACCTGGCGTGCTGCACCGCGACCCATCCGTGGACGATCGCTGAAACCTCATTCCGTTTGTTGATCGACACAGCCAGCGATGTCGCCTTGCCCTGGCATTGGCGATCCATGTGCCTGGACCAGGCGTGGCGCCCGCTGCGTGACCTGGAAAAACTCTCTCACTGTGCCTGCCGCCTCAAGCGCTGGCAGACCTTTGCCTGGCAATTGGCGACCTGCGAATTGCTGCCCTCCCTTTCCGTTTCTGACTTGGTGCAAGGATCTTCCGATGAGTAACACCCGTATCGAACGCGACAGCATGGGCGAACTGCAAGTGCCTGCCGGGGCCTTGTATGGCGCGCAAACCCAGCGCGCGGTGAACAACTTCCCGATCAGCAACCTGCGTATGCCAGCGCAATTCATTCGCGCCCTGATTCTGGCCAAGGCCGCCGCGGCCAAGGTCAACGTCGACCTCAAACAGATCAGCGAAGGGCAAGGCAAAGCCATCGTCGATGCCGCCCAGGGTTTGCTGGAAGGTGATTACATGCCGCACTTTCCGGTGGATATCTTCCAGACCGGTTCCGGCACCAGCTCCAACATGAACGCCAACGAAGTGATCGCGACCCTCGCCAGCCGTTTGCTGGGCGAGGCGGTCAACCCCAATGACCACGTGAACTGCGGCCAAAGCAGCAACGACATCATTCCGACCACGATTCACGTCAGCGCCGCATTGGTGCTGCACGAGCAAACGCTGCCGGCCTTGCTGCACTTGGTGCAGGTGATCGAACGCAAGGCCGAGGAGGTCCACCCGTTCATCAAAACCGGACGCACCCACTTGATGGACGCCATGCCGGTGCGTATGAGCCAAGTGCTCAACGGCTGGGCACAACAACTCAAAGCCAATATCGGTCACCTGCAGGACTTGCTGCCGAGCTTGCAAGCCCTGGCCCAGGGCGGCACGGCGGTCGGCACCGGGATCAACGCACACCCGGAATTCGCTGCGCGTTTCAGCCAGCAACTGAGCACCCTGACCGGCGTGAAATTCACACCGGGCAAGAACCTGTTCGCGTTGATTGGCTCGCAGGACACCGCCGTGGCCGTCTCCGGCCAGTTGAAAGCCACCGCCGTTTCGCTGATGAAAATTGCCAACGACTTGCGCTGGATGAACTCCGGACCGCTCGCAGGCCTGGGAGAAATCGAACTGGAAGGCTTGCAGCCGGGCTCTTCGATCATGCCTGGCAAGGTCAATCCGGTGATCCCCGAAGCGACTGCCATGGTTGCTGCGCAAGTCATCGGCAATGACACCGTGATCACTGTTGCGGGCCAGTCCGGCAACTTTGAACTCAACGTGATGCTGCCGATCATTGCCCAAAACCTGCTCAGCAGCCTCGAACTGCTGGCTAACTCCAGCCGATTGCTGGCGGACAAGGCCATCGCCAGCTTCAGAGTCAACGAGGCCAAGCTCAAGGAAGCGCTGTCGCGCAACCCGATCCTGGTCACGGCCCTCAACCCGATCATTGGTTACCAAAAAGCCGCTGAAATTGCCAAGAAGGCCTACCAGCAAGGCCGCCCGGTAATGGATGTCGCCCTTGAGCACACCGACTTGTCACGTAGCCAACTCGAGATCCTGCTGGATCCTGAAAAGCTCACGGCCGGCGGCGTGTAATCACCGACTCTGCTTTGGAGGCTCACCATGGAGCACTGGAAACGCACGATCGAACGAGCCAATCGCTGCTTTATGCAGGGCGAATTGGTTGACGCTCGCGAGGCTTATTTGCAAGCCCTGGCCCTGGCTCAAGTGTTATTCGAGCGCTGGGCGGATGCCGACGAAGCAGTGGCGGCTTGCGTCATCTCCCACCACAACCTGGCGGACTTGCACCTGCGCCTGAACCAGCCCGAGGAAAGCGCGGAATACCTGTGCGCTATCCACCAACGCCTGTTGCAGACCATGCAGGACCCGCGCCTGAGCCCGCAATTGCGCGAGGCGGCGCTGCGCCAGAGCAGCAAGACCTACGTCGAACTGTTGAACTTCATCAGTGATCACGGCGAATACCCGCGGACCCATCGCTTGCTGGGTGGCACTGCGGCGCAACCGCAAGCGTCGACCCGCAACAGTCCCTACTACGGAGCACATTGATATGTCCTACACCTTGCCTGCCTTGCCCTACGCCTATGATGCCCTGGAGCCGCATATCGATGCGCAGACCATGGAAATCCACTACACCAAGCATCACCAGACCTACATCAACAATCTGAATGCAGCGGTAGAGGGCACCGAGTTTGCGGGCTGGCCGGTTGAAAAGCTGGTCTCCAGCGTCCAGCAACTGCCGGAAAAACTTCGCGCCGCGGTGATCAACCAAGGTGGCGGTCACGCTAACCATTCGTTGTTCTGGGCGGTGATGTCGCCCAAAGGCGGCGGCAAACCCGAGGGCGCACTAGGCACAGCGATCGAGACCCAACTGGGCGGCTTCGACAGTTTCAAGGAAGCCTTCACCAAGGCGGCCTTGACCCGATTCGGCAGCGGCTGGGCCTGGTTGAGCGTCACGCCACAAAAGACTCTGGTGGTCGAGAACAGCGGCAACCAGGACAGCCCACTGATGAACGGCAACACGCCGATCCTCGGCCTGGACGTCTGGGAGCACGCCTACTACTTGCTCTACCAGAACCGCCGCCCGGAATACATCAACGCCTTCTACAGCGTCATCAACTGGCCGGAAGTCGCCGCACGCTACCAGGCCGCCTTGGCCTGATATTCATCCAATAACAAGATCTAAGGCCGACTATGGGCACTGAAACACTGGCGATCAGCAGCGGACGAATGTTTCGCTATGCGTTTGGTTCGCTGCTGCTATTGGCAGGTACTGCATTGCTGGTGGCCCACGGGCTGGCCTGGCTGGATCTGGAACCGCGCATCCTGCGTGCCTTGCAGGGCGGGGCAATCTGCGCGCTTGGCACGGCACTGGGCGCAGTCCCGGTGCTGGTGATTCGTCGGATGCCAGTGGCGCTCAGCGATACCTTGCTGGGATTTGGCGCCGGTGTGATGTTGGCGGCGACGGCCTTTTCGCTGATCGTGCCGGGTATTGCGGCCGCTGAGGGTCTTGGGCTATCGCCTTGGGGAGCCAGTGGTTTGATCAGCTTTGGCATCATGCTCGGTGCGTTCGGGTTGTACCTGGTTGACTGCAAGGTCTCCGGCGCCAGCCCGGAAATGCTGGTGGGCACGCCGGACAAGCCGGTGATTCCACCGCGCATTTGGTTGTTCGTGTTTGCCATCATTGCCCACAACATTCCGGAGGGCATGGCCGTAGGTGTTTCCGCGGGTGGCGGCATGCCGGATGCCGACAGCCTGGCCATGGGCATCGCCCTGCAGGATGTTCCGGAAGGTCTAGTGATTGCACTGGTCTTGGCCGGGGCAGGGATGTCGCGGACCAAAGCGTTCCTGATCGGCGCTGCGTCAGGGTTGGTCGAACCGGTCTTTGCGGTGCTCTGCGCCTGGCTGGTGAGCCTGGCGGAAATTTTGTTGCCGCTGGGGCTCGCGCTGGCAGCTGGGGCGATGTTGCTCGTGGTGACGCACGAAGTGATTCCCGAATCGCGCCGCAATGGTCACGAAAAGCTTGCCAGCCTGGGGCTGTGCATCGGGTTCTGTTTGATGATGGTGATGGATACTGCTCTGGGATAAACCTCAGCCCACTATCACAGGCAGGCTTGGTGACTGTCGCCCGGTGAAGGTAAGGCTTGAGGGCGTCCTGCCAACAAGCCGAGTGCCTAGACGCGGTTATTCGCCTTCGTCAAAGAAGTTATTGATCAGCTTTACCAGAGCGTCCATCGCTTCCTGTTCTTGCTCACCCTCAGTCTTTAAGTGAATCCTGGTGCCCTTGCCGGCAGCCAGCATCATCATGGCCATGATGCTCTTGCCGTCGACCATGGATTCGGGCGTGCGCCCAGCCCGGATCTGACAGGGGAACTGCCCGGCCACACCGACGAATTTGGCGGAAGCGCGAGCGTGCAGGCCCAGCTTGTTGATGATTTCGATTTCCAAAGCGGGCATCGCGCAGGTGTTCCTTTCAGCTAAGGTCGCGGTGGCGAACCTGGACGTTCTTGAGGGTTTGTTGCAGCACCTGGCCCAGGCGTTCAGTCAGGTAGACAGAACGATGATGGCCGCCGGTGCAGCCGATGGCGATAGTGACATAGGCACGATTACTCGCGGCAAAACGTGGCAACCATTTAAGCAGGTAGCTGGAAATGTCCTGGAACATCTCTTCGACATCCGGTTGCGCAGCCAGGTACTCGGCCACCGGCTGATCCAGCCCGGACTGATCACGCAGCTCCGGCTTCCAGTAAGGGTTGGGCAGGCAGCGAACGTCGAACACCAGGTCGGCATCGACCGGCATGCCTCGTTTGAAGCCAAACGACTCGACGAGAAATGCCGTGCCAGGCTCTGGTTGATTCAGCAGGCGTAGCTTGATGGCGTCGCGCAGCTGATACAAGTTCAGGCCGGTGGTGTTGATCTTGAGATCGGCGAGGTCGATGATCGGCCCCAGCAGCGTGGTCTCGTCCTCAATGGCCTCGGCCAGCGAGCGGTGAGGGCTGCTCAGAGGATGGCGTCGACGCGTTTCAGAGAAGCGCTTGAGCAGCGTCTCTTCGTCGGCATCCAGGTACAGCACGTCGCAATTGATGTGCTTGGCCCGCACTTCTTCGAGCAATTCAGGAAATCGCGAGAGGTGGCTGGGCAGATTACGGGCATCAATTGAAACGGCAACCAACGGCTGCGCCAACTCAGTATGAATCAGCGCACGCTCGGCCAATTCCGGCAGCAGGCCGGCGGGCAGGTTGTCGATGCAATAGAAGCCGTTGTCTTCAAGGACATTGAGTGCGGTGCTTTTACCCGAGCCGGAACGGCCGCTGACGATGATCAAACGCATGATTACTGCCTGTTTTGTTCATCCAGGACAACCTGATAGAGCGCCTCGTTGCTGCTGGCACTGCGCAGTTTGTCGCGTACTTCCTTGCGGTCGAGCATGCTGGCGATCTGCCGGAGCAGCTCCAGGTGTGCATCGGTGGCGGCCTGCGGGACCAGCAGCACGAACAGCAGGTCAACCGGGGCGCCGTCGATGGCATCAAAATCGATTTTTTCTTGCAGGTGTAAAAGTGCACTTACGGGCGAAGTACAGCCTTCAAGGCGGCAGTGAGGAATGGCGATGCCGTTACCAAAACCGGTCGAGCCCAGCTTTTCACGGTCAATCAGGGCCTTGAACACAACTTGCTCATCCAGCTCAGGCACTTCACGGCTGATCAGGTTAGCGATGTGTTCGAGGGCTTTCTTCTTGCTGCCGCCCGGCGCGTTCACGAGTGAACGGCCGGGGGTCAGGATGGTTTCAAGTTGGATCATGGGGGAGAGTTAACGACCTGTACCTTGCATCAGGTGCAGATACTTTTCCTTATGCTTTATGAGTTGGCGGTCCAGCTTGTCGTAGAGCGAGTCAATCGCTGCGTACATGTCTTCATGCTCCGCATTGGCGACTAGCTTCGCATTCGGTACGTGCAGGGTGGCCTCGATTTTTTGCTTGAGCTTGTCGACCTCCATGATGACCTGCACGTTGGTGATCTTGTCAAAATGCCCCGCAAGCTTGTTCAGCTTGCTCTCGGTGTACTCACGCAGGGGCTTGGTAACTTCTAGTTGGTGTCCACTGATGTTGACTTGCATACAGCTTCTCCTTCGTTGCCAGTGCATAAAGCGGCGGGTAGGAATACCCGCCACTGGAACGCTATGGCCCGCCCGTCACATCAAACGCTTACGCTCGCTGGAAGGCGCGATCCCGAGGGACTCGCGGTACTTGGCGACGGTTCGACGGGCGACCTGAATGCCTTGTGCCTCCAGTAAACCAGCGATCTTGCTGTCACTCAACGGCTTTTTCTGATTTTCCGCAGCAACCAGTTTTTTGATGATCGCGCGGATCGCCGTGGACGAGCATTCGCCGCCTTCGGAGGTGCTGACATGGCTGGAGAAAAAGTATTTCAACTCATAAATACCCCGTGGGGTATGCATGAACTTCTGCGTGGTCACCCGGGAAATCGTTGATTCGTGCATGCCTACCGCCTCGGCGATGTCATGCAGCACCAACGGTTTCATTGCCTCGTCGCCATATTCCAGGAAGCCGCGCTGGTGCTCGACGATCTGGGTGGCCACTTTCATCAGGGTTTCGTTGCGGCTTTGCAGGCTCTTGATGAACCAGCGCGCTTCCTGCAACTGGTTGCGCATGAAGGTGTTGTCGGCACTGGTGTCGGCGCGGCGCACAAAGCCTGCGTATTGTGGGTTGACGCGCAAACGTGGCACCGATTCCTGGTTAAGCTCCACCAGCCAGCGTTCGTTGTCCTTGCGCACGATCACGTCGGGAACGACGTATTCGGCTTCGCTGGACTCGATTTGCGAGCCGGGGCGCGGATTGAGGCTCTGTACCAGCTCGATGACCTGGCGCAGGTCGTCTTCCTTGAGCTTCATGCGGCGCATCAACTGGCTGTAGTCGCGGCTGCCCAGCAGGTCGATGTAGTCGGTGACCAGGCGCTGGGCCTCGGCGAGCCAAGGTGTCTTGGCGGGCAGTTGACGCAATTGCAGCAGCAGGCACTCGCTGAGGGTGCGGGCGCCAATGCCGGCGGGCTCAAACTGTTGAATGCGGTGAAGGACGGCTTCGATTTCGTCCAGCTCGATGTCCAGTTCCGGGTCGAAGGCCTCGAGAATTTCATCAAGGGTTTCGTCCAGGTAGCCCTGGTTATTAATGCAGTCGATCAGGGTGACAGCGATCAGGCGATCGGTGTCGGACATCGGCGCGAGGTTAAGTTGCCACAACAAATGGCTTTGCAGGCTTTCGCCAGCGGACGTGCGGGTGGTGAAATCCCATTCGTCATCGTCATTGCTGGGCAGGCTGCTGGCGCTGGTCTGGTAAACGTCTTCCCACGCGGTATCCACGGGGAGGTCGTTGGGAATGCGTTCGTTCCATTCGCCTTCCTCAAGGTTATCCACCGTTGGGGCGGTTTCCTGGTAGGAGGGTTCCTGCACGTCGGAGTTGGGTTTTTGCTCGATGTTGTCGGCCAGCGGGTCTGCATTATCGAAGTCGTCGCCTTCTTCCTGGCGTTCGAGCATCGGATTGGACTCCAGGGCCTCCTGGATTTCCTGTTGCAGGTCCAGGGTCGACAATTGGAGCAGGCGGATGGCCTGTTGCAGCTGCGGTGTCATCGTCAGCTGCTGGCCCATTCTCAGGACTAGCGATGGTTTCATGGCAGGGGCTTAACACCTTATTCGCCGGCGCAATGCGCCATCCACGACAGGGCGCGTGAGCGCCAAACATAAGCAAATTATATGCCTGATGTCGGGGGCTTTGCCTAGAGCGCGGTAACAATAAAAAAACGAGGTTTTTATTGACTCCCGCGCGCCTTGGCGAACAGCCGTGACACCACGATGCTTACAGGCGGAACTCGTGGCCCAGGTACACTTCCTTGACCAGTTCGTTAGCCAGGATGGTGGCGGAATCGCCTTCGGCTATCAGCTGGCCATCGTTGACGATATAAGCCGTCTCACAGATATCGAGGGTTTCACGGACGTTGTGGTCAGTGATCAATACGCCGATGCCCTTGGCTTTGAGGTGATGGATGATCTGTTTGATGTCGCCGACCGAGATCGGGTCAACGCCGGCAAACGGTTCGTCCAGCAGGATGAACTTCGGCGCGGTTGCCAGTGCACGTGCGATTTCCACGCGACGGCGCTCACCACCGGACAGGCTCATGCCGAGGTTGTCGCGAATGTGGTTGATGTGGAATTCCTGAAGCAGGCTTTCCAGCTCCTTGCGGCGGCCGTCACGGTCGAGTTCCTTGCGGGTCTCGAGGATCGCCATGATGTTGTCCGACACCGACAGTTTGCGAAAGATCGACGCCTCCTGGGGGAGATAGCCGATACCTGCGCGTGCACGACCGTGCATTGGCTGGTGGCTCACGTCGAGGTCGTCGATCAATACACGGCCCTGATCCGCCTGGACCAGCCCGACGATCATATAGAAGCATGTGGTTTTGCCGGCACCGTTAGGGCCGAGCAGGCCGACGATCTGGCCACTGTCGATCGACAGGCTGACGTCGCGCACGACCTGACGGCTTTTGTAAGCCTTGGCCAGATGCTGGGCTTTGAGGGTTGCCATTAGTTCGCCTTCTTCGCAGCGGGTTTAGCCGCAGGCTGAGCGGCAGCGTCTTTCTGCTTGGGCTGGATAACCATGTCGATACGCGGTTTCGGCGTGCCGATCTTCGCGCCGGTGGCACGACCAGCCTGAGCGATCTGCTTCACGGTGTCATAGGTGATTTTCTCACCGTCCGTGGTATTGCCGTCGCTGCTCACAACCCTGGCCTGATCGATCAGGATGATACGGTTCTGCTGGGCGTGATACTGGATGGTCTTGCCGTAGCCCTTCATCGGAGCAGGATCTGCAGCAGCCTGCTTCTGTTCGAAATAGGCCAGGTTACCCACCGAAGTCACCACGTCGATGTCACCCGCAGGCGTACGCGTGAGCGTCACCGTGTTGCCGGTAATCTTCATCGAACCTTGGGTGATGATCACGGCGCCGGTATAGGTTGCAACGCCTTGCTTGTCATCCAGCTGTGCATCGTCAGCCTGAATGTGGATCGGTTGCTGGCTATCGTTCGGCAGAGCCCAGGCGCTCACGCTTCCCAGTGCTGCGCCCAGACCGAGCAAAATAGGGAGGGTTTTAACGAGCCTCATACTGTCCTCTTACGTTCGATAGCAGGTGTATCCTGCTTTCTTTCAAATACGCTTTCATTCCCTTGCCAGTCGATACACCGCCAGCGCCGTCGATTCTAACGTCTTGCTCGGTCTGCGCATATTGCTGTTGTGGGAAAACGGTCATGCGACTGCTGGTAATAATAGTGTCGCGGTTCTTATCGTCAGTACGTGCAACACGTACCGAGTCGATCAGTTCTACCTGAGTGCCGTCCGGGTTGACTTCGCCATGCTTGCTGGTGACATGCCAAGGGAACTCAGTGCCGCGGTACAAGTTCATGTCCGGGTTGGTCAGCAACGTGACTTCGGACGACTTCAAGTGCTCGACTTTGTCCGAGGTCATTTCATACTGAACCTTGCCATCCGGCAGGAACTGTACGCTGTAGGCGTTGGTTGCGTAATAGTCGATAGCGCCTGCGTCAACCTGCCCGACAGGCTTGTCGAGAAAGCGTTCGGGGCTGATATTCCAGTAGCCTACCGCCAGAAACAGCGCGGCGATGATCCCGAACAGCAGGAAATTGCGAATCTTTTTGCTCAGCATAAAACGCTCTATAAGTAGGCGGCATGTGCCGCTTCAAGGCTGCCCTGGGCACGCAGGATCAATTCACAGAACTCGCGGGCGGCACCTTCGCCGCCACGGGCCGTGGTGATGCCATGGGCGTGCTCGCGAACAAAGGTCGCCGCATTGGCAACGGCCATGCCCAGACCTACGCGGCGGATAACCGGGAGGTCGGGCAGGTCATCGCCCAAGTAGGCGACCTGCTCATAGCTTAGGTTGAGTTGGCCAAGAAGCTCGTCCAGAACCACCAGTTTATCCTCACGGCCCTGATACAGGTGAGGAATACCCAGGTTTTGTGCACGGCGTTCCACAACCGGTGTTTTTCGACCGCTGATAATCGCAGTTTGCACGCCCGCGGCCATCAACATTTTGATGCCTTGGCCGTCGAGGGTGTTGAACGTCTTGAATTCACTGCCATCTTCGAGGAAGTACAGGCGGCCGTCGGTCAGCACGCCATCGACGTCGAAAATCGCCAGTTTGATGTGTTTACCGCGTTGCAGCAGGTCGCTGGTCATTTACATCACTCCCGCACGCAGCAAGTCGTGCATGTTCAGGGCGCCAACCGGGTGATCGTCGCCGTCGACGACTACCAGCGCAAGAATCTTGTGGTCTTCCATGATCTTCAACGCTTCGGCCGCGAGCATTTCCGGGCGTGCGGTCTTGCCGTGAGGGGTCATGACTTCATCGATCGTCGCCGTTTGAATGTCGAGATTGCGGTCCAGCGTACGGCGTAGGTCACCGTCAGTGAAAACGCCGGCCAGACGCCCGTCGGACTCCAGAATGACAGTCATGCCCAGACGTTTGAGGGTCATTTCCATCAGCGCGTCCTTTAGCAGGGTGCCGCGCTGGACGTGGGGCAGTTCATCGCCCGAATGCATGACGTTTTCCACTTTCAGCAGCAAGCGACGGCCGAGAGCGCCGCCTGGATGCGAAAACGCGAAATCTTCAGCGGTAAAGCCGCGGGCTTCCAAGAGCGCCACGGCCAAGGCATCGCCCATCACCAGGGCGGCGGTGGTCGAGGACGTCGGCGCCAGGTTCAGCGGGCAGGCCTCGTGGGCTACGTGAACATTCAAGTTCACTTCCGCGGCCTTGGCCAGCGTCGAATCCGGGTTACCGGTAATGCTGACCATCTTGATGCCCAGGCGCTTAATCAGCGGCAGCAGGGTCACGATTTCGTTGGTGGTGCCGGAGTTCGACAATGCCAGGATGATGTCATCCTTGGTGATCATGCCCATATCGCCGTGGCTGGCTTCGGCCGGGTGTACGAAAAAAGCCGTGGTTCCGGTGCTGGCCAACGTAGCGGCAATCTTGTTGCCGACGTGGCCTGACTTGCCCATGCCAACCACGACAACGCGGCCTTTGCTGGCCAGAATCATCTCGCAGGCACGTACGAAATCCGCGTCGATATGGGCCAGCAAGCCTTCTACGGCTTCTAGCTCGAGACGGATGGTGCGTTGTGCGGATTGAATAAGGTCGCTGGATTGGCTCATGTCTGAAATCGTATAGCCTGACGAAAAGTCGGCGATTATAGCGGTAATGATCAATTCCCTCACGCAAGTTCGTCAGGGTTTATTCTGCTTGAGCAAGAGAATCATGCCCGGCAGGGTTTTTTTCCCTGTCCCGAATCTGAACGAGCGCTGTTCCGGCCTTGGGGGCTCTGTACCAGCAGTGATATAGTTCGCCGCCAGTTCGGTCCGCCCAACCCATGTGACTAAATAATGCGCACCCGTTGCAAACTATTGCGCGACCATTGCAAACGAATGTCGCAAACATGGTGTCTGAGTGAAAGGCTGCATCCCAAGGAGATTAGATGAGTGCCGATAACGCCTACGCGGTCGAGCTGAAGGGCCTTACCTTCAAGCGCGGGACGCGCAGCATCTTCAATAACGTCGATATTCGCATTCCCCGCGGTAAAGTCACGGGCATCATGGGGCCTTCCGGTTGCGGCAAGACCACCCTGTTGCGCCTGATGGGTATGCAATTGCGCCCTAGCGCCGGCGAAGTATGGGTCAACGGCCAGAACCTGCCGACGCTGTCGCGCAGCGATCTGTTCGATGCCCGCAAGCATATGGGCGTGCTGTTCCAGAGCGGCGCCTTGTTCACCGACCTCGATGTTTTCGAAAACGTGGCGTTTCCGCTACGGGTGCATACCCAGCTGTCCGATGAAATGATTCGTGACATCGTGTTGCTGAAACTGCAGGCCGTTGGCCTACGCGGCGCCATCGACCTGATGCCTGATGAATTGTCCGGCGGCATGAAGCGCCGTGTCGCTTTGGCGCGTGCCATTGCTCTCGATCCGCAGATCCTCATGTATGACGAGCCTTTCGTCGGTCAGGACCCCATCGCTATGGGCGTGCTGGTGCGGTTGATCCGCCTGCTCAACGATGCGCTCGGCATCACCAGTATCGTGGTGTCCCACGACCTGGCTGAAACCGCGAGCATCGCCGACTACCTTTATGTAGTAGGCGATGGTCAGGTGCTGGGGCAAGGCACGCCTGAAGAGCTGATGAACGCTGACAACCCGCGCATTCGCCAATTCATGACCGGCGATCCCGATGGCCCGGTGCCTTTCCATTTTCCGGCAGCGGACTACCGCTCAGATCTTCTGGGGAAGCGCTGATGCGCAAGACATCTCTCATCGAAAAGGTTCGCCTTTTCGGTCGCTCGGGCATCGACATGGTCGAAGTGCTTGGGCGTTCGACGATTTTTCTGTTTCACGCGTTGCTCGGTCGCGGCGGCATTGGTGGCGGCTTTGGCCTGCTGCTCAAACAACTGCACTCCGTCGGCGTGATGTCCCTGGTCATCATCGTGGTTTCCGGGATTTTCATCGGCATGGTGCTGGCGTTGCAGGGGTTCAACATCCTCTCCAGCTACGGCTCGGAGCAGGCAGTGGGGCAGATGGTCGCCCTGACGCTGTTGCGTGAACTGGGCCCGGTGGTCACCGCCTTGCTGTTTGCCGGGCGCGCAGGTTCTGCGCTGACTGCCGAGATCGGTAACATGAAGTCCACCGAGCAGTTGTCCAGCCTGGAAATGATCGGCGTGGACCCGCTCAAGTACATCGTTGCCCCGCGCCTGTGGGCCGGCTTCATTTCCCTGCCACTGCTGGCGATGATTTTCAGCGTGGTAGGCATCTGGGGCGGTTCGTGGGTGGCGGTTGACTGGTTGGGCGTCTATGACGGCTCGTACTGGGGCAACATGCAAAACAGCGTGACCTTCAGCGGCGACGTGCTCAATGGCATCATCAAAAGCATCGTTTTCGCCTTTGTAGTGACCTGGATCGCCGTATTCCAAGGCTATGACTGTGAGCCCACTTCAGAGGGGATCAGTCGCGCCACCACCAAGACCGTTGTGTACGCCTCGCTGGCGGTACTGGGCCTTGACTTCATTTTGACCGCCTTGATGTTTGGAGATTTCTGATGCAAAACCGCACTGTGGAAATCGGTGTCGGCCTTTTCTTGCTGGCTGGCATCCTGGCTTTACTGTTGCTGGCCCTGCGAGTCAGTGGCCTTTCGGCCAGCCCGACCGCCGATACTTATAAACTTTACGCTTACTTCGACAATATCGCCGGTTTGACTGTCAGAGCTAAAGTGACCATGGCCGGTGTGACCATCGGCAAGGTCACGGCAATCGATCTGGATCGCGACAGCTTCACCGGGCGAGTAACCATGCAGGTAGACAAGAAGGTAGATAATCTGCCGACTGACTCCACTGCATCTATTCTCACTGCGGGTCTGCTGGGCGAGAAGTACATCGGCGTCAGCGTGGGCGGGGAAACAGCCCTGCTCAAGGATGGTTCGACAATCCACGACACACAGTCGTCGCTGGTGCTTGAAGACTTGATCGGTAAATTCCTGCTCAATACGGTCAATAAAGACGCCAAATGAGGAATCTGTTCATGATCTCTACCTTGCGACGTGGCCTGCTGGTGCTGCTTGCAGCGCTGCCCTTGATGGCCAACGCGGCGGGTTCTGCGCACGATCTGGTGCAGGACACGACCAACAAAATGTTGGCTGACCTGACTGCCAATAAAGAGCAGTACAAGCAAGACCCAAGCAAGTTCTACGATGCGCTCAACACCATTGTCGGGCCAGTGGTTGATGCCGAAGGCATTTCCCGCAGCATCATGACGGTCAAGTATTCGCGCAAGGCAACGCCTGCGCAGATGCAGACCTTCCAGGAAAACTTCAAAAAGGGCCTGTTCCAGTTCTACGGTAATGCCCTGCTGGAATACAACAACCAGGGGATTACCGTTGCTCCGGCCGGGGATGAGTCAGGTGACCGCACCAGCGTCAACATGACCGTCAAAGGCACCAACGGCGCCGTCTACCCTGTGCAGTACACGCTGGAGAAGGTCAAAGGCGAGTGGAAACTGCGCAACGTGATCATCAACGGCATCAACATTGGCAAGCTGTTCCGCGATCAGTTCGCTGATGCCATGCAGCGCAATGGCAACGACCTGGACAAAACCATCAATGGTTGGGCCGGTGAAGTCGCCAAGGCCAAGGAAGAAACCGACAAACAAGCTGCCGGGAAGCCTGCGCAATGACCGAGTCGGCCGTTCGGCTTGGCGACGCTGGCGAGTTATTTCTGAGCGGCGTGCTCGATTACCGCTCCGGGCCTGACCTGCGCAAGCAGGGCCAGGCGCTGATCAACAGCAGCAACGCGCCTGCGCTGGTGCTGGACTGCTCGGCAGTGACCAAGTCCAGCAGCGTCGGTTTGTCATTGTTGCTGTGCTTCATGCGTGATGCCGAGGCGGTCAAAAAGCCGGTCAGCATCCGTGCGTTGCCTGAGGACATGCGCGAAATTGCCGAAGTTTCCGGTCTGACCGAGCTTCTGGCGCATCCTTAATAGCCAATATCAAGGAAGCCCCCCGTCAGAGTCCTGCTATGCGGGGTTCGCAGGCGCGGGGCTTTTTTGTATGATGTGCGACCCGTGCGCACTGGGCGCCGATAGAGGTTGAGCATGCAGGCCCTAGAAGTTAAAAGCTTCCTTGAAGGAAAGCTGCCCGAAACGAACGTAGAAGTTGAAGGCGAAGGCTGCAATTTCCAGCTGAACGTGATTAGCGATGAACTGGCGGCATTGAGCCCGGTCAAGCGTCAACAGCAGATCTATGCCCATTTAAACCCGTGGATCACCGATGGCAGCATCCACGCGGTCACTATGAAATTTTTCAGCCGCGCGGCCTGGGCCGAGCGCACCTGAGCCCCCAAGGCGTCGAGATTCTTATGGATAAATTGATTATTACCGGCGGTGCCCGCCTTGATGGCGAGATCCGCATTTCCGGTGCGAAAAACTCTGCCTTGCCGATTCTGGCAGCGACCCTGCTGTGCGATGGCCCGGTGACTGTGGCCAACCTGCCGCACTTGCACGACATCACCACCATGATCGAGCTGTTCGGTCGCATGGGCATTGAACCTGTGATCGACGAGAAACTGTCCGTCGAAATCGACCCGCGCACCATCAAGACCCTGATCGCTCCGTACGAGCTGGTGAAAACCATGCGCGCATCGATCCTGGTGCTGGGCCCGATGGTTGCCCGTTTCGGTGAGGCCGAAGTGGCACTGCCTGGCGGTTGCGCCATCGGTTCGCGTCCGGTCGACCTGCACATCCGTGGCCTTGAGGCCATGGGCGCAACCATCGACGTCGAAGGCGGCTACATCAAGGCCAAGGCGCCGGAAGGCGGCCTGCGTGGTGCCAACTTCTTCTTTGATACCGTCAGCGTGACCGGTACCGAGAACATCATGATGGCCGCAGCCCTGGCCAACGGCCGCAGCGTCCTGCAAAACGCCGCGCGCGAGCCGGAAGTAGTCGACCTGGCCAACTTCCTGATCGCCATGGGAGCCAACATCACCGGCGCCGGCACTGACACCATCACCATCGACGGTGTCAAGCGTCTGCACTCGGCCACTTATAAAGTGATGCCGGACCGTATCGAGACCGGCACCTACCTGGTGGCTGCTGCCGTTACAGGTGGCCGCGTCAAGGTCAAGGACACCGATCCGACCATCCTTGAAGCCGTCCTGGAAAAACTCAAGGAAGCCGGTGCTGAAATCACCACCGGTGCCGACTGGATCGAGCTGAACATGCACGGCAAGCGGCCAAAAGCCGTCAACGTGCGGACCGCTCCTTACCCGGCGTTCCCGACCGACATGCAAGCGCAGTTCATTTCCTTGAACGCGATTGCCGAAGGCACCGGTGCCGTGATCGAAACCATTTTCGAAAACCGCTTCATGCACGTGTATGAACTGCACCGCATGGGCGCCAAGATCCAGGTCGAAGGCAACACCGCCATCGTCACCGGTATCGACAAGCTCAAGGGCGCGCCAGTGATGGCTACCGACCTGCGCGCGTCGGCCAGCCTGGTCATCTCGGCACTGTGCGCTGACGGCGACACGCTGATCGACCGCATCTACCACATAGACCGTGGTTACGAGTGCATCGAAGAGAAACTGCAGATGCTCGGCGCCAAGATCCGCCGCGTACCGGGCTAGTCGCAGTAGCGGTAAACACCGTCACTGTGGCGAACGGGCTTGTCGAGTCGTCGTACCGGCCGCGTAGCGCCCTCCAAGACGGGACTGCTATGCAGTCCAGCGTTGGACAAGCCCGCTCGCCACGGGATGGTGTTTTGCTGTTAACTGAGTGTGTTCCTGCTGAATTTGTTTCAAATCGAGGCTGTAATGGCCTCGATCTGTGTCTGGCGCCGTCTGCGACCGGACAGCAATAGCCTGATGAAGGACTGACGTTTCCCATGTTGACCATCGCACTGTCCAAGGGCCGCATCCTTGACGACACTTTGCCGCTTCTGGCTGAAGCGGGCATCGTGCCGACCGAGAATCCGGACAAGAGCCGCAAGCTGATCATCCCCACGACCCAGGACGACGTTCGCCTGCTGATCGTGCGTGCCACTGACGTGCCGACTTACGTTGAACATGGCGCGGCCGACCTCGGTGTCGCGGGTAAAGACGTGTTGATGGAATACGGCGGCCAGGGCCTGTACGAGCCATTGGACCTGCGTATTGCCCTGTGCAAGCTGATGACCGCCGGCCGTGTCGGTGACGTCGAACCCAAAGGCCGCCTGCGCGTGGCGACCAAGTTCGTCAACGTTGCCAAGCGTTACTATGCCGAGCAAGGTCGCCAGGTCGACATCATCAAGCTCTACGGCTCGATGGAACTGGCACCGCTGATCGGCCTGGCCGACAAGATCATCGACGTAGTCGACACCGGCAACACGCTGCGTGCCAACGGTCTTGAGCCTCAGGATTTCATTGCCGACATCAGCTCGCGACTGATCGTCAACAAAGCTTCGATGAAAATGCAACACGCCCGTATCCAGGCGTTGATCGACACCCTGCGCAAGGCAGTGGAGTCTCGACACCGCGGTTGACTCACCTGCGCGACCCTAGGTCGCGCCCGTCTATCCGCCTCATAGCCAGAATTCTCAGGTGCCCAAGCGGATCGACTGCTAACGTTCGGCGCCTGAGCATTTTTGCCAATCCTATGAGGCCCTCGCTATGACCACGTCCACTGCAATTGCCCGACTCAACGCTGCCGACCCGGATTTCGCCCATCATCTGGATCATCTGCTGAGCTGGGAAAGCGTGTCCGACGACTCGGTCAACCAGCGGGTGCTCGACATCATCAAGGCCGTGCGCGAGCGCGGTGATGCGGCGCTGGTGGATTTCACCCGCCAGTTCGACGGCCTCGACGTCGCGTCGATGTCCGACCTGATCTTGCCGCGCGAGCGCCTGGAGCTGGCCCTCACACGCATCACCGCGCCGCAGCGTGAAGCCCTGGAAGTGGCAGCGGCACGCGTACGCAGCTACCACGAAAAACAGAAACAGGATTCGTGGAGCTACACCGAGGCCGACGGCACCGTGCTGGGCCAGAAGGTCACGCCGCTGGACCGCGCGGGGCTGTACGTGCCGGGCGGTAAAGCCTCGTACCCGTCGTCGGTGTTGATGAACGCTATCCCGGCCAAAGTGGCGGGCGTGACCGAAGTGGTCATGGTCGTGCCAACGCCGCGTGGCGAAATCAACGAGTTGGTGCTGGCTGCCGCGTGCATCGCCGGGGTTGACCGCGTGTTCACCATCGGCGGCGCTCAAGCTGTCGCGGCCCTGGCCTATGGCACCGAAAGCGTGCCGAAGGTCGACAAAGTGGTCGGCCCAGGCAACATTTATGTCGCCACCGCCAAGCGCCACGTGTTCGGCCAGGTCGGTATCGACATGATCGCCGGCCCTTCGGAAATCCTGGTGGTGTGTGACGGCCAGACCGACCCGGACTGGATCGCCATGGACCTGTTCTCCCAGGCCGAGCATGACGAGGACGCCCAGGCGATCCTGGTCAGCCCCGACGCCGAGTTCCTCGACAAGGTCGCCGCCAGCATCGACAAGCTGCTGCCGACCATGGACCGCGCCGAGATCATCGAGAAGTCGATCAATGGCCGTGGTGCGCTGATCCTGGTACGCGACATGGAGCAGGCCATTGAGGTGGCCAACCGCATCGCGCCGGAGCACCTGGAGTTGTCCGTGGCCGACCCACAAGCGTGGCTGCCGTCGATTCGCCACGCTGGCGCGATCTTCATGGGCCGCCACACCAGTGAAGCCCTGGGCGACTACTGCGCCGGCCCGAACCACGTGCTGCCGACCTCCGGCACCGCGCGTTTCTCGTCGCCGCTCGGCGTGTATGACTTCCAGAAGCGCTCCTCGATCATCTTCTGCTCGCCACAAGGCGCTTCCGAGCTGGGCAAGACCGCCTCGGTGCTGGCCCGTGGTGAATCCCTGAGCGCTCACGCCCGCAGCGCCGAATACCGCATCCTTGAAGAGGGGAACTGAGACATGAGCAAATTCTGGAGCCCCTTCGTCAAGAATCTCGTGCCGTACGTGCCCGGCGAGCAGCCGAAGCTGACCAAGCTGGTCAAGCTCAACACCAACGAGAACCCCTACGGCCCATCGCCCAAGGCACTCGCGGCAATGCAGGCCGAGTTGAACGACAACTTGCGCCTGTACCCGGACCCCAACAGCGACCTGCTCAAGCAGGCGGTGGCCAAGTATTACGGGATCGACGCCAGCAAGGTCTTTCTCGGTAACGGTTCCGATGAAGTCCTGGCGCACATCTTCCACGGCCTGTTCCAGCACGACTTGCCGTTGTTGTTCCCGGACATCAGCTACAGCTTCTATCCGGTCTACTGCGGGCTCTACGGCATCACGTCTGAACCGGTGCCGCTGGACGAGCAGTTCCAGATTCGTGTGGCCGACTACGCGAAGCCCAATGGCGGGATCATCTTCCCCAACCCGAACGCGCCTACCGGCTGCGTACTGGCGCTGGACGCGGTGGAGCAAATCCTCAAGGCCAGCCCGGACTCGGTGGTGGTGGTCGATGAAGCCTATATCGACTTCGGCGGCGAAACCGCTATCAGCCTGGTGGACCGTTACCCGAACCTGCTGGTGACCCAGACCCTGTCCAAATCGCGCTCACTGGCCGGTCTGCGTGTAGGCCTGGCGGTGGGGCACCCGGACCTGATCGAGGCGCTGGAGCGGGTCAAGAACAGCTTCAACTCCTACCCGCTGGATCGGCTGGCGATTGTCGGCGCGGCGGCGGCGTTTGACGACCGTGAGTACTTCCAGAAGACCTGCCAATTGGTGATCGACAGCCGTGAAAAGCTGGTGGCGCAACTGGAAGCCAAGGGGTTTGAAGTACTGCCGTCTGCGGCCAACTTCATCTTTGCTCGGCATCCAGGGCACGACGCTGCCGGGCTGGCGGCCAAAGTGCGGGAGCAGGGGGTGATTGTGCGGCACTTCAAGCAGGAGCGGATTGCCCAGTTCCTGCGGATCAGTATTGGCACGCCTGAGCAGAACCAGGCGCTGATTGATGCGTTGGGCGAGCTCTAAGCCACACTGAAGCTGAAAAAATGTGGGAGCGGGGTTGCTCGCGAATGCAGGGGTTCAGTCACTGATGTGCTCAATGACACACTGCATTCGCGAGCAAGCCCGCTCCCACATTCGTGTTGCGTTAACAGTTAGATCAGCGGCTCATCCGGCTTTTTGTTCTTCCAGCCATCATTGCCCGGCAGCAGCAGGTTCAAACCAATCGCTACCACCGCGCACAGGGCAATGCCCTTGAGGCCGAAATCATCCGGGCCGGTGCCGGTGCCGACCAGCACACCGCCAATCCCGAACACCAGGGTCACCGACACAATCACCAGATTGCGCGCCTCGCCGAGGTCGATCTTGTGGCGGATCAGCGTGTTCATGCCCACCGCCGCAATCGAGCCGAACAGCAGGCACAGAATGCCGCCCATCACCGGCACCGGGATGCTTTGCAGCAGTGCGCCGAACTTACCGATAAACGCCAGGCTGATGGCAAATACCGCCGCCCAGGTCATGATTTTCGGGTTGTAGTTCTTGGTCAGCATCACCGCGCCGGTCACTTCGGCGTAGGTGGTGTTCGGCGGGCCGCCAAACAGGCCGGCGGCCGTGGTGGCAATACCGTCACCCAACAGCGTGCGATGCAGGCCAGGTTTCTTCAGGTAGTCGCGACCGGTCACGCTGCCCACCGCAATTACACCGCCGATATGCTCGATCGCCGGGGCCAGGGCCACCGGGACGATGAACAGAATCGCCTGCCAGTTGAACTCCGGCGCGGTGAAGTGGGGCAGGGCGAACCAGGGCGCAGCGGCGATCTTCGCCGTGTCGACTACACCAAAGTAGAACGACATGGCAAAGCCCACCAGCACACCGGAAATGATCGGCACCAGGCGGAATATGCCTTTGCCGAACACCGCCACGATCAACGTGGTCAGCAGCGCCGGCATCGAGATCAGCATGGCCGTCTGGTAATGGATCAGCTCGCTGCCATCCCCGGCTTTGCCCATTGCCATGTTGGCGGCAATCGGCGCCATGGCCAGGCCGATGGAAATGATCACCGGGCCGATGACCACCGGCGGCAGCAGCCGGTCGATGAAACCAGTGCCTTTGACCTTCACTGCCAGGCCAAGGAAGGTATAAACGAAACCGGCCGCCATCACCCCGCCCATGGTCTCCGCGAGGCCGAACTGGCCCTTGGCGAGAATGATCGGAGTGATAAACGCAAAGCTCGATGCCAGGAATACCGGCACCTGCCGCCCTGTCACCACCTGGAACAGCAACGTGCCCAGGCCAGCGGTAAACAGTGCGACGTTTGGATCAAGACCTGTGATCAGCGGCATCAACACCAACGCGCCAAATGCTACGAAGAGCATCTGTGCGCCAGACAGGATCTGGCGCCAAAGCGGGTCGTTGAAATCATCCTGCATGCTCACGCGTCCTTCTGCTTGGTGCCGAAGATCTTGTCACCGGCATCGCCCAGGCCTGGGATGATGTAGCCGTGTTCGTTCAGGCGCTCATCGATGGACGCGGTGTAGATCTGCACGTCCGGATGGGCCTTCTCGACGGCAGCGATGCCTTCGGGCGCAGCCACCAGCACCATGGCGCGGATGTCTCTGCAGCCGGCTTTTTTCAGCAGGTCGATGGTGGCGACCATGGAACTGCCGGTGGCGAGCATCGGGTCGATGATCATCGCCAGGCGCTCGTTGATTTCCGGAACGAGTTTTTCCAGGTAGGTGTGAGCCTGCAAGGTTTCCTCATTACGGGCCACGCCGACGGCGCTGACTTTGGCGCCCGGGATCAGGCTGAGCACGCCCTCGAGCATGCCGATACCGGCGCGCAGGATCGGTACCACGGTGATTTTCTTACCGGCGATTTTCTCGACCTGGACGGGGCCGGCCCAACCAGGAATCTCGTAGGTTTCCAGGGGCAAATCTTTGGTTGCTTCGTAAGTGAGCAGCGCTCCGACTTCCTGAGCAAGCTCACGGAAGTTCTTCGTGCTAATGTCGGCACGGCGCATAAGGCCGAGTTTGTGTCTGATCAGCGGGTGGCGGATCTCGCGAGTGGGCATGGGAAAAGCTCCGGCGGCGGGCAAAAAAACCGGCCTAGATTAATCTATCCGAGGGTGTTGTCCTATAGACATCTAGTACGTTAGTCCATTAAGGCTTGATCGTTGCGCCTCACATGCGTACCTTTGCCCGCTTTTCTTGCCACAGCACCCCCTTGGAGAGCGCCATGTCCGCTGATCTCGAGCATATCCGTCAAATCATGCGCGAGGCTGACTGCCTGTACACCGAAGCGCAAGTCGAAGAGGCGATCGCCAAGGTCGGCGCGCACATCACCCGCGAAATGGCCGACACCAACCCGGTGGTCTTTTGCGTGATGAACGGTGGCCTGATCTTCGCCGGCAAATTGCTGACTCACCTGCAGTTCCCGCTGGAAGCCTCCTACCTGCACGCCACCCGTTATCGCAACGAAACCAGCGGCGGCGACCTGTTCTGGAAAGCCAAGCCGGAAGTCTCGTTCATCGACCGCGACGTGCTGATCATCGACGACATCCTTGATGAAGGGCACACGCTGGGCGCGATCATCGACTTCTGCAAACACGCCGGCGCGCGCAAAGTGCACACCGCCGTGCTGATCGACAAAGACCATGACCGCAAAGCACGTCCGGACCTGAAAGCCGATTACGTCGGTCTGCCATGCATCGACCGCTACATTTTCGGTTACGGCATGGACTACAAAGGCTACTGGCGTAATGCCAATGGGATCTTCGCCGTCAAAGGAATGTAAGCCATGGTCCGCTTTCTTGATCAAACACTCTTCACCGAACTGGCCGAGAAAGCGGCCGCCAGCCCCCGTGGCCGGCACCATCATAACCTTCATCAGATGGAAGAGCCTTGCCATCGCCTGGCCGTTGGCATGCAACCCGACACCTATGTGCCGCCGCATCGGCACCTGAGTGCGGACAAGGCAGAGACCCTGATGGTGCTCAAGGGCGCCCTGGGCCTGCTGGTTTTCAGCGAAACCGGTGAGGTGATCGCCAAGCGCGTCCTGCGGGCGGGCGGCGAGTGTGCAGGTGTCGACCTGCCACCCGGCGTATTTCACGGCCTGGTGGTGCTGGAGCCCGACAGCGTGATGTTTGAATGCAAGGCCGGGCCTTATCGACCCGTAGGCGAGGGCGAGTTGGCTGACTGGGCGCCACACGAAGGCGATGCCGGCGTTGCCGAGTATCGACGCTGGATGCTCGCCCAGTTCGATTGAGCTACAGTGCTCGGCCATCTCTCTCGGAGCGGCCCATGAGCCTGTTGAAACGCACCTGCGCCGCCCTGGCGTTGACCCTCAGCTTGCCGCTGGCTGCGGCGCCTGCGCCGATGCACAGCCAGTTCCTGCCGCCCGACGACCTTACCTTGCGTGCCGCCACGCCCGATCAGCAGCAACTGCTGCAAATCACCGAATATGCAGTGGTGGTCGGCAATCAGCGTCAATCGACTCAGCAGCCGATCCCGGTGACGTCGCCGCTGATGATTCGCCTCAAGGGCAAACCCTTGAACAAAGGCGCGACCATCGCCCAGGTGGTGCTCAATTTTGACGCTGAAAGCAAAAGCCTGAAAAAGCCGGTGTTCGATGAGAGCAGTAAGACCCTGACCTTGTCTTACCCGGTGGCCCAGTACCGCGTGATCGTCGACCTGCTACGCAACGACACGGTGTATGTGCAGTTCCTCAGCTATGCCAACGGGCACATTTGGGCGGACCTGCACACCGGCGCCGTTCGCGCTAAATAGTGGGACCGCAGGTATCTACACAACTGTTGGCGAACACAAAATCTGCAGCAGGCGAGCTTTTGTGGCGGCCTTTTACGCTGCGATGGTGGCGGGTCAGTGCGCCCAACTGTCACTGATGCACCGCCATCGCAGGCAAGCCAGCTCCCCCATAGGTTCCTGGTCGCTTCCGAAGCGTGTGTGCCGCAGGTAAACTGCGTTTCCCGTGTAATGTCTGCAGGCTGGAGTCGGTAATGCGTAAAGATAAGAAACAGGTGATTGGTGACGAGATAGGCGACGACCAGATCAAGTTGTTCCTGGACTTCGAGCCGGTTGACGCAACTTCACCGTCCCTGCACAAACTGATCAAAGCCTACCGTGGCTTGCGTATCGACGACTTCGCGCGGTTCCTGGGCTTTTTCAAGGAAGCCGGCCTGGATCTGGACGGCAAGGACGAGCATGGCCAGACCTTCGTTGACCTGATCAAGGATCAGCGTAACGCCGCCGAGTACATTGAGCTGATCGACAACGCTCGCGGCTGATTAGCCAAGCCACACAAAAACGCCCCGTTCTCATGCCGAGAGCGGGGCGTTTTTTATTGCGTCGAAGCCTTATGCGTAGCTTTCGGCTTCGTTGCTTTGCTCAACCAGTTCCAGGCTGATGTTGTTCTGCGTATTGATCTTGCGATACAGCTCGGCATCGGTCTCCAGGACTTTTTCGCGCGCCGGGAAGATCTCGTGCAGTTTGGCCGCCCACTCGCCCGCAGCCTTTTGCGGGAAGCAGCGCTCGATCAGTTCCAGCATGATCGACACGGTCACCGAAGCACCTGGAGACGCGCCCAGCAGGGCGGCCAGCGAGCCGTCTTTGGCTGCAACCAGCTCGGTGCCAAATTGCAGCACGCCGCCTTTTTTCGGGTCTTTCTTGATGATCTGCACCCGCTGACCGGCCACTTCCAGGCGCCAGTCTTCGGCTTTCGCCTCAGGGTAGAAGCGGCGCAGGGATTCCAGGCGCTGCTCCATGGATTGGCGCACTTCGCTGACCAGGTACTTGGTCAGGTCCATGTTGTCGCGAGCCACGGCCAGCATCGGGCCGATGTTGCCGGCGCGAATCGACATTGGCAGGTCCAGGAACGAGCCGTGCTTGAGGAACTTGGTGGTAAAGCCGGCATAGGGCCCGAACAGCAGGGATTTCTTGCCATCGACTACGCGGGTGTCCAGGTGCGGCACGGACATCGGCGGCGAACCTACCGCGGCCTGGCTGTAGACCTTGGCCTGGTGGTGCTTGACCACCTCCGGGTTGTCGCAACGCAGCCACTGGCCGCTGACCGGGAAGCCGCCGAAGCCTTTGCTTTCTTCGATGCCCGAGGCTTGCAGCAGCGGCAGGGCCGCGCCACCGGCGCCGAGGAACACGAACTTGGCGTCGACTTCACGGCTGTTGCCGCTGTTGACGTCCTTGATGCTCACGGTCCAGCCCGCGCCGTTGCGCTTGAGGCCAGTGACGCGCTTGCAGTACTTGACCTGGGCATCCGGTGCGCTGGTCAGGTGCGACAGCAATTGATTGGTCAGAGCGCCGAAGTTGACGTCGGTGCCATTCATCACGCGGGTGGCAGCGATTTTTTCGTCGAGCGGGCGACCCGGCATCATCAGCGGCATCCACTCGGCCATCTCACTGCGGTCTTCGGTGTAGTGCATGTCCGAGAACGCGTGGTGCTGGCTGAGGGTTTCAAAGCGCTTCTTGAGGAAGGACACGCCTTTGTCGCCCTGCACGAAGCTCAGGTGCGGCACCGGGCTGATAAAGGATTTGGACGAGCCAAAGGTGCCTTTTTTGGTCAGGTACGCCCAGAACTGCTTCGACACCTCGAACTGGGTGTTGATGTGCACGGCTTTCTTGATGTCGATGGAGCCATCAGCGGCCTGCGGTGTGTAGTTCAGCTCACACAGCCCGGCGTGACCGGTACCGGCGTTGTTCCACGGGTTGGAACTTTCCGCGGCACCCGAATCCATCAGCTCAACGACTTCCAGCTTGAGGCCGGGGTCGAGCTCTTTGAGCAGTACGGCCAGGGTAGCACTCATGATGCCGGCCCCTACCAGTACTACGTCGACTGCTTCGTTATGCGCCATTTAACGCGTCTCCAAAATCTGCAGCACCAAATTGACGGCATGGCTGCCAGGAGTGACGGGGCGGTTCACGTGTTGCCCCAGATTACCCATGGCCAGGATCGCCATGTCCGATTCGCAATTCTTTGCAACTTCAGCACACGCTTCCTGCCGGGCTAATCTGCCTATGAACGCATTCATAGGCGCCTGTGGCAATTCGACTTATGGTCAAAGCGTGCGATTTGTGCAACCAATCCGTAGCGGACAGGCTCAAGCTCCGGTGTTTGAGGAGTGCTCGGTCCTGTGTGGTTGGGCTGTTCCAGACGCTGATGGTGCTTGTACAAACGCCAAACTATTCATTTGCTCGCCACACTCTTGTGAAGTTGTGAAAACCCGTTTTTTCACGCTCTTTTGAAGACGTGAACCTCAAAAAAGGGCTGCCCCAGCCTGGCACCTGGCCCGCAAACCTCTGCCGACACGCGGCAAAACGGGCAAACAACTCAAGTGGCCGAGCGCAATGGCAGCTCTGGCAGATTCGGTAAGGCGGGTGGGTTGCAAAGAAAACAGCAAGCGCGCCAGCTTCACTCGATCTGTGTGGGCGGCTCTCTGTGGGCGATTCATGGGTTAATACCGAGGCATTAACGATGCTGCGAGGCCCGATCAGGAGACGTCCTTATAATCGGGGGGAGATTGTAGCGAAGAACGCCGGGGAAATGGGCGTGTTTTATGACTTTTATTCGTGTCTCGGTCAGGAGGCCAACGCATGCCGGGGTTGTGCGTGCATAACCTTCGGGCTGACCCGCGCGCTTGCCGGCAGCGGGCGGTGCATCCAGCCCAGATGAGTCTCCGAGACTTCCACCCAACCTTCGCCGACAGGCGGCAGGCTGCACTGCTTGAACGCCAGGCAATGGCCGTGCGCATCAAGCAGCGCATAGTGGCGATGACGGGTGTGTTGCATGAACAATGACTTGAGAAGGCGCATGGCTTTGTACCTGTTGCGTTACATGCTTGAAGGTTGCCAGTGTGGCATGACATTGGAATGACGGATTTATGCGAAATTGTAATTTGAGCATGCCTTCAGCTGCCGTTCAGGATGGCTGGTGAGTGGCGCGCATGCACCGTTATACTGGCGCCCTGTTTGCATCTAGTCCTGGAGAAATGAGTATGTTGCAACGCCTGTTGTTCGGTTTGATCACTGTGACCAGTTTGACCCTGGTTGGCTGCGCCAACAGCCCGCAACAACTCAGCCCGCAACCTAAAGTCACCGCGCAGCTGGCGCCTGTCGGTCACGGCCAGCCGGTATCGGTGCGTGTGGTGGACGGTCGTCCGTCGCCGACGCTGGGTTCGCGTGGTGGGCTGTACCCTGAGACCGCGCTTATTTCGGTCACCGGTCAAGACGTGCTGCCCAAGCTGCAGGCCCAGGCCGAAGCCGCCGTGCGCCTGTTGGGCTTCACACCGGCCAACTCGCCGGGCGCGCCTCAGCTGACCATCACCCTGGCCGAACTGAAATACCAGTCGCCCAAAGAAGGCTTGTACGTGACTGAAGCCTCCATTGGCGCGACGTTCAAGTCCGACGTCAGTGCCGGCACCCGTCGCTACAGCGGCCGCTACGGCGCATCGCTGAATCAGCGTTTCGGCATGTCGCCCAATCAAGAGACCAACACCAAGCTGGTCAGCGACGTCCTCAGTGACGCCCTGACTCGCCTGTTCAAAGACCCAAGCATCGGCCAACTGCTCAGCGCGCAGTAACCCTGCATAAAAAAACCGGGCTCAGCGATGAGCCCGGTTTTTTTACGCCTGTCGCTTCATGCCGCGGTTTCGACATAAAAGTCCAGCACACTCACACCGGTGAGCAGGTCCAGCTCCGGCAGGTCGGCGTGCTGGTGCCCGCCCAGCGCGCAATACACCAGCCAGTGGCGATCCTGAACGTTGAAGGCGAGTGCGCCAACCAGCGCCTCTTGCTCATCGTTTGGGGCGATCAAATACAGCCGATCCTGGTTTTGCGCATGCAGCATGACAAGCTCCCGGGTGTTCGAAGGGCAACAGCGTGGCTTGTTAAGGTGACGTTCAGGTGACGCTGTAAATTAATGGATACATTGATCGTACTTGGGGGACGGAACGTTTCAGCGGCAGGAGGCCAATATCACTCAGGTTTGTATCTGAATTGATACCAGCACACTGTACGACTGAGGTTTGCGATGGCGCTGCCTGCACTGCTGATCAATGTTGTGGCTCTACTGGTGGCCTGCCCAGGCGCAGCGCTGCTGTTCATCACCCGTTTGCGCGAGCAGCGCGCACTGGCCGATCTGACCGCGCAAAGCGAAGATCGCGCGATTGACCAGCCGATGTTGTTTCTGGATGTGCGCACCGAACGGGCGCATCGTCTGGCTTATCGCTTAGGGTTTGCCTGCCTCGGGCTGGCGCTGGCCACGTCCTGGCTCAGTACTCACCTCTAAAAAACACCACAAAACAAATGTGGGAGCGGGCTTGCCCGCGAAGGCAGGGGTTCAGTCGATACATCCTTGACTGAACCCGCGCTTTCGCGTGCAAGCCCGCTCCCACATTTTGCTTCGGTGTTTACAGTGCAATCCCGGCTTTAACCCGATATTGATTCCTCACCGGCGTCGCGTACTGCACCACCAGATACGGCCGGTGCTCGGCCGGGCATTCATTCAAGCGCCGTTCCCACTCCGCTTTCGCCTTGGCCAGCTCGTCGGCCGGGAACACCTCGGCCGCCGTCGGCACCTGCAATTGCGGGTCGGCGTCGCTCCACTGCGCGTACGCCAGGTAATGCACCGGGAACAGGCGATAGCCGCCGAGAATCTGCCGGTCCATTTCCACCGCCAGCAACTTGGTGTCCTCGAAACGTTCGGTGATCGGCGGCGCAAAGTTCACATGCACACGGCCCTTGTAGCCGGTGATGCCCAGGGCGATGCTCACATCATCCTCGCCCGGCGCCTTGCTGTAGGTGCCGGTGGTGGCGCGGATATACAGTTCGCGGGCCTTGGCCGTGTCGCAGGGGTCGTATTCGTAGCTGATCGACACCGGCGTCAGGTTCAGCGACTGGATCACCTCGGCAAACGGCTCATCCTTGCGGCTGACGTGAAACATCTTGAGGATCGCCGACTCGGTGCGATCGTCGCCATCCTTGGCCCGGCCTTCGGCCTGGGCGATCCAGATCGACTGACAGTCGTTGCGGATCGAATGGTTGATGTAGGCCGACAGCAGGTTATACGCCGCCATCTTTTCCTTTCGCCCGGTGATCGAGCGGTGCACGATGAAGCTCTTGTTCAGGCGCATCAGGTCGCTGACAAACGGCTTTTGCAGCAGGTTGTCGCCAATGGCAATGCGCGGCGTCGGCAGGCCGGCGTGGTACACGGCGTAGTTGACGAAGGCGGGGTCCATCACGATGTCGCGGTGGTTGGCCAGAAACAGGTAGGCGGTGCCCGACTTCAGCTGTTCGACGCCGGTGTACGTCACCCCGTCGGTTGCGCGGTCAATGGTGTGGTCGACGTAATATTCGACTTTGTCCTGCAGCGTGGCCACGGTGGTGACACCGGCGAACTCGCGGCGCAGCTTGCGGGCGATCATCGGCTTGAGCAGCCAGCCCAGGGCGCCGGCAAAGCGCGGGAAGCGGAAGTGGGTCAGGATGTCCAGAAAGGCCTTGTCACTGAACAGACGCGCCAGCACTGCCGGGACTTCGCTGTCGTTGTAAGGTCGGATGGTATCGAATTCGCCCATCATGCTCTCTTGTTAGAAACGGCTAGTGTAAGTAAAGGAAATATCAGGGTGCGGCCGCAATATTGGCTCTGCCGTGAATAGCCCTGTAAATAGACCGGCGATTATACGCACAAGTCACCTGGGAGACCGCGATGCTGGAAACCGAGTCGTACGATTGTCCTTATTGTGGTGAGCCGGCTGAGGCCGTGCTGGACCTTTCCGGCGGCGATCAGTCATACATTGAAGACTGCCCGGTGTGTTGCCGGCCAATAATCTTTGATCTGCAGGTACACGATGACGAATGGATGCTCACGGTCCGCAGCGAAAACGAGTAACAGGTACGCGCATGCAGCGAATCTATGAACCGGAAAACCTGATGGAAGGCGAGTTGCTGCAACAAATGCTCGCCAGCGAGGGCATCGAGGCGCACCTGGTGGGGCGCCATTTGCTCGGCGGTACCGGCGAATTGCCGATTTTCGGCCTGCTGGGCCTGGAGGTGGACAACGACCAGGCCGTTTACGCCCGTGAGCTGATTACGGCCTACATCGGTGCGCAACCGTTGCCCGGCGACGAACCCGACAGCTTTCCCGACGTATTGGTCTGTTAGGCTGTCGGTCGGTTTACCCAAGAGTCGTGTTACCCCATGTGTGGACGTTATGCCCTGTTTCGCTGGAACCCTACGTTTGCTGCCTTGCCGGGCTTCCCGGCCGACCAGCAGGCGCAGTGGAACATCTCCCCGAATGATTCGGTGCTGATTCAGCGCTTGAGCGAAGGCCAGCGCACCCTGGCGCGCGCGCGCTGGGGCCTGACGCCGCCCTGGCTGACTGACCTTTCCCGCACCCCGGCCCACGCCCGCGCCGAAACCCTGGCCGAGCAACCGATGTTCCGCGAAGCCTTCCGCCAGCGCCGCTGCCTGCTGCCCGCCAACGGGTTTTACGAATGGCGCGGCACCCAGCGCAAGCGCCCGTACTGGCTGACGCCGGGCGAGGGCTCGACGCTGTTTTTTGCGGCGATCTGGGAAGCGTATCCGGTGCAGGAACAGGTATGGCTGAGCACCGCGGTGGTGACCCAGGCGGCGCAGAGTCAGCGGCGGCCTTTGATCCTGGATGCGGCGGGGCAGGAGGCGTGGCTGAATCCGCAGACGCCGTTGCCGGTGTTGCAGGGTTTGCTGGCCAGTGAGCCGGCTGCGTTGCGCGAGCGGGTGTTGGCCAATATGGTCAATGATCCGAAGCTGAATGGGCCGGAGTGCCTGACACCGGGCTGAAGTCGGGCTCACTCCATGCCAGCTCCTACATTTGAAGGTGTTCACACATCAAAATGTGGGAGCTGGCTTGCCTGCGATAGCGGCCTGAAGACCACCGCCAAATCCTAAACCTTAAACTGATTGATCAAGCGCCGCTGCTGCTCCGCCAGCTTGGTCAACTCCGCACTGGCTGCGCTCGATTCATCCGCGCCGCCCGCCACTTCATTGGCCACCTGGCCGATATTGATCACATTGCGATTAATATCCTCGGCCACCGCGCTCTGCTCCTCGGCGGCGCTGGCGATCTGGGTATTCATGTCGTTGATCACCGACACCGCCTGAGTGATCGTCTCCAGCGCCTCGGCCGCCTTCGCCGCATGCTGCACGCTTTCATCGGTGCGGTTCTGGCTGTCTTCCATCACCTTAACCACATCGCGCGTGCCTTGTTGCAACTGCTGGATCATGGTCTGGATTTCTTCGGTGGCCTTCTGCGTCTTCTGCGCCAGGTTGCGCACTTCATCTGCCACCACCGCAAAACCACGGCCTTGCTCGCCGGCCCGCGCTGCCTCGATGGCGGCGTTGAGCGCCAGCAGGTTGGTCTGCTCGGCGATCCCGCGAATCGCTGTGAGGATCGCGTTGATGTTCTCGCTGTCCTTGGCCAGCGTTTGCACCACGCCCACCGCTTTACCGATTTCCTGCGCCAATGCGCCGATAGACGTCGAGGTATCACGCACGATGCGCATGCCCTGGCTTGCGGCTTGGTCAGCGTGGCTGGCGGCTTGCGCGGCCTGGGTGGCATTGCGCGCCACGTCCTGGGCGGTGGCCGTCATCTCATGCACGGCGGTGGCCACCTGGTCGATCTCGACCATCTGTTTGTGCACGCCCTGATTGGTGCGAATCGCGATGTCGGCGGTGTGCTCCGACGAATCGCTGACCTTCTGCACCGAGCTCACCACCTGGGTGATCATGCCCTGCAGCTTGATCAGGAAAGTATTGAAGCCGGTGGCAATCGCGCCCAGTTCATCGGCCCGGTCACTGGTCAGGCGGCGCGTCAGGTCGCCTTCGCCCTGAGCGATGTCATTGAGCATGGCCACCATTTGCTTGAGGGGGCGGGCGATGCCGTGGCCCACCAGCCAGATCACCAGCAAGCCGAGGCCGGCAATCAACAGGCCCAACATGGCCATGCCGAAGGTGTCGGTCTTGCGCTGGGCTTGCAGGTCGCTTTGCAGTTTTTGCGAATCGGCCATCACCGCGCTCAGTGGCAGTTGCAGCATCAAGGTCCAGCGCGCTTCGGCCTGTCCGATGTTGAAGGGCAGGAACAGCTCGATGTGCCCGTGTTCCTTATCGATGTCGTAGCGCACTTCGCCGACTTTCAGCTGGCCGAGATTGGCCAGAGCGTTGCTGTCGAGCAAGTCAGCGGCTTTTTCGCCCAGCTTGCTCGCGTCCTTGGTGTAGGCCACCAGGCGACCGTTACTGGAAATCAGCGCCAGTTCGCCGGCGCCGTTGTAGAGGTTCTGGTCGGCGCGGGTGAGCATGTCCTGAATGAAGTTCACCGACAGGTCGGCGCCGACAATGCCCTGGAAAGTGCCATCGATCATGATCGGTTCGATAAACGAGGCCAGCATCACCATCGCATTGCCGACCTTGTAAGGCGCAGGGTCGATGGCGCAGGGCTTCTTGCTTTCTTTGGAGCACAGGTAGTACTCACTGGCGCGCACGCCGGTGGCGAGGATGTTCTGGTCGTTGACGTCGGCGAGTTTGTCCAGGCCCAGGCTGCCATCGGCGTTGCGGTACCACCACGGCAGGAAGCGCCCGTCGGCGGCCATGCCGACGATCGACGTGTTCACGTAGGCGGCGTCGTTATGGTCGATCGCATTGGGTTCCCAGCCGATATACGCGCCAAGGATTTTCGGGTTGCGCACCACGGTTTCGTGCAACAGGTTGATCAGTTGTTCGCGGCCCACTTGCAAGGCCGGTTCGCCCTTGGCGTCTTTCATGCCGAGCAGGGCGTTGGCCGTGGCCAGGCCTTTGGCGGTCACCAAGGGCGCTTCCAATTCACGCTGGATCAACGTGGCCTGGGTGTGCGCCAGGGCGGTGAGCCGTTGCTCGATGATCTGCTCGAACTGCGCCTGGGTGCGTTCCTGCACCAGTTCCTGGGTGCGCGCGCCGGCGAACACCGCGTAGAGCACCAAAACGGCGACCACACTCAGCACGATGGCCCCGGTCAGTGCTGCGACAGAAAACTGAATCGACTTGAATTTCATGAAAGCTCCGGGCGCAGGGGCAGGTGGGCTGCCTTTGTGTATCGGCCACGGGCTCGGGAGGCTTAAGGCTCGGCGGGTGAAATAGTGCCGGATGTCGCAAATGGACTGTTGGCCGCCGCTGTGGGCATGTGGGATGTATCTGAAAGTTAGCGGTTACACGTCTATTGTATCTGGCGCCGATACACATGAGCGCCTAGGATACGCGCCATGTTTTCAGGGAGCGTGTTCATGAAGAAGTCATTGGCGGTAAGTGGGTTGGTTGCGGCGATGCTGCTGGCGGGTTGCCAGTCGGTTAACACCACCAGCGGCGGCGCCGTCGGGTAGAGCGCAAGCAGTATATGTTCAGCATGTTGTCGAGCCAGGAAGTCGACCAGATGTATGCCCAGTCCTACCAGCAGACGCTGGGTGAGGCGAGCGGCAAAGGCATGCTCGATAAAACCAGTGCCAACGCGAAGCGCGTGCAGGCCATCGCCAATCGACTGATCGCCCAGGCGCCGACCTTTCGCCCGGATGCGGCGCAATGGAAGTGGGAGGTGAACCTGATCAAAAGTGATGAGATGAACGCCAACTGCGGGCCTGGCGGCAAGATCTTCGTGTACAGCGCGTTGATCGACAACCTCAAGCTCACCGATGACGAACTGGCCGCGGTGATGGGCCATGAAATCGCTCACGCCTTGCGCGAACACGGCCGTGAAGCCATGTCCAAGGCCTACGGCATCGAGATGGCCAAGCAGGGCGCCGGTGCCTTGTTCGGTCTGGGCCAGGACAGCCTGGCGCTGGCCGATACGGTGGCCAACTACGGCATGACGCTGCCCAACAGCCGCGCCAATGAAAACGAAGCCGACCTGATCGGCCTGGAGCTCTCGGCTCGGGCCGGTTACAACCCGAACGCGGCCATCACGTTGTGGAACAAGATGGCCAAGGCGTCGGAAGGTTCTCCACCGGAGTTCATGAGCACGCACCCGGCCTCCGACAGCCGGATCGCCTCATTGCAGGCGGCGATTCCGAAAGTAATGCCGCTTTACCAGCAGGCCAAGAAATCCTGAGTTAACGCGGACCCCTGTGGGAGCTGGCTTGCCTGCGATGCAGGCGGGTCGGTCCTTCAGAAATACCGAGTTGATGCTATCGCAGGTAAGCCAGCTCCCACATTGGATGGGGTTTACAGGTCTAGATCCAGCCGCTGCTTTGCATGGCCTTGTACACCGCCACCACCGCCAGAACGAAGAACGCCGTAGCCGCCAGTCGACGAATCAGGGTCAGCGGCAGTTTCTCCGCGGCGAAATTCCCCGCCAGAACCACCGGCACGTTGGCAATCAGCATGCCCAGGGTGGTGCCGATAATCACCAGCCACAGCTCAGGGTATTGCGCCGCCAGCATCACCGTGGCGATCTGCGTCTTGTCACCGATTTCGGCGAGGAAGAACGCAATCAGCGTGGTCAGAAACGGGCCGAACTTGCGCGTGGTACTGGCTTCGTCATCGTCGAGTTTGTCCGGCACCAGGGTCCACAGCGCCGTGGCGCAGAAGCTCGCCGCGAGGATCCAGTGCAACACCGCATCCGAGAAGAAACTGCCGAACCAGGCGCCCACGGCACCGGCAGCCGCATGGTTGGCCAGGGTCGCGGCGACGATGCCGGCGATGATGGGCCAGGGTTTGCGGAAGCGAGCAGCAAGGATGAGCGCGAGCAGTTGCGTCTTGTCGCCGATTTCGGCCAAGGCAACGATTGCGGTAGGAACGAGTAATGAATCCAGCATCAGGTAAGTTTCCAGGGGCGGGTCGACACGGCTATGACACGTACAGCCTTCCCGCCCCGGGTAAGGTGTGCGTGTCATAGGTCTTGTCAAACCCCGGTCCGTCTGTGCGGACTCCTGGGTCGCATACGCCATGGTCTGCTGACCAAGTATGTTGACGTATGCCGGACGAGCGTGGCGCTCGTGGGAGACTACTCCCCTAGGACGGAGCGGATTCTGCCTAGGCAAAACCCATTCGGCAAGCCTTCTTTTTCAAAAAGCTATCAGCCGCGTTTGGCACGATAAATGCGAAAACCGTTGCCTTCGGCCTTGATTGCACACACGCCCAAGTGCTCTTCGATCAGCGGTTGGTACTTGAGGAAGCTGTTGGCCACCAAGCGCAGTTCGCCGCCTTTTGCCAGGTGTTTCGCCGCTTTTCGCAGCAAGTTTTCCGTGGCGAAATAATCGGTGTGCACGCCGACATGGAACGGCGGGTTGCTCAAAATCGCGCTTAAACCCATCGGCGCAGCGTCGATGCCGTCACCGGTCAACACCTCGGCTTCCAGGCCATTGGCCGCCAAAGTCAGGCGGCTGCTGGCGGCGGCGAACGCATCCACGTCAAGCATCGTCACCGTGTTGTGCGGGTAGCGACGCTTGACCGCAGCGCCCAGCACGCCGGCGCCGCAGCCAAAGTCGAGCAAGTGCCCGCTGGGCAACTTGTCCAGGTGTGCAAGCAACAGCTCGGTGCCGCGATCCAGGCGACCGTGGCTGAACACGCCCGGCAGGCTCACCACCTTGAGCGGCCCTTCGGCCAGCGGTACTTCAAACACCTGCGCCAGGCTTTGCAGTTCGACCGCTTGCGGGGCATTGGCCACGGTGACCTGCCACAGCTGGCAGTGCCGCGCGTTGTCGAGCTTGCGGGGCTTGCCGAACGGAATCATCTGCTTGGCGGCGCTTTCGATACCGCCTTTTTTCTCGCCGACCAGAAACAGCTCGGCGCCGGGCAGGCGTGCGGCCACGGCGTTGAGCAGGTAATCGGTGAGGTCCTTGGATTTGGGCAGGAAAATCACCGCCGCATCAAACCCGCGTTCGGGCACGTTCACGCCGAAATGGCTGCGTTCGGGGAAGCGTGCGTCGAGCGCCGCCTGGTCGCCGGCATGCCAGCTCCAGCCGTGGGCATTGGGCAGGCGGCCGAGCAAATCGTCGGCGGGCAAACCTACCAGCAGCAGGTTGCCTTGAAAAAGTTCGGCCTGACGAAGCAGTACTTCACTGCGCGGATCCATGGTCTGCTCCTTGAAAAGGGGCGCAGTTTATCAACTGACGACGCGCAGCGGGGTGCCGTTGAAAAAGCCGCGGGCGTTTTCCGCCAGTTGGCCAACGATGCGCTGCCGCGCTTCGCGACTGCCCCAGGCGTTGTGGGGCGTCACGATCAGGCGAGGAATGTCGCCGGCCAGCAGCGGGTTGCCATTTACCGGTGGCTCCACGCTCAGCACATCGGTGGCCGCACCGCCCAGATGGCCGCTGCGCAACGCGTCCGCCAGGGCTTGTTCGTTGATCAAACCACCGCGCGCGGTGTTGACGATAAACGCGCCGGGCTTGAGCAGTGCCAATTCGCGGGCACCGATAAAGTCGCGGGTGTGTTCATTGAGCGGGCAGTGCAGGGTCAGCGCGTCGACTTGCGCGAGCAGTTCATCCAGTGGCACGCGGTCAGCGCGGGCAGGGCGGCCCGGAATCGCGCCGAGCACCACGCGCATGCCGAAGGCTTCGGCCAGACGCGCGACGGCGCTGCCCAGTTCGCCGTGGCCGAGCAGGCCGAGGGTTTTGCCCTCCAGCTCGACAATCGGGTAATCCAGCAGGCAGAACTGTTTGGCTTGTTGCCATTTGCCCGCGCTGACGTCGCGTTGGTAGTCGTTCAGGCGCGTCGCCAGATTCAGCAACAGCATGATTGTGTGCTGCGCCACCGACGGCGTGCCGTAGCCCTGGCAGTTGCTCACCGTAATGCCATGGGCGCGGGCCGCGGCGAGGTCGACGTTGTTGGTGCCGGTGGCCGATACCAGGATCAGCTTGAGTTCGGGGCAGGCTTGCAGCGTTTCGGTATTCAGCGCGATCTTGTTGCTGATGACCACTTGAGCGCCTTGCAGGCGTTCGATCACATTCTGCGGCGTGGTATGCGCGTACAGCTGCAGGTCGCTGAAGCTGTTGCGCAATTCGCTGAGGTCCAGGTCCCCCAGGTCCAGGGACGGGTGATCAAGGAAGACGGCGCGGCGATTGTTCGTCATCAACTGTACCTTTTGCGACAGGGTTCGAAGGCGTAATCTGCCGAGCCTATCAGATGAAATAATCAGTTACTTAATGGAGTGAGCATGTACGCCGCCGAGTTTTTGACCGTAGCCTTGATTCACTTGTTGGCGGTGGCCAGCCCCGGCCCGGATTTCGCCGTGGTGGTGCGCGAGAGTGTGACCCATGGCCGTCGCGCCGGCACCTGGACCGCTTTGGGTGTGGGCTCGGCGATTTTCCTGCACGTGGGCTATTCGCTGCTGGGGATTGGTTTGATCGTGTCGCAGTCCATCGTGCTGTTTAACGCACTGAAGTGGGCGGCGGCGGCGTACTTGTTGTACATCGGTTTCAAAGCGTTGCGTGCGCAGCCGGCCAAGCCGGTTGCCGAGGGCGAGTTGCGGCCTGAAGTGGGTGAGCGCACTCCGCGTGCGGCGTTTACAGTGGGGTTTGTGACCAATGGTTTGAACCCCAAGGCCACGCTGTTTTTCCTGTCGCTGTTTACTGTGGTGATCAACCCGCACACGCCGCTGGCGATCCAGGCTGGGTACGGTGTGTACCTGGCGGTGGCGACGGCGTTGTGGTTTTGCCTGGTGGCTATGTTGTTCAGTCAGCAGCGGGTACGCGCGGGATTTGCGCGGATGGGGCATTGGTTTGATCGGACCATGGGGGCGGTTTTGATTGCGATTGGTGTGAAGCTTGCGTTTACGAGTATGAAGTGAGGGGTGGGCTTTGGTCTGTGCTGTGGGAGTGAGTGCATATCCGTTGCTGCGGTAACGGCCACTTAGGGTTCCGCTCTTACAGCGGGTCACTTTTGGCAAACGCCCCAAAAGTAACCAAAAGGTCTCTGCCCCACCACTCGGTGCCTCGCCCAGGCTCGGCATGCCCTCACTCCGGCTTGAATCCGTGGGCCGCCGCGACGGGCCATCCATGGCCCAACGCGGCTAACCC
>NZ_CAWOAW010000002.1:0-265 GCF_963879675.1 Pseudomonas sp. Larv2_ips
GTTCAACTGCCAGTAGCGCAGTGCTTGGCTTTTTTGTGGGAGCTGGCTTGCCTGCGATGCAGGCACCTCGGTGTATCAGGCACACCCAGTTGATGCCATCGCAGGCAAGCCAGCTCCCACCTTTGATTGAGTTTAGCCTTCAAGGTCAGGTCGGCTGTCAGGCCGCCTCGGCTGTGCTTTTGCTTCTACCACTCAGGTCGGCTACTAGGCCGCCGTGCTCTGCTTTTGATCTTGATCTGCTTTTGACTTTGATCTTAGGCGCCCC
>NZ_CAWOAW010000003.1:0-354 GCF_963879675.1 Pseudomonas sp. Larv2_ips
CGCCTTCGCGAGCAAGCCCGCTCCCACAATTTGACCGAGTTCAGCCGCCAGCACTGCACCGCTCTGCTTTTGCTTTTCTGTGGGAGCTGGCTTGCCTGCGATGCAGGCTCCTCGGTCTATCAGGCACAACCAGTTGATGCCATCGCAGGCAAGCCAGCTCCCACCTTTGACCGAGTACAAACGACAGCCATCTATCTGATGCCCAGAGATCCAAATGTGGGAGCGGGCTTGCCCGCGAAGGCGGTGGGTCAGTCAGCTCATGTATCACTGACCCAACGCCTTCGCGAGCAAGCCCGCTCCCACAATTTGACCGAGTTCAGCCGCCAGCACTGCACCGCTCTGCTTTTGCTTTTC
>NZ_CAWOAW010000004.1:0-318 GCF_963879675.1 Pseudomonas sp. Larv2_ips
CGGCGCCTGTTTTTGGGGCTGCTGCGCAGCCCGACGCGGGGCAAGCCCGCTCGCCACGGGTGCGGGTGTGCTGGAGGGGTTGTGTTTAGCCGTGGAAGGCTTGGCGGTAGTCGCCGGGTGTGGCCCCATGGCTTGGCGAAAGCGATGGGCAATGACGTCTCATGCTCTCGTGGCGAGCGGGCTTGCCCCGCGTTGGGCGCATCGGCCCTGTGAGGAGATTGAGATTTTCCTCGTGGAGCGCGGCGCCTGTTTTTGGGGCTGCTGCGCAGCCCGACGCGGGGCAAGCCCGCTCGCCACGGGTGCGGGTGTGCTGGAGGG
>NZ_CAWOAW010000005.1:0-273 GCF_963879675.1 Pseudomonas sp. Larv2_ips
GAATGGTGGCGGTCTTGGTGTTTACGCACCACCCTAAGCCCAGCCGCCGCAACCATTGCCGCGAATTTTTACCTGATGGGCGCAAGACAAAATGTGGGAGCGGGCTTGCCCGCGAAGGTGGCGGCCCTGTCGATACAGGGGTGACTGACACACCGCTATCGCAGGCAAGCCAGCTCCCACATTTGAACGGTGGCAGTCTTGGTGTTTACGCACCACCCTAAGCCCAGCCGCCCCAACCATTGCCGCGAATTTTTACCTGATGTACGCAAGGCA
>NZ_CAWOAW010000006.1:0-111778 GCF_963879675.1 Pseudomonas sp. Larv2_ips
TCGGTCAGTTGCTCCGGCAACCCGTTCAGGTCGTTGTGGTAGTAACGAATCTTCTGCAACGGCCCGGCACCGTCGACGCGAGCCAAAGGTTGGTAGCCTTCGTCTTCATAGACATAAAGGCTCGTCTGACTGTGTTTGTGCTCCTGCAACAACCGCAGCCCATCCCACATGAACCGGGTTTCCCCCAACGGATACCCATCGCTGCCATGCTCGGTTTTTTCAACCCGCCGCCCCAGCGGGTCGTAGACCATTCTGACCACGCTGCCGCTTTCATTATGCACTTCAACCAACCGGCTTTCTGCGTCATACGCAAACCGCTGCACGCCGCGCTTGGCGCTGCGTTTTTCGATCATCCGTCCAAACGCATCGTAGCGATAACGCTTGTCCTGATAGGTCAGCAGCTTGTTATGCACCACTAACCCGGCGCCCGTCTGCGGGCCGTCGAGCAGGTTGGCGGCGGCGTCGTAGGCGAAGGTTTCGCGCTGGCCGTGCAGGCTGTCCTGGCTGGCGATGATGCGGCCGGTGGCGTCGTAGTGCAGCAGTTGGCGGTGTTGCGCGGCGGGTTGCTGGTCGAGTTTGCCGATCAGGTTGTCGGCGGGGTCGTATTCGAACTGCTTTTGCGTCGCCGCAGGCATCAGCGATGGCTGGCTGTTAAGGCGGCGTTGGCGTGAGCGCAGGCGGCCGCTGCGGTCGTATTCGCTGCGGGTGCTGAGCTGGCCTTGGGTGCGCAGCACTTCGCGGTGCAGGCGGTCGCGTTCGAAGTCGCTGATGACCTGGCCGTCGAGGTTTATCTGGTGCAGGTGGCCGCTGCCGTAGTACAGGCGATTGAGCCAGCGCCCGTCCGGCAGTTGGGTCTGGATCAGGTTGCCGAGTTCGTCGTAGTGATGTTGCAGCTTGCCGCCGGCACTTTGTTCGGCAAGCAACTGGCCGACAGCATCGTAGGCGAAACCCAACGCCTGGGCATTGCCTTGCAGATCAGTGAAGGTGACCGCCGTGAGCTGATCCACCGCATCGTAGCTGTACTCAGTGCGGCCATCGTCGGTGGTCTTGGCGACCAGTCGGCCGACCGCATCACGCTCCAGCCGATGAACGATGGGCGCTGGCGGCGTTTCGGGGACCACCGCCAAGCCATTGCCATATGGCGCCGGAACGGCAGTCACCGCTGTGATGTTGTCCAGCCGGTCGTAGTCGTAGCGCTTGGCGCTGCCGTCGAGGTCTTGCTGTTCAGCCAGCCGATCGCCGGCATCCCACGCAAACCGATAGCTTTCACCGTTCTCATTGACCAACGCTTGCAGCCGCCCGTAGCTGTCGTAGCCGAACTGCACCTGGCGACCATGGGCGTCGGTGCGCTGGCGCACCTGGCCACGCCGGTTATGTTGATAGAGCGTGGTGTGCCCGGCGGGATCGGTATAGCCCACCAACTGCCCGCTGGCATCGCGCTGGAAATGTTCGGTGCGGCCGTCCGGCAGTTGGCTGCTGAGCAATCGGCCCTGGGCGTCGTAGCTGAATTGGGTACGTTCACCGAGGGCATCGGTGATGAGCTGCAAATAACCGCGCTCGTCGTAGCTGAAGCGCGTTGGGTAGCCCGAGCAATCAATATGCTCGACCAGTTGCCCGAACGGGTTCCAGCGCAGTTGTTTGCTTTTGCCGGTGGCGTCGATGATTTCCACGACCTGGCCGTGGGCGTCATAACGATAGCGGGTGATGTAACCCAGCGGATCGGTCTCGGCGATGCAGTTGCCGCGCGGGTCATAGCGATACTGCCAACTGTTGTCGGCGGCGTCGGTCTCCACCAGCGGTAACGCCCAGTGCTCCAGCCATAAGGTGGAGTCGCTGCGCCCGAGCGGATCGGTTTCGCCGATCAGGTTGCCGCTCTCATCGTAGCTGTACTCATAGCGGCCGCCTTGCGGGTCGGTGGCGCCGAGCAACTGGCGTTCGTCGTTCCATTCGAACAGCCAGGTCTGGCCGAGATTGTCGCTGTATTGAATGATCTGGTACTGAGTGTTCCAGTGCCGAGTGCTGACGCGTTGCAAACCGTCGGTGATGCGGGTCAGGCCCGCCTGCAAGTCGTAGTCGAACTGGTAGGCGTCGCCCTCATCGGTCCAGTGCCGGACCACACGCCATTCCAGGCCTTCAATCAACGCCCACTCATAGAAGCAGCGCAACCCGGTGGGCAATTGATGCTCAACCATGCGCCGCCCGGCATCGTAGGCGAAGCGTCGCTGCACCTGGCCGGTTGCGTCGCGCACCTGCGCCAGATTGCCCTCGGCGTCATAGCCATAACTGACCAGCAATTCACGATGTTGATCCGGATAGAGGCGTTCGATGTGGGTCACATGGCCCTGATCACGGATCAGCTCAACCTGCACCAGATCGAACGTATCGCGCAGATGCACCAGGCGCCCGGCGTCGTCATAGTCGAGATAAATGCGGTTGTCGTTACGGTCACCCAACTGGCTCAGGCGCAGTCGCGACGGGTTTGCCGGTGTCGGCTCGAACAAGCGGTACACGCCGTCGTCACTTTCGATCAGCAACTGCCCATTCAGGTGTCGCCGTACCGCGAGCCCTTCACCGGCACTGAATACTGCGCCGCCCAACGGAATCGAGCCCATGTCGATGGGCCGGCCCTGCTCGTCGGTATACACGAGCGTTTCGCCGCCCTCGGGATGCGGCTGGATGTCGACGCACACCTCGAAGGCCACACTCCAACCGGCACCGAACAGGCTGCCTTGGCGTTCGTCGCGGCTGTTGTAAAAGCGCTGCCAGCCGATCGGCAAGATGCCAGGCAGCACGAAATCCAGTTCCTCGACATCGCCGAGTATCTTCGCGCCCGTCGCAGCATGCACCGGGTTCGACGAGCCCATCGCGGCGTTGGCCGCAGCCCCCATCGCACTGCTGATTGCCATCGAGGTCGCGCCGCTGACCAACATGCACGGCAACTTGCTGAAGAACTTGCCCTTGCTGCCCTTGAGCATCAACAACGCCGTGACCGCCAGGCCGACACCCGGGGTCTTGCCGCTGCGAATTTCACGCACCACCACCGAGCCGCCGCCGATGGCCACGTTGGATGAGATCAAGCCGGACGACACCACCGTCGCATCGCAGGTACTGCGATCACCGCTGCGCACGGCAGGTTGACCATTGACCGTAACCTTTTCCGAACCTTCGGCAAGAAACTGCGGCGGCATTGGCGGGTGCTTCATGCACACGACCAGGTCCAGCGACTTCGGCACGGCGCCCGGCGCGGGCGTCGCGACGGTGGGGCGCCACATCTGCGAGAAGAAACCTTCGGCCATGTCCAGGTAGCTGGGTTCTGGTTCAGGCTTGGACGCTTCCAGCTCGGTGCCGGCCGGTGTGACATGGGAGCTGATCGCCCCGGCCGCGCGGGCGGCAGGCATGTTATTGGTGAGGGTATCGGTGGAACCAGTGAGAATGTTCGCCTGCACCGAGGGAGGAAACAGGGCGTTGCTAAAGGCATCGCATATCTTGGTCAGGCCTTTGTCCGCGCCACTCTTGCTCATGGCGAGGCCGACAATCGTGCCCACTACCGCGCCCAGCAGGAAGCAGCCGAGGCCGCCGGTGGCCACAGTAATGCCGGTGGCTGCCACCACGGCAGCGGTCGCCACCGCAGTGATCGCGATATTGGCCGCCACTTCCAGCACACCGCCGAGGATGTCCGCCATCATCGAGGTGTGGGACAGCGCATCGCCCATTCGGGCCGCCCATAATGCGTCAGACATGCAGGCTGCTCATCAAGAAATAGCGTCGAACGACAGCGAATTTTTTATCAATGCCCAATGCGCCGCTTCCGCATCACCAAGCGTGTCAGCCTTCACATAACTCAAGGCGAGCATCTTGCGCGTACCCGGCAGCACCAGCGCCAACTGGTACTGGAACACCTTGTCATTGCCCTTGTTGAACTGGCTGCGCAGCTCAATACCTTCCACCTCTTGGGTGGCGCCCAAACGCACGGTCACGCTCGGTTGGCAGCGCAAGTCCTGCACCTGTTTTTCCAGGCGCTTGAGCTGGTCGTCGAAATTGCTGTGCAGGGTTTCGCCGTCGGTGAGGAAGCTGCGGCTGATGATCAAGGACGTGCCCAGCTCAGGGAACTTGAGGATGTTGATCGACGCGTCTTGCAGCTCGCCGGCAGGCAGTTGGAACTGAAATTCGTTGATTCGGTACGTCATGGCAAACGGGTCTCGTCAGGAGCTTTTAGGCGCGGGGAAGACGGCTTCAATATTGGCGTCGATGCTTTTTTTGATGCCCTGGCCATCGGGCGTGGCGCCGGGGCCGTGGTCGTTGTTCAGATGCAGTACGCCGCCGGTGTTGAACTCGGCATCGCCGCTGGCATAAAAGCTGATATTCACGCCGGTGAGGTTGATCTGCCCACTGGCGTTCAGCTCCAGGATGCTTTTGCCGCAGACCAGGCGCAGGTTTTCACCCACTTCGATGATGTAGCTCTGGCTGATGCTGTCGGTCTTCCTCTGACCGACCAAGAGGACGTCCTGCTGCTTGACGATGCGCGTACGGTTATTCCCGATGGTCACCGTCTCGTTATGCCCGATGCTCTTGTTGCGGTCATGCCCCACCGAGTGGCTTTCATCCACCTCCACCACGATGTCCTGATTGCGCTCGGCATGGATATACAACTGCTCCAGACCCTTCTTGTCCTCCATGCGGATTTCATTGAAGTTGGCCGGCGTGCCGCCCTTGCTCGAACGGCTTTTCATGCCGCTCTGTGTGGCGTTTTCCGGCAGGTCGTAAGGCACCGTCTGCTCGGCGTTGTACACCCGGCCGGTGATGATCGGCCGGTCCGGGTCTCCTTCCAGAAAGCTCACGATCACTTCCTGGCCGATCCGCGGGATCTGCATCGAGCCCCAGTTTTTACCGGCCCAGGATTGCGATACACGAATCCAGCACGAGCTGTTTTCGTTGGATTGGTCGTGGCGGTCCCAGTAGAAGTGCACCTTTACGCGGCCGTATTGGTCGGTCCAGATTTCTTCGCCTTTGGGGCCAACCACCAAGGCGGTTTGCGGGCCTTTGACGATGGGTCTGTGGGTGTTTGCCAGCGGGCGGAAGCTTTGCTGGGCGTCGATGCACGTCAGGCTGCTTTCGAATTGCGCCGAACCCGAGCCGCCGCCGCTTTCCAGGCTTTCCTGAACGATGTAATAGCGACAGCCGACGATCAGGTATTCGCGGTTCTGGTCCTGGCGGCTGAAGCCGGTCAGGCTGAACAGGTGGCCTGAGCCGAGGCCACGCGCGTTGCCGCTGAACTCGATCTGTTCATGCAGGGTTTGCAAGGCTTCGATGCGAGTGCGCGCATAGTGCTCGCCGTCTTCGCTTTGCACATAGGTGCCGGGGTAGTCGTACAGCGGATAGTCGCCGGCAGTGTGCGGGCGCGGCATCGCCGAGCGCACGTCGATGCTGGCGCTGGGGCGCTGGAAGTCATAGTCGTTAAGCTCCAGTGAGCCCGGTTGCACTTCGTGCGCCAGGTGCCAGTTGTGCATGTGGTCGCGTTCGCGCTGCTGCTCGTCCTTGGGGTAATACGGAATCGACGCGTAGCCCGGCACCGTGGTGTGGGCGCCATAGGCGTCGGCCAGCACCAGCACATGGCGGTCCGGTTCATGGCGGAAGAAGTAGTAGATGCCTTCCTGTTCCATCAAGCGGCTGACGAAATCGAAGCTGGTCTCGCGGTACTGCACGCAGTACTCCCACTCGCGGTACGGCCGGCTCAGGGCGTCTTCGAAGTCGGAAAAACCCAGGTCGCGAAACACCTGCTTGATGATCTGCGGGATGCTCTGGTTCTGGAAAATCCGGCAATCCGAGGTGCGGCTCAGCAGCCAGAACCACGGGCGCAGCGTCACCTGATAACTGGCGAACTGGCCTTGGTCGATGTTCTGACTGCACCGTGCGACGATGCCGTGGAAGTGCCGCTCGCCACCGTCTGCCAGTTGCAGGCCGACGCTCATCGGCTTGCCCAGCAACTGGTTGAGGTCGATATTGGCGTCCAGCGAGGTCAGTTGCAGCTCATAGTTGAACAGCCGCCCCAGCTCTTCGCCGCCGCCCATTTCATTGAGCAGCAGCACATCCGGCCCGAGAGGGCTGGTGACTTTGGCCAGGCGTGAGGCTTGGTTGAATAACATCGGTTAACCCGTAAATTGCCTAGTAACTGAAGAAATCAGCTCTAAATGTGGGAGGGGGCTTGCCCCCGATAGCAGTGTGTCAGTTGATGCATGCAGTGACTGATTCACCGCCATCGGGGGCAAGCCCCCTCCCACATTTGGACTGCCTCTCGTCAGATCAATCGGCGTCGCTGAAGTCGTAGTGCAATTCATTATCCCGGGTGCTGATACGCACACCCGCCAGTGCCTTGCCTTCGAGCATGCGCGTGAGGAATTCTCGGCTCATGTCCGGCAGCAGGCTGTTGGTCAGGAGGGTGTCGATCATGCGCCCGCCGCTTTCGGTTTCGGTGCAGCGCGAGACGATCAAATCGACCACCGCGTCGTCGTAGTCGAAGGCGACTTTGTGCGTCGTCTCCACACGCTTTTTGATGCGGTTGAGTTGCAGGCGGGTAATAGCCTTGAGCATCTCGTCGCTCAGCGGGTAGTAAGGAATCGTCACCAAACGGCCGAGCAGCGCCGGCGGGAAAATTTCCAGCAATGGCTGGCGCAACGCCTTGGCGATTTCTTCCGGCTCGGGAATATTCGCCGGGTCTTTGCACACCTGAGAAATCAACTCGGTGCCGGCGTTGGTCGTCAGCAGGATCAGGGTGTTCTTGAAGTCGATAACGCGGCCTTCGCCATCTTCCATCACGCCCTTGTCGAACACCTGGAAGAAGATCTCGTGCACGTCCGGGTGGGCTTTTTCCACCTCGTCCAGCAGCACCACGCTGTAGGGTTTTCGCCGCACCGCTTCGGTCAGCACACCGCCTTCGCCGTAGCCGATATAGCCCGGTGGCGCGCCCTTGAGGGTCGACACGGTGTGGGCTTCCTGGAACTCGCTCATGTTGATGGTGATGACGTTCTGCTCACCGCCGTACATGGCTTCAGCCAGCGCCAGCGCGGTCTCGGTCTTGCCCACACCCGAGGTGCCGGCGAGCATGAACACGCCAATCGGCTTGCTTGGGTTGTCGAGACCGGTGCGAGAGGTCTGGATGCGCTTGGCGATCATCTGCAGAGCGTGGTCCTGGCCAATGATGCGTTTTTTCAGGTGCTGGTCGAGGTTAAGCACCGTCTCCAGTTCGTTGCGCGCCATGCGGCCCACCGGGATGCCGGTCCAGTCGGCGACCACCGAGGCCACGGCCTGGTAATCCACGGTCGGCAGGATCAGCGGGGTTTCGCCTTGCAGGGCGGTGAGGCGTTGTTGCAGGTCCACCAGCTGTGCGCGCAACTCATCGTTGCCGCTGTCCACAACACCGGCTTTCTCACGCAAGGTTGCACGGGTGGCGAGCAGCTCATCGACCAGGGTTTTCTCTTCGGCCCAGCGGCTTTCCAACGTCGCGAGGCGTTCACGTTCAGCGCTCAGCAAGGCTTCGCTGTTGCTCTGGCGTGCGCCGATGGCGATGCCGATGGCATGCTCGCGGGCGATGATTTGCAGCTCGGTTTCCAGCGCTTCGATGCGACGGCGGCTGTCGTCGACTTCGGCCGGCACGGCATGCAGGCTGATGGCGACGCGAGCGCAGGCGGTGTCCAGCAGGCTCACGGATTTATCCGGCAGCTGGCGCGCCGGAATGTAGCGGTGCGACAGCTTCACCGAGGCTTCCAGGGCTTCATCGAGGATCTGCACCTGGTGGTGTTTTTCCATGGTCGAGGCCACGCCGCGCATCATCAGCAGCGCCTTGTCTTCCGACGGCTCAGCCACCTGTACCACTTGGAAACGGCGAGTCAGGGCCGGGTCTTTTTCGATGTGTTTTTTGTACTCGGCCCACGTCGTCGCGGCCACGGTACGCAAGGTGCCGCGGGCGAGGGCGGGCTTGAGCAGGTTGGCGGCGTCACCGGTCCCGGCAGCGCCACCGGCACCGACCAGCGTGTGGGCTTCGTCGATGAACAGGATGATCGGCTTGGGCGAGGCCTGGACGTCTTCGATGACCTGGCGCAGGCGCTGTTCGAACTCGCCTTTCATGCTGGCGCCGGCTTGCAGCAGGCCCACGTCGAGGCTGCGCAGCTCCACGTCTTTGAGCGCGGGCGGCACGTCACCGGCGACGATGCGCAGGGCGAAGCCTTCGACCACGGCGGTCTTGCCTACACCGGCCTCGCCAGTGAGGATCGGGTTGTTCTGGCGCCGACGCATGAGGATATCCACCAGTTGGCGGATCTCTTCATCACGCCCGACGATAGGGTCGAGCTTGCCGCTGCGGGCTTGTTCGGTCAGGTCCACGGTAAAGCGCTTGAGCGCCTCCTGCTTGCCCATCGCGCTCGGTGCCATGGCGCCGCTGGCTTCGCCCGGTACAGCGCCGGCATTGAAGCCGTCGCTGGCACTCAATGCATTTTCGGGCGAGTCGCCGACGTATTCGTCGAAGCGTTCGCTCAGTGCTTCAGCTTTGATTTTGTCGAACTCGGACGACAAGCCCAGCAGTGCATGGCGCAGGCTTGGGGTTTTCAAAATGCCGAGCACCAGGTAACCGGTGCGCACCTGGCTTTCGCCGAACATCAGGCTGCCGTAGACCCAACCGCGTTCCACCGCTTCTTCCACATGGGACGACAGGTCGGTGATCGACGTCGAGCCGCGTGGCAGGCGGTCCAGTGCTTCGGTCAGGTCACGGGCCAGGCGGGCGGGCTCGACGTTGAACTGGCGAATGATACGGTGCAGCTCCGAGTCCTGCAGTTGCAGCAACTGGTGAAACCAGTGGGCCAGTTCCACGTACGGGTTGCCCCGCAGTTTGCAGAACACAGTGGCGGCTTCGATGGCCTTGTAGGCCACGCTGTTGAGTTTGCCGAACAGTGCGGCGCGACTGATTTCACCCATGCTCTGGATTCCTTGAGGTGGTGGCGTGGTCGGCGTAATGCCGAGCCAGGATTAGGTCGTTGGCGTCATGCTCGGGTCGGCCGAGCCAGGTGTTGAAGCCCAGGCGGAACTGGCCATTGAGCTGCAGCGCCGGTACTTCGGGTTGTTGCAAAACCAGGTTCAGGTCCCAGTCCAGTTCATGGCCCAGGTACTCGGCCACCCACGCCACCAGCTCGTTGAACGGCTGGCTGCCGGGCAGCATGCCCATGTAGTCATCCAGCGTGAGCGGGCCGAGGCGGATGCGGAATTTATGCTGGCGGTCCCACACGTGGCTGCCCAGGCAAAAATCCACGCCCAACTGGTTGGCGCTGACGCTGACGCGGCTGCGCTCGGGCAATTCCAGCCATTGGCCGACGTATTCTTCAATCTCAACCGGCAAGCCGAAGTATTCGCTGAGGATCGCCTTCAAACCGTCCGGGTAGCGGGTTTGCGCTGACAGGTGGCCGCTGTAATGCAGCTTCGCCGTGTCGGGAATCAGCCCCTGATTCAGCAGGCTCGGCATTCCTCGGCCGCTCAGCGCCGCCAGGCGTGCCGACCAGTAATCGTCATCCGGGCGGTCGTGGCTGACCGTTGGCCGCGCTTCAGCCCAGGCCCGGTAAAACAGGCTGAGCAGGCGATGGTGGAACACGTCCAAAAACTGTTTGCTGGTGCTGTCGGCGTTGTTGCGCTGGCGCTCGCGCACGTACTCGGTGATGTGCAGCGGCAACGGGCCGTTGGGGCCGCCGAGGCCGAAGAAGAACTGCTCAAGCCGCGCTGGTTTGCCGTCGCCACCGGGATCGACCGAGGCCAAAGTGGCCGGGGCGAAGGTGCAATCGGCCTGTTGCCCTAGGCGCAACGGGTCATCCGCCAGGCGCAGGGAGTGGCCCAGGCGCGGCAGCTGCGGCGATTCGCACTCGATACGCCGCAGCGCCTGGAAGAAATCGTATTCCCAGGGCTCCTGATGCATCGCATCCAGTGTGTTCACAGGGTCGGACGCCGCCCGGGCTTGGCTTTCCATCGCATGATCTCGCCGCGTTCGGTGGTACGGATCACCGTCTCGGTAAAACTGTTGATCGACACGTAGCGTGCCAGGAAGCGCTCCAGCACCGCACCGAGCAGAAACACGCCGGTGCCGCGAAACGCGTTTTCATCGAATTCCAGGGTGATTTCCAACCCACGGCCAAACACGATCGGGCCAGGCATCGGCAGGCGCCGGGTCACGGCTTTGCTGCTGACTTCGCGCAGGCCTTCGATTTGCAATTGCAGCGCCGCGTCGTTGCTGTCGCCATACAGGCGCAGCAGTTCACGCAAAGCGCCGGCGCCCTGGCCCTGTTCGCTCAGCGACAGGTAGTTGAGCGACAACTGGCTGATCAGGCGCCAGGCCTTGGCGTCATGCGCGTGGCTGGCGCGTGGGCGGCTCGGGCCGGCGACGCAGCGCACCGACAACACGGGTGCGCTGTCGGCCAAAGTAAAGTCGGTCTTGCCGTTGCCCACGCTCATGAACAACGGCAGATCGCGGTTGGTGCACAGCGCGGTCACGCCGAGTTGGCGCAGGTCGTGGCGGTAGGGCGCTTGCTGGCTGTCGACCAGGCTGACAAAGGTTTCGCTGCCCACGTAGGTAGAGCGCGGGCCGTTGCGGCGCTGGTCGCTGGACAACACGCGCGGCTCGCGGCGCAGCGTGTAGTAAGCCTGATCGCGCCCATAGCGTGATGGGTCGCGCACCGCGTAGAACGGCAGGAACGGCTGCTCCGGCCCGGTGCCGTGGCCGGTGATGCCGCTCAGCGAGTGAATCTCGAAATCCATTGGCCGCGTGCGGTCGGCAATCACGTGGTGTTCGTTAACGCGGTCAGACAAATGAATACGGTCCACGCGTTTGGGGAACAGGTTGATCGCCGGCGTGCAGAACGGCATGAACTGCGCCGCGCCGACACTGCCTTCCAGGCTCGGCTCGTGGCGGTCGAACAGCACGATCAGTTCCAGCTCCTGGCCGTCGCAGCGTTTGACCGCGCGGCTCAGTTCAGCAAATTCGACGAACAGGAAGCGGTGGGGCAGGGCGAAGTATTCCTGCAACAGGCGATAGCCCTGGAATGCGCGGGCCACTACCGGCATGGCCGCATCAGCGTCGTCAAAGCCGCGCGAACGCAACGCGTCGTGCGGCAGGCGTTCGACCCAATCACCGCCGGGTTTGCGCGCAAACACCGCGCAGGCGTTGCCCAGCAATTGTTCGTAGAGGCGAAACGGCTGCTCGTCGGCGCCGCTGAGGTACAGCGGCAGGTTGTCGAGGCCGAGGCTGTTGAACGGCAATTCGGCGCCGGTGCGCAGGGTCAGGCGCAAACCGGCCTTGGCCTTCGGCTCGCTGGCGGCCAGGCGGCCGAGCACGGCGGCAGGGTTGCCGAAGTACTCGGCGCCGCTGACCTGCAACGGCCACAGCGTCACCGGGTGCGCGGTGCGGTACTCGCAGCAGGTCTGGGTTTCGCGGCCCAGCGCGGCACGCAGCACGGTGTCGCGCGGCAACGGGAAACCGCTGGCCAGCGAGCCTTCGTCCGGGTCGGTCTGCAATTGCACCACGGTCATCGACGGCGTCGGCGCCAGGTAGTGCGGGTAGGCGATTTCAAGCAGGTTGTGGGTGAAAGTCGGGTACTCGGCGTCGAGCTTGAGTTGCACGCGGGCGGTGAGGTAGGCAAAACCTTCGAGCAGGCGTTCGACGTACGGGTCGGCGCAGTCCATACCGGACAGGGTCAGCCGACTGGCGATCTTCGGGTATTCCTTGGCGAACTCGGCGGCGCTTTCGCGCACGTGGTGCAGTTCCTGGTTGTACAGCTCCAGCAGGCGCGGGTTCATGGGCGCCTCCGCTGGTCGGCATTCACCACGCGCACATGGCCGGACTCCAGGTCGAGGTCGGTTTGCAGCAGCAAGCGCAAGGGCACCGGCTGCGCCCACAGGTCGCCTTCGATCTCGAAGCTCAGCGCGTTGTGGTTCATTTCGCCGTGGCCGACACGGGCTTTGACGCGCAGGGTGTGGCGCAAAATACGCGGTTCAAAGGTGGCGATGGCCTGGTAGATCAGGGCTTCCAGGGCTTTGATATCGACACTGGAAACGCTGTTGCCCGCCAGTGCCGGCAGGCCGTAATTGACCACCGACGTACCGGCCGGGGTGTGCAGCGTGGCATCGGCGTCCAGCAACGACGTGGTGTTGAGCAGCCACGCCAGGTCGCGCAGCACCGAGGCTTTCAATTGGGTCAGGGAGAGCACGCGTTTGTCGGCGCTTTCCTTGGGATTGGTTGGGTCGTCGTCGGTCAACCGGTCCAGCAGGGACGGTTGCAGACGGTCGCGGGAAGCGATTTCAGTTACCACCAAAGCAGCTCCACGGACGGGTTGTGAGAGGGACGGTTTCTGCGAGGGGCCGATGCCTGGGGCCGTGGCGGCGAGCCACGGCCACCGGGTTTATCAGCGCTTGGTGTTGGAACGGATGTTCCAGCCAAACTTGATCGCGCCGCCGTCTTTGGTGCCGTCGGCTTTCTGCGGCTGGTAGTCGACCATCACTTGGGCGAAGTTCAGGGTGACGTTTTCGGTCAGGCGATCATCGGTGCCCGAGCCGCCGGTGCTCAGGGACGTGACCAGCACTTCTTCCAGGTTGATCACCATGTACTCGACCTGGCTTTCGCCACCGGCCTTGCGCACGGTCAGCTTGACCTTGTCGATGTGCTTGCCGCTGGCGCAGTGCATCATCAGGTTTGGCGAAGCCTTGTCGACGTACTTGGTCAGCGACAGGTCCTGGATATTCACCTTGCCCGCACCGCCGCCACCGCCAACGTGCATATTGCCGGACTGAGCCATGCCCCAGCTCCAGTTCAGCACGTCGATTTCGTCCTTGTGGGCCTTGTCCATGGACTCGCCCTTGATGTCGCCGATCTTGATGAAAATATCAACAGCCATGTTTTCTCCCTGTGTGGACTCAGCCACGATATTTGTTTAAGCCCAATGGGCAGTGCTTTCTGGGGGAGCTGGCTTGCCTGCGATTGCATCAACGCGGTCTGACTGGCAGACCGTGTCGCCTGCATCGCGGGCAAGCCCGGCTCCCACAGAAGAGCCGGTTCATTCGTGGTTACGCGCTTTTCGCCGAAGGCAGCTTCGATACCAGACGCAACGACACGGTCAGCCCTTCAAGCTGATAGTGCGGGCGCAGGTAGAATTTGGAGTTGTAGTAACCCGGGTTGCCTTCGACGTCCTCCACGATCACTTCGGCGGCAGCCAATGGGTGCTGGGCCTTGGTGGTTTCGGTGGAGTGTGCCGGGTCGCCGTCGACGTAGTTGAGGATCCAGTCCTGCAACCAGCGCTGCATCTCGTCCTTCTCTTTGAAGGAACCGATCTTGTCGCGCACGATGCACTTCAAGTAGTGCGCGAACCGGCAGGTGGCGAACAGGTACGGCAGGCGCGCGGCCAGGTTGGCGTTGGCGGTGGCGTCTGGGTCGTCGTATTCAGCCGGTTTCTGCAACGACTGGGCACCGATGAAGGCGGCAAAGTCGGTGTTTTTCTTGTGCAGCAGCGGCATGAAACCGTTCTTCGCCAGTTCCGCTTCACGGCGGTCGCTGATGGCGATTTCGGTCGGGCACTTCATGTCCACGCCACCGTCATCGGTCGGAAACGTGTGGGCTGGCAGGTTTTCCACTTCACCGCCGGACTCTACGCCACGGATGCGCGAGCACCAGCCGTAGTGTTTGAACGAGCGGTTGATGTTCACCGCCATCGCGTAGGCGGCGTTGGCCCAGGTGTACTTGGAGCTGTCGGCGCCGTCGGTGTTTTCTTCGAAGGCGAAGGCTTCCACTGGATCGGTCTTGGCGCCATACGGCAGGCGCGCCAGGAAGCGCGGCATGGTCAGGCCGATGTAGCGCGAATCTTCCGATTCACGCAGCGAGCGCCAGCCGGCGTATTCCGGCGTGGTGAAGATTTTGGTCAGGTCGCGCGGGTTCGACAGTTCCTGCCACGAGCCCATGCCCATCACGGTCGGCGACGCCGCAGCGATGAACGGGGAGTGCATGGCGGCGCAGACTTTCGACAGCTCGCCCAGCAGCTCCACGTCGGGTGGCGACTGGTCGAAGTAGTAGTCGCCGACCAGGCAGCCGTACGGTTCGCCGCCAAACTGGCCGTATTCTTCTTCGTACATCTTCTTGAAGATCGGGCTCTGGTCCCACGCGGTGCCCTTGAATTTCTTCAGGGTCTTGTGCAGGTCCGGCTTGGAGATGTTGAGCACGCGAATCTTCAGTTGCTCGTCGCTCTCGGTGTTGTTGACCAGGTAGTGCAGGCCACGCCAGGCGCTTTCCAGTTGTTGGAAATCCGGGTGATGGATGATCTGGTTGACCTGAGCGGTGAGCTTGGCGTCGATGGCGGCGATGATCGACTCAATCGACTTGATCGCGTCATTGGACACCAGGTCCGTCTGTGCCAAGGCCTGTTCGGCCAGGGTGCGCACAGCGGTTTCCACGGCTTCGCGGGCACGCTCGGTCTTGGGTTTGAATTCTTGCAGCAGCAGGTTGGCGAACTCGCTGGCTTCTTCGGTGGCACCCAGGATCTGGGAGCCTTCGCGGGCGGTATTGTCAGTCATGATTACTGGTCCCCTGCAGGCTTAGGCGCGCTGGCAAGTGCCTGAAGCAGTGCCGGGTCCTTGATCGCCTTCATGATGATTTCTTCAGCGCCAGTCTTGCCGTCCATGTAGGTCAGCAGGTTGGCCAGCTGGGTGCGGGCTTCGAGCAGTTGCTTGAGCGAATCGACCTTGCGGGCCACGGCGGCCGGGCTGAAGTCGTCCATGCTTTCGAAAGTGATGTCCAGGCTCAGGTTGCCTTCGCCGGTCAGCTCGTTCGGTACGTGGAACGCTACGCGTGGCTGCATGGCCTTGAGGCGCGAGTCGAAGTTGTCGACGTCCACTTCAAGGAACTTGCGGTCGGCCACGGGTGCGAGCGGTTCGGCAGGCTTGCCGGCGAGGTCGGCCATCACACCCATCACGAAGGGCAGCTGGACCTTTTTCTCGGCGCCGTAAAGCTCGACGTCGTACTCGATCTGCACTCGAGGCGCACGGTTGCGCGCGATGAATTTCTGAGAACTTTGCTTCGCCACGTTGCTGCTCCTGGTCGCTTGAGCGACGGTGTTGTTACTGCACAGCCGGGCGGCTTACTCGCCGTCCGGGCCGCGCAGGTTTTCAAATTGGGACATGCCGTCGGGAATCAGATTGCGCACGATGGCCGCGAAGTCGGCGTGCACCAGATTCTTCGCCCGGTTCAACAGCACCGGCAGCGGGCTCGAAGGCTCGTGACGGGTGTAGTACGCAAGGATCTTGTCGAGGCTGCGCAGCACGTCATCGCGGCTGGCGATGTCGCCAGTGGGGCGCGGTGCGGCGGGGGCAGCGGCGAAATCGACCGAGGGGGCATTGTCGTCACTGACGGCCTCGGGTTCGCTGCTGGTATCGCTGTTCGGTACGAATTGGTTGAGGACTTGCAGCGCCTGCTTGAGCGGTTGCTTCAACAGGCTGAGGTCCACGCCCTGGGCCGAACCGACCTGGTCGCTGACCTGTTGTTCGATGGCTTCGCAGGCGGCGCGCGCGGCGCTCAAGGCATCGCGCGTGGCTTGCAGTTGTTCGGGATCGCTGTCCAGAAATGCCGCGTTGAGTTGCTGGGCGCCGAGCTGTTCATCGGGGAAGCTCATCAGGCCGCTGGCGTTCAACGCGGCACGCAGGCTCACCGGCCCGAACGTGCGCGAGCGCGTGAGGATGCTTTCGCGCAGCAGACGAATGGTTGCGTCGCTGGTCAGGCCGGATAAGGCATTGATGCGTACGGTGGGGTCGTTATCGTCGTCGGCATCCAGGCGCGGGTGCAGGTCGGCCCAGTACTCGCGCAGCAGCGCGTTGATCAGCGTGAGGACTTCGGCCAGCCCGGCCACACCCTGAAGGGCGAGGGAGCTTTGCAACAGAAAGTGGGTGATGCGCAGGTCTTTGCTGCGCTGCAACAAGTCGAGGCTTTGCTGCTGGATGCTGCGCCATTCCGGTGGCTCCGCGGGCAGGATAGAGTCGCCCATGCTGCGCTCGGGTTGGCCCTTGGCGTCACGCTCCAGTTGGAGAAATTGCGCGTCATATTCCATGTCTTCGCCACATGGCGAAGTCGCGGAAACGGCGGCGAGCAGCAACGGCACATCCACTTGATTCGATCTCCCTATCAGCCCGTTAGATGCCGGGCAATGCATGCATTAGTTGCGCGATGAACTTTGCATGTTTTCTTGGTCATACAGTCAGAGTGCCACTACTGTGCCATCACTGATGTTCAAGAAGTTGTGCATTTTTGGTGTAGTAGTTACGCCTTGTCAAGGTAAGCTATTCGCCCTCTGTGACAGATGTGCGGTGCTTAACACCCTGCGCGACTGGCGGGTCGAACGGCGCACCGGGACAGGATTTTTGTCATAGAGGCCAGTTAAGATCAGCGATCATGCTGGTAAAAGCATATTTTTACGGTCGTTAACGCGACTGGCGGTATCTCTCGGGAAGTCTGGCTCCTTCAGGTAGACCCTTGGATAGACCGCGCGCGATGTATCAGCAAGGAGGCAAGATGTCGCTGTGTTTGACTATCACTAGTTATCACAAGATCACCCCTGGGCAATGCCCTGAAAAGTCCATGAATCAGGGCGTGATGGCTATTGGCCGCAGTTCTGATAATGACTGGGTATTGCCTGATCCAGAGCGCCTTGTCTCCTCGCAACACTGCGTTATTCAATACAAAGATGGCCGTTACTATTTAACCGATAACAGCACCAACGGCGTTGAATTGGTTAACGCCGGTATTCGTATGCGCCGAGGGAGCAGCGAACCGTTGCAAGACGGTGAACTGATCCGCATCGGCGACTACGAAATCCAGGCGCGTATCGACTTCAACGTGCAAACCATCGATAGCCAGCCGTTTGCCGGCGATTCGCCAAACAGCTTCGAGGCGTTGATGGGCGCGGTGGTGAACGCGCCCGCGCCGACGCCGGTGATCGCGCCGCAGTTTCATGGCGCCTCGTCGATGGACACGCTACCGGACCTGTTCGATTTCCTCACGCCCACCGCCGTGCCACCACCGACCGTGGCTGACCACGTGCCGTCCGAGCAACACGACTTTCGCCCGCCGACCCCCGTTGCCGTGCCGGTGGTGGAGAAGCTGGCGGTGTCAGGTTCGGTGATTCCCGAAGACTGGGACGTGTTTGGCGACACACCCGCGCCTGTGGCCAGTACCCCGACGCCCGTTGCACCGCCACCCGCGCCGCCGGTCATCCAGTCGCCACCGGCGCCGCCGGTCATCCAGTCGCCGCCCGTGGTCGAGCCCGCGCTCCCCGTGGCGGACAGCCAACAGCCCGACCTGTTGCAAGCCTTCCTGCGCGGCGCCGGCCTCGACCAGCTGCGCCTGGACAAGGCTGACGCCTGCGCGCAGATGGAGAGCATCGGGCGCAGCTACCGGTTGATGGTCGAAGGCCTGATCGACGTATTGCGCGCCCGCGCCAGCCTCAAGGGCGAGTTCCGTATGCAGCAGACGATGATCCGGCCCGCCGAAAACAATCCGTTGAAGTTCGCGCCCAATGCCGACGAAGCCTTACTGCTGCTGCTTCGGCATGGAAACCAAGCGTTTATGGCGCCGGATATCGCTGTGCGCGACAGTTTCGACGACCTGCGCGCCCATCAACTGGCGGTGATGGCCGGTGTAGAAGCAGCCATCAAGCACTTGCTCGCGCGCTTTGAACCGGCGCAACTCGAAGAGCGCATGGGTAAGCCCGGCGGGCTGTCGAGCATTTTCAACGGCTCGCGCCAGGCCCAGTACTGGCAGCAGTTCACCGAGCTTTACAGCAATATTTCGCGCGAAGCCCAGGAAGATTTCCAGGACCTGTTCGGTCGCGAATTCAGCCGAGCCTACGAAGAACACAGCGCACGACAGCGTCGCTAAACCGCAACGCAGTAATGGATAAAACGGATAGCTAAGTACGTCATTGAGGACGCAGGATGATTCCCAGGTTTTTACTCGCAGCCGCCACGGCGCTGCTGCTGACGGCGTGTGCCAAGGATGCCGCCAAGCCCGAGGCGGCCACTGAAGCCGAAGCGGACACCGCCGCCATCGAACTGCATTTTCACGCCATTGCCGGGCTCAACCCCGGCGCCAACGGCCAGGCCGCGCCGGTTCGCGTACGCATTTTTGAACTGAAAAACGCCGCCACCTTCAGCCGCTCCGATTACTTCGCGCTGGCTGATCGCGCGCAATCCACGCTCGGCCTCGATCTGCTGGACCAGGACGAAGTGATGGTGCAACCCGGCCAGCAACTGAGTATCCAGCGCAACCTCGACCCGTCCACGCGCCAGATCGGCCTGCTGGTGGGCTATCGCGAGTTGGACCGCGCGCAATGGCGCACGGTGCTTACCGTCCCGGCACGCCAATACACCGAATACCAGATCAGCCTCGATGTGCGTGCCGTACGCGCCGACGTCGTGGTTCCCCCATCCAGCCCTGCCCAATAAGAAGCAAACGGAGCTCCCATGTCCTGGAACAATCGCGTGGTCTGGTCGGAAGGCATGTTCATCGGAACGCAGCACTTCCAGCAGCATGACCGTTACCTGGAAAACCTGATTGACGCCCGCAGCCGCCCGTTGTCCGCCGGTGCCTGGGGTTTCTCCGAATTGCTCATCGACCAGGGCCTGCTGGCCCAGGGCAAGCTGGCGATTGTGTCGGCACGTGGCCTGTTGCCGGATGGCACGCCGTTCAATATTCCCCAAGATGACCTGGCGCCGAGCCCTTTGAATATCGACGACAACCTGCGCGATGGCCTGGTGTACCTGGCCTTGCCGCTCAAGCGTGCAGGCGCGCGTGACACCGTCGATGACGGCGAAGACCTCGGCGCTGCGCGTTACGTCAGCCAGGTGCGCGAAGTGCGAGATGACAACGCCCCGTTCGAAAACCGCGCGCCCGTGGCCGTGGGTTCCCGTGCGTTGCGCCTGCTGACTGCGCAGGATGGCATCAGTGACTACGCCGCCATCGGCCTGGTGCGCATCAAGGAAAAACGCGCCGACCGCGCGCTGGTGCTGGATGACACCTACATCCCGCCCGTGCTGGACGTGGCCGCAAGCAAACCGCTGACGGCCTTTCGCAGCGAATTGCTGGGCCTGCTGCACCAGCGCGGCGAAGCCCTGGCCGGCCGCGTGGTCGCCTCGGGCGCTGGTGGTGCGTCAGAGATTGCCGACTTCATGCTGCTGCAACTGGTCAACCGCGCGCAGCCGCTGCTCCAGCATTTCAGCCAGTTGAGCCCGCTGCACCCGGAGCGTTTTTTCAGCGAACTGGTGAGCCTGGCCGGTGAGTTTTCCACCTTCTCGACGTCGGGCCGTCGCCCCCAGGAATACCCGCAATACCAGCACGACGACCTGGCCCTGAGCTTCACTCCGGTGATGGCAGCGTTGCGTGAGGCGCTGTCGATGCTGATCGACAGCAAAGCCACACCGATCCCGATTGTGGAAAAAGCCTACGGCATCCACGTGGCGATGCTCGCCGACAAAACCCTGCTCGACAGCGCCAGTTTCATCCTCGTGGTGCGCGCCGATGTGCCCGGCGAAACCTTGCGCGCGCGTTTCGGCCAGCAGAGCAAAGTCGGCTCGGTGGAGCACATCCGCGACATGGTCAACCTGCAACTGCCGGGCATCGGCCTGCTGCCGTTGCCGGTGGCGCCACGCCAGATTCCATACCACGCAGGCAGTACCTATTACGAGCTGGACCGTGGCAGCGAGCACTGGCAACAACTGAATAACTCCGGCGGCTTTGCCTTCCACATCGCCGGGCAATTCCCGGGTTTGAACCTGGCCTTCTGGGCGATCCGAGGATAATCCGCGATGCATCCCAATGATGATGACCGCACCCAGTTCATGCCGCGCCCGGGTGGCCGTGCGCCGGAACCTGCGCGTGCAGAGCCGGCGCCGCTGTCGGTGCCGGCCGCGCCGATCCTGACCGGCAAAAGCCAGGGCCTCAACCCGCTGGAAAGCGCCGCCGGCCCACTGTTGGCGCTGTTGACGCGCCTGCGCAACACCATCGCGCACCCGGCACCGGCCAGCCTGCGTGCGCAGTTGCTGGCTTACCTGCGCCAGTTCGAAGAGCGCGCCGAAGCCGCTGGCGTGGCGCGCAACGAAGTGCTGCTGGCACGTTACGCGCTGTGCACCGCACTCGATGAGGCGGTGCTCAGTACGCCGTGGGGCAGCACCAGCGACTGGGGCAAGCAGAGCCTGTTGATCACGGTGCACAACGAAGCCTGGGGCGGCGAAAAAGTCTTCCAGTTGCTCGACCACTGCCTGCAAAGCCCGCGCGAGCGCCTGTACCTGCTGGAGCTGTTGTACCTGTGCATGTGCCTGGGTTTCGAGGGCCGTTACCGCGTAATGAACGACGGTCGCAGCCAGCTCGAAGCCTTGCGTGAACGCACCGCCGCCGCCATTCGCAGTGCGCGTGGCGAGCACGAGCGCGAGCTGTCGCCGCACTGGCGCGGCGTGACCGTGGCGCTTGATCGCCTGGCGCAATTCATGCCGCCGTGGATCGCCGTGGCGATCGGCCTGGCGCTGCTGCTGGCGTTGCTGTTCGGCTTGCGCATGAAACTGGCGTCGGATGCCGAGCCGGTGTTCAAGAATATTCATGCCCTGGGCGAGATCCCGGTGCAGGCCATCGACCGTCCGGTGGCGCAGCCCAAAGTCATCGAGCGGCTACGCCTGGCCGGTTTCCTGGCGGAAGACATCAAGGCTGGCCGCGTGGCGGTGGAAGACAAGGTCGACCGCTCCGTGGTGACGATCCGGGGCGATGAGTTGTTCGCCTCGGCCAGCTCCAGCATCGTCGATGACTATCAGCCGCTGATGCTGCGCATTGCCGACGCCATCCGCAAGGTCAAGGGGCAGGTGCGCGTCACCGGGCACAGCGATAACCGCCCGATTGCCACGCTGCGCTTCCCGTCCAACTGGGCGCTGTCCGAAGCCCGCGCCAAGTCGGTGCTGGAGATCCTGGCAGCCAAGACCGGCCAGGCGGATCGCTTCAGCGCCGAAGGCAGAAGTGACACCGAGCCTGTGGCGACCAACGCCACCGCAGAAGGCCGTGCCCGCAATCGTCGGGTTGAAATCACCGTATTGGCGGAGGGCGTCGAGTGAAGGCGTTTTTCAGTTTCATGATTCGCTGGGTGATTCCCGTGCTGGGCCTGATCGCCCTGAGCCTGATCATCTGGTTTGTGGGGCCGCTGCTCGATGTGCTGGTGCCGGAAGGGCGGCGCTGGGCGCTGATCGTTCTGGTGTTTGCGGTGTGGATTGCGTATCGCGTGTTCCGCATTATCCAGGCCCGCCGCCAGGCCGCCGAAGTGATGCGCAGCCTGGCCGCGGAAACCCCGGTCGACCCCAACAGTGTCGCCACCGCCGAAGAACTCACTACGCTGCGCCAGCGCATGGACGAGGCCCTGGCGCTGCTGAAAAAGGCCAAGCTCGGTGGCGATGAACGCCGCAACCTCTACGAGCTGCCGTGGTACGTGATCATCGGCCCACCGGGGTCGGGCAAGACCACGGCGCTGGTCAATTCCGGTCTGCATTTTCCACTGGCTGCGCAATTGGGTGCGGGTGCGGTGCGGGGCGTCGGTGGCACGCGCAATTGCGATTGGTGGTTTACCGACCAAGCCGTTTTGCTCGACACCGCGGGCCGCTACACCACCCAGGACAGCAACTCGACGGTGGACAAGGCGGCGTGGCTGGGCTTTCTCGACCTGCTGAAAAAGCAGCGCTCGCGCCGCCCGATTGATGGTGCGTTTATCGCCATCAGCCTCTCGGATTTGCTGCTTGGCACAGACGCCGAACGGGCCGCCCATGCGGCGGCGATTCGCTTGCGTATTCAGGAGCTGTACACCCAGTTGGGCGTGCGTTTCCCGATTTACCTGATGCTGACCAAGCTCGACCTGGTGCCGGGCTTCATGGAGTTCTTCGACAACCTGAGCAAGGAAGAGCGCGCTCAGGTGTGGGGCATGACCTTTGCGCTCGATGACGGCAAGCACAGCGACAGCCCGTTGGCGACGCTGCAAAGCGAGTTCGCCGGCCTTGAGCAGCGCCTCAACGAACGGTTGGTGGAGCGCCTGCAACAGGAGCGCGACCCGGCGCGGCGCGACCTGATCTACGGCTTCCCGCAGCAGTTCGGCGCGTTGAAAGATTGCCTGCAAAGCTTTCTCGAAGGCGTGTTCAAACCCAATGCCTTTGAAGAGCGCGTGCTGCTGCGCGGCGTGTACTTCACCAGCGGCACCCAGGAAGGCAGCCCGATTGATCGCCTGATCGGTGCCATGGCCCAAAGCATGAACCTGGACCGCCAGCACCTGGCGCGCCAGAGCGGCACCGGGCGCAGTTACTTCATCGAAAAACTCTTCACCGCCGTGGCCTTCGCCGAGCGCGGCCTGGTGGGCGTGAACCCCAAGGTCGAGCGTCGGCGCAAGTGGATCGCACGCGGCGTGCTGGCAGCCACCGTCGCTTTGGTGGTGGTGGTCAGTGGTTTGTGGTGGGTGAGTTATCGCGCCAACCAGGCGTATATCGCCCAGGTGGATCAGAAGGTCGCGCCGTTGGGCCAGGCCGTACAGAACCTCAGCCCGGCGCAACGCGAAGTGCTCGCCGTGCTGCCGTTGCTCAACGCGGTGAAGAGCCTCGCGGGTGATTCGCCAAGCTGGTCCGAAGGGCTGGGCCTGTATCAGGGCGACATGCTTGAAGCCGAATCCGCCAGCGTTTACCGCAAGCTGTTGATCGCCGTGTTTGCGCCTCGCCTGGTGACGCGCATCGAAGAGCAACTGCACGGTGGCGGCAATTCCGATTTCCTGTACGAAGGCCTCAAGGCCTACCTGATGCTCGCCGACGCCGAGCACTACGACCCGGACTTCATCAAGGCCTGGATCGCTCTCGATTGGGACCGCAACCTGCCGCGCGACCTGCCGGCCGATCAGCGTCAGGCGCTGACCGGGCACTTACAGGCGTTGTTCGAGCGCCACCCGCCAAACGCGCGCCTGGACCCACGGCTGATCGACGACCTGCGTCGTCAGCTGCAACAACTGCCGGTGGCCCAGCGCGTCTATGACCGGGTCAAGCGCCAGAAGCTGCCCGACGGCATCCCGGACTTTCGCATCAACGAAGCCGCTGGCCGCGATGCTGCGCTGGTGTTCAGCCGCAAAAGTGGCAAGCCGCTGGGTGAGCCGCTGAGTGGGTTCTTCACCGCCAAGGGGTATCGCCAGGCGTTCTTGCTGAGCAGCCTGAACCAGACCGGCACCCTCGCCGAAGAGCAATGGGTGCTGGGCCGTGAACAGGCCGACCAGCAGAACGTGGTCAGCCTCGCTGCGGACGTGCGCCGCTTGTACTTCCAGGACTACCAGCGCCAATGGGACGCCTTGCTCGCCGACATCGACTTCGTGCCGATCACCAGCGTGGCCCAGGCGGCCGATGTACTGCGGGTGATTTCCGGCCCGACCTCGCCGCTGAAAAAACTGCTGGTGGCCGTGTCCAAGGAAACCGATCTGCAAGCCGAAGAGCGCCAATTGGCCGCTAAAGGCGTGCCGGTGGAAGGCGGCGTCGACAAGCTCAAGGAGCGCCTCGGCAACCTGCTCGGCCAGGAACAACCGACCGCCAACGCGCCGGCTGCTGCGGATGACCCGGTCACCGCGCACTTCGCCGAACTCAACAGCATCGTCAGCAAGAATGAAGGCGAACCGGCTGCCATCGATGGCCTGCTCGCGGACATGAACGCGCTGTACGTGCAGGTCAGTGCCATGGTCGGCGCCAGTGGCGACGCCTTGCTTGGCGAGGCCAAGAACCAGGCGGCGGCTGCGGCCACGCGGGTCAGCCTGAATGCCGAACGCCAGCCGCCGCTGGTACAGGGCATGGTCAAGTCGGTGGTCAATTCCACCACCAACAGCATGATGGGCGGCGTGCGTAACCAACTGAACGCGGCGTGGGTCAGCGAAGTGGTCAACGTCTACCGCCAGTCGCTGGCCGGGCGTTATCCGATGTCGCCGGGCAGCGCTCGCGACGCCACGCTGGATGACTTCGGTCAGTTCTTCGGCGTGGGCGGGGTGATGGACAACTATTTCCGCAAGTACCTGCAGCCTTACGTGGACACGTCCGCGCAGACCTGGCGCTGGCAACCGGGCGCCGCGCAGAAGCTCGGGATTGCGCCAGGCGTGTTGCAGACGTTCCAGCGTGCGGCAGCGATCCGTGATGCGTTTTTCCGCGCCGGTGGTACGCAGCCCATTGTGCGTTTCGAACTCAAACCGGTGTCGATGGACCCGACCATCACCCAGTTCCTGCTTGATCTGGACGGCCAGCAATTGAGCTACGACCACGGCCCAAGCCGCCCGGTCGCCATGCAATGGCCGAACCCCGGCAGCATCGGCGTGGTGCGTATTTCGATCATGCCGCCATCGGCCAGCGGCCGTTCGGGCGTCACCCTGGACGGCCCGTGGGCCTGGTTCCGCTTGCTGGAACAGTCGGACCTCACCGCCGGCAATTCGCCGGACCGTTTCAACCTGCGCCTGCGGGTCGACGGCGCGAGCATCGCCTACGAGTTGCGCGCCAACAGCGCCTTCAACCCGTTCAAGAGCCGCGTACTCAGTGGCTTCAGCCTGCCGGAGCGGTTATGACGACGCTGGGTTTCTACGGCAAGTTGGCCAGCCGCGGTGACTTTGTCAGCCGCGCCTTGCCCCAGAGTTTTATCGGCCCCTGGGACAGCTGGCTGGCGGCAGGACTGCTCGCCAGCCAGAACAGCCTGGGCGGCGACTGGCTCAATGTGTACCTGGTCAGCCCGTTGTGGCGCTTTGTGCTGGCGCCGGGTGTGTGCGGGCCGGACGCGGCGGCGGGTGTGGTCATGCCCAGCATTGACCGTGTCGGCCGGTATTTTCCGTTGGCGGTGGTGGCGTTGCTCGATCACGACACCAACCCCGCATCGCTGGTGGGCGGGCCGGACACCTGGTTTGAGCAGGCCGAAGAGCTGCTGCTCAGCACACTGGATGCCGGCGCGACCTTTGAAGGCTTCAACGATGGCGTCGACAAACTCGGCATCCCGGCCAGTGAGCAACGCGCCGTGGACAGCCGCTTTGCCGGGCTGCAACGCGTTGCCGCCACCGTGCCCCACAGCCGCATGACCGCGCTCGCCGAACAGGCCTGCGAGGGCGCGAGCCTGTGGTGGGGGCGTGGCTCGCAAGTGATTTCCCCAGGTTTATTGCGGTGTCAGGGTTTGCCTGCCGCCGGCGATTTTGCGCAGTTTTTGCTCGGACAAGAAGGTGTGGTGTAGATGGGGGCGACGTTCAAATCCGCGAGCAAAAGCCATGTGGGCATGGTCCGTCAGGTCAATGAAGACGCCTGCCTGGACCTGCCGGAAAACCGTCTGTGGGTGGTGGCCGACGGGATGGGCGGGCATGCGGCGGGCGACTACGTCAGCAGCCTGATCGTCGACAGCCTGCGCGCTGTGCCGGTGGGGCGTTCCCTCGACGAATATTCGGCGGCCCTGCGCAATGACCTGATCCGTATCAACGCAACCGTGCGCGAAGAAACCGCCAACCGTGGCGTAACCATGATGGGCAGCACCGTGGTGGTCCTGGCCGCACGCGGCTTGCGTGGTGTGTGTTTGTGGGCCGGCGACAGCCGCCTGTACCGCCTGCGCGACGGCGTGTTGGAAGGTATTTCCCGCGACCACAGCTACGTGCAGGACCTGCAAGACAGCGGCCTGCTCAGCGAAGCCGATGCCCGTGTGCACCCTCGCGCCAATATCGTCACCCGCGCGATTGGCGTGGAGGCACAGTTGGAGGTGGCGGTGGTCGACCTGCTGATCGCTCCCGGTGACAGCTACCTGCTGTGCAGCGACGGCCTGAACAAGACCGTTGAGGATCATGAAATCCGCGAAGTGCTGGGCCATGACGCGCCGGATGAAATCGTGCGCAGCCTGGTGCACCTGGGCCTCAACCGGGGCGCGCCGGACAACATCACCGCCATTGTCGTGAAGGTTTCGCCATGAACATCGTGATTCCGGGTTATGACATCGAAGGCGAGATCGGCGAAGGCGCCATGGCCAGCGTGTACCTGGCGACCCAGCGTTCGCTGGAGCGCAAGGTGGCGTTAAAAGTGATGGCGGCGGCGCTGGCGGCGGACCCGAGTTTTTGCGAGCGGTTCCTGCGCGAGGGCAAGACCCTGGCGCGCCTGTCGCACCCGCACACGGTGACCATCCATGACATCGGCAACGTCGGTGAGCTGTATTACATGGCCATGGAATACCTGCCCAACGGCACGCTCAAAGAGCGCATTGCCGCCGGCCTGACACCGGAGCAGGGCGTGACGTTGATCCGCCAGATCGCCTCGGCGCTGGGCTACGCGCATGCCCAGGGCCTGGTCCACCGTGACGTCAAGCCGGCGAACATTCTGTTCCGCGCTGACGGCACCGCCGTGCTGTCGGACTTCGGCATCGCCAAGTCTCTGGATGACCGTACCCAGTTCACTCAAGCCGGGTTTGCCGTGGGCACGCCGAGCTACATGAGCCCGGAGCAGGCGCGGGGCCAGGAGATTGATGGCCGCGCTGACCTCTACGCACTCGGCGTGGTGCTCTATGAAATCCTCGTCGGCGAGTTGCCTTACACCGGCACCGATGCACTGTCCACGGCGCTGGCGCACCTGACCGAACCGCTGCCGGAACTGCCGGTGCACCACGGCCGTTATCAGGAGGTGCTGCGCAAGCTGTTGGCCAAGGACCCGGCGGAGCGTTTCCCGGACGCGGCGGCGTTGCTGCGCGCGCTGGACCAACTGCCGCCCGACTCGCCAGAAGCCACGCTGGTGCGGCCGCTGCCGATTCCGCTGAGCTTCGACCTGGCGGGCATGACGCCGGTGTCTATCGACATTCCGACCGACAAACCCCAGCCGCAGCCGGTGCGCCAACCGGTGGTGACGCCGACCCAACACAGCAATGTGTCCGAGCAGCGTCGCGGGCCGGTATTGGCCTTGGCTGCAGTCGCCGTGGCTGTCGCCCTTGCCATCGGTGGCGCGAGCTACTGGTGGTTGAGCCGCGGCGATACACCCGCGACGCCGCCCGCTGCGGTGGTGCCGAAAACGCCCGCGCCTCCTGAAGCAAAAACGGTTGTGGCCGATGCGGACGGCGGCCAGCGTCCCTTGCTGATGGCGGGCAAGAAGACCCTGTTCCAGCGTGTGCTGAGCAAGCCGGGCGCCAAACTGTCCCACGATGCCGGCGGCGCCTCCGACGAGGGGCTGCCGGCGTTTTCCGTGCTCTACGTTTACCAGCGCAAAGACGTCGATGGCAGCCCGTGGCTGCGTGTCGGTGCCGCCACCGATGGGCGCAGCGACGGCTGGTTGCCGGCCGCCCAGGTCAGCGACTGGAAACAAAGCCTGGTGCTCAAATTCACCGAGCGCTCGGGCCGGGCGCCAGTGATGTTTCTGCGCCAATCCAGCGAAGTGGAAAAACTGCTGGCCGATCCTGCGGCCGCCAAAGGCGTTCTGGCCAAGGCGCAGAAGAACAGCGAAGACAATCAACAGGTGTTGGCGCTGGAGCCGACGGCCAGTGCGGTGCCGCAGGACCAGTTCTACCTGCTGCCGATTTTCGACTCCAAAGAGAGCTTCGACGAAAACGGCCAGCCGGTGCAGTTGCTCAATGTGGCCTCTATCGACCCCGGCAGCAGCGCGGCTGCCAAGCCGGCCGCCCGAGCGATCAACACCAACGCCGACGCCTTCCGCACCGCCGTGGTGCTGGTGGTGGACACCACGGTGTCGATGCAGCCTTACATCGACCAGGTCCGCGACGTGGTGCACGAGCTGCAAACCCGCATCGCCGAGCGTGGTGAGCTGGACAGCGTGAGCTTCGGCCTGGTGGGTTTTCGCAACAGCATCAAGAAAACCCCAGGGCTTGAGTACGTCGCCAAGACGCTGATCAGCCTCGACCAGGGCCGCGACCCAGAGCGCTTCCTCGACATGGCGCGGCAGGTCAAAGCCTCCACCGTGTCCAGCCACTCGTTCAACGAAGACGCGTTTGCCGGGGTGATGCAGGCCGTGGATGGCATGGACTGGTCCGGCTACGGTGGGCGCATCATCCTGCTGGTCACCGACGCCGGCGCACTGCGCAAGAACGACCCGTTTGCCGCCACCCAGATGAACGAAGCCGAGGTGCGCCAGGCCGCGCTGGGCAAGCAGATCAAGATCTACGCCCTGCACCTGCGCACCGACGCCGGCAAGAAAACCCATGCCGGTGCCGAAACCCAATATCGCGTGCTCACCGCTGACGCCAACCCGCAGATCGGCGACCTCTACACGCCGGTGCCAGGGGGGGATGTGCGCAAGCTGGGTGAGCGTGTCGATGAGATCGGCAGTGTGTTCGCCAACCTCGTGCACCAGGTGCGCAGCAACACGCCGCAGCCGGTGCCGCTGCTGAGTGCCGCGCCGACCTTGGCCGACAAGTCCGCGGCCGTCGGCTACGCCATGCACATGGATTTCCTCGGCCGCAAAACCGCGAGCCAGGCGCCGCAACTGGTCAGCGCCTGGACCGCCGACCGCGACCTGACCAACCCGGCGCTGCCGGCGTTCCAGGTGTGCGTGATGCTGACCAAATTGCAGCTCAACGACCTGCAGCAGTCGCTGAAACTGATCGTTGATGCGGCGCGCAAGACCCAGACCTCGCCCAAGGATTTTTTCCAGGAAATCGCCAGCGCCTCGGCCTACATGAGCCGCGACCCACAGGCCCTGCGCAAGGGCGGCAACCTGGCCGAAGGCGGCATCCTCGGCGAATACCTGGAAGGCCTGCCGTACCGCAGCAAGTCGCTGAACATGACCCAGGACTTGTGGTTGTCGTTGAGCGTGGCCGAGCAGGAAGACTTTATCGACGAGCTGGATTCGAAAATCCGCCTCTACGAAACCTTTCACAATGATGTGGCCAACTGGGTCCGTTTCGGCGATGCCGAGCCGGGCGATGCGTTGTACCGCGTGCCCTTGTCGACGCTGCCGTGATGCTGAACTTGAGCGCAGTGCACAAAAGCCGCGGCGTTGGCAGCCAGCGCTACAGCCTGGTGATTCCGGCGCTGGCGCTGCGCGCGGGTGAGCAGTTGGCAATCGTCGGGCCGAGCGGCTGTGGCAAAAGCACCTTGCTCGATGTGCTGGCGCTGGTGTTGGCGCCGGATCAGGTTGGCCGGTTTGAATTTGATCAGGTCGATGTCGGCGCTCTGTGGCGTGCCGATCAGCAGTCGACGTTGGCCGCGTTGCGCTGCACGCACTTGGGCTACGTGCTGCAAACCGGCGGCCTGCTGGGTTTTCTCGATGTGCGCAGCAATATCGCCTTGTCCCGCCAACTGCTGGGGCTCAAGGACGACGGCAGCGTCGCGCGTCTGGCCGAACAGTTGGAGATCAGCGATCAGTTGGGCAAAAAACCGACTGCGCTGTCGGTGGGCCAACGCCAACGCGTGAGCTGCGCCCGTGCACTGGCCCACGCGCCGCAACTGGTGCTGGCGGATGAGCCGACGGCGTCGCTTGACCCGCTGAACGCCGAACGGGTGATGCAGGCGCTGCTGGCCCAGGCCCGCGAACATCGCGCAGCCTGCGTGATCGCCACCCATGACGAGCCGCTGGCCCGCGCCAGTGGTTTGCAGGTGCGGCGCATCAGTTGCCGCCGTGACACCGACGGCGGCGTCACGGCCATCCTCGGGGAGGCGTGCTGATGCGCATCGGTCTGGTGGCGTCCCTGGCTTGGCAGGATTACCGCAACGACGCCTGGCTGTCGGCCTGTTCGGTGCTGGCATTGGTGGCCGTGATCGCGCCGTTGCTGGTGTTATTCGGCCTGAAATTTGGACTGGTTAGCAGTTTGACCGAACGCCTGGAGACCGACCCCGCAACCCGTGAAATTATTCCGTTGGGCGGCGGTCGATTCAACGCAGCGTTTATCGAGCAACTTGCCCAGCGTGGTGATGTGGCCTTTGCCGTGCCGCGTACCCGCCAGATTGCGGCGACCGCGCAGGTGGGCACGCTGACCCTGGAAATGCTGCCGACTGCAGCGGGTGATCCGCTGCTCGTGGGGTTGCCGATGCCTCGGGGCCTGGACCAGATCGTGCTGAGCCACACCGCCGCGGAAAAACTCGCGGCGCGGCCTGGCGATTGGCTGGAGACCAGCTTTGCGCGGCAGGTAGCAGGGCGCGTCGAAGCCCAACGTACGCGGTTGCAGGTGCTGGCGGTGCTGCCGCTGGAAGCGTTTGCGCGGGACGGTTTGTTTGCCGATTTGCGCCTGCTGGAAGCAGCGGAAGATTACCGCGACGGCCGCGCGGTGCCGGCGTTGAGTTGGGACGGTGACGCGGTCGGCGCGACTGAGCAGCGGGTTTATCCGGCGTTTCGTCTGTATGCCCGCCACCTCGCCGATGTGGAGCGGTTGCGGGTGTTTTTCGCCGGGCAGAACCTGTTGGTGTCGACCCAGGCGAACGCCATTGCCCAGGTGCAGTCGTTGAGTCGCAACCTGTCGATCGTGTTCTGGATCATTGCCGGGTTGGCCTTGGCGGGCGCATTTGCGGCGATCTTCGCCGGCGTGTTGGCCGCCGTGGCGCGCAAGCGTCGGGAATTGTCGGTGTTGCGCCTGCTGGGGTTTTCCACTGCCGGGCTGTTGCTGTTTGTGGTGGTGCAGGCGCTGTACAGCGCAGGGTTTGCCGCAGTGCTCAGTGCCGGGTTGTATGGCCTGGCCGAGGCGGGTTTGAATAAATTATTCGTGCAGGTGCCGGGCGAATACGCCAGTCACCTGTTGGCGCCTCATTACGGCCTGGCCCTGGCTGCAGTCCTCGGCGTCAGCGCCGTGGCGGCGGCCTGTGGCGGTTGGCGAGTGGCGCGTATCCAGGCTTCTGAAGGAATCAGAGATGTATAAGTTACTGGGCGCCGCCATGGCGCTGAGCTTGGCTTCAATGGCGTGGGCGGATGAGGCGAGCGACAAACTCGACAACCCCAAACCGTTGCCCGATGACGTGAGCCTGCCGCTGCCATGCGAAGGCAACATGGTGTTCCGCTACGCCTATGTGCTGGCCCAAGGCACCCTGGATGACCGCGAGATCAGCCTCGGTTACCCCTTTGCCGAGGGTGAGGCGGGTTATCAGCAGTCGTTTATTTCCGGCTACCGGCGCGACTTTATCAACGGCCAGTTCACGCTCAAGGATTTGCCCAAGGACTGGAACGCGGTCATTGCGCCCTTGATGCCGAAGACCGACGCCAAAACCCCGCTCAAGCCGATGCTGTACTTCATCGGCAAGTACGAAGTCACCGCACGCCAGTATGCCCAAGTGATGTCCCAGGCACAGTCGCTGGCCAGTGGTGAGCCGGCGCCAGCGTGCGATGCGCCTACCGGCATGGCTGCCCGCTTGCCCAAGGTGAAACTCTCGCGCTTTGAAGCCGAGCGCTTCTCGGCGGTGTACAGCGCCTGGTTGATGAAGTACCACCGCGACGTGCTGCCGGTCAGTGGTCGTGGGTCTTCGGCCGAAGACGGTGGCCTCGGTTTTGTGCGCTTGCCCACCGAAGTGGAATGGGAATTCGCCGCGCGTGGTGGCCAGGCAGTGAGCCGGCAGGACCTCGAAGGGCGGCTGTTTCCGCGGCGTGTCGAAGGCAGTGAAAGCGACGGGCCGCTGGGTGATTACGCGGTGTTCAACCAAGTCGCCGGCGGTACAGGCCAGGCGGCACGCCTGATGCCCATCGGCACCAAATTGCCCAACCCGATCGGCATGTTCGATGTGATTGGCAATGCGGCGGAAATGGTCCAGGAGTCGTTCCAACTGGTGCACGCCGGGCGCCGCCAGGGCACCTACGGCGGCTTTGTGGTCAAGGGCGGCAACTATCTGGAAGGCGAGGGCACGCTGTTCACGGGCATGCGCCGCGAGTACCCGCTGTTTGCCGCCGACGGCACCGAGCAGAGCAACGAGACCACCGGTTTTCGCGTGGCGATAGGTGCGTTGTCTGCGCCGCGTTCGCGCTACAAGGAGCTGTTCGCGCAGTGGCAGAAAGAAGGCCGCCTGGCCTCGCTGACCGACGCCATCGACGACGCCCAGGACCCGACCAAGCGCCTGGACAGCATCATCGCCGCCAGCGTCGATCCCAAGCTGCAAGCCGAACTGGGCCTGGTCAACGAAGAACTCAAGCGCAACGTTTCGCTGATCGCCCAGCAACGCGAAGAGGCGGCGGGCAACCTGATTCAATCGGCCGCGCTGGTGGCCGAGACCATCAGCAACTACAACATCCGCCTGATGAACTTGCAGAAGAGTCGCCAGCAGGCTCTGGACAACAAGGACGCGGCGAGTGCGCAGCTGTTTGCCACGGCCATCGACAATGGCCGCAGCGCGCTCGACGGCGCGGTGGCGATCTACATCGATAACCTGGCCACCGGCACGCGCTACACCGACGCGGTGATCCAGGCGCAGTTTCAACGAATCAAGGAAGAGTTGGATCGCAAGCCAGTGCTCGGCAAGAGCCTGGTGACGCGCGCGACACTGTTCGTTCGCCATGTCGGCAACTACCGCAAACAACAGCGGGCCGACCCGGCAACGATTTTGAAGGAATTGCTCGCAGCGAGCGGTCAGCGGTCTTGATCGCTGGTTGTATGGCGAGCTTGGAAGGGACTCAGGCGGCGGTGGGCCGTGCTGGGCAAGTCAAACTTAACAGAGAACACACCTATGCTTTTTTCCCGTAAGGCGGTTTCCAAGCGTCACTTGCTGCTGATCGCGGCTGGTTTCAGCACCGTGTTGACTGGCTGCGCCACGTCGCCGGCGTCCAAGGTCGCGTCGAGCACCAAGGTCGAGTACTACCCGAACTGCTACGAGCCGGTGCAGCACTTGCGCGCGACCGACTCGGACATGACCAAGTCGGTTGTCACCGGTGCGGCCATCGGCGCTGCCGGCGGTGCTCTGCTGGGCGCGCTGACCGGCGACTCCGACAAGCGCGGCCGTAACGCTGCCATCGGCGCCGCGGGCGGCGCCCTGGCGGGTGGCGCGGCGGGTTACTACACCGAGCGTCAGAAGCAGATCAGCGATGACAACCAGCGCATTGCGTCCTACGCGGCTGACGTCAACAAAAGCGCTTCCGACATCGACCGCAGCACCGCATACGCCAAGGCGTCCCAGCAGTGCTACCAGAGCGCATTCACCAAGCTGGTGGCTGACCGTAAAGCCAAGACCGTCAACGACACCGAAGGCCGCAAGCGCCTGGCGGAAATCGTTTCCGGCCTCAAGGAGTCCAATGACCTGATCGTCGCGGTCAACGGCAAAGCCAGCGAAGACCTGAACAACTACACCCAGGCGTACGAGCAAGACCTGCAACAAGTGGGTGTGCAGCGTGCCGACGTCGTGACCGTGGCCACCGCTGATACCACGCCGGTGGTGACGCCGGCCAAAGGCAAAAAAGCCGTCAAGCCGGCGAAAAAAGCAGCGCTGCCGACCGTGCCGAAAGAAGCGGTCGCCACCGAAAAAACCATCCAGACCGCGCAGACCAAGCAAGCTGAAAGCAAGCAGGTCGCCAGCGCTGGCAAGGCGCAGATCGAAGGCACTTGCCGCGATCCAAACCTGGCCGACTGGGCGCCGGTGCCTTGCCCTAACGTTTAAGTAACATGTTGCTATAAGCGTTAAACGCCAGCCGATCTCCCGCTAAAGCGCGAGATCGGTGGCGTTCTTCCAACAAATCGTTACACTGCTGCGGCCACTTAATAATGATACCGAGGCCGTGTGCATGAAATTTCGTCTTCTGCTGTGGGTGCTTGGCCTGATGATGGGCAAAGCCAGTCGCACCAATCCTGCTTTCCAGCAACAGCTGGGTGACAAAGACCTGGCGTTCCAGTTGCAGACCCTCGACGGCAAGGTTGCCCGTCACTTCATCGTCAAAGACCAGCGCATCACCAGCCGCTCAGGGGTTCACCCGCAACCTGCGTTTGCTATCGCCTTCAAAGATGCCGCCTACGGCTTCGCCACGATGCAGGCGAAGAACAAGCAACTGGCGTTCATGACAGGGATTCAGGACAAGTCGATCCAGATCAAGGGCAACCCGGCGCTGGTGATCTGGTTCCAGGGGCTGACCAAGTATTTGAAGCCGAAGAAAAAGAAGAAGGCCTGAAGGGTTTCTTCAGGGGTACCGAGTTGAATTCATCGCAGGCAAGCCAGCTCCCACAGTTGACTGCATTCCAGGGTTGGAACTCGGTCAACTGTGGGAGCTGGCTTGCCTGCGATAGCGGTTTATCAGGCGACAGCGTCAGCCCTGGCTGAACTGGGATGCCAGTTCACGCAACAGCACCTCGGCATCCAGTACTTTGCCGACCACTTCCTCGGCCTTGTCACGGCTCAAGCCCAAACGCTCAAGCAGTGCATCCGGAATCGCCTCATCCGGCCCGGAGCCAATGCCACGGCTGCGCAACAAGCGCACCGCCAGGCACACCAGGTTCGGGTATTCGGCATATTGCCCATCGTAGGTCGGGTCGTGCTGGAAGCGCAGGGCGGTGGACAGTTCGTCCGGCATGTCCCAGTAGCGCATCAGCCAGGCACCGATCTGCTCGCGGCTGATGCCCAGCAAGTGTTGCTCGACATAGCTGTGGCACAGGTGCGGGTTGACCTCCAAGTGACGGCAGATCAGCGAGAAGTGCGGCGGAAACACGTGGGCCAGCAGCAGATAACCGAAGTTATGCAGCAGGCCGGCGAGGTAGGTCAGGCCGGCTTCCGGGCGCTGGGCGCGTGGCATGGCGCGGGTCAGGCCTTCGATCACGGCGGCGGTGTAGATCGACTGGTGCCAGTACGGCGTGGACTGATGCGGGTGGTCTTTGGGCAGGCTCAAGGTTTTACCCAAGGCCAGGCCCAACGCCAGGTTGATCACCAGATCAAAGCCCAGTACGCGCACGATGGCGTCTTCAACTGAACGAATTTTGCCTGGCGAGGCGTAGTACGGCGACGCGGCCCAGCTCACCACTTGGGCGGCCAGGGCGGGGTCGGTTTCCACTACGCCAGTGATGTCATCGATGGTGGCGTTGGGGTCGACGCGTAGCTTGATGATCTTTTGCGCGGTATCGGCCAGCGGTGGAATTTCGATGGTCGCTTCCAGGCGTTGCTGGATACGGCGGGCGGTGAACGCCTGCATCGCCTGGGTGATTTCCTCGCGGTCATCATTGGGGCGGTCGAGGTTCGGGCGAATGTTGCTCAACGGCTCGCCGAACTGCCCGGCGCTGGCTTTGGTGAGCATGGTCTTGAAGTCGCTGCTGGCAATTTCCAGCAGCAGCCCGGCTTCGCCTGAATGCACCAGCAGGCTCGGTTCGCTCAGCAGGCTGCCTTCGTACAGGCAGGGCGAACTGGTCAGGGCCGGCAGGCCTGGCAGCAGGCTCAACTCGTGCTTGGCTAACATACGCTCGATGCGATCCGGCGATACTGCGGTAAGGCGGCGGCCGGTGAGTTCGGCGAGTCGGTTGAGGTCAAGCAATTGGCTCTGCGGGAACAGCACCATGAGGGCGCCAACGGCATCTTCCAGCAAGACCGCCTGGACCTTTTGCGCGGGATTCAGGCCAGCCTGTTCGGCGACTTCCGTATAAGGAATGGCGAGCTTTGCGAGCAGAGCCCGAATGACCGGCGGGGCGGTCAGTGGGGCTGTGGCGAGGGCTACTTCTGACATGGCCTGATCCAATTTCTTACAGTCACCGAAGTATAACCAGCTTGATACAACTGTTGGTTGGATAAGTGAGTCAGGCGTCACACTTGGCCGTATTGCTGCCCATGCCGTAGCCAGCGATCGAGCAACGGGCTGACGTGATCCGGCCAGCGCTCGAGCAGCGCTTGCGCCGCATCACGCACGGCCGGCAGCAGGTCAGCGTCGCGCATCAGGTCGGCGACCTTGAATTGCAGCAGGCCAGTCTGGCGGGTGCCGAGCATTTCACCGGGGCCGCGCAGCTCGAGGTCTTTTTCGGCGATGACAAAGCCGTCGTTGGTTTCGCGCATGATGCCCAGGCGCTGACGACCGATCTGCGACAACGGTGGATGGTAGAGCAGCACGCAATGGCTGGCGGCGCTGCCCCGGCCGACGCGACCACGTAATTGGTGCAATTGGGCCAGGCCCAGGCGCTCGGGGTTTTCGATGATCATCAAGCTGGCATTGGGCACGTCCACACCCACTTCGATCACCGTGGTGGCCACCAGCAATTGGAGGTTGCCCGCTTTGAACTCGGCCATCACCGCAGCTTTTTCCGCAGGCTTCATGCGGCCGTGGATCAGCCCGACCTTGAGTTCGCCCAAGGCACTGGTGAGGTCTTCATAGGTGGTTTCGGCGGCCTGGCACGTCAGCTCCTCGGACTCTTCGATCAGCGTGCACACCCAGTACGCCTGACGGCCTTCGGCGCAGGCACCGCGCACGCGCTCGATCACTTCCACGCGGCGGGTGTCGGTGACCAGCACGGTGTTGACCGGGGTACGGCCGGGCGGCAGTTCGTCGAGGATCGAGGTGTCGAGGTCGGCGTAGGCGCTCATGGCCAGGGTGCGTGGGATCGGTGTTGCGGTCATGATCAACTGGTGCGGGCTCATGCGCCCGCCCACGCCTTTCTGGCGCAGGGCCAGGCGCTGCTGCACGCCGAAGCGGTGCTGTTCGTCGATGATCACCAGCGCGAGGTTCTTGAATTTCACTTCGTCCTGGAACAGCGCATGGGTACCCACCACCATCGGTGCGCCATTGGCGATCTGTTCCAGCGCCGCCGCGCGCACCTTGCCCTTGAGTTTGCCGGCCAGCCACGCCACTTCCAGGCCCAGTGGTTCGAGCCAGCGCTTGAAGGTGATGAAGTGCTGCTCGGCGAGAATCTCGGTGGGCGCCATCAGCGCCACTTGGTAACCGGCTTCCAGTGCCTGCAAGGCGGCGAGGGCGGCGACCACGGTCTTGCCAGCGCCCACGTCACCCTGAATCAGGCGCAGCATTGGTTCCTTCTGGCTGAGGTCGTAGGCGATTTCATTGCCAACCCGTTGCTGGGCCCCGGTTGGCGCGAAGCCCAGGTTCGCCAGGTATTGCGCAGGCAGGCGCGTGGCCTTGGGCATTGCGGGCGCGCGCAGGGAGCGCATGCTTTCGCGCAGGCGCTGCTGGGACAACTGGTGGGTCAGCAGCTCTTCAAAGGCCAGGCGATGTTGCGCCCAGTGATGACCCAGGGCCAGTTCGTCGACATCGGCATCGGCGGGCGGGTGGTGCAGATAGCGGATGGCATCGTCCAGCGGCGCCAGTTGGTAGTCACGGGCCAGTTCCACCGGCAGCCAGTCGGGCAGGCTTTTGGGGCCGAGCATCGTCAGGGTCTGCATGCACAGTTGGCGCAGGCGCTGTTGGGTCAGGCCTTCGGTCAGCGGGTAGATCGGCGTGAGGGTGGTATCCACCGGCGGCGGCTCGTCGCCGGTAATGGCGCGGTATTCGGGGTGGTAGATTTCCAGGCCCGACGCGCCAGGCCGTGCCTCGCCGTAGCAGCGCACGCGGGTGCCGCGCTTGAGGCCTTCCTTCTGGGCGTTGCTGAAATGGTAGAAGCGCAGGCTGAGGCCACCGGTGCCGTCCTGCAGGCGTACGACCAGACTGCGGCGCTTGCCCATCACCACATCCGCGCCACTGACGGTGCCTTCGACGACCGCGTCCTGCCCTGGGCGCAAATGGCCGATGGGCACGACGCGCGTGCGGTCCTGATAGCGCAGGGGCAAGTGGAACAGCACGTCCTGGAGGTTCTCCAGGCCGACCTTGGCCAACTTCTCGGCCATGGCTTCACCGACACCCTTGAGTGCGGTGACCGACACGTGCGACAGCTCAGTCATACCCTTGCTTAGCTCGCAGCAGGCGGCTTGGCCACCGAGCACAAACGGATCGAGTCGGCGAGGATCTCAATGGCTTTCGGGCGTGGGAAGCTGGCGCGCCAGGCGATCGCCACGGTCCGGAATGGCACCGGCGGCGTGAGTGGGCGCACTTCGATTACGCCGGGGGCGTAGTGATGACTATCCACTGCCGACAGCGGCAAGATCGAAATACCCAGGCCGGATGCGACCATATGGCGGATGGTTTCCAGCGAGCTGGATTCCACCGTGGTGTGCTTGGCGCCGTCGTTGCCCTTGGTCAGGGTCGGGCAGGCTTCGAGTACCTGGTCGCGGAAGCAGTGGCCTTCGCCGAGCAGCAACAGGCTCTTGTCGTTGAGCAGGCCGGCGTCGATGGTGTCTTTTTGCGTCCACGGGTGGGAGGCCGGCATCAACACGTAGAACGGCTCGTCGTAGAGCGGCAAGGTCAACACGTCCGCTTCGTTGAACGGCAGGGCGATGATGATCGCGTCCAGCTCACCGTTGCGCAGTTTGTCGCGCAGCACGTGGGTGAAGTTTTCTTCGATATACAGCGGCATTTGCGGCGCGACGCGGTGCAGTTGCGGAATCAAATGCGGGAACAGGTACGGGCCAACGGTGTAGATGGCGCCGACTTTGAGCGGTGCAGTCAGCTGGTTCTTGCCGGCCTGGGCCAGCTCGCGAATGCTTTGGGCTTGTTCCAGCACCTTTTGGGCCTGGGCGACAATGCCTTCGCCCACTGGCGTGAGGCGCACGGCGCTCTTGCTGCGCTCGAAAATCAGCACACCGAGTTCGTCTTCAAGCTTTTTCACGCCCACCGACAGCGTCGGCTGGCTGACATGGCAACGCTCGGCCGCGTGGCCGAAGTGCTGCTCTTGGGCGAGGGTCACGATGTAGCGTAATTCTGTAAGAGTCATAGCGGGCGTCCATGAGGTTGCGAGCCAAGCATACCGGCTGCAATCGATAGACGCACGTTATCAGAACTTTGCTGGGGATTGAGCGGGGAGTGGCTCGGATTTAACTGAAAAATGGATTTTTAGCTTCAACAAACAAAATGTGGGAGCGCACTGGCTCGCGAATGCGCGGTGTCAGTGAAGAATGTATCGACTGACACTGCGCTTTCGCGAGCAAGCTCGCTCCCGCATTGGCCTGCTTGGCAATCCTTAGCGGCGACGCTTCTCGATGTTGTAAACAAACGGCGCGACGATCTCGACGCTGCCGCCTTTCAACATGTCGGCCGGCGGCTTGGGCAATGGCTGGGCACGACGAATCATGTCCAGGGTCGCGCGGTCCAGGTCGGCGTTGCCGGAGCGGCCCACCAACTCGTAGGACAGCACATTGCCTTCGGCATCGACCACGAAGCGCAGGCGGTTAAGCCCCTCTTTGCCACGCTGTTGAGCGCCTGGCGGGTACTTCTTGTACTTCTGCAAGTGCGCCAGCAGGGTGCCTTCCCAGGACGCTTTCGCTGCTACCTGGGCTGGCGACGGGCCGGGCACGGGTTGAGCGGATTTTTCCGCCGGCGTATTCGTCGGTGGGGTTTCGCTCGGCGGCTCTTCGGAAGGTTTCTCCTTGGGCGGCTCGGGCTTTTTCTCCACTGGCTTGGGCGGCTGGGGTTTGGGCTTGGGCTTGACCGGCTTGGGCACCTGGATCGTTGGCTTGGGCGCCTCGGCCAGTTTCGGCAAAGGCAGCTCTTCCACCGGCGCCGGCGGCTGTGGCGGCGTGACCACCTTGGGCGGCGCGGGAGGCGGTGGTGCCGGCATCGGCGCCAGGTCGATGACCATGGCGGCCGGTGGCAGCGTCACCGGATGCGGCGCGGACCATTGAAGCGCGATGATGATCGCGACGGCATGCACGCCCAGCACGACGGCGAGGCTGGTGCCATAACGCGTCAGTTTGTGGCGCGTCGTGATCATTTCTTGGCTGCCGTCTCAAGTCCGACCAGGCCTACCTTGAGGTAGCCGGCTGCCCGCAGGGCATCCATCACGCTCATCAGGTCGCCGTAGTCCACGCCTTTGTCGGCCTGGAAGAAGATCGTCGTGTCTTTCTTGCCTTGGGTCTTGGCGTCGAGCACCGGGCCCAGGGTTTCAGCTTTGACTTCTTCTTCGCCCAGGAACAGGCGTTGGTCCGCCTTGACGCTGAGGAAGATCGGCTTCTCTGGACGCGGCGCAGGCTTGGCGCTGGAGGCCGGCAGATCGACCTTGATGTCCACGGTGGCCAACGGTGCCGCCACCATGAAGATGATCAGCAGCACCAGCATCACGTCAATAAACGGGGTGACGTTGATTTCGTGGTTCTCGACGAGTTCATCGTCGCCTTGATTCAAATGCAGGCCCATGGCCGATTACCCCACTTTCACCATGTGCGGTTGCGAGCTGCGCTCGGTAGGGGCGTGATCGAGGTCGCGGCTGACCAGCAGCAGGACTTCTGCCGATGCGTCCGATACCTGAGCCTTGTAGCCGGCAATGGAACGGGCGAAGACGTTGTAGATCACCACCGCAGGAATCGCGGCAACCAGGCCCAGTGCGGTTGCCAGAAGGGCTTCGGCGATGCCTGGGGCAACGACGGCGAGGTTGGTGGTTTGGGTTTTGGCGATGCCGATGAAGCTGTTCATGATGCCCCACACGGTACCGAACAGACCCACGAACGGCGCGGTGGAACCGATAGTGGCGAGCACGCCGGTGCCGCTGCTCATGTTACGACCGCAGGCCGCCACCAGGCGCTCGAGGCGGAAGCTGACGCGTTCCTTGATGCCTTCTTTTTCGCGGGTGTTGACCGACAAGCGCATTTCTTCGAGCGCGTCGTGGACCAGCAGGTTGGCCAGGGTGCCCTTCTTGGTAGCGGTGTCGCTGGCTTCCTTGAGGGTGGTGGCTTTTTTCAGGTGGACGATTTCAGTGCGCAGGCGACGCTTGGCGCCCAGCAGCTCGAAGCCCTTGGCGATCCAGATGGTCCAGGTAATGATCGAGGCGATGGCCAGGCCGATCATGACGGCTTTTACCACGACGTCAGCGTTCTGGTACATGCCCCACGGGGACAGGTCATGGGCCATGCCCAGGCTGTTGTCTTCTTCCAGGACAACACCGGAGTCGTCGGCAGGCGCAGGGGCTGCAGCCTGGGCCGGGTCGGTGGCCACAGGTGCTGCGGCAGGGGCTGGCGGCGTGGCTGCGTTCTGTTGGGCCGCGGCCGGAGTGGCTGGGGCGGTCGCGTCAGCGAAAGCGGCGGTCGGTGCCAGCAGAACGCTGAACAGCAGCGCAGCAATCGCACGCCAGGCGCGAGATGGGCTGAGAGGCTTGGTTGGCGAAGCGGGGTTTGTATTACGTGTCATGCTGGCCGGACCTAAGAGAAAAAAATGAGTGATCGTCCTGCCAGACCCTGATGGGTCGAGGACAAATGGGCGGTTATTATTGCAAGTAATTCTTGTTAACAAAAGTAATACAGTTACTTAATTTGTCGTTTTGCTGGCCGCTGGTCATCTTCGGCGGCTAATCTGCGCCTTTAAGAATGGAGTTTTGTGATGTCTGCGCCTTCTGTTGTGATTGCCGGTTGCGGCGATGTGGGTAGTCGGCTGGCTAGCCAATTGCTGGCCTCGGAATGGGAGGTTCATGGCCTGCGACGTGATATTTCACGCCTGCCAGAGGGTGTCATCGGCATCGCAGGTGACCTGTTCAAAAAGGATTGCCCTGACACTTGGCCGATCGGCGCAGTGGATTATCTGGTGTATTGCGCCGCGGCGACCGACCACGATGAGGCCGGCTATCGTGCGGCGTACGTGCAAGGGCTGCAGCATGTGTTGGAGTGGCTGAACGACTACGGCCAGGAGCCCAAGCATTTGCTGTTTGTGTCGAGCAGCAGTGTGTACGGCCAGCAGAAAGGTGAGTGGGTCGACGAAACGTCCGACACTCAAGCGAAAGGGTATTCCGGCCAGGTAATGCTGGAAGCTGAGCAAGTGGCGCTCAATAGCGGTATTCCGGCGAGCATCGTGCGGTTGACCGGTATCTATGGGCCCGGCCGTGAATGGCTGCTGACCCAAGTGCGCCAAGGCTATCGCGTGGCGGTTGATCCCCCTTTATATGGCAACCGGATTCACGCGGATGACGCTGCCGGATTGCTGGCCTTCCTGCTGCGGCATGTGGAGCAGGGCGGTTCGCTGGACAGCATTTACATCGGCGTTGACGATGCGCCCGCGCCCTTGGCAGAAGTGGTGGGTTGGTTGCGCGACTACCTGGGCGTGACCGAATGGGCTGACGACGCCAGTGTGCGCCGCGCTGGCAGCAAGCAATGCAGCAATGCCCGAGCCAAGGCGTTGGGCTGGGTGCCGACCTACCCGACTTATCGCGAAGGGTACGCGGCGATCCTTGAAGGTAAGTGCTAGATGTGAAGAAGGAGCCGTGAGGCTCCTTTTTTGTTACTGCTTTTCCAGCAGCCATTGGCGTGGCCCGGGGCTGAGCTGGGGGATTTCATCTGGCTGGGAAAGGTTGATCGCCTGCAGAATTTCCAACTGTTTGCCGTAGCGTACGAAAATCCAGCCGTCGCCGACCGCTCCTTTGCCCAGATAGACGACGTCATTGCCGGCACCTTGAGTGGCGCAATCGCCTCCCAGGCACAGTTCATAACGGTCATTGTTGCCCAGGCCGGACAGGCTGCCATCGGCGCTGAACCTCACAAGGTTGCCTGTGCCTTGGCCTTCAATAATTTTCCACTGACCGCCCATGTAGGCTGAGTTCAGGGCTTGCCTGAACGCCGTGCCCCACTTGGCACCTGCGGCAGCGGGTTGGGTGGGGCGGCTGAACGTCTGCCCTGCGTAAATCCTGCCGGTCTGTTGGACCAGTTGCTCGCCGTTCAATTGCAATTCGTCGCTGCCATGGCCGTTGTAATCCACCGACCAAATGCCAGGCGCCTCCTGCAGCAGTTGGCCTTCGCCCTCCTCGAACGCAGTGCTGAATTGCGCTTTGCCGGTACGGGTGTCGATGTTCCATTCCAGGTTCATGCCGTTGGCGTCCAGGGCTTTAAGCAGCGGCCGCCCCTGGGCGGCGGTATCGATAGCGGCCTGGTTGATCCATAGCCCGCTGATGTCCGCGGTTTGCTGCTGCAGGTGTGTGCAGCCGCCCAGCAGGATCAAGCTGATGAGGAGTAGCGTGTGCATGGAGTGGTCCGTCTGCTGGTGAAAAAACCATGGCGCAGACTAAAGAAAAAGGAGCCGGTAGGCTCCTTTGTTCTGTATCACTGTTTTTCCAACAACCACTGCCGTGGCCCCGGCGTAAACGAAGGCACTTCATCCGCCTGCGCAGTGTTCACGGCCTGGAAGATTTCCAGCTGCTTGCCTTTGCGCGCGAAGATCCACGGGTTGCCCTGGCCGTTGAGTTGCAGCCAGATACTGTCGTAGCCGCCGCTCATTGAGGCGCAGTCACCCGCCAGGCACAGCGAGTACCGATCGACACCGGGCACACCGGCGACTTTGCCGTCGGCCTGGAACTGCACCGTGGCGCCGTCGCCGTTCCCGTCGGTGATCTTCCAGTCGCCACCCATATAGGCGGCATACAGGGCGCGCTCAAAGTTGGCGCCCAGTGGCGCGCCTTCGGGGGCTGGGTCGTTGGCACGGGCGAACAGCTGCTCAGGCTCGTTGTCGTTGGCCACTTGCAGCAGTTGTTTGCCTTTGCGCTTGAGTTCGGTGGCGGAGCTGCCGTAGAAATCGACGCTCCAGGCGCCGGGTTTCTCACTGAGCAGCTTACCTTCGGCGACTTCAAAACCGTTGTAGTAACGCGCCTGCGAAGCCTTGGTGTTGACCTCCCATTCGAGGTTCGGACCATAGGTTTGCAGCGCTTCACGCAAAGGGCCGCCCTTGGCTGCCGCGTTGATGGCGGCCTGGTTGATCCAGGTGCCGCTCACATCCAGGTCGGCGGGGTTGCTGGCGCAGCCGCCGAGCAACAAGGCGAGCAACGAAGAGGCTACAAGCGCTTTGCGCATCACGAAATCCTTCTGAAACGAAGTCGGCGCAGCCTGTGGAGGCTGCGCCGGGTGTTTTACTCGATGACCAGAATCGCGTCCATCTCGACCTGTGCGCCCTTTGGCAGGGCGGCAACGCCGATAGCGGCGCGGGCCGGGTACGGCTGTTCGAAGTACTTGCCCATGATCTCGTTGACCTTGGCGAAGTGGCTCAGGTCAGTGAGGAAGATGTTCAGCTTGACGATGTCTTTGAACGAACCGCCAGCGGCTTCGGCCACCGACTTGAGGTTTTCGAAGACCTGGACGGTTTGTGCTTCAAAGCCTTCAACCAGCTCCATGGTCTTTGGGTCCAGTGGAATCTGGCCGGACATGTAGACGGTGTTGCCCGCCTTGATCGCCTGGGAGTAAGTGCCGATGGCGGCAGGGGCTTTGTCGCTGGTGATAACAGTCTTGGTCATGAGTGACTCCTTGTAAGAGATCGGCTATGCGCGCATGCGGGTGATGCGAATCACCCCGGTCAGGGCGCGCAGTTTCTTGATCACGCGGGCCAGGTGCACGCGGTCGTGCACGCTGACCACCAGCTGGACCACGCTGATGCGGCCATCGCGCTCATCCATGCTGATTTTCTCGATATTGCCGTCGGCCGCGTTGACGCTGCTGGCCAGCAGGGCGATCAGGCCGCGCTGGTGCTCCAGCTCAACGCGCAACTCGACGTTGAATTCGCCGGTGACGTCCTTGGCCCACGAGAGCTGGATGCATTTCTCGGGGTTGTGACGGATTTCAGTGATGTTGCGGCAGTTGTCCAAGTGCACGACCATGCCTTTACCAGCCGACAAGTGGCCGACAATCGGGTCGCCCGGGATCGGCGTGCAACATTTGGCGTAGCTGAGCACCAGGCCTTCCGTGCCGCGAATCGCCAGCGGGCCTTCGGGGCTTGGCAGCTGTTCGCCTTCGCCGAGCAGGCGACGGGCGACCACATACGCCATGCGGTTGCCCAGGCCGATGTCTTCCAGCAGGTCTTCGATGGTTTCCTGACGATACTCGTGGAGCATCGCTTGCACGCGCTCGGCCGGGATCTTCTCCAGGGCGCTGTCGAAACCATTGAGCACCTTGTTCAGCAGGCGTTCGCCGAGGCTGATGGATTCGGAGCGGCGTTGCAATTTGAGCGCGTGGCGAATGTGTGTGCGCGCTTTACCGGTGACCACGAAGTTGAGCCAGGCCGGGTTCGGGCGCGCGCCGGGTGCGCTGACGATCTCGACCGTGGAGCCGCTTTGCAGCGGCTCGGACAGCGGCGCGAGGCGTCGATTGATCCGGCAGGCAATACAGCTGTTGCCCACGTCGGTGTGTACCGCGTAGGCAAAGTCGACCGCTGTGGAGCCTTTGGGCAGCTCCATGATCCGGCCTTTGGGCGTGAAGACGTAGACCTCGTCCGGGAACAGGTCGATCTTCACACTTTCGATAAATTCCAGGGAATTGCCGGCCCGTTGCTGCATTTCCAGCACGCCTTTGACCCACTGGCGGGCGCGGGCATGCGTGCCTTTAGGCTGTTCGTCGCCGCTGGACTTGTACAGCCAATGCGCGGCGATGCCGTTGTTGGCCATCTCTTCCATTTCACGGGTACGGATCTGGATCTCGATCGGCACCCCGTGCATACCAAACAACGTGGTGTGCAGCGACTGATAGCCGTTGGCCTTGGGAATCGCGATGTAATCCTTGAAGCGGCCTGGCAGGGGTTTGTACAAATTATGTACAGCACCGAGCACGCGGTAGCACGTATCGACCTTGTCGACGATGATCCGGAACGCGTACACGTCCATGATCTCGTTGAAGGCCCGACGCTTGCCGCGCATTTTTTTGTAGATGCCGTAGATGTGTTTCTGCCGGCCGCTGACTTCGCCTTCAATTTCGTCGATCGCCAGGCAATGGCTCAGCGACTCTTCGATCTTGTTGACGATTTCCTTGCGGTTGCCCCGGGCGCGCTTGACGGCCTGATAAATGCGCGCGGAACGCATCGGGTGCATGGCCTTGAAGCCGAGGTCTTCGAATTCGATACGAATGGCATGCATGCCCAGCCGGTTGGCGATGGGCGCATAGATTTCCAGGGTTTCCTTGGCGATGCGCCGGCGTTTTTCGCCGGACAGCACTTCCAGCGTGCGCATGTTATGCAGCCGGTCGGCGAGCTTCACCAGGATTACCCGAATGTCTCGGGCCATGGCCATGGCCATCTTCTGGAAGTTTTCCGCCTGGGCTTCGGCCTTGGTCTCGAAGTTCATCTGGGTCAGTTTGCTGACCCCATCGACCAGTTCGGCCACGGTCTCGCCAAATTGCGCACTGAGCGCTTCCTTGGCGATGCCGGTGTCTTCGATCACGTCATGCAGCATCGCAGCCATCAGGCTCTGATGGTCCATGTGCATGTCGGCAAGAATATTGGCCACGGCAAGAGGATGCGTGACATACGCCTCACCACTGCGGCGGCGTTGGCCGTCGTGGGCTTGTTCGGCGTAGAAATACGCTCGGCGGACCAGGTTGACCTGGTCTGGGCCGAGGTAGGTCGATAAGCGATCGGCGAGGGCGTCTATGCTCGGCAAAGTATTAACTCCTGCCGTTGGCTGTGACCCCGCGCCGTGCTACGTCGACCAGGCATAGGCTTAGACGGCCTCGTTGGACTCGTCCTCGAACGCTGCAAACAGCGGTTCGTCTTCAACGATTTCGGCGTTGGCGATGAACTCGTAGCTCATCAGGCCTTCAGCGATTTCACGCAGGGCTACAACGGTAGGCTTGTCGTTTTCCCACTGGACCAGGGGCTCTTTGCCGCCAGTGGCCAGTTGACGGGCACGCTTGGTAGAGAGCATGACCAGCTCAAAGCGGTTATCCACGTGTTCTAGGCAGTCTTCAACGGTTACGCGGGCCATGGTATTCCTCGGAGCGAATGCAAGATGCGCGCTGCCCGGTTGGGCGAGCGGACTGAACAGTTTAAAAAATCACCAGCGTTTAGGGAAGCGCTGATTTTTCCCGCGGCCTCGCAAAACGGCTACAAGTGCCAATGTAAAGCCCTTGCAGCGGTTTTGGGAAGAGCCAATCAGCCAAGCAGTTCGGCGAGTAATTTGCCGAAACGCTGCTGTTGGCGTTTCTGCTGGAGCTGATTGGCGCGGAAAATTGCCTTCAAATCGTCCAGGGCGCTGGCGAAATCGTCATTGATGATCAGGTAGTCGTAGTCGACGTAGTGGCTCATTTCGCTGACGGCCTCACGCATGCGGCCTTCGATGATCTCGTCACTGTCCTGGCCACGGTTGGTCAGGCGCTGGTGCAAGGCTTCGAGCGACGGCGGCAGGATAAAGATCGAACGCGCCTTCGGCATCAGTTGGCGCACTTGCTCGGCACCCTGCCAGTCGATTTCCAGGATCAGGTCGTGGCCTTCGTCCAGGGTCTGCTGCAGGTGGCTTTGCGAGGTGCCGTAGAGGTTGCCGAACACTTCGGCACGCTCCAGGAAGTCGCCGTGCTCGATCATCTTGACGAACTCGGTGCGCTCGACGAAGTGGTAGTGCACGCCGTTCACTTCACCCGGACGCATGGCGCGGGTGGTGTGCGAGACCGAGATGCGGATCTGCTCGTCAGCGTCGGTCAAGGCCTTGACCAGGCTGCTCTTGCCCGCGCCCGAAGGGGCGGAAATGATGTAAAGGGTGCCGGTGCTGTGGGTCATGGAAGTTGCCTTACTCAATATTCTGTACTTGTTCGCGCATCTGCTCGATCAACACTTTGAGGTTGACCGCAGCTTGGGTGCTGCGCGGATCAAACGCTTTGGAGCCCAGTGTATTGGCTTCGCGGTTGAGTTCCTGCATCAGGAAGTCCAGGCGCCGACCAGCGGCACCGGCAGACTTGAGCACGCGGCGCACCTCGAGGATGTGGGTGCTCAGGCGGTCGAGCTCTTCGGCCACGTCACTTTTCTGCGCCAGCAGCACCATTTCCTGTTCCAGGCGCGTCGGGTCGAGGTCGGCCTTCATGTCGGTGAAACGGTCCAGAACCTTCTGGCGCTGGGTGGCGAGCATCTGCGGCACCAACTCGCGCAGCGTGACCACGTCTTCCTCGATCGCGCTCAGGCGCTCGCTGATCAGGCGCGCCAGTTCGGCGCCCTCACGCTCGCGGCCGGCTTTGAGCTCCTTCAAACCCTGATTGAACAGGGCGAGGGCTTCGGCATTGAGGGCCTGCGGGTCGGTGGCGTCGGCCACCAGTACGCCGGGCCAGGCCAGCACTTTCAGCGGGTTCAGCGCGGCGGGTTGCTTGATCAGGCCGGCGATGGTTTCAGCGGCAGCGACCAGTTGCGCGGCGCGGTCGCGGTCGATCTGCAGCGGCTTGCCGGTAGTTACTTCGGTAAAACGCAGGGTGCATTCCAGCTTGCCGCGGGAAATACCCTGGCGCAGCGCTTCACGCACGGCGCCTTCGAGGTCGCGCAAGGATTCCGGCAGACGCAGGTGCGGCTCCAGGTAACGGCTGTTGACCGAGCGCAGTTCCCAGCTCAGGGTGCCTTGGGCGCCGGCTTTTTCGACGCGGGCGAAGGCGGTCATGCTGTGCACCATGGAGGTACCTCGCGATGCAGTCCCGCAAATACGGGCTGATGGGTAAATTGAAGCCGACAGGCTGCGAAGGCGCAGGATTGTAGCGCAGTGAGGCGAACGCGCCCAAACAATGGGCGCCAGGCCAGCCATTCGTAACCGAATTTTTTAGAAGTGCCCCGAATCGGCTGGCGGCTCTATAATGCTCGGCAGTTTTTCGTCCTCCGTACAGGTATCCCCTATGAAACGTCCAAGTGGTCGCGCTGCCGATCAGCTCCGCTCGATCCGCATCACCCGCAACTACACCAAACACGCCGAGGGATCTGTACTGGTCGAGTTTGGCGATACCAAGGTGATCTGCACCGTCAGCGTCGAAAACGGCGTGCCGCGCTTCCTCAAGGGCCAGGGCCAGGGTTGGTTGACCGCCGAGTACGGCATGCTGCCGCGCGCCACCGGCGAGCGTAACCAGCGTGAAGCCAGCCGTGGCAAGCAAGGCGGCCGCACCCTCGAAATCCAGCGCCTGATCGGCCGTTCGCTGCGCGCAGCCCTGGACATGTCCAAGCTGGGCGACGTGACCCTGTACGTCGATTGCGACGTGATCCAGGCCGACGGCGGCACCCGCACTGCCTCCATCACCGGCGCCATGGTGGCCTTGGTTGATGCGCTGAAAGTGATCAAGAAGCGTGGCGGCCTGAAAGCCGGCGACCCGCTCAAGCAGATGATCGCTGCCGTATCGGTGGGCATGTACCAGGGCGAGCCGGTGCTGGATCTCGACTATCTGGAAGACTCGGCTGCCGAGACTGACCTGAACGTGGTAATGACCAGCAGCGGTGGTTTCATCGAAGTGCAGGGCACCGCCGAAGGCGCGCCATTCCAGCCGGCCGACCTGAACGCCATGCTGGCCCTGGCCCAGAAAGGCATGACCGAAATCTTCGAACTGCAGAACGCCGCACTGGCTGACTGAAACGGCCGCAAGGAGCAACGCCATGAGCGACCACCAACTGCCTGTACCCACGCCTCCTTACGAAGTGCGTCAGGGAGCAATGTTGTGTCACCTCTCGGCGTTCCTGGGGTTTGTGTTTCCCTTCGGCAGTGTCGTCGGGCCGCTGATCCTGTGGCAGATGAAGAAGGAAGTGGACCCGTTCATTGATGATCAGGGCAAGGAGGCCTTGAACTTCCAGATCACCGTGGCCATTGCCTGGCTGGTTTGCATCGTGCTGGCGTTTGCGGTGATTGGTTTTTTCCTGATGTCTGCCCTGGCGATCGCCACGGTGGTGCTGACGATCATCGGCGCAATCAAAGCCAGCAAGGGGATTGCCTATCGCTATCCCTTTACCTGGCGATTGGTCAAATAATGAGCGCCCACAAAAAAACCGACAGCGATGTCGGTTTTTTTGTGCCTGGAAAAAGACTTTAGATGGTCAATGTCCAGTCGTAGTCCACGATCAGCGGCGCGTGCTGCGAGAAGCGTGGCTGACGCGGCAGGCGTGCGCTGCGAACAAAGCGGCGAAGCCCCGGGGTCAGCAGCTGGTAGTCGAAACGCCAGCCCAGGTTAAGCATCTCGGCCTGTTCGTTATCCGGCCACCAGCTGTACTGGTCGCCTTCGCGGCTGACTTCGCGCAGGGCGTCAACATAGCCCATGTTGCCGACAATCTCGTCCATCCAGGCACGTTCCGGCGCCAGGAAGCCCGGGGATTGTTGGCTGTCGCGCCAGTTCTTGATATCCAGCTTCTGTTGCGCCACGTACAGCGAGCCACAGTAAATGTACTCGCGACGTTTGCGTCGCTGTTTATCCAGATAACGGGCGAAATCGTCCATTAGCTTGAACTTCTGGTTCAAGTCTTCATCGCCGTTCTGCCCCGAAGGGAGCAGCAAGGTCGCGATGCTGACCTTGTCGAAATCGGCCTGCAGGTAGCGCCCGTAGCGGTCGGCTGTCTCGAAGCCGAGGCCGCTGATGACCGCCTTGGGTTGCAACCGCGAGTACAAAGCCACGCCACCTTGGGTGGGCACTTCGGCATCGCAGGCATAAAGGAAGTAGCCATCCAGTTGGAAGGCTGGGTCGTCCAGTTCAAAGGCGGAGGCGCGGGTGTCCTGCAGGCAGATGACGTCGGCATTCTGTGCTTGCAGCCAACTGAGCAAACCACGCTCGACTGCAGCCTGAATACCATTGACGTTCACACTGATGATCCGCATAAATGGCCCCAAAAATCGCGTGCGTGTATGATACACGCCGTCTACCTAATTAGCTAAATCCGTGGTATCTGAGGCTTTTTTCATGCAGGCGTATCAACGCGATTTCATTCGTTTTGCCATCGATCGCGGCGTTTTACGCTTCGGTGAGTTCACTTTGAAGTCCGGGCGCACCAGCCCGTACTTCTTCAATGCAGGCCTGTTCAACTCGGGTTCGGCCCTGGCTCAGCTGGGTCGTTTTTACGCGGCAGCCATCGTTGAAAGCGGCATTTCCTTCGACGTTTTGTTTGGCCCAGCCTACAAGGGCATCCCGCTGGCGGCCGCGACTGCCGTGGCGTTGGCTGAACATCACGGGCTGGATCTGCCGTGGTGCTTCAACCGCAAAGAGGCCAAGGCACATGGCGAAGGCGGTAGCCTGGTTGGGGCTCCGCTCAAGGGCGACGTGCTGATCATCGATGACGTGATCACCGCCGGTACCGCCATCCGTGAGGTGATGCAGATCATCGCATCCCAAGATGGCGCCAAGGCCGCCGGCGTGCTGATCGCGCTGAATCGTCAGGAGCGCGGCAACGGTGAGTTGTCGGCAATTCAGGAAGTGGAACGTGATTTCGGCATTCCGGTGGTGAGCATTGTGTCGCTGAACCAGGTGTTGCAGTTCCTGGAAGACGATCCGCAGCTCAAGCAGCACTTGCCGGCGGTGCGTGCGTACCGCGAGCAGTTCGGCGTCTGAGGCGATCTAAAGGCGTCGCAAACCCCTTGTGGGAGCGGGCTTGCTCGCGAATGCAGTCGGTCATTCAGCAGATGTATTGACTGACGCTCCGCATTCGCGAGCAAGCCCGCTCCCACATTGGATTGCATTCCACCTTGAAGACCTCATAAAAAAGGCCCCGCTCAATGTGATTGAGCGGGGCCTTTTGTTTTCTGAAGCTTAAGGACGCTTGCGATTACTGATCAGCGTGCCCACACCGGTATCGGTGAAGATTTCCAGCAGGATTGCATTAGGCACGCGGCCATCCAGAATCAGCGAGCTACCCACGCCGCCTTGTACGGCTTCCAGCGCGCAACGGATCTTCGGCAGCATGCCGCCGTAGATGGTGCCGTCGGCGATCAGCTCGTCCACCTGCTGGGTGGTCAAACCCGTCAGCACCTTGCCTTCCTTGTCCATCAGGCCGGCAATGTTGGTCAGCAGCATCAGCTTTTCAGCCTTCAGCGCTTCGGCCACTTTACCGGCTACCAGGTCGGCGTTGATGTTGTAGGACTCACCGTTGGCGCCCACGCCGATTGGCGCGATCACCGGGATGAAGTCACCCTTGACCAGCAGGTTCAGCAGGTCGGTGTTGATGCCGATCACTTCACCGACCTGGCCGATGTCGATGATTTCCGGCTGGGTCATCTCTGGCGTTTGACGAGTAACTGTCAGTTTTTTCGCGCGGATCAGCTCCGCGTCCTTGCCGGTCAGGCCAATGGCGCTGCCACCATGACGGTTGATCAGGTTGACGATGTCTTTGTTGACCTGGCCACCAAGGACCATCTCCACCACGTCCATGGTCTGCGCGTCTGTGACGCGCATGCCATCAATGAAGTGACTCTCGATCGACAAGCGCTTGAGCAGGTCGCCGATTTGCGGGCCGCCACCGTGCACCACCACCGGGTTGATCCCGACAGCTTTCATCAACACGATGTCGCGGGCAAAGCCGGTTTTCAGCTCGTCGCTTTCCATGGCATTGCCGCCGTACTTGATCACCAGCGTCTTGCCGACGTAGCGTCGAATGTAAGGCAACGCTTCGGACAGGACCTTGGCAGTATTGGCAGCGGCTTCGCGTTCGAGGGTCATTCAGGGCTCCGGTAAAAAATCAGAACGGTAATTGGAGATCAGGGGCAACACGTTTCAACTGGGCGTGGAACACGTCCTTGATGCGCTGCAACTCAGCCTCGGTATCCGCCTCGAAACGCAGGACCAGCACCGGTGTGGTGTTGGACGCACGAACCAGGCCCCAGCCTTTGGCGTAATCGACGCGCACACCATCGATGGTGGTCAGGTTGGCGCCTTCGCCCCATTGCGCATCGTGCAGTGCGTCAATGATGCTGAATTTGCTCTCCTCGGTCACATGGATATTGATCTCTGGCGTAGAAATATCATTCGGAAAGGTCTGAAACAGCTCCTGCGCCGTGGATTTTTCCTTGCTGAGGATCTCCAGCAGACGGGCGGCGCTGTAAATGCCGTCGTCGAACCCGAACCAGCGCTCTTTGAAGAACACGTGGCCGCTCATTTCGCCGGCCAACAGCGCGCCGGTTTCCTTCATTTTCTTTTTGATCAACGAGTGGCCGGTCTTCCACATTAGTGGGCGACCGCCGTATTCCTTGATCAGCGGGGTGAGTCGGCGGGTGCACTTCACGTCGAAGATGATTTCGGCGTTGGGGTTACGGGCCACCACGTCGCGGGCAAACAACATCAGCAGGCGGTCGGCGAACACGTTCTCGCCGGTGTTGGTCACCACGCCGACGCGGTCGCCGTCACCGTCGAACGCCAGGCCCACGTCGGCGCCGGTTTCCTTGACCTTGGCGATCAGGTCCACCAGGTTTTCAGGCTTGCCCGGGTCCGGGTGGTGGTTAGGGAAGTTGCCGTCGACGTCGCAGAACAACGGGATCACTTCGCAGTTCAGGGCTTCGAGCAGTTGCGGGGCAATCACGCCGGCCGCGCCGTTGCCGCAGTCCACCACCACTTTCAGGCGGCGGGCGAGTTTGACGTCGCCAGTGATCTGGTCAGAGTAGCGTTGAAGAATATCGACTTTGGTGATGCTGCCGGTGCCGGTGGTCAGATCGTTGGTCTTCAGGCGCTCGTGCAGCGCCTGAATCTGTTCGTTGGCGAGGGTGTCACCGGCGATGACGATCTTGAAGCCGTTGTAGTCCGAGGGATTATGGCTGCCGGTGAGCATAACGCCGGACTTGCCAGCCAGTACGTTGGCTGCGTAGTACAACGCAGGGGTCGGCACCAGGCCCACATCGCTGACGTGGCAGCCGCTGTCGGCCAGGCCCTGGATCAGTCGTTCCACCAGCTCCGGGCCGGACAAGCGGCCATCGCGGCCTACCGATACATTGGGTTCGCCCTGGGCCAGGCTTTGGGAGCCGATGGCACGGCCGATCCAATAGGCGGTTTCGGCGGTCAGGGTTTTGGGCACGACGCCACGGATGTCATAGGCGCGAAAGATGCTGTCGGGAAATGTCGGGACTACTCGGGCTGCGGTACTCATTGCGGGGGGAAACTCCATCTGAAGGGGGAAAAGCTGGCTTTAAAGTGGCTGACCGGCAGGCTCAAACTGAAGGGTATGACGGCGTTTTCGGCAGAGAGTTCGTGGTGCAAAAGTGCCATCGGAGCTGGCACTCCGTGCTTATGGCTGCGTAATGCATTGATTTCAATGATGAAATCTCGCTGATTAATTCCGCGCATTCTTCGTCCTGAAAAGCCTTGCGGTGGCATCGGGCCGGACAAAAGCGTCCGGCCTGATTCAGCTTAGTCAGTGGCTGCCGGAATGCCCAAAACCGCCTGCGCCGCGTTGAGTCTCATCAAACTCCTGAACCAGTTCGAAGTGCGCTTGCACCACCGGCACCAGCACCAGTTGCGCGATACGCTCGCCAACAGCAATGTTGAAGGCGGTCTGGCCGCGGTTCCAGCATGACACCATTAGCTCGCCCTGGTAGTCGGAGTCGATCAGGCCGACCAGGTTGCCCAGCACGATGCCGTGTTTGTGGCCCAGGCCGGAGCGCGGCAGGATCAGTGCCGCCAGGCCCGGATCGCCAACATAAATCGACAGGCCGGTAGGGATCAGGAGGGTCTGGCCCGGTTCAAGAACGGTGTCTTGCTTGAGCATGGCGCGCAGGTCCAACCCGGCGGAGCCTGGGGTGGCATAGGCTGGCAGTGGGAATTCGTTGCCGATGCGTGGGTCGAGAATCTTGGCTTGCAAAGCGTGCATGTCAATTAAACCTGGTTCAGCCGTTGGGCGATAAATGAGATCAGTTGGCGGGCAATCTTGCCTTTGCTGGTCTGGGCGAAAACGGTGGCGTGCAACTCGCGGTCGATCACGCTGATGGCATTTTCCTCGCTGTTGAAGCCGATGCTCGGGTTGGCGACATCATTGGCAACGATCAGATCGAGGTTTTTGTCTTTCAATTTGCGTGCCGCGTAGTCCAGCAGGTGCTCGGTTTCGGCGGCAAAGCCGACGCTGAAAGGGCGGTCCGCACGCGTGGCGATGGTCGCCAGGATGTCGGGGTTGCGCACCATTTGCAGGAGCAGGCCGTCGCCGCTTGTAGGGTCTTTCTTAAGCTTTTGCGGGGCTACGACTTCCGGGCGGTAGTCTGCAACCGCTGCCGAGGCGATAAACAGGTCGCAGGGAATGGCTGCCTCGCAAGCCGCCAGCATGTCCCGGGCGCTGACTACGTCGATTCGCGTGACCCGATCAGGCGTCGGCAAATGCACCGGGCCGGTGATCAAGGTGACACGTGCGCCTGCCTCAACCGCCGCTTCGGCCAATGCAAAGCCCATTTTTCCTGAGCTATGGTTGGTGATGTAGCGCACCGGGTCGATGTTTTCCTGAGTCGGGCCGGCGGTGATCAGCACGTGTTTGCCGGTAAGGGCCAGGTGCTGGAAACACTCGGCGGCGCACAGCGCCAGGTCGGTGGCTTCGAGCATGCGGCCCATGCCGACGTCGCCGCAGGCCTGGCTGCCGGACGCCGGGCCGAACACCTTGAGGCCTCGGCTTTGCAGGAGCTGGGTGTTGGCCTGGGTCGCCGGGTCGCGCCACATGGCCTGGTTCATGGCCGGGGCGATGGCGACGGTGGCGTCGGTGGCCAGCACCAGCGTGGTCAGCAGGTCATCGGCGATGCCTTGGGCCAGGCGGGCGATCAAGTCGGCGGTTGCCGGGGCGATCAGTACCAGATCGGCCCATTTGGCCAGCTCGATATGGCCCATCGCGGCTTCGGCCGCCGGGTCCAGTAGGTCCAGATGAACCGGGTGGCCGGACAAAGCTTGCATGGTGAGCGGGGTGATGAACTCGCTGCCGCCGCGGGTCATGACTACGCGCACTTCGGCGCCCTGGTCCAGGAGCCTGCGAACCAGCTCTGCGCTCTTGTAGGCGGCAATGCCGCCGCCGACGCCGAGAACGATGCGTTTCCGATACAGACGCTGCATTGGTTTGCCTTTCCAGTTCAGTGATGCCAGTTCAATGACGCCTGCGATGCCCCCTCCCCAGGAGAAATCGCACGCAAAAAAGAGGGCTTAAGATAACACAGCGTCCGCCGGGCAACAGCGGCGCACATGCACATGGAGGTGGGATGAGTATTCGCGATTGGCCTGTGGCGGAACGTCCGCGGGAGAAACTTTTGGAATGGGGCGCGGCAACGCTGTCGGATGCCGAACTGCTGGCAATCTTCCTGCGCACCGGGGTGTCGGGCAGAAGCGCGGTCGATCTGGCGCGCCATTTACTGGCGCAATTTGGCGGCCTTCGCCCGCTGTTGGAGGCCAACCAGACGCTGTTCAGCCAGCATTTGGGGTTAGGGCCGGCAAAGTTTGCCCAGTTGCAGGCTGTGCTGGAGATGTCCCGACGGCACATGGCCGAACGCCTGCGCGCGGACTCGGTGCTGGAAAGCCCGCTGGCAGTGCGTGACTACCTCAAGGCGCTGCTGCGTCATGAGCCTCACGAGATCTTTGGCTGCCTGTTTCTCGACTCCAAGCACCGCGTTCTGGGCTTTGAGGCGCTGTCCCAGGGCACCATCGACACTGCCATTGTTTACCCGCGGCAAGTGGTCAAGCGTGCGTTGGCGTACAACGCGGCAGCATTGATTCTGTGTCACAACCATCCTTCCGGGAGTGTCGAGCCGAGTGCGGCTGATCGAAAATTGACCAAGTTGCTGCAAAAGGCGTTGGAGGTGGTGGATGTGCGGGTGCTGGATCACATCATCGTCGGTGATGGTGATCCGTTGTCGATGGCGGAATACGGGTGGATGTAGCCCCGCCCGCAAGGGCGGGGCAGGTCATCAGGGCTTGACGCTGACTTTCGAGAAGTCCTGGCGCCCGAACGGGCTCACCTGATAGCCCTCGACATTCTTGCGTGTCAGGGCAAACGCGGTCGGATGCGCCAGCGGCAGCCACAACGCCTGCTGCTGGATCTGCGCCTGGGCCTGTTGATACAACTTGGTGCGTACGCCTTGCTCGCTGGTGGTCTTGCCAGCGCTGATCAGTTTGTCCAGCGCGGGGTCGCAGTAGCGGGCAAAGTTGGTGCCGGATTTCACCGCCGCGCAAGAGAACTGCGGGGTGAGGAAGTTATCCGGGTCGCCGTTATCGCCGGCCCAGCCCATGAACAGCAGGTCATGTTCACCGGCCTTGGCGCGGCGAATCAGTTCGCCCCATTCGATCACTCGGATCTCTGCCTGGATGCCGATCTTGGCCAGGTCTGCCTGCAACAGTTGTGCACCCAGGTTAGGGTTGGGGTTCAGCAAGCTGCCGGTTGGGCGTGTCCAAATGGTGGTCTTGAAACCGTCCTTGAGCCCCGCGCGGTCGAGCAGCGTCCTGGCCTTGGCGATGTCCTGTGGATAACCCGGCAGGTCTTTGGCATAGCTCCAGGTATTGGGTGGATAAATGCCATTGGCCGCCTCGGCGGTGCCTTCAAACACGGCCTTGAGGTAGCTGTTCTTGTCGAACGCCAGATTGATTGCCTGGCGCACTTCCGGCTTGTCCAGCGGCGGATGCTGGCTGTTGATGGCTACGAATGCAGTCATGAAGGCGGCGGTTTTCTCCACCTTCAATGCCGGGTCTTTTTCGGCCTCGCCCACATCCAGCGGCTTGGGCGAGAGGGCGATCTGGCATTCGTCGCGATGCAATTTCTGCAGGCGCACGTTGGCGTCCGGGGTAATGGCGAACAGCAAGTTATCCACAGCCGGTTTGCCGCCGAAATAGTCCGGGTTGGCTTTGTAGCGAACCACGGCATCTTTCTGGAACCGGACGAAAACAAACGGGCCGGTGCCGATAGGTTGGCTATTAAGCTTCTCCGGAGTGCCGGCCTTGAGCAGCTTGTCGGCGTATTCGGCCGGGTAGATTGAGGCAAAGCCCATGCTCAACGCGGCGAGGAAGGTCGAGTCGGCGTGATCGAGCGTGAAGCGCACGGTCAGCGGGTCGAGGGCGTCGATCTTCTTGACCAGCGTCGGCAACTGTAGCGACTGGGCATGCGGGAAGCCGCTTTGGGCGATCTTGTGCCATGGGTTGGCCGGGTCGAGCATGCGCTCGAAACTGAAGCGCACATCTTCGGCGGTGAGGGTGCGGCTTGGGGTGAAGTATTCGGTGCGGTGGAATTTCACATCCGGGTGCAGCTTGAAGGTGTACGTCAGGCCATCTGGCGAAACGTCCCAACTGTCTGCGAGGCTCGGCACCAGCTTGCCGCTGGCGGCGTCGTAGTCCACGAGGCGGTTCATCAGGACGTCGGCCGAGGCATTTGTAGTGGTGAGCGAGTTGTATTGCACCACATCGAACCCTTCAGGGCTGGCTTCGGTACACACGCTTAAACTGGTAGCAGCCAGGGCCGCCGGCGCAATAAATAGAGGGGCTAGCAATAGCGGTAGGGCAGCGAGGCGCATGTTCGGTTTCCTTTGCAGATCGAAGGCCCATCTGCGAGTGCAGTCTGGAAAAAGCCTACCGTAGTGGTCTGATTGATAAATGACTAGTCCATTTTTGCCTGTGCTTTTGGCGCAAATGCTGTTTTGATGGCGCCTCAGCGCGTTTCGCCTAGCACTTCATCGTGCGTGCGAGCGCTGTAAATCATTCTGTGCGACGAGCGGTCGGCTGTTACAGCGGCCACTCCTGGCAACGGTTCAGGCGTCTGTCGCCAAGATTTACGCCGGTAAAAACACACGGGCTGTTGTTGCACCTTGGTCTTTCTGGTATAAAGCAGCGCTCTTTTCTAGGGGCCCGGTTCCTTCACTGTAGGTGTAGCCGGTAAGACCCTTAAAGAAACGCGGCGCCTGGCGCCAAATGACTGAGAGATTAAGCGGCCAACCCATGCCGGGTTGGGCATGTGGTTTTAGAGGGCTGAGGCATGTCGAGAGTCTGTCAAGTTACCGGTAAGGGTCCGGTGACTGGGAATAACATTTCCCACGCAAATAACAAAACCCGTCGTCGTTTCCTGCCGAACCTGCAGCATCACCGCTTCTGGGTTGAAGAAGAGAAACGTTTTGTTCGCCTGCGTGTATCTGCCAAAGGCATGCGTATCATCGACAAGCGCGGCATCACTGTCGTGCTGGCCGAAATCCGCGCCGCTGGCAAGATCTAAGGAGCTTTATCATGCGTGAATTGATTCGAATGATCTCTAGCGCCGGTACTGGTCACTTCTACACTACCGACAAGAACAAGCGTACTACCCCGGACAAGCTCGAAAAGAAAATGTTCGACCCGCGCGTTCGCAAGCACGTGATCTACAAAGAAGGCAAAATCAAGTAATTGATTTTCTTCCTTGTGAAAAAAAGCCCGTCTCTCACGAGTCGGGCTTTTTTTTGCCTGTGATTTGCTTATCAGGCTTTCTGTTCAAACACCACGTAGATCTTGCGGCACGGTTCCAGCACTTCCCAGGTGCCGCTGAAACCCGCGGGGATCACGAAGCGGTCGCCCGCACGCAAGGTCTTGGCGTTACCGTCGGCATCGCGCAGCACCGAAACGCCCTGCACGATCTCGCAGTATTCATGCTCGGTGTAGTTGACCTTCCATTGCCCGACTTCACCTTCCCAGACCCCGGCGCTCATCTGGCCGCACGGGCTGTTGTAGTGGTTGTAGAGGGTTTGCTCGGGATCGCCCTTGAGGACCTTTTCGGCGGCCGGCCGGTAGCGTTCGGGGGCGGTATTGGCTTGGCTGAAGTCGACGATGTCCTGGATGCTCATGTGCGTGTCCCGTCTGGCCTGCGGTTGGAGAGTCCAAAGTCTATGTTTATTAAAATGAACATCGCAAGGGCGTTTACCGGCGTTGTGTCAAATATATTGAAACACCCCCAGCCGCTGGTTTAGGGTGGCAGCTGCCTTGAGCCGAACAGCAGGCTGGCCGGGCAAGAATTCTTTGAGGCTGCCGGGGGACATCACCTGGCCCTTGTATTCAATAAGAGGAGGACACTCGCATGACCACCCTGACCCGTGCCGACTGGGAACAACGCGCCAAGGATCTGAAGATCGAAGGCCGCGCCTACATCAATGGCGAATATACCGCCGCTGTTTCCGGTGACACGTTCGAATGCATCAGCCCGGTCGATGGCCGCCTGCTGGCAACCGTCGCCAGCTGCGACGTCGCCGACGCCCAGCGCGCTGTAGAAAACGCCCGCGCCACCTTTAATTCCGGCGTCTGGTCACGTCTGGCACCGGCCAAGCGCAAGTCCGCCATGATCCGTTTCGCCGCGCTGCTCAAGGCCAATGCCGAAGAGCTGGCCCTGCTCGAAACCCTGGACATGGGCAAGCCTATCAGCGACTCCCTGGGCATTGACGTGCCTGGCGCAGCCAACGCGCTGAGCTGGAGCGGCGAGGCCATCGACAAGATCTACGACGAAGTCGCCGCCACTCCGCACGATCAATTGGGCCTGGTGACCCGCGAGCCGGTCGGCGTTGTCGGCGCGATCGTACCGTGGAACTTCCCGCTGATGATGGCCTGCTGGAAACTCGGCCCGGCGCTGTCTACCGGTAACTCGGTGATCCTCAAGCCGTCCGAAAAATCCCCGCTGACCGCTATCCGTATCGCGGCCCTGGCCGTTGAAGCCGGTATTCCAAAAGGGGTGTTCAACGTGCTGCCGGGTTACGGCCACACCGTGGGCAATGCCTTGGCGCTGCACATGGACGTCGACACCCTGGTGTTCACCGGTTCCACCAAAATCGCCAAGCAGCTGTTGATTCGCTCCGGCGAGTCCAACATGAAGCGCGTGTGGCTGGAAGCGGGCGGCAAGAGCCCGAACATCGTGTTCGCCGATGCGCCGGACCTGCAAGCGGCGGCCGAATCCGCCGCTGGCGCCATCGCCTTCAACCAGGGCGAAGTCTGCACCGCCGGTTCGCGTCTGCTGGTGGAGCGCTCCATCAAGGATAAATTCCTGCCGCTGGTGATCGAGGCCCTCAAAGGCTGGAAGCCAGGCAACCCGCTGGACCCGGCGACCAACGTCGGTGCGCTGGTGGACACCCAGCAGATGAACACCGTGCTGTCGTACATCGAAGCTGGCCACGCCGACGGCGCCAAGCTGGTTGCGGGCGGCAAGCGCACCCTGGAAGAAACCGGTGGCACTTACGTTGAACCGACCATTTTCGACGGCGTGACCAACGCCATGAAGATTGCCCAGGAAGAAATCTTTGGCCCGGTTCTGTCGGTGATCACCTTCGACAGCGCCGAAGAAGCCATCGCCATCGCCAACGACACCCAATACGGCCTGGCCGCAGCGGTGTGGACGGCGGATATCTCCAAGGCGCACCTGACGGCCAAGGCCTTGCGCGCCGGTAGCGTGTGGGTCAACCAGTACGATGGCGGTGACATGACCGCACCGTTTGGTGGCTTCAAGCAGTCCGGTAACGGTCGCGACAAGTCGCTGCACGCGTTCGACAAGTACACCGAACTGAAGGCAACCTGGATCAAGCTGTAACCCTGTAGGAAACACCGCAGGCCAAATGTGGGAGCTGGCTTTTGTGGGAGCTGGCTTGCCTGCGATAGCATCACCGAGGTGTGACTGACACACCAAGGTGCTTGCATCGCAGGCAAGCCCCGGCTCCCACATAGGCTCGCTCCTGCAGTTCGTTTGAAACCCTGAAAATTATCCACAGGAGCGTGGACATGCGTTGGGCGACTTACTTCGCCGTCCTGGCCTCGGTACTCAGCGTCGGTCTGGCCCTCGGGGTCAGCATGCCGCTGGTGTCCCTGCGCCTGGAAGGCTGGGGCTATGGCAGTTTCGCGATTGGGGTGATGGCGGCCATGCCGGCCTTTGGCGTACTGCTGGGCGCCAAGGTCTCCAGCCGCATGGCTTCATGGCTGGGCACCGCCAACCTGATGCGCCTGTGTCTGTGGGCCGGTGCGGTGTCCATCGGCCTGCTGGCAATCCTGCCCAGCTATCCGGTCTGGCTGGTGCTGCGGCTGATGATCGGGGTGATCCTGACCATCGTGTTTATCCTTGGTGAAAGCTGGATCAACCAGTTGGTGGTGGAGCAGTGGCGGGGCCGCTTGGTGGCGCTGTATGGCTGCAGTTACGCCTTGAGCCAATTGTCGGGGCCGCTGCTGCTGGGTGTGATTGGCACCGACCATGATTACGGCTTCTGGGTGGGCGTAGGCCTGCTGATGGTCGCGCCACTGCTGCTGCTGGGGCGCTCCGGCGCGCCGACGGCTGAGTCCTTCAGTGTCACCTTTGGCGACTTATGGCGTTTTTGCCTGAGCCTGCCGGCGATTGCCTGGGCGGTGGCTTTATTCGCGGCGTTCGAAGCGATGATTCTGACGCTGCTGCCGGTATATTGCCTGCAACAGGGTTTTACGGCCGAGGTCGCCTTGGCCATGGTCAGCACGGTGGTGGTGGGCGATGCGCTGTTGCAATTGCCTATCGGCGCACTGGCTGACTACCTGCCGCGTCGCACGCTGTTCTTGAGCTGTGCGGTGCTGTTGCTGATCTCGAGCCTGGCGATTCCTCTGCTGATGCACACCCCGCTCATCTGGCCGGTGTGGGTGGTCTTCGGCGCCAGTGCCGGCGGGTTGTTCACCTTGTCGCTGATCCTGATCGGCGAGCGTTACCGCGACGATGCGCTGGTGCGCGCGAATGCTCACGTGGCGCAGTTGTGGGGCATCGGTTGCTTGATAGGGCCACTGGTGGCCGGGGCGGGCAGCCAGTGGATCAGCGGGCATGCGTTGCCGTTGCTGATGGCCGCCGGCGCGTTGGGGCTGGTGGTGCTGTTGTTGCGTCAGGGTGCATTTGGCGTCGCACAGCCCGCCTGATTTGAAACGGGGGCGGGCTTGCTCGCGAATACGGTGTGTCAGTTAACGGCAATATTGACTGATCCACCGCATTCGCGAGCAAGCCCGCTCCCACACTGGATCTTCATAGTTCCTACAGCATCCGCTCCAGACCGACTGAAGTGGCAAACCAGGCATTAAACCTGCGCCACCAATTGCCGGGTTCCTCGGTCAGCGTATGCAGTTGGCCGTTATCCTCAGTGACCCATACCACCTGGCCATCCTGCAATTTCGCCTGGTAGCTCAACGCCGGCGCCATACCTTGCAGCGCCAGGTTGCGCACGTGTTCCGCGAGCTCGGGGCTGTCCACCAGCACGCCGACTTCGGTGTTCCACAGCACCGAGCGCGGGTCAAAATTGAACGAGCCGATAAACGACTTTTCCCGATCAAAGATCATCGCCTTGCTGTGCAGGCTGGAATCCGAGCCGTGCAACGAGCCCCGGCGAAACAGGTGCGGGCCGCTGCCTGCACTGGGGTCGCCGGGCTGGCGGCGCAACTCGTAGAGTTTTACGCCGTGCTCCAGCAGTGCCTTGCGGTATGGCGCATAGCCGCCATGCACCGCCGGTACATCGGTGGCTTCGAGCGAATTGGTCAGCAGGCTCACCGACACTCCTGCGTCGGCTCGGCCGGTCAGGTACACGAGCCCAGGCTGGCCGGGGACGAAATACGCCGAAATCATGATCAGCTCATGGTTGACGCCTTCAAGCTCCGGCGCCAGTTGGGTGGTGAGCAGCAACTGCGGGTCCGGGTCGGCCTTGGCCAGCACCTTGCTCGGCGCATCCCACAGTGCCTGGTTCCAGGCCCAGATCAACTCGCGGCGCCAGATGTCCATGCGGGGTTGGGTCTGGTAGGTGCGCAAGCGGTTGTACAGCGCATGGTTTTGCTGGCGGGACTCGGCGAGCGAATCTTGCAGGCGCACGCGGGCGGCGGCCAGGTCACGTTTGGAGGGGCTGTTGGAGACGAAGTCATCAATCGGTTTGCTCAGTGCGCTGTTCCAGTACTGATCAAAACTGTGCCCGAGTTGCTCGGCCACCGGGCCCACGCTGAGCATATCGATATCGGTGAAATTCAAGTTGGGCTCGGCGTCGAAATACTCGTCGCCCAGGTTGCGCCCGCCGACGATGGCGACACTGTTGTCCGCCAGCCACAACTTGTTGTGCATGCGCCGATGTTGCAGCGACAAGTTGAACAGGCGCCCCATGGCCCGAGTGACGCCGGTGCTGCGGCCCAGGTGCAGCGGGTTGAACAGGCGAATTTCGATCTGCGGGTGGGCGGCGAGGGTGGCGATGACCTGGTCGAGACCGTCGCTGGTGGTGTCATCCAGCAGGATGCGCACGCGCACGCCGCGGTCGGCCGCCTTGAGCAATTCGTCCACAAGCATGCGCGTGCTGATGCCGTCGTGGACGATGTAGTACTGCAGGTCGAGGCTGCTCTGGGCGTTGCGGATCAGTTCGGCGCGGGCCATGAAGGCTTCGCTGCTGTTGGGCAGCAAACGAAAACCCGAGCGGCCTTGATGCGGCGCCGCTTGCGCCTGGATCGAACGGCCGAATGAGGATTGCGCGGCGGGCAGGGCGTCGCTGGGGATGCGCGGCGTGTCGACTGTTGCGCAGCCGCCCAGCGCCAGGGCGCCCAGCAGGAAAAACGGTAAAAGCCGTTGGATCATCAAGGGCGCTGCTTCCAGGTCAGGGCGATTGTGGGCATATGACGGCTAATTCCGGCGAAAGGTCAGTCTGGCGTCTCGGCGAGCATCTTGATCGCGGCGGCGCCGACTTTGCGTACTGCGTCTTCAATTTGCGGGGTCGGTTTGGCAGCGTAGTTCATGCGCAGGCAGTTCCGGTATTTGCCGGAAGCGGAAAAGATACTGCCTACCGCCACCTGTACGCCTTGCTCCACTAACACGCGGTTGAGCTTGAGCGTGTCGAAGCCCTCCGGCAGCTCGACCCACAACATGAAGCTGCCTTGAGGCCGGCTGGCCCGTGTGCCGGTCGGGAAATAGCGGCTGACCCAGTCGAGTATCAGGTCGCGATTGCGCTGGTATTGAGTGCGCATCCGCCGCAAATGCGGTTCGAAATGGCCATTTTTCAAGAACTCCGCAATCGCGATCTGTGGTTGGGTCGCGGTGGAACCGGTGCTGATGTATTTCATGTGCAGCACCCGCTCCAGGTAGCGACCGGGCGCTACCCAGCCAATGCGCAAACCGGGCGCCAGGGTTTTCGAGAACGAGCTGCACAGCAGCACGCGGCCGTCTTCATCGAAGGATTTGATCGTGCGCGGGCGAGGGTAGCTGTAGGCCAATTCGCCATACACATCGTCTTCAATGATCGCCACGTCAAAGCGCTGGGCCAGGGTCAGCAACGCACGTTTGCGTGCCTCCGGCATGATGTAGCCCAAGGGGTTGTTGCAGTTGGGCGTTAGCTGGATGACCTTGATCGGCCACTGTTCCAGCGCCAGTTCCAGCGCTTCAAGGCTGATGCCGGTGATGGGGTCCGTGGGGATTTCCAGAGCCTTCATGCCCAGGCCTTTCAGGGTCTGCATGGCACCGTGAAAGCTTGGCGAATCCACCGCGACGATATCGCCCGGCTCACAGATCGCGTGGATGCTGGCGGACAGCGCCTCGTGGCAACCGGTGGTGATCACAATGTCTTCGGCCGTCAGCTGGCAGCCGGAATCCAATGACAGGCGTGCAATTTGCTCACGCAATTCCATACAGCCGAGGATGTTGTCGTAATACAGCCCCGGCAGATCCTGGCGGCGACTCACGCGCGCCAGGCTGCGCAGCAAGGGTTTCAGGGTCGGCGACAATACATCCGGCATGCCCCGGCCCATCTGTATGACATCTTTGCGTGGCACCGCGCGAATCAGTTCCAGCACCTGGTCCCACTGTGAAATTTCCACCGGCCGCTGGGCCGGGCGGCCTACCTCGGGCAGCGCCGGCAGCTCGCGCCCAACCGGTACAAAGTAGCCGGACTTGGGTTTTGGCATCGCCAGGCCGTTGTCTTCCAGCAACCGGTAGGCCTGTTGCACGGTGCTCAGGCTAACCCCATGTTCAACGCTCAACGCGCGCACAGACGGCAAGCGATCGCCGGGACGATAGAAGCCCTGTTCGATGCGAGTGCCCAGTAATTCGGCAAGGTTGACGTAAAGGGTCATGGCGGTCGCTCCCGAGGACCAGTACAGATAGGCGGAAAATACAGGATTCAGGCGGTCATGGGCAGTATCTGTATGGATTTAATAAAGGTGCGTTGAATCTGTCATGGTATTGCCGTTGCGCTCAGGCTAGTCACTCATGGCAACAAGCAACTGAGGGGCAGCAAAATGAGCGGCATGAGCGATGTGCGTCTGATGTTACACAGTCAGGAATTGCAGGCGGGGCAAGAGCGCGCGACGGCGCCACGGGAGATCAACCGCTGGCGTTTGTTCTGGCACCGCCGCCACACTCGCAAAGCCTTGCTGCACCTGACTCGCGAGCAATTGCGCGACGTCGGGCTGACCGCCGAACAAGCGCGCCAGGAAGGCCTGAAGCCGTTCTGGCGTGATTGATCAAACCAGCTCTTTGAGGCGGTGCCAGAGCATCCCCAGCGCCAGCAACGGCGAGCGCAAGTGTTGGCCGCCGGGGAAGGTGATATGCGGTACTTGGGCGAACAGATCGAAACGACCCTGCTGCTGGCCACTGATCGCCTCGGCCAGCAGCTTACCCGCCAGGTGCGTGGCATTCAGGCCGTGCCCCGAGTAGGCCTGGGCGTAATACACGTTGGGTTGATCCGCCAACCGGCCGATTTGCGGCAACCGGTTGGCGCCAATGCCGATCATGCCGCCCCACTGGTAGTCGATCTTCACGTCGGCCAGTTGGGGGAACACTTTGAGCATTTTTGGGCGCATATAGGCGCCGATGTCTTGCGGATCACGTCCGGAATAGTGACAGGCACCGCCGAACAACAGGCGGCGGTCGGCGGACAGCCGGAAGTAATCCACCGTTACCCGTTGATCACAGACGGCCATGTTCTGGGGAAGCAGATGGGCGGCTTGGGCTTCGCTCAACGGCTCGGTGGCGATGATGTAGCTGCCGGCGGGCAGCACTTTGCCGCTCAGGTAGGGGTTGAGGCCATTGAGGTAGGCATTGCACGCCAACACCAGGGTCTTGGCGCGCACATTGCCAAGGGCGGTGTGCACGTTCACTTCAGGGCCGTAGTCGATGCGTGTCACTTCGGACTGCTCGAACAGCTTCACGCCCAGCTTCTGCGCGGCGGCGGCTTCGCCGAGGGCCAGATTCAGCGGGTGCAAATGCCCGGAGCCCATGTCGATCATGCCGCCCACGTAGCGGTCGGAACCGATCACGCTGCTCATCTCGTTGGCTTGCAGCAGGCGTACTTCATGGCGATAGCCGAGGCTGCGCAGTTCTTCGGCATCTTCGGCCAGGTCGTGCAGGTGCTGAGGTTTGTTCGCCAGGTCGCAGTAACCCCAGGTCAGGTCGCAGGGGATCTGATAGCGCTCGACGCGCTCGCGCACGATCTCCACGGCTTCCAGGCCCATCAACTTCATCTGGCGCACGCCGTCGGTGCCGATCACGTTGGCAAACTGGTCCAGGCCATGGCCGACGCCGCGAATCAGCTGGCCGCCGTTACGACCACTGGCGCCCCAGCCAATCCTGCGCGCCTCCAGCAGCACCACGCTGTAACCGCGTTCGGCCAGTTCCAGGGCGGTGTTGAGCCCGGAGTAACCGCCGCCAATTACGCACACATCGGCGCTGACTTCGCCCGTCAACGCCGGGTAATCGGGTTGTGGGACGCTGCTGGCGGCGTAGTAGGAAGCGGTGTGCCGGGCGCTGGCGGTCATGGGGAGCATCCCTGTTTGGAAAATTTGACGCAGGATACAGCGGTCGGACGAAGCTGTCTGCGCAGGGCGTTTTGCGTCAGAATCCACGCCTATTCGCCGTCCGGTATGTGTTTCGATGAGTTGCAACAGTCAGAAAATCAGCGCGCTGCGTAGGCAGATTCCTTCGTTCGAGTGTGTTCCGGGTTGCCACGACTGCTGTGGGCCGGTGACGACCTCGCCCGAGGAAATGTCGCGCCTGCCGCGCAAGACCGCAGCCGAGCAGGACGCCGCCATGGACGAGCTGAACTGCGTGCACCTTGGGCCCAATGGCTGCACGGTGTACGACGAACGCCCGCTGATCTGCCGGTTGTTTGGTACCACCAAGACCTTGCCGTGCCCCAATGGGCGGGGGCCGGTGGAGTTGATTCATCCGCGGGTTGAGAAGCAAATTCACGAATACATGGCCAGCACCCGGCAAGTCTTGGTCTAGCGAATGTGCTCACTCCAAATGTGGGAGCGTTTGCTCGCGAATGCAGCGGGTCAGTGAAAAATGCGCGGGCTGATACACCAAATTCGCGAGCAAGCCTGCTCCCACAATTGACCGCTTTGTGGCAGTTCAATCCGGGATCGGCAGGTTCAAGCTCTCCTTCACCTCTTCCATCACGATATAGCTCTTTGATTCGCGCACATGGGGCAACTTGAGCAAGATGTCGCCGAGCAATTTGCGGTACGAGGCCATCTCGGAAATCCGTGCCTTCACCAGGTAGTCGAAGTCTCCCGACACCAAATGGCATTCCAGCACATGGGGCAGTTTGAGCACGGCGCGGCGGAATTCTTCAAAGGTGTCGCCGGACTTGTAATCGAGGCTGATCTCGACAAATACCAGCAAACTGCCCTTCAAATGCTGCGGATTGAGCCGCGCGTTGTAGCCCATGATGATGCCTTCGCGTTCAAGTCGGCGTACGCGCTCGGTGCACGGCGTGGTCGACAGCCCGACTTTTTCCCCCAGTTCCGTAAACGAAATGCGCCCGTCGGTTTGCAGGATGCGCAGGATATTGCGGTCGATCTTGTCCAGCTCCCGCTTGGTCTGGGTGTTGGTACGCATAGGGGATACGCCTCTGTCAAAAGGGTTTTTGCCGAGAATTGTCGCCAAATATAGGCATTTATATAGTGAAATGCACTGGCAATAGCTTTTTATACTGCGCTCATCATTGCTCGAATAACACACGTCAGCGGCCAAGCCCGCGATGAGGATATAAAAATGCGCGTTCTGGTCTTGGGTAGCGGCGTCATTGGTGTGACCAGTGCGTACTATTTGGCGCGGGCCGGCTTTGAAGTCGTCGTGGTCGACCGTCAGCCAGCCGCTGCCATGGAAACCAGTTTCGCCAACGCCGGCCAGGTCTCGCCTGGTTACGCCTCGCCCTGGGCCGCCCCAGGCGTTCCGCTCAAAGCGATCAAGTGGCTGCTGCAGCGCCACGCGCCGCTGGCGATCAAGGCCACCGCCGATATCGATCAATACCTGTGGATGGCGCAGATGCTGCGCAACTGCACCGCCAGCCGCTATGCAGTGAACAAAGAGCGCATGGTGCGCCTGTCCGAGTACAGCCGCGACTGCCTCGACGAACTGCGTGCTGAAACCGGCATTGCCTACGAAGGCCGCAGCCTCGGCACGACGCAATTGTTCCGCACCCAGGCGCAACTGGACGGCGCGGCCAAAGACATCGCCGTGCTCAAAGAGTCTGGCGTACCGTTCGAGCTGCTCGACCGCGCCGGTATCGCCCGCGTCGAGCCGGCCCTGGCCAGCGTCACGGATATTCTTGCTGGCGCGCTGCGCCTGCCGAACGATCAGACGGGCGACTGCCAGATGTTCACTACGCGCCTGGTCGACATGTGCAAGCAACTGGGCGTTGAGTTCCGCTTCGACCAGGACATCCAGCGCCTCGACTCCGCAGGCGACCGCATCAACGGCGTGTGGATCGACGGCAAGCTGGAAACCGCGGACCGTTATGTACTGGCCCTCGGCAGCTATTCGCCGAAACTGCTCAAACCGCTGGGGATCAAGGCACCGGTGTACCCGCTCAAGGGTTACTCGCTGACCGTGCCGATCACCAACCCGGCGATGGCGCCGACTTCGACCATTCTGGACGAGACTTACAAGGTTGCGATCACCCGTTTCGACAATCGCATCCGCGTCGGCGGTATGGCTGAAATCGCCGGTTTTGACCTGTCGCTGAACCCGCGCCGGCGTGAAACCCTGGAGATGATCGTCAACGACCTTTATCCTCAGGGCGGCGATTTGACCGAAGCCACGTTCTGGACCGGCCTGCGCCCGACCACGCCCGACGGCACGCCGATTGTCGGCGCCACGCCTTTCAAGAATCTGTTCCTCAATACCGGGCACGGCACACTTGGCTGGACCATGGCCTGTGGCTCTGGTCGTTTGCTGGCCGACCTGATGGCGAAGAAAACCCCGCAGATCAGCGCCGAAGGCCTCGATATTTCCCGTTACGGCAACCACCAGGAGTCCGCAAAACATGTCAATCCAGCGCCAGCTCACCAATGAGCGCATGAGCCAGATCGTTGTTCACAGCGGTACCGTGTATCTGGCAGGGCAAGTCGGCGACGACATGAGTGCCGGGATTGAAAAGCAGACCCGTGAGACCCTGGCAAATATCGAGCGTTTGCTGGACTTGGCCGGCACCGACAAATCCAAGCTGCTGTCGGTGACGATCTACTTGAAAGACATCGACGCCGATTTCGCCGGCATGAATGCGGTGTGGGACAAGTGGCTGCCTAAAGGCGTTGCCCCGGCCCGTGCCACGGTTGAAGCCAAGCTGTGCGAACCGGAAATCCTGGTAGAGCTGTCCGTCGTGGCCGCGCTGCCCTAAACAACGATCCCTCTCCCGGTGCCGACGCTGTTGGTCGGTGCCGGTTTTTTCTTCACTCTGCCGCCTAGAAGCCTGCCGCCATGCGTCCTGCCCGTGCCCTGATCGACCTCCAAGCCCTGCGCCACAATTACCAACTGGCCCGTGAAGTCACGGGGGCCAAGGCCCTCGCCGTGGTCAAGGCCGATGCCTACGGCCATGGCGCCGTGCGCGTGGCCCAGGCGCTGGAAGCCGAGGCCGACGGGTTTGCCGTGGCCTGCATCGAAGAGGCACTGGAGCTGCGGGCCGCCGGGATTCGCGCGCCGGTATTGCTGCTGGAAGGCTTTTTTGAAGCTGACGAGCTGCCGCTGATTATCGAGCACGATATGTGGTGCGTGGTGCATTCGCTGTGGCAGTTGGACGCGATTGAGCAGGCCCGGTTGAGCAAGCCGCTGACCATCTGGCTCAAATTGGATTCGGGCATGCATCGTGTCGGCCTGCATCCCAAGGATTACCACGAGGCTTATCAGCGCCTGCTGGCCAGCGGTAAAGTGGCGAAAATCGTATTGATGAGCCACTTCGCCCGTGCCGACGAGCTCGACTGTGTACGCAGCAATGAACAAGTGGCGGTGTTTGAGGCGGCGCGCCAAGGTTTGTCGGCCGAAGTCAGCCTGCGCAACTCGCCTTCCGTGATGGGCTGGCCGAACGTGTCCAGCGACTGGGTGCGCCCAGGCATCATGCTCTATGGCGCCACGCCGTTTGGTGAAGATCAGGCCATCGCCGCGCGCTTGCAGCCGGTGATGACGCTGGAATCCAAGGTCATCTGCGTGCGCGAACTGCCGGCCGGCGAGCCGGTGGGCTACGGCGCCAAGTTCATCACACCCAAACCGATGCGGATCGGCGTGGTCGCCATGGGCTACGCCGATGGCTATCCACGTCACGCGCCAACCGGCACACCGGTGTTGGTGGCGGGCCAGCGCAGCCAGTTGCTGGGCCGCGTATCCATGGACATGCTGTGTGTCGACCTCACCGACGTGCCGCAGGCCGGGCTCGGTTCCACCGTGGAGCTGTGGGGCAAAACTATTCTCGCCAGCGACGTTGCGACTGCTGCCGAGACCATTCCCTATCAGATCTTCTGCAACCTGCGCCGCGTGCCAAGGCTCTATTGCGGGGCCTAAGCGCTGCCTACGAGTGAAGCCGGCCGGGATTTAGGCCCAAGTGTTGTAAATACTGAACGCTGTCGCCATGATAACGCTCAATTACAACAAAGCCTGAATCCTAGGAGGCTCCTGCATTGGACGTCGGCGAACGACTGCAATCCATCCGTAAACTGAAGGGTCTTTCCCAGCGCGAGCTCGCCAAGCGCGCGGGTGTCACCAACAGCACCATTTCGATGATCGAAAAAAACAGTGTCAGCCCCTCGATCAGCTCCTTGCGCAAGGTGCTGGGCGGCATTCCCATGTCGATGGTCGAATTCTTTTCCGAGGAGATCCTCCAGGAAAAACCGACCCAGGTCGTCTATAAAGCCAATGAGCTGATCGACATATCGGACGGCGCCGTCACCATGAAACTCGTGGGCCGCGCACACCCGAGCCGGGCGATTGCGTTTCTTAACGAGATTTACCCGCCGGGCGCCGACACTGGCGAAGAAATGCTCACCCACGAAGGCGAGGAAACCGGGATTCTGGTGGAAGGTCGCCTGGAATTGGTGGTCGGTCTTGAAACTTTTGTGCTCGAAGCCGGCGATAGCTACTACTTTGAAAGCACCAAGCCCCATCGTTTTCGCAACCCGTTCGATGTGCCGGCGCGACTAATCAGCGCAGCCACACCCGCGAACTTTTGACACAAGAGGCGTGCTGCCAGCGTTGCAGACACACCCGTAGCTGTATTCCGCAGGGCTGAATCTCCCTTTATTTAATAGGGTTGTTTCGGCCGGACGGGCTAACCGTTATACTTTCGCCGCCTGCGAAACCGTGGCCGCAGGCGTGAATAGCCACCATTGAGGGTGAACGCGTGAACCTAATTATGAAAATGCTGGCTGCACCAGCAACCGTACTGGCCCTATGGGCTGTCAGCGCTCAAGCTGCGACCAATGATGAAATTGCCAAGCGCCTGGAGCCTGTCGGCCAAGTCTGTGTTCAGGGCCAGGAATGCAAAGGTATGGAAGTGGCGGTGGCAGCCGGTGGCGGCGGCGGTGCAAAAACACCGGATGACGTGATCGCCAAGCACTGCAACGCCTGCCACGGCACCGGCCTGTTGGGCGCACCGAAAATTGGTGACACCGCGGCGTGGAAAGACCGTGCCGACCACCAAGGCGGCCTCGATGGCCTGCTGGCCAAGGCGATTACCGGCTTGAACGCCATGCCGCCCAAAGGCACATGTGCCGATTGCTCGGATGCCGAGCTTAAAGGTGCGATCGAGAAGATGTCGGGTTTGAAGTAGACCGATCTTCGCCAAAAAAGCCGCTGCCCAGCGGCTTTTTTGTGCCTGGGATTTGTACTTCGAGACTGTTCATTGCAGCAAAGACCCGGCAAGCTCGGTCCAACCCCTAATCATGGAATGTCAGGAGGGTCGGATGGTGCAGTTGTGTTCAATCGAGCAAGCAGTTGACGACGTATTGGCGCGCTTGCCCGCGCATATCCACATGGGCATGCCGCTGGGCCTGGGCAAGCCCAACCTGTTCGTCAATGCGCTGTACCGGCGTATCGCCAAGTTGCCGGAGCGCGCGCTGACAATCTACACCGCGCTGGCCCTGGGTCGTCCGACCTTGGGCGATGGTTTGCAGAAGCGCTTTCTCGAGCCCTTCATCGAACGCGTCTTTGGCGACTACCCCGAGCTGGATTTTCTTGCCGACCTGCAAAAGGACAGTCTGCCCGCGAACATCCGCGTGCAGCAGTTCTTCATGCAGCCCGGCAGCCTGCTCCACAGCGCATCGGCGCAACAGGATTACGTCAGCAGCAATTACAGTCACGCGGCGCGCGACATCAACGCCGCCGGCCTGAATCTGGTGGCGCAACTGGTGGCCAGCAGCACTGAGCATCCGGATCGCCTGAGCTTGAGCTGCAACCCCGACATCACACTCGACCTGCTGCCGATGATCGAGAAGCGTCGCGATGCTGGCGAAACCGTCCTGATCGTTGGCCAAGTGCATTCCGATCTGCCCTACATGCCGGGCGATGCTGAACTGGGCATGGACGCGTTCGATTACCTGATTGACGCAAAGGACAGCACCACACTGTTCTCCACGCCGAACATGCCGGTGGGTTTTCAGGACCACTTTATCGGCCTGCATGCCAGCACCCTGGTGCGCGATGGCGGCACGTTGCAGATCGGTATCGGCTCCATGGGCGACGCGCTGACCGCCGCCTTACTGGCGCGCCAGGCGGATAACGAGGCCTATCGACTGCTGCTCACCGACCTTGATGTGTATCAGTGGGCGCCCCTGATCAGCCGCGAAGGCGGTGTGTCGCCCTTTGCCCGTGGCCTGTATGGCTGCAGCGAAATGTTCGTCAACGGCCTGCTGGTACTGGCTGACGCCGGCATTATCCGGCGCAAGGTTTACCCGGATGTGGCGACCCAGGCGCAAGCCAATGCCGGCATGCTGGATGACGCGGCGCAACCTGACGGCGTGTCGATCCATGGCGGTTTCTTCCTCGGGCCGCGCAGTTTTTACCAGCGCTTGCAGGAAATGACTCACGCCAAGCGTCTCGAATTCAACATGACTCGCATCAGCTACATCAACGAGCTGTATGGCCAGGAAGAGCTCAAGCGCCTGCAACGCCTGGACGCGCGGTTTATCAACAGCGCAATCATGGTGACCTTGCTCGGCGCAGGTGTGGCCGATCAGCTGGAAGATGGCCGCGTGCTCAGCGGCGTCGGCGGGCAGTACAACTTTGTTGCCCAGGGCCATGCACTAGAAGGCGCGCGTTCGATCCTGATCCTGCGCAGCTGGCGCGAGTCGGCCGGGGAGGTCAGTTCCAATATCGTCTGGGAGTACGGCCACTGCACCATTCCTCGGCACCTGCGCGATATCGTCATCACCGAGTACGGGATTGCCGATTTGCGTGGGCAGACAGATGCCAAGGTGATCGAGGCGCTGCTGAATATCACCGACTCGCGCTTTCAAAACGACTTGATCGAACAGGCGCAAAAGGCCGGCAAGCTGCCCAAGGACTTCGAGCTGGACCCGCGCTTTGCCGACAATACGCCGGAGCGGCTCAAGGGTATTCAGGCGCGGCATCACCGGCTGTTTCCGGAGTATCCGCTGGGCACTGACTTCACGGATGAGGAGAAGGATCTGCTGCGCGCGCTGAATTGGCTCAAGAGCAAATTCAAGCTGACCGAGATTCTGGAGTTGGGCAAGGCGGCGCTGGATGCACCGGAGCCGGAGGCGTTTCCCAAGCATCTGGAGCGGATGCGGTTGGATCAGCCGGAGGGGTTGAAAGAGGATCTGTACCAGCGTTTGCTGCTCGCCGGTCTACAGGCCACCGCACACTAAAAAACACCTCGAAACCAACTGTGGGAGGGGGCTTGCCCCCGATTGCGGTGTATCAGTCACCCAATGTGTCGGCTGACCCACTGCTATCGGGGGCAAGCCCCCTTCCACATTTTGAGTTGCGCCCACCCCAAATATTTGGGGTGTTATCGATTATTCGATGAAAGTAACCACACCACCGGCCAACGACTTCACCCGCGCCAGCGACTCAACCCGATAACCCTGCGCATCCAGCTCCGCACGGCCACCCTGGAACGACTTCTCGATCACAATCCCCAGGCCTGCGACGGTCGCGCCGGCTTGTTTGATGATCGAGATCAGCGCCTGGGACGCCTTGCCGTTGGCCAGGAAGTCATCGATCACCAGCACGCGGTCGCTGCTGGTCAGGTGGCGCGGCGAGATCGCCACAGTGCTTTCGACCTTCTTGGTGAACGAGTACACCGTTGCCGACAGCAGGTTCTCGGTCAGCGTCAGGGACTGCTGCTTACGCGCGAAAATCACCGGTACGCCCAGGTTCAGGCCGGTCATGATCGCCGGCGCAATGCCCGAGGCCTCGATGGTGACGATCTTGGTGATGCCCGAGTCCTTGAAGCGCTCGGCGAATTCGTCGCCGATCAGTTTCATCAGCGCCGGGTCGATCTGGTGGTTCAGAAAGGCGTCGACCTTGAGTACCTGATCGGAAAGCACGATGCCTTCTTCGCGAATTTTCTTGTGCAGTGCTTCCACGGAAAGCTTCCTCTAATGGCGCGGTGTGCGCCGAAAGTAGATTAAAAAGTAGTCGATTCTAGCGCTTTAACATCGCGCGTATATCCGCCAAGGCGGTATTGCCGCGAACGGCCTTCACCTCGGTCGGGGTGTCGTCATTGCCTTCCCAGGCCAGATCGTCCGGCGGTAGCTCGTCGAGGAACCGGCTGGGGGCACAGTCGATGATTTCGCCGTATTGCTTACGCTTGGCGGCGAAGGTGAAGGCCAGCGTCTGACGCGCGCGGGTAATGCCCACGTAGGCCAGGCGCCGTTCTTCTTCGATCGTGTCGGCTTCGATGCTGGAGCGGTGCGGGAGGATTTCCTCTTCCATGCCCATGATGAACACGTAGGGGAATTCCAGGCCCTTGGAGGCATGCAAGGTCATCATCTGCACGCCTTCGGCGCCGTCTTCCTCTTCCTGCTGGCGCTCGAGCATGTCGCGCAGCACCAGCTTGCCGATGGCGTCTTCGACGGTCATTTCGCCGTCTTCGTCTTTTTCCAGGGTGTTTTTCAGCGCTTCGATCAAGAACCAGACGTTGCCCATGCGGTAATCCGCGGCTTTGTCGCTGGAACTGTTGGTGCGCAGCCAGTTTTCATAGTCGATGTCCATGACCATGCTGCGCAGCGCGCTGATCGGGTCTTCGCCGGCGCACTGCTCGCGCACCTTGTCCATGAAGCGCTTGAAGCGCGACAGGCGGTCAGTGAAGCGTGTGTCCAGGTGCTCGCCCAGGCCGATTTCGTCGGTGGCGGCGTACATCGAGATTTTGCGTTCCGTGGCGTAGTTGCCGAGCTTTTCCAGCGTAGTCGAACCGATTTCCCGGCGTGGGACGTTGATCACGCGCAGGAAGGCGTTATCGTCGTCCGGGTTCACGATCAGGCGGAAGTAAGCCATCAGGTCTTTGACTTCCTGGCGTCCGAAAAAGCTGTTGCCGCCCGACAGGCGATACGGCACCTGGTGATGCTGCAATTTCAGTTCGATCAGCTTGGCCTGGTAGTTGCCGCGGTACAGGATCGCAAAGTCGCTGTAGGGGCGGTCGGTGCGCAAGTGCAGGCTGAGGATTTCCACGGCCACGCGCTCGGCTTCGGCGTCTTCATTGCGGCAGCGGATCACGCGGATTTCGTCGCCGTGGCCCATCTCGCTCCACAGTTGTTTTTCAAACTCGTGGGGGTTGTTGGAGATGAGCACGTTGGCGCAACGCAGGATACGGCTGGTGGAGCGGTAGTTCTGCTCCAGCATCACCACTTTCAGGGACGGGTAGTCGTCCTTGAGCAGCATCAGGTTTTCCGGGCGCGCACCGCGCCAGGCATAGATCGACTGGTCGTCGTCGCCCACCACGGTGAACTGGTTGCGCGTGCCGATCAGCATTTTTACCAGCAAGTACTGGCTGGCGTTGGTGTCCTGGTACTCGTCCACCAGCAGGTAGCGGACCTTGTTCTGCCATTTTTCGAGGATGTCGGCGTGTTCCTCGAACAGCTTTACCGGCAGCAGGATCAGGTCGTCAAAGTCCACCGCGTTGAACGCCTTGAGCGTGCGCTGGTAGTGGGTGTAGACGATGGCGGCGGTCTGTTCCTTGGGGTTGCGCGCGTTTTCCAGGGCCTGGGGCGGCAGGATCAGGTCGTTTTTCCAGGCGCCGATCATGTTCTTGATCTCATCCACGCCGTCGTCGCCTGCGTATTCCTTTTGCATGATGTCGGTCATCAGCGACTTCACATCGGTTTCGTCGAAAATCGAGAAACCGGGCTTGTAGCCCAGCCGCGCATGCTCCTTGCGGATGATGTTCAGGCCCAGGTTGTGGAAGGTACACACGGTGAGACCACGGCCTTCGCCGCCTTTGAGCAGCGTGCCGACACGCTCTTTCATTTCGCGCGCCGCCTTGTTGGTAAAGGTCATGGCGACGATGTACTGGGCGCGGATGCCACAGTTCTGGATCAGGTGCGCGATCTTGCGGGTAATCACGCTGGTCTTGCCGGAGCCTGCGCCGGCGAGCACCAATAGAGGGCCGCCGACGTAGTTCACGGCTTCTTGCTGCCGGGGATTGAGTCGGGACATACAGAATTCAGGGAGTCGTTGTTCAAAAGGGCGGGCATTTTAACAGGCTCGCAGGATTCTGCTCTCACAGAACGACAGTGTGACGTACCACTCGATCTAAATTTGCCGGTTTTGATACTTTGCCGCAGGATGTGGGGGCCTTCTGTCCTTGAAGATCGGGACGAATGCTTACAGCCAGCGTATTTGATAACCCTTATCATTGGTGATTATCAGGCCGCGCGTCATAATGCCCGCCGCCAACGAAATTTTGCAGAGTCTAGGGAGCTAGCTTGTCTACGCCTGTCGAACCCTTGCGTTTGCTGCTACTGGCCGATGAGCCAGCGTGGGCAGCGTTGTTGCGCGAGTGCCTGGCGCCGATGGGCGATGGGGCTGTGCTGATCAGTGCGCCCAACTGGGACTCGGTGAGTCGTCTGTTCGATGACGACCACACGGCCGTGTTATTAACCACGCCCAGCCTGCAACCCGGCCCTGGCCGCTGCAACCTGCCGTGCGTATTGCTGCTGGAGCAGGAACCGCTGGTTTCCCCGCTGGGTGTCAGCGATTGGTTGATCCGTGAGGTGTTGGATGCCGATACATTGCGCCGCTGCCTGCGCCATGTCCGCGAGCGCGGCGTGCTGGAGACCACCTTGCAGCGCCTGGCCGAACAGGACCCGCTCACCGGGATCGCCAATCGCCAGGGTTTCCAGACCCTGCTGGCGGCGCGGCTGGTTGAAAACGAAGGCCGCGGCCTGGCGCTCGGCCACCTTGACCTCGATAACTTTCGCCATGCCAACGACGCTCTAGGCCACCAGGCCGGCGACCGGTTGATCCTGCAAGTGGTTTCGCGCCTCAAGAGCCAGCTCGAAGCCGGGGACCAGTTGGCGCGCCTGGGCAGCGATGAGTTCGCCCTGCTGATCGATACGCGCCGCGCGCCCCAGCGTGCCGAATGGATGGCCGAACGCATCACCGAAGCCATGGCCGAACCCTATTGGGTGGATGGCGAAAGCCTGTTGATCGGCTGCAGCCTGGGCGTGGCGCATGCCCGCGCGCGTGCTGGCGCCGACCCACTGATGTGGCACGCGCACATCGCCATGCAGCAAGCCAAAAGTACGCAAGGCTGCACCTTTCATATCTTCAACGAACGCATCAACCGCAACGCGCGCAGCCTGGCCGACCTGGAAAGTGAACTGCGCCGCGCATTGCGCCGCGACGAGCTGGAACTGCACTACCAGCCGCGCCTGGACCTGGACGACGGGCATATTGTCGGCCTGGAAGCCTTGGTGCGCTGGCGCCATGGCGAACGCGGCCTGTTGCCACCCAGCGAGTTCGTGCCACTGGCCGAACAGAGCGGCCTGATTGTGCCGCTGGGCTACTGGGTGATCTCCCGTGCCCTGCGCGACATGCAAGACCTGCGCGAACGCGGCCTGCCGCCGTTGCACATGGCGGTCAACCTGTCGTTTCGCCAGTTCCAGGACAGCCAACTGCTCTCGACCCTCAGCCGGCTGATTGCCGAGCGTGGCGTGGAAGCGCAGTGGCTGGAGTTCGAATTGACCGAAACCGCCGTCATGCGCCGCAGTGACTTGGTCAAACAAACCATGGACGCCCTCGGCCGCCTGGGCGTGCGGTTTTCCCTGGATGACTTTGGCACTGGATTCTCGTCGTTCGTGCACCTCAACAGCCTGCCGATTGCCCTGTTGAAGATCGACAAGAGCTTTGTCGGCGGCATGGAAGAGCGCGAAGAGAACCGCAAGCTGGTGCACGCCATGATCAACCTGGCGCACAACCTCAACCTGGAAGTGGTGGCTGAAGGCGTGGAAACGCCCGAGCAGTTGGCGCTGTTGCGCTTGTTCGGTTGCGACCAGGCGCAGGGTTATTTGATCAGCAAGCCGTTGCCGTTGCCGGAATTGGTGGAGTATTTGACGTTTGGCAAGAGCCAGCAGGCTTTGCTGGGTTGAAGTGCGAACCCAATCAACTGTAGGAGCTGGCTTGTGTGGGAGCTGGCTTGCCTGCGATGCAGACACCTCGGTGTGTCAGGCATAACCAGGTGATGCCATCGCAGGCAAGCCAGCTCCCACATTGAACGAGTACAGTCTCTAGTCGGGTTGCATGGCTTGAAACTCAGCACGAATTTCCGGCTCCCGCCTAATCATCCGCTTCATCTTCGCCTCAAACGCCCAGGTCAAACTGACGGCCGCGCAGGCCAGGCCCAACGCCAGACCCCACCACACACCGGTCGGCCCCCAGCCGAGGGTGAACGCCATCAACCACGCCGCCGGCGCGCCGATCAGCCAGTAGCAACCCAAGCCCACCAGAAAGGTCGTCTTGGCGTCCTTCAACCCACGAATGCAGCCCATGGCGATGGTCTGCACACCGTCGAACAATTCGAACCAGGCCGCCACGGCCAGCAGGCTGACGGCCAGGACGATTACGTCATGGAAGGCCGGATCGTTATGGTCGAGGAACAGCCCGATAAGCGCATCGGAAAACAGCCACAGCACTGTGGCAAATCCCAACATCACTGCCGCACCGAATCCGATGCCGACACGCCCGGCCATGCGCGCCTGCAGCAACTGTCCGGCGCCGTAATGCTGGCCGATGCGCATGGTGATCGCGTATGACATTCCTGCTGGCACCATGAACGCTACCGAGACGATTTGCAGGGCAATCTGATGCGCCGCCAGTTGCGTACTGCCCATGGTGCCCATGCACAGCGCCGCGAAGGCAAACAAGCCGACCTCCACCGCATAGGTGCCGCCAATCGGCAAGCCCAGGCGCCACAGCTCGCGCAGATACAGGGTGTTGAGGCGCAGCAGGCCTGAACTCAGCGGGTAGGCGGCGTAAGCCCGGTTACTGCGGATGTACCACATCAGCGCCAAAGCCATGCTGTTGGCGACAATCGCGGTGACCAGGCCAATTCCCATCAATCCCAGTTTCGGCAGGCCGAACATGCCTTCTATCAAGGCGTGGTTGAGGCAGTAGTTGAGCACCGTGCCGCCCAGGCTGATCACCATCACCGGCGTGGCTTTGCCGATAGCGCTGGTAAAGCCGCGCAAGGCCATGAAGCTCAGGTAGCCGGGCAGGGCGAACGGCAGGATGGTCAGAAATTGCCCCGCCGCGTGCACGTTGGTTTCGGTCTGGCCAAACATCAGCAATACGGGCTTGAGGTTCCACAGCAGCAAGCCGGCCACCAATGCCATCAGCCAGGCAAGCCACAGCCCGGCCTGGGTCAGGCGGGTGGCGCCTTCGATGTCGCCCGCGCCTTGGCGGATGGCCACAAGCGTGCCGACTGCAGCAATCACGCCGATGCAGAAAATCGCCACAAACGAATAGCTCGCCGCGCCCAGGCCGCCACCGGCGAGGGCTTCGGGGCTCAGGCGGGCCATCATCAGGGTGTCGGTCAGCACCATCAACATGTGCGCCAACTGTGAGGCAATCAACGGCCCCGACAGCCGCAGAATGGCCCAGAGTTCAGTACGCACCGGATGCTGCATGGTCATCACGCTCAAAAAGTCAGAGGGTTGGGGAGGGGTTGATTCTCGGCGCTCCCAACGCATTACACAAAAGGATAAAAGCGATCGTTCGCATGATTAAAACTCATGGTAGGGTTTGGTCTTGCTCTGTCGGAGGTTCCCTATGCCACGTCGTCTTCCTCCGTTGTACGCCTTGCGCGCGTTTGAGGCCGCTTCACGGCACAACTCCTTTACCCGCGCGGCAGAGGAGCTGTCGATCACGCAAAGTGCCGTCAGCCGGCATATCCGCACACTCGAAGAGCATTTTGCCTGCCGCCTGTTCCAGCGCAGCGGCCGCAACCTGCAGCTCACCGAAGCGGCGCGCTTGCTGCTGCCCGGCGTGCGCGAGGGTTTTGCTGCGCTGGAGCGGGCCTGCCACACCCTGAATGCCGAAGACGACATCCTGCGCATGAAAGCGCCGTCGACCCTGACCATGCGCTGGTTGCTGGCGCGGCTCAGCCGCTTCCGGGCGTTGCAGCCGGGCAACGAGGTGCAACTGACCAGTGCGTGGATGAGCGTGGACGAAGTGGACTTCAACCAGGAGCCGTTCGACTGCGCGGTGTTGCTGAGTTATGGGCATTTTCCGGCGGACTGGGAAGCCAGTTACCTGTTCCCCGAACTGCTGATCCCCGTGGGCGCCCCCAACCTGCTGACAGACGGGCCGTGGGACGTAACGCGTCTGGCGTGCGCTGAGCTGCTGCACCCCACGCCCGACCGCCGCGACTGGCGCAATTGGCTGCAGCGCATGGGGCTTGCATCTCAGGTCTCGCTCAAGGGCGGGCAGGTGTTCGACACGCTTGAGCTGGGCATGATCGCCGCAGCACGGGGTTACGGGGTGTCGATGGGCGATTTGCTGATGGTCGCCGAAGACGTGGCCCAGGGAAGATTGAGCCTGCCGTGGCCGACCGCCGTGGCCAGTGGCGAAAATTACTACCTGGTGTGGCCGAAAACCCGCCCTGGTGGCGAGCGTTTAAGGCGCCTGGCGGAATTTCTTCAAGGTGAGGTCAAGGCCATGGAGTTGCCCCAGGTCGAGCGCCTTGACTGAAGCGTCACCGGCCTTTTGTGCAATCGTTTGCGCGATACCCCTGTGAATCGCTCAAGTATTCCCCGCGCCCGCCGAATAAGGTGTGTTGGAACTACCGTGCACCAACGTTTCCCACTAGATAATTTGCCGAGTAGCGCTATGAGATCAGGATGATCCTGGCCTCGGCCAGGAGCTGTCATGTCTCAACCTCGCGCTCGGATTGCCTCCCAGTTAGGCCTCGCATTAGCCGTGATACTGGCTGTCGTCATCAGCGGCAGTACGGTTTTCGCCTTGCGGTCGCTCGACTCCGCCAACCTCGACACCCGCGAGGAACACCTGGCCAGCGAAGCGCGTTTGCTCGCCGACCAACTCAATACCTTCCACAGCACCTTGCGCGAAAGTACCCAGCGTTTGAGCGGGCTGTTTGAAAAGCGCTTCGGTGCGGGGTTGAGTGTGCGCGGCGAGCAGCAGGTCGCAGTGGCGGGTGTGCAAACCCCGAGCCTGTTCCTGGGCAACGACCTGTTGAACAACGATTTCGATGAGGTCGATGAATTCAAGGACACCTCCGGCGGCGTGGCCACCGTGTTTGTGCGCAGCGGCGAAGACTTTGTCCGCATCAGCACCTCCCTGACCAAACAAGACGGCAGCCGCGCCATCGGTACGGCGCTGGACCACCAGCATCCGGCGTATCAACGCCTGCTTGCCGGGCAAAGTTACGTCGGCCGCGCCGTGCTGTTCGACCGCTCCTACATGACCCAATACACACCGGTGCGCGATGCCGGCGGCAAAGTGATTGCGGTGCTGTTTGTCGGTTTCGACTACACCGATGCCCAGAACGCCCAGTTTGAAAACCTCAAGCGCTTCCGTATCGGCCAGACGGGTTCCCTTGCGCTGCTGGACGAACAGAAGCACTGGCTGGTGCCACCGGCCGGCGTGCAGGCACTGGACCAGGCGGTACCGGTGATGCTCGACCTGGCCAAAAAACCGGGCGAGGGGCGTTTCTGGAGCGACAAAAACGAAGATTTCTACAGCGTCTCGGTGCCGTTTGAAGGCGGCCCGTGGTCGGTGGTGGCGAGCATGCCGAAATCCGAAATTCGCGAGGTGACCTGGGCCGTTGGTATTCGCCTGGTGATTGGCAGCGTGTTGGCAATGTTGTTCGCGGTGGGCGCGGCGGTGTGGCTGTTGCGCAGCAAGTTGCAGCCCTTGAGTGACCTCGTGCGTCAAGCCGAAGCCCTCGGCGCGGGTGACTTGAGTGCGCGCCTCAATGTGTCCAGTAATGACGAAATCGGCCAATTGGCGCGCAGCTTCAACCAGATGGGTGAAGCGCTGTCGACCATGGTCTCGCATATCCGCAAGGCCGCCGAAGAGGTCAACAGCCGTGCCCAGGCATTGTCCGGTTTGTCGGGTGGCGCCTATGAAGGCATGGAGCAGCAGTCCGGCGAAATCACCAGCATGGCCGGCGCGGTAGAAGAGTTCAGCGCAACGTCGCTGAACATCGCCGACAACATGGGCAACACCGAGCGGTTGGCCCAGGAAAACGCCCAGCAAACGCGCATCGGCCGCACCTCGATGCAGGAGGCCTCGTCGTCGCTGGAACATATCGCCACCGCGCTGAACAGCACGGCCACGGTGATCAATACCTTGGGCCAGCGCTCACAGGAAATCGGCGGGATCGTGGGTGTGATCACCTCGATTGCCGAACAGACCAACCTGCTGGCGCTCAACGCGGCCATCGAAGCCGCCCGCGCCGGTGAGCAAGGCCGTGGTTTTGCCGTGGTCGCCGACGAGGTGCGCAACCTGGCCTCGCGCACCCGCCAGGCTACTGATGAAATCTCCGGGATGATCCAGAGCATTCAGCAGGAAACCGGTAATGCCATCAGCACCATGGAACACGGCAATACGTTGATGCAGGAAGGCCTGTCGCGCAACGCCGACGTGGCTTCAGCCCTGGCGCGTATCGACGAGCAAAGCCGCTCGGCCGGTCAGCAATTTGCGGCAATTACCACGGCAACCCAAGAGCAGAGCAGCACCGCGACCTTGCTCAGCAGCAACCTGCAAAGCATTGCGCTGGCCAACAGCGAGCAGCGTGAAGTGGTGTCGAACCTGGCCGTTACCGCCAAGGAGCTGGAAACCCTGGCGGCGGGTTTGCGGCATGAGGTTGATCGGTTTCGTTGAGGCTTAGCGCTCGCCCAGGCCCGGGTCTACGCGTTTGCCGATGTCTTTGAGGCGCGCCAGTTGATCGACCATACCGGGCGCCTCGTCCAGGCTGCTGACGAAGGTCCACAGGTAGGTCATCACTGCGTACACGTGGCCGGCCTTCACCGCCGGCGACAACGCCAACTGGCTGATGGCGACCACAAACAGCAGGGCTGCCAGCGTGCCGATAAACAGGAACGCGGCGGCCTCGCGGTCTGACAGCCAGATGCGCAGGCGCGACAGCACTTGATAGTGGCGCTGCAAGGTGTGCGCACCGACCTTTTCCACCAGGCCGATTTCCTTCTCCAGGCGGTCATTCAGGCGTTCATGCAACTGCTGATTGCGCCGCGCAAACCGTGGCAGCAAGGTGGTGCACAACAGCAATGCACTCAGGCACGCCAGGCCGATCCACGGCTCGATCACCAGCAACATCACCGCCGCGCCGACGATCGAAACCAGCGCGGTGGCGATGATCGGCACGTGTTTTTCGAAGAAGTCCACAAAGTCCCGCGCCAATACCACCCGCGCCGCCGCGCGCGAGGTGCTGTGGTTTTGCAGGCGCTGGTTGAGAATCACCGGTACCGCGAGGTCGGCGTAGATTCGCGTGAAGGTGCGCGTGTCCAGCGCACGGCGTGCCGCCCCGACCACCCAGAATGCCAAAACCACCGCGGCGTAAAACAGCGCGCTGGCGGCATCGCCACGGATGATCGAATCCACCGCGAACCCGGCAAACAGCGGGTAGGCCAGCAGCAGCGCATTTTCCAACGCGACCAGCGACAGCGTGCAAAAGAGCTTGCCGGGATATGCGCGGGCGATTGCCTTGAGCGTCTGGCTGGCGGACTGTTGGCCGATTTTCTTGCTTTCTTCAATCAGGATTTGTGGGGTGACGGATGACATGGGTGCACCAAAGGAGTGATAGACGCTATTATTGAGCGACTGCTCAAGTATCCTTGAGCGACCGCTCAAAAAGCAAGCGCCACTCATCTTCCGACGCCTGAGGGAAATGCCGAATGTCGCGTATCGACCGTAAAGACCAGATCATCGCCGCCGCCCTGGAGCTGTTTCGCAACAAAGGGTTTGCCGATGTGTCCACCCGCGACCTGGCCGAACATGCCGGCCTGTCGCGCAGCCACGTTTACCACTACTTCAGCGATTGGAATGAACTGCGCCGGGAGGCCTTTGTGCGCTTTGCCAATGAACAGTTGGAGCAAGTGCGTGCGCCGCTGGTGGGCGTGGCACCGCTTGAGGCGCTGGCGGGTTTCTTGCGCGACTGCCTGCCGTGCACGGCCGACGCGGGCTGGGCGCTGTGGCTGGATGCCTGGGACGAAGCGATGCACGACCCGCAGATGGCCCAGGCGTACCTGGTGATCAACGCGCAGTGGCAGGGCATGCTTGCCGAGGTGATCGAGCGCGGCGTCGCTGCCAACGTTTTCCGCTGTGATGCGCCCCAACGCGCAGCCCGGCAGATCTTCGCCATGGCGATGGGGTATGCCGATGACCTGATGCTGAATCCTTCTACCGCGTCGGCAGAAGCGGTGCTGGATGAAGTCATGGAAGTGGCGAGGCTGTTGCTGGATTTCACCGCTTAGGCCTCCGCGCACTTTTGGCGGCCACCACATTCCTGCGTGGCGAGCGGGCGTGTCCCGCGTTGGAGTGCGAAGCGGTCCCAGTCCGGCTGCCATGTTTCAGCTGTTAGACCGCGTCGCCAATTTCTGGGGCTGCTGCGCAGCCCAACGCTGGGCAAGCCAGCTCGCTACAAGAAGCCCGTTCACTGCTAGGGCTGATGCTGGCCTCAGGCTAACCGACCGCCGCAGGCCGATATTGCAGTGCCTCGGCCAAGTGATGCCGAGCGATATTCTCAACCCGCTCAAGGTCTGCCAGCGTGCGCGCCACCTTGAGCAAGCGATGTGCCGCGCGCAGCGACAGCGTCAGCCGCTCGCAGGCGCTTTCCAGCCAGCCTTCATCGGCTTTCGCCAATTGGCAGTGTTTGCGTAACCCTGGCAAATCCAGAAAGGCATTGGCGCAACCCTGGCGCTTGAGTTGGCGCTCGCGGGCGTCGGCCACCTGTGCCGAGGCCTTCGCCGTGTTATCGCCAGGCGGCTGGGTCGGGTTTAGTGCTGTGGTTTCCCGGGCGACGGTAAGGTGCAAGTCGATCCGGTCCAGCAGGGGGCCGGAAAGTTTGTTGCGATAGCGCTGAATCTGCTCCGGCGTACACCGACAGCGCCCACTCGGTTCGCCCATATACCCGCAAGGGCAGGGGTTCATGGCCGCCACCAGTTGAAAGCGTGCCGGGAAACTCACTCGGTCGCGCGCACGGGAAATGACGATGTGTCCCGATTCAAGCGGTTCGCGCAGCACCTCCAGGACCTTGCGATCGAACTCCGGCAACTCATCCAGAAACAATACGCCGTGGTGGGCGAGGGTGATTTCCCCCGGTTGCGGTTTTGACCCGCCGCCCACCAGCGCCGGCCCCGAGGCCGAGTGGTGTGGCTGACGGAACGGCCGGTGCGGCCAATGGCTCAGTGGTGCGAGGCTGACCACCGACTGGATCGCCGCCACTTCCAGCGCTTCCTGCTCGCTCAACGGCGGCAGCAACCCCGGCAGCCGGCTGGCCAGCAAGGTCTTGCCGGTGCCGGGCGGCCCGCTGAACAGCAGGTTATGCGCGCCCGCTGCAGCGATCAGCAGCGCGCGCTTGGCCGCCAGTTGGCCTTGTACTTCGCTCAGGTCTGGATAGGGTTTGTTCAAGTACTGCAGGCCATCGGACTTATAGGGCTCGATCGGCACCTGCCCATTCAGGTGCGCCACCACTTGCAGCAAGTGATCCACCGCAATCACTTTCAACCCAGAGGCCAGGCACGCCTCCTCGGCATTCGCCCGCGGCACTATCACGGTGCGTCCGGCCTTGCGGGCTGCCAGCGCTGCCGGCAACACGCCTTTGACTGCGCGTACTTCGCCGGACAGTGCCAATTCGCCCAGGCATTCCACGTCATCCAGCATCAACGACGGCACCTGCAGGCTTGCAGCCAGGATGCCCAAGGCAATCGCCAAGTCAAAACGCCCGCCGTCCTTGGGCAGGTCGGCGGGCGCGAGGTTGAGGGTGATGCGCCGGGCTGGGTATTGCAGCGCGCAGTTCAGGATGGCGCTGCGCACGCGGTCCTTGCTTTCCTTGACGGCGGTTTCCGGCAGACCCACCAGTGTCAGGGATGGCAGACCATTGGCCATGTGCACTTCAACCGTGACGGCAGGGGCTTCGACGCCAATCTGGGCGCGGCTGTGGACGATGGCGAGGGACATGCTCGTTCCTTGAGTGGAGGGCCGCTTCCTGCGGGTTTTTCAAGGGTAGACGAGGTGGCGAAGAGCGAGGCGGGGGAGGTTTTACAGAACGTATCCAGAACGCAACGTAGAGCAAATGTGGGAGCTGGCTTGCCTGCGATGGCATCGACTCGGTGTAACTGATACACCGAGGCGCCCGCATCGCAGGCAAGCCAGCTCCCACACTGAGCGTGTTTATTCAGCAGCAGGTGGCGTCAGCCGCGCTTCCAACTCCGCGACTTTCGCCTCGAGGCTCTCCAGCCGTGCACGCGTGCGGGCCAGCACCACCATTTGGCTGTCAAATTCTTCACGGCTCACCAGGTCGAGCTTGCTGAAGCCGCTTTGCAGCAGCGCCTTGAACTGGCTTTCGATTTCGTTGCGAGGCAGCGGGGTTTCGCCGCTGAACAGGCGAGAGGCGTGGCCGCTCAGGGCGTCGAGGAGATCTTTGGGCGCGAGCATGGGAAACATTCCGGAAAAACGGTTGGCGGGCAGTGTATCACGCAGCGTCTATAGTCTTTTTCACCGCCTGGAGCGCACGCTTTTCGCGCAGTGCTCCGGGCGGTCGCGCACTGTTTTTGTGCGCATTGGCGTCGCCAAAACGCCCCGCAGGTGGGCATAAGTGGGCAAAGGACTGATTTCAGTGATTTTTACGGAGCTGGCAAGCTTTCTGCTTAGACGATCATGACCCATGCACTGATGCAGTCGCTGTGACGAATGCAGTGCGCCGACGGATCAGGGGTACAGGTTTCGTCACCAGTGGTTCGCTGGCGTCGCAACGGTAAATGCCGAGGCGACGACGCGTTACAAAGCCAGGCACTGCGCTTAGACTTGAGACGGGTTTGTTTTCCTGGGGCAAGTCCACCAATTCGGGAGAGAGTTTTCATGAAGCTAGTCACTGCCATCATCAAGCCGTTCAAGTTGGACGATGTACGCGAGTCGCTGTCCGAGATCGGCGTGCAGGGCATTACCGTTACTGAGGTCAAAGGCTTCGGTCGGCAGAAGGGTCACACCGAGCTGTATCGCGGCGCGGAATACGTGGTCGATTTCCTGCCAAAGGTGAAGATTGATGTCGCCATTGACGACAAGGATCTTGACCGGGTTATCGAGGCGATAACCAAGGCGGCCAACACCGGCAAGATCGGTGACGGCAAGATCTTCGTGGTCAATCTGGAACAGGCTATTCGCATCCGTACCGGCGAAACCGATACCGACGCAATCTAAGCCGCCAAACCCCCAACGCCCCAGGAGAAAACAATATGACTCTGCGTAAATTCGCAGGGCTAGGAGCCCTGTTGTCCCTCGTAATGCCGGCCCTGGCATTGGCGGCGGACCCAGCCCCCGCTCCAGTCCTCAATTCCGGCGACACGGCGTGGATGCTCACATCCACCGCGCTGGTGCTGTTCATGACCATTCCAGGCCTGGCGCTGTTCTATGGCGGCATGGTTCGCTCCAAAAACATTCTTTCCGTGATGATGCAGTGCTTCGCCATCACCGGCTTGATCACCATTTTGTGGTTCGTTTACGGCTACAGCATGGCGTTCGACACTACCGGTATGGAAGCAGGCGTCGTCAACCTCAACTCGTTCGTGGGCGGCCTGTCCAAACTGTTCCTGTCGGGTGTCACCCCGGCGAGCATCACCGGCCCTGCGGCGCTGTTCCCTGAGGCGGTGTTCGTCACTTTCCAGATGACGTTCGCCATCATTACGCCTGCGCTGATCGTCGGTGCCTTCGCCGAGCGTATGAAGTTCTCCGCGATGCTGATCTTCATGGGCGTCTGGTTCACCCTGGTCTACGCACCGATTGCGCATATGGTGTGGGGCGGTCCGGGTTCGTTGCTGGGCGATTGGGGCGTGCTGGACTTCGCCGGCGGCACCGTGGTGCACATCAACGCCGGTGTGGCTGGCCTGGTGGCGTGCCTGGTACTCGGCAAGCGTAAAGGCTTCCCAACCACGCCGATGGCGCCTCACAACCTGGGTTACACCCTGGTCGGTGCTGCCATGCTGTGGGTCGGTTGGTTTGGCTTCAACGCCGGTTCTGCGGCTGCGGCCAACGGCACTGCCGGTATGGCGATGCTGGTCACTCAGATTGCGACCGCTGCTGCCGCGCTGGGCTGGATGTTTGCCGAGTGGGTCACTCACGGTAAGCCAAGTGCACTGGGCATCGCTTCGGGTGTGGTGGCAGGTTTGGTTGCAATCACCCCGGCTGCGGGCACCGTGGGCCCAATGGGCGCCCTGGTGATTGGTCTGGCGGCGGGCGTGGTGTGCTTCTTCTGCGCCACTACCCTGAAACGCAAACTGGGCTACGACGACTCCCTGGACGCCTTCGGCGTGCACGGTATCGGCGGTATCCTCGGCGCGATCCTGACCGGCGTGTTCGCGGCTCCGTCTCTGGGCGGCTTCAACGCGGCGACCACTGACATCGCAGCGCAAGTCTGGATCCAGTGCAAAGGCGTCGGCTTCACCGTGATCTACACGGCTATCGTGACCTTCATCATCCTCAAGGTGCTGGACATGGTCATGGGCCTGCGGGTTACCGACGAAGAAGAGGCCGTGGGCCTCGATCTGGCACAACACAACGAGCGCGGCTACAACTTGTAAGTACGCGAAAAAAAGATGCCCGGCTTGCCGGGCATTTTTTTGTCTGGGGTTTGTCTGTGGCTAAAGGTGTACGGGTTTATGCCGACTTTGTGATGGGAACCACACGGCACTTTTAAGGGTGTGAATGTCTTACAGGCATGTAGGTGTATTCGGTACTTTGTTTTTTTCCAGAGCGCGCTAGAATGCGCGCCGATAGGCGGAGAACTGTATGTGGCAACAGACCCTGATAACCCTGCGGGCCAAGCCCCGGGGCTTTCACTTGGTGACGGATGAGTTGCTCGCCGGCCTGCCTGAATTGAAGGCGTGCCGTGTGGGCCTGTTGCATTTGTGGTTGCAGCACACCTCGGCTTCGTTGACGGTCAACGAAAATGCCGACCCGGCGGTTCGCCGTGACTTCGAGCGTTTTTTCAACTCGCTGGTGCCGCAAGGGCGTGCAGGGTTCGAACACAACGACGAAGGTCCGGATGATCTGCCGGCGCACTTCAAGGCCAGTCTCCTGGGCTGCCAGCTGAGTTTGCCGGTCAAGGCCGGCCGCTTGGCGATGGGGACCTGGCAAGGTGTTTATCTGGGCGAGCACCGTGATCATGGCGGTGCTCGTAAAGTCCTCGCCACCTTGCACGGTGATGGGGCATAAGCCACTGGTAATCCAGTGGATGTTGATTTTTTTCCGGCGACCTCGACAGAGGGTGAAGCTGGGCTATAACTAATCTGCTTTTCGCAAGTCATGAGGTAGAACATGAGCGACGATGATCTGGAAAACGACGAACTCGAAGTCGGTGACGACGACGAGGCCGAAGAAGGTCTTGAGGCGGCAGCTGAGGACGTTGCTGACGACGACGGTGGCGACGATGCACCTGTCCCGGCAGCCAAAGGCAAAGCCAAGGCCGCTGTTTCGGTAGATGAACTGCCAAGCGTTGAAGCCAAGAACAAAGAGCGCGATGCGCTGGCCCGTGCGATGGAAGAATTCCTCGCCAAAGGCGGCAAAGTGCAGGAAGTCGAGGCCAACGTGGTAGCAGATCCACCGAAGAAGCCGGATAACAAGTACGGTAGCCGTCCTATCTGAGGTCAGCCGCTCGCTTGCATGAAAAAGCCCGCCGTCGCTGCGGGCTTTTTCATGGATGTAATAAATCCTAAGGGTCACCACCCATCAAATGTAGGAGCGGGCGTGCTCGCGAAAGCGCTTTGTCAGTTGCTGATGTGCTGACTGATACACCGCCTTCGCGAGCAAGCCCGCTCCCACATTTTGGTTTTTAGTGTTGCCGCGATAGCGTTACTGCCAACTGCGAAGCAACGGCGGCAGTTCTTTCAAGCTGCGAATTTCCGCATCCGGGCGTTTATCCGCTTCCCATGCTTTGCCCGTCGGGTTGAACCACACCGCCCGCAGCCCCGCCTGCTGCGCCCCGGCGATGTCATCGCCGGGGTGATCGCCAATATGCACGGCCTGACTGGCGTCCACGCCGGCGCGTTGCAGCGCTTCCTGAAACAGTCGCGCATCCGGCTTGGCGATGCCGATATCTTCGGCGCGCAGCGCAAAGTGGAAATAATCTGCCAGGCCCACGCGCTGCACGTCGGCGTTGCCGTTGGTGATCACGCCCAGGAGGAAATGCTGGCGCAATGCTTGAAGCATCGGCTCGGCTTCGGGAAATGGCGTGAGCTGGTGCCGGGCATGAATGAACGCCTCATAGCACACGTCTGCCATTTGCGTGGCTTCGGGCTGTGGATAACCCGCCTCTTCAAACGCGTGCATCAGTACGCGGTGGCGCAGGAGGCTGATGCGGTACTTGAGCTCGGGATGGCGCTCCAGCACCTGTTGGCGAAGGCTGGCGAAATGCTCAAGAGGCAAATCGCCGACCTTGGAGGCATGGGTCGCCAGCCATTCGCGCATCGACGCTTCGGCGCCGATGATGACGGGTACGTTGTCCCAGAGTGTGTCGTCCAGGTCGAAGGTGATCAGCTTGATACTCATGAGTCGCCGCCCTTGATGCGTTTGGCCCGTGGATGGGCGCTGTCGTACACCGTAGCCAGGTGCTGGAAGTCGAGGTGGGTGTAGATCTGCGTGGTCTTGATGTCGGCGTGGCCGAGCAGCTCCTGCACCGCGCGCAGGTCCTGGGACGATTCCAGCAGATGGCTGGCAAAAGAATGTCGCAGCATGTGCGGGTGCAGGTTCTGCCCCAGCTCGCGTTCACCGGAGAGCTTGACCCGCACCTGGATCGCCCGTGGCCCCAGGCGTCGGCCTTGCTGGCTGACAAACACCGCGTCGTCCGCGGGGTTGGTCAACAGACGCAGCGGCAACCATAGCTGCAAGGCTTCCCGAGCCTTGCGGCCGACCGGCAGCACACGGGTCTTGCTGCCTTTGCCGAGCACTTGCACCAGGCCGTCCGCCAGGTCCAGTTGATCGAGGTTCAGGCCGGTCAGCTCTGACAAGCGCAGGCCCGAGGAATAGAACAGCTCAAGGATGGCCTGGTCGCGGTGGGCGAGGAAGTCGTCTTCGACGGCACCGTCCAGCAATTGCAGGGCACGATCAGTGTCGAGGGTCTTGGGCAGGCGCCGTTCGCCCTTGGGCGGGGCCAGGCCATTGGCCGGGTCGTGATCGCACAGGCCTTCACGGTTGAGGTAGTGATACAGGCCGCGCACCGCCGAAAGCAGGCGCGACAGGCTGCGTGAAGACTGGCCTTGCTGATGCAGACGCGCGATGAGGCTGCGCAGGCTCTGGATATCCAGGGCTTTCCAGCTGGCGATCTGTTGTTTTTCGCAGTACGCCAGAACCTTGTTCAAGTCCCGTCGATAGGCTTCCAGGGTATGGGGCGACACCTGGCGCTCGTTGCGCAGGTGAGCGCAATAAGCGTCCAGCTGCCGTTCCATGACTAGCGCACCGCGCGCAGGGCGGTGGTGAAGCGCGGCAGTACCCGGCCCAGCACTTCAGCGATGTAGGTCAAAAACAGCGTGCCTACAGAGCTTTTGTAATGCTGCGGGTCACGGCTGGCGATCGCCAGTACGCCGTGCAGGCCTTGATGGCTGAGGGCGACCACGGCGGTGGAGCCGATCTGTTTGCGCTGTTCGGCGCCAAACAGAAAATCCAGCTCATGCTCACGCAAGGTGCCGCTGATGGTCTTGCCTTCAGAGAGCAAGCCGCCAATCGCGGTTTGCGCTTCACCACCGCTGACCCAGCGACCCACCGGCATCGGGTTGTCGCTGAACAGGATCAGGCTCACAAATGGCACCTGGAAGTCCTGGCGCAGGCTGTCTTCCACGGCAATCACCGTTTCTTCCAGGCTGGTGGCGTCCATCAGGGTAAGAATCAGGCGACGGGTCTTGTCGAAAAGGCGGTCGTTGTCGCGGGCCACGTCCATCAACTGCGAGAGCCGATGGCGCATTTCGATATTGCGCTCGCGCAGGATCTTCATCTGCCGCTCTACCAGCGACACGGTATCGCCGCGCTGGTGGGGGATGCGCAGGGCGGGCAACAGCTCTTCGTGTTCGACGAAGAAGTCCGGATTAGCCTCAAGGTACGCCGCGACAGCGGCGGCCTCCAGACTTTCGCTCGGGGATGCTTGGGCGGGTACTTGAGGCGTGTCGGTCATTAGCTTTGCTCACTCATAGGCGGACCTGTCCTTCGTATACGCGCGAGGCCGGCCCGGTCATCATCACCGGGTGGCCAGGGCCTGCCCATTCGATGGACAAACGTCCGCCGGGCAGGTCGATCAACAGCGGCGAATCCATCCACCCCTGGCTGATCGCGGCCACGGCCGCAGCGCAAGCGCCGGTGCCGCAGGCCTGGGTTTCGCCGGCGCCGCGTTCCCACACACGCAATTGTGCGCGGGAACGGTCGATCACCTGCAGGAAGCCCACATTGACCCGTGCCGGAAAGCGCGGGTGATGTTCGATTTCCGGCCCCAATTCATGCACCGGGGCGTTATTGATGTCGTTGACCCGCAGCACGGCGTGCGGATTGCCCATCGACACTGCGGCGATATCCACGTGCTTGCCATCAACGTCGAGCGCATAGCTGGTCGCCTGCTCGGCGGCCTGAAACGGAATATCCGCCGGCACCAGGCGTGGCGCGCCCATGTTGACGCTGATCTGGCCGTCGCTGCGAACATCCAGTTCGATCACGCCGCTTTTAGTTTCGACGCGAATCTGGCGCTTGGCGGTCAAGCGCTTGTCCAGCACAAAACGCGCAAAGCAACGCGCACCGTTGCCGCACTGTTCCACTTCGGAACCGTCGGAGTTGAGGATCCGGTAACGGAAATCCACTTCCGGGTTGCTCGGCGCCTCGACGATCAGCAATTGATCAAAGCCAATGCCGGTGTGACGGTCGCCCCATTGTTTAGCGTGCTTGGGCAGGATGTGCGCGTGCTGGCTGACCAGGTCGAGGACCATGAAGTCGTTGCCCAGCCCGTGCATCTTGGTAAAACGCAGCAGCATGGCTTACTCCGGCAGCAGGCTTTCGCCAGCATACAACTCGGCTACCGTCTCGCGGCGACGCACTTCAAACGCTTGATCACCGTCCACCAGCACCTCGGCGGCACGGCCGCGCGTGTTGTAGTTGGAACTCATGACAAACCCATAGGCACCGGCCGAATGCACGGCCAGCAGATCGCCTTCTTCCAGGGCCAGTTGACGCTCCTTGGCCAGGAAGTCACCGGTCTCGCAGATCGGGCCGACGATATCGTAATTACGGCCTTCGCCAGCACGTGGCTTGACGGCTGTCACATTCATCCAGGCCTGGTACAGCGCCGGGCGGATCAGGTCGTTCATCGCCGCGTCGACGATGGCGAAATCCTTGTGCTCGGTGTGCTTGAGGTACTCGACTTGCGTCAGCAGCAGGCCGGCGTTGGCGACGATGTAGCGGCCCGGCTCGAACATCAGGGTCAGGCCGCGGCCTTCAGTGCGCTCGCGCACAGCCTGAATGTAGTCGGCGATCTGCGGCGGCTCTTCATCGCGATAACGCACACCCACGCCACCACCCAGATCGATGTGTTGCAGGTAAATGCCGCACTCGCCCAGGCGATCGATCAACGCCAGCAGGCGGTCGAGCGCATCCAGAAACGGAGGCAGGCTGGTCAATTGCGAGCCGATATGGCAGTCGACACCCAGCACTTCCAGGTTCGGCAACTGCGCGGCGCGGATGTACACGTCCTCGGCGTCGGCAATGGCGATGCCGAACTTGTTCTCTTTGAGACCGGTGGAAATGTAGGGGTGAGTGCCGGCGTCGACGTCCGGGTTGACGCGCAGCGAGATCGGCGCACGAACACCCATCTGGGCGGCGACGACTTGCAGGCGCTCCAGCTCGTCGGTGGACTCGACGTTGAAGCAATGCACGCCGACTTCCAGAGCGCGGCGCATGTCTTCGCGGCTTTTGCCGACGCCGGAGAAGACGATTTTGTCAGCCTTGCCGCCGGCCGCCAGCACACGTTCCAGCTCACCACGGGAGACGATGTCGAAACCGGCGCCCAGACGCGCCAGGACATTGAGTACACCCAGGTTGGAGTTGGCCTTGACCGCGTAGCACACCAGGTGTGGAACGCCGTTCAGTGGGTCGGTAAAGGAGCGGTATTGGGCTTCGATGTGCGCACGCGAGTACACATAGGTCGGGGTGCCAAAGCGCTCGGCAATCGCGGACAACGCCACGCCTTCCGCGAACAGCTCGCCGTCCCGGTAGTTAAAAGCGTCCATGGGTTTCCCTTATTGATAGGTGTCGTGCTTGTGCGCTTTTGACGGCTTTTGTGACGACTGCGCCTGGTCATTTGGGTCTTTGCTGTCATCGGGCAGGTAGAGCGGGCCTTTTTGACCACAGGCACTAACGAGGCAAGCGACCGCGACGAGCGCAGCAAGGGAAGAGATCAGGCGCTTCATGGCGAAATCCTTGAATATGCATTAATTGCGCCCGAGTATACCGACCACCCGCCAGCTTGCCTATGCGCCGAAATACCCGTCCGGCGGGGGTTTGCCGACTTGAGCGCGAAGCAGGCTACGCTGGCCGGGGATATTTGATACCTCCATCGGTAATGAACTCGGTATCCTTTGCAATCAGCGGGGCTCGCCCGTATCGTGCGGCGCTTGAGCAGAACCAGACACTTTTGAGGTTGCCACAATGAGTTTGACCGAAGCCCGTTTTCACGACCTGGTGGATGCGACCCAGCAGGCGCTGGAAGATATTTTCGACGACAGCGGCCTGGACGTGGACCTGGAAAACTCGGCCGGCGTGCTGACCGTCAAGTTTGAAAACGGCACCCAACTGATCTTCAGTCGCCAGGAGCCGTTGCGTCAGCTATGGCTGGCGGCCCGTACCGGTGGTTTTCACTTCGACTATGACGAGGAAGAAAACCGTTGGGCGCACGACACCACCGAGGAGCTGCTGAGCGAAATGCTTGCGCGCCTCACGAAGGAACAGTCCGGCGCCGACCTGGACTTCGACGAGATCTGATCGTGACCCAGCCTGCACCCGTACGTCCGCCCAAGCCGCTGTTCAGCAATGTCAGCCCGGCGGTGCCGTCACCTTGTATCAGTTTGTGTCGCCTGGACGAGCAGAAGGTCTGCCTCGGCTGCTTCCGCCATGTGGAAGACATTCGTGAATGGCGCTCCGCTGACGATAACCGGCGCCGGGTGATCTGCGCCGAGGCCGAGCAACGCAGGGAGCGTGCCTGAGGTCGTCTTGTTTATTTGTGTCGCTGTGGTAGTGTCCGGGTACACCTCAACTCATCGAGGTCCGTGAGAACCCCGCCTTTTTCTGGCGGGGTTTTGCTTTTTTGTGCAGAAAAAAGGAGTCTGCCTGAATCATGACCGCACCTTCCATCATACTTACCCGTCTCGACGTGCAGCGTCTTGAGCAATTGATCGACCGTGTAGGCGAGGACTCGCCGGGCGTCGAAGCCCTGCAACACGAACTCGACCGCGCTGAAGAAGTGGTTGGCCACGAGGAAGTGCCTGCAAGTGTCGTGACGATGAACTCCAGCGTGCATTGCCGTGAGCAAGGCAGCGGCAAGGACTATCACCTGACCTTGGTTTACCCAAAGGATGCCAACGCAGACGAGGGCAAGATCTCGATCCTCGCGCCGGTAGGCAGTGCATTACTCGGCCTGAAGGTGGGCCAGCATATCGACTGGCCGGCACCCGGCGGCAAAACCCTCAAGCTTGAGCTGCTCAGCGTTGACGGCCAGCCCAAAGACGGTGGCGCGTTCTCTCTGTAACAAGAGCCGCTTTAAACCTGCTTCAGTGCGTTGTTGAGCGACAGCTCCAGCTTGGCCTTGTAACGCAGGTACAGGTTGCTCGGGCTTTGCACATCACCGAGCAGGCCGGACAGGTCCAGGTCGGTGATGTAGCAGCGGTAACGTTCGGTTTCTCGACGTTGCCCGACGATTTCCTGGGCGACCACGGCAAACAGCTGGTCGCCAAACTCCAGTTCGCAAAACTCCCGCTGGTTGCAGTACAGGGTGATGCCCACTTGGCCGGGCGCCGCCTTGCCGATAATTGCCTGCACGTCATAAAACGGCTTATTGGCCGGGTTCTGCGGCGCGGGGCGCGGCTCCATGCCGCGTGCGCGATTGCTGCCTGATGGCAACAGTTGGTAATACAAGATTTGCACTTCGCCCAACGGCTGCAGCGTATCCAGCGGCGCCAGCGCTTCGCGGCGATAGATGATCGATTGCAGAAAACGCTGCAACGGCGCCAGCAGGCTCTGCTCATCATGAAACGGCAGGCGTTGCTGCCAGAGCGCGTTGAACTCATCCAGCACATACAACTCGGCAACGCCTTCATTGACCCGGTAGAACACCTGCACGCAATCGGCCAAGCCCATCGGCAACAGCAGCGCCAGGTCGTGGTCTTCCAGGGCCATGGCGTCCAGGTGCAACGGGCTGTAGCTGGCCAGTTCTTCGCTGAGGTAGGCAATCAGCGCGTCTTGGGTCGGCAGCGACACATGGGTGGCCTGGCCCGGCATCAGCTCCATCACGTGGTAGTGCTGCTGCACCTGCAACAGGTAGCGGTGATTGGACTGGCTAAGCAGCAGGTTTTGCGCGGTGTCGAAAATTTCTTCTACACGCTGGGCAATGAACTGCGCACGGTTGTGACAGAAGCAGCGCACTCGCAGGCGTGGCAGGTGATCCGACGGCAGTTGATTGAGGTAGTCACGCAGGCAGTCGAGCAGTGCGTGGGGGCCGTCGTAGCGGCTGACCATGACCTCGTTCCAGCTATTGAGCGTGACCTGATCCAGGGTCAGCACCAGGTTGTCGCGTACGCCGGCATAGCTCAGGGAGTCGGTGCGCTCGGTGGTCATCAGGATGTTCAAGTCGCGATGATGTTTGAGCGGGTCGACACCGACGTTGATCAACAACAGCACTTCTTCCGGTACCGCCGAGCGCAACAGGCGATCCTCATCGACGCTGGCCAGGGGCAGGGCGATGGTGTGTTGCAGGCTGCCCAGCAGGTTGAACAGCTCGAATTCGGTCATGTCACTGACGCCCGGGTGCAGCGCCAGGCGGGTGCTGCTGTCGATCACGCCGTTGCGATGGCACCAGGTGAGCATTTCCAAGAGGTCGCGGCTGCGCTTGATCGGCGCGAAGTGCTCCCATTCCAGCGCCGTGAGGTTACCGTTGTACAGGCCCCAGTGATGCTGGCCCGGCTCCTTGCGATTGGGGGACTGCACCAGCGTGAGCGTGTCTTCGGCCAAGTCGGGCGCGATGCCGGGGTTGATGAACTCGACCTTGCCGGCCTTGCGTTCGAACGCTGCATACAAGCGCCGGCCCAGCACGTTCAAATCACGCTTGTTGATCAGGCTGGCGGTTTGCTCGGTGCGGGCGAACTGGGTGAGGAAGCGGTAGCTGTAATTCAGTTCGTTGACCAGCGCGCGGCGCTCGGAGGCGACCTGGCGCACTTTCCACTGGCTGCGGCTGTCCAGCAGCGCCAGTTGGCGCTGGTCCCAACCCCATTCATTGGCCAGGCGCTCCAGCAGGCGTCGTTGCCAACCAGTGCTGCGTTGGCCGACGCTGAGCTTGCGATTGACCTTCAGGTACAGCGCGCGCCGCACCAGTTCAAGGCGCTCCGGCTCATTGCGCGCCTTGAGGTATTCCTCGATGCGGCGGTAAACCACGATGTACGGGTCCAGCTCGTCCAGGTCCATCTGATTGGCGAACACGGCGCGCTTGAAGCGCAGGCTCAGGCAGTGCACGTTCGGGTGCTCGCTGGCGTAGACCTCGGTCAGCAGCAGCTTGAGCACTGATTTGTAGGGCGACTCGATGCCCTTGAACAACTGCCACAGCCCGGCGCCGATGAATTCGCCCGGAGGGATGTGGGCCAGATGCCCAAGGTCCAGGGTTTCGTCGGCGCGGATGAAGCGCTTGGATATCAGCGTATGGGTGAACTCGGCATAGCGGCTTTCCTCGTACACCGGCACCAGCCACCAGATCGGCGTACGCCCGGCCAGCCAGATGGCGGTGCGGTAGAACTCATCCAGCAGCAGGTAATGCTGGGTGGTGCCGCAGTCGTCGGAGCTCAGTTGCGTGTCGCGCTCACCCAATACAAAGCGCGTCGGTTCGATCAGAAAAAAATGCGCCTCGGCGCCCATGGTCAGGGCCCAGGCTTCCAGCAACTGGCACTTTTTGCGCAGCTCGGCCAGTTCGGCTTCGCCAAGTTCGGGCGAGTGGCAGACCCACACGTCCATATCGCTCTGGTCCGCTTGAGCCAGGGTGCCAAGGCTGCCCATCAGGTACAGGCCAAGGATAGGCCGTGGCGGATTGCCATGGCGTGGCTTGTAGGAGAACGAACGGGTCAGGCGCTGAGCTTCAGTAAGCGCCTGGGCGTCCGGTTCGAAATTGGACAGCCCGGCCGGCGTGCTGCCCGAGACATAACCGGGCAGCAGGGGGTGGTTGACGTGGAAAAACAGCGGCAACAGCGTCAACACGCTTTGCTGGCGCGGGGTCAGACCTTCGACGGCCCGGGCGATGCGCCCTTCATTGAGGGCCATGAAACGCGCGCGCAATTGGGCCAGCACCTTGCGGTCGATGCCTTCGTCCAGGTCGGGGCGGATTTCGTGGGTGCGGGTCATGTCGAACTCGTTGGCTCGCAGGGCCCGACGTGGGCGGCCGTGTAGGAGTTTACAGACAGAAGCGTAGGAGGTTTAGAGGGAAATGGTTTCTGGCGTCAGAATTTTGTGCCATCCACAGCAGTGCCCTCGGAATCCGCAGAAAGCGGACTCCATGGGCGGTATCAGGGATCAGGCAGCTTCTTTGGTGGTAGCGGTCGTCAGGATGGTCAGCAGGGTTTGGGCCTGCTCTGCAGCGTCCCGGCCAAGGCTGGTCAGGTAGCCCCCGTCTGGCTGGTCGATAAGGCCTTTCGCATGGAGGCGCTTGGCCGCGGCGATGGCAGCGGGAGCAGCGGTCTGGTGGACTTTCAGACCTTCCTTGGTGCTGTCCAAGGGGAAGAGTACAAGGATTTCCAGTTCGGCAACCAACTCAGGGGTATACGACATAAGGACTCCAGACTTTCTAAAATTTATTAGAGGCTAGCAGGGCATAAGGTGAACGCACTTTGCCGGGCTGTCCAGTGTGAAAGTCATGGGTCTTGATATGGCGCAGGTTTGTGGCGAGGAAGCAGGCTTCCCGGCCACGAAAGTGCTCGATTCAGTCGTTTTCCGGGGGTAGTTCCGGCAATGCGCGCAGCGCGGTTTCATACCATTGGGTATCGAAGGCGCGGTCTTCTTCAAGCATCTTGTCGATTTCAACAGCCAGCACGTGGGCCATGAGATTCAGAATGTCTTCGCGCTCGTAGCCCACCAGGGTCAGCTTGTTGAAGGTGGCCTTGGCGGCAGGCGGGTTGTCGCTTTCGATCTGGTTTTCGATGGCCTGGGTCAGCGTGCTTTCGGTGAATTCTTCTTCGTCGTTGTCGATATCGGTCGGCTCGCTCATGGCGGGGCTCCTCAAGGAAAGGGCGCCAGTCTACCCCCATTCAGGCAGGTGATGCTGCTGGTCAGGTCGGGCCGCACGCTCTATAACTTCTGCAGCCAACCCCACACCCGGCCTGGAGGCATTCGCGATGCTCAAGCTTTACGGATTTTCGGTCAGCAACTACTACAACATGGTCAAAATGGCGCTGCTGGAGAAAGGCCTACCGTTTGAAGAAGTGCCATTTTATGCAGGCCAGACGCCTGAAGCGCTTGCGGTAAGCCCGCGAGGCAAAGTGCCGGTGCTGGGCGTCAAGCAAGGCTTTATCAATGAAACCAGCGTGATTCTGGAGTACATCGAACACACTCAGGAAGGCCCTTCGTTGCTGCCGGCCGAGCCTTTTCAGCGGGCTCAGGTGCTGGCGCTGTGCAGGGAAATCGAGCTGTACATCGAGTTGCCCGCCCGCGCGTGTTTCGCCGAGGCGTTCTTCGGTATGCCGGTGCCGGAGGCGATCAAGGAAAAATCCAGGGCTGAGTTGCTGTTGGGGATCAGTGCTTTAGGTCGACACGGCAAGTTTGCGCCGTACGTGGCGGGGGAGAGCTTCACGCTTGCCGATCTGTATTTCATGTACAGCGTGAACCTCGCCTGTGCCGTGGGCGAGAAGCTGTTTGGCCTGGATTTGCTGGCTGAGTTGCCGAAGGCGAAAGCGCTGCTGGAGCGACTGCACGCGATGCCCAATGCGCAGAAAGTGGCGGCGGACAGGGAAGCGGCGATGCCGGCGTTTATGGCGATGGTTGCGGCCAAGAAGTAATCAGCCGTGCACACATCAAATGTGGGAGCGGGCTTGCTCGCGAAAGCGGTGTGTCAGTCAACATATAGCGACTGGTCTACCGTATTCGCGAGCAAGCCCGCTCCCACACTTTGAGTGGTGAACCCATTCAAAGGTGGGAGCTGGCTTGCCTGCGATGCTTTTAGCGGCTGGCGAGCAGTTCCTGGCCGCGTACGACGGCGGCCTTGACCTGCGCCGGTGCAGTCCCGCCCACGTGATTACGCGCATTCACCGAGCCTTCCAGGGTCAGCACGGCAAACACGTCCTGCTCGATCTGGTCGCTGAATTGGCGCAACTCTTCCAGGCTCATTTCCGCCAGGTCCTTGCCGGTGTCCACGCCGTATTTCACGGCATGGCCGACGATTTCGTGGCAGTCACGGAACGGCAGGCCACGGCGCACCAGGTAGTCCGCCAGGTCGGTTGCCGTGGAGAACCCGCGCAAGGCCGCTTCACGCATGATCGCGTGCTTGGGCTTGATCGCCGGGATCATGTCGGCAAATGCACGCAGCGAATCGCGCAGCGTGTCGGCGGCGTCGAACAGCGGCTCTTTGTCTTCCTGGTTGTCTTTGTTGTAGGCCAATGGCTGGCCCTTCATCAAGGTCAGTAAGCCCATCAGCGCGCCGAATACACGGCCGCTTTTGCCACGCACCAGCTCAGGCACGTCGGGGTTTTTCTTTTGCGGCATGATCGAGCTGCCGGTGCAGAAGCGGTCCGGCAGGTCGATGAACTGGAATTGCGCACTGGTCCACAGCACCAGTTCTTCGGAGAAGCGCGACAAGTGCATCATCGCGATGCTGGCGGCAGCGCAGAATTCGATGGCGAAGTCACGGTCCGACACGCCGTCCAGGGAGTTGCCGCCAACCGCGTCAAAACCCAGCAGTTGTGCGGTGTATTCGCGGTCGATCGGGTAAGTGGTGCCGGCCAGTGCGGCGCTGCCCAACGGCATGCGGTTGGCGCGCTTGCGGCAATCCACCAGGCGCTCGTAGTCGCGGCTGAGCATTTCGAACCAGGCCAGCAAGTGGTGGCCGAAGGTCACCGGTTGCGCAGTTTGCAGGTGGGTGAAGCCGGGCATGATAGTGCCGGACTCACGCTCGGCCTGCTCGAGCAAACCTTTTTGCAGGCGGGTGATTTCGCCCAGGATCAGGTCGATTTCGTCACGCAGCCACAGGCGAATATCGGTAGCCACCTGGTCGTTACGGCTGCGACCGGTGTGCAGTTTCTTGCCGGTCACACCGATGCGATCGGTGAGACGGGCTTCGATGTTCATGTGCACGTCTTCCAGGTCGACGCGCCAGTCGAACGTGCCGGCCTCGATTTCACCGCGAATGGTGGTCAGGCCATCGATGATGCTGTCGCGCTCGGCGTCGGTCAGCACGCCGACCTTGGCCAGCATCGTGGCGTGGGCGATCGAGCCCATGATGTCGTGGCGGTACAGGCGCTGGTCGAAAGTGACGGAGGCGGTGAAGCGCGCGACGAAGGCGTCGACGGGTTCACTGAAGCGGCCGCCCCAGGACTGGTTGGTCTTGTCGGTGCTCATGGATTCGCTCGTGATCTGCTTAAAAGAGGCGTGGAGGTGTGCCGCCGATAATAACAGGGTTGCACTTGGAGGCGGTGCTGCGGGTGGTCGGCATTTTTATTTGTGCCAAGGATGGCTAAGTGCCTTGCCGCCGAACGCTTCCGGGAAGAGACTGGAGCAGGCCTTTATTGAAACGATATTTGACGATTGAGCAATATCGTCTCAGCGAGCGTCTACAGTTGCACTGATAGAGCGTGAATGCACCAAAGTCGGGTGATGCGGTCATAGCCTGACTATCCATTAAAAAAGGGGGGTATTCGGATTGTGTATCAGCAAACCCTACGACGATGCCCGAAGGCAGCAGGTCTTGGGCGCAATTGAACAGGTCCGGGTAAATATGGGTGCCGCTGCCGGGGCACTTTTTGCCGCTCGCGCTAGTCTTAGCGTGGATCGCTGTGACGCAAGTCACCGCACCTGTCTACGCTATCCTTGTGCGAGACTCACGCAGGAATCCAGCGCAATATGAATGTCCTGATCGTTGATGACGAACCCCAAGCCCGCGAGCGACTGAGCCGTTTGGTCAGTGAACTCGAGGGTTATACAGTCCTTGAACCGAGCGCCACCAACGGCGAAGAGGCGTTGACGCTGATCGACAGTCTCAAGCCGGATGTGGTGTTGCTCGATATTCGCCTGCCGGGCCTTGATGGCTTGCAAGTGGCCGCCCGCTTGAGTGAGCGAGAATCGCCGCCTGCCGTGGTGTTGTGTGCAGCTCAAGAAGAGTTTTCTGCGCAAACCCTGGAAGACAGCGGTGTCAGCTTTCTTGCCAAGCCGGTGACCGCTGAGGCGCTGCTCAAGGCCCTGAAAAAGGCCGAGCGTCCCAACCGCGTCCAGCTCGCGGCTTTGACCCAGCCAGCAGCTCAGAGTGGTAACGGGCCACGCAGCCATATCAGTGCACGGACCCGTAAAGGTATCGAGCTGATTCCGCTGAACCAGGTGGTCTACTTTATCGCCGACCACAAGTACGTGACCTTGCGTCACGAGACGGGTGAAGTGTTGCTCGATGAGCCGCTCAAGGCCCTTGAGGACGAATTCGGCGACCGCTTTGTGCGCATCCACCGCAACGCGCTGGTGGCCCGTGAGCGAATAGAACGCTTGCAGCGCACGCCGCTGGGGCACTTTCAGTTGTTCCTCAAAGGGCTTAACGGCGATGCCTTGATCGTCAGCCGACGCCACGTCGCCGGTGTGCGCAAGATGATGCAGCAGCTTTAGCCAGGGGCTTTGGCGAGGTCTGCATTCTGTATCCCGGTGCGACGCGGCCAGGGAGGCCCCGCACTTGCTGATTCAAATCAAAGCGTGTTTGCCTGAGCTGTTATTATCTGCCGTATCTATTCAGTACGGATTGATCCATGTCCTCTCGCGAAATCCGCATCGCCACCCGTAAAAGTGCCCTGGCCTTGTGGCAGGCCGAATACGTCAAAGCACGCCTTGAGCAAGCCCATCCAGGGCTGAAAGTGTCTCTGGTGCCCATGGTCAGTCGCGGCGACAAGCTGCTCGACTCGCCATTGTCGAAGATTGGCGGCAAGGGCTTGTTCGTCAAGGAACTGGAAACCGCACTGCTGGAAAACGAAGCCGACATCGCCGTGCATTCGATGAAAGACGTGCCGATGGACTTCCCTGAAGGTCTTGGCTTGTATTGCATCTGCGAGCGCGAAGACCCGCGTGACGCGTTTGTATCCAACACTTACGCGTCGCTGGATGAGCTGCCCTTGGGCAGTGTCGTCGGCACCTCAAGCCTGCGTCGCCAGGCGCAGTTGCTGACTCGCCGGCCGGACCTGCAAATTCGTTTTCTGCGCGGCAACGTCAATACCCGTCTGGCCAAGTTGGATGCGGGCGAATATGACGCGATTATTCTTGCAGCGGCTGGCCTGATTCGCCTGGGCTTCGAAGACCGCATCACCTCGGCCATCAGCGTAGAAGACAGCTTGCCCGCGGGCGGACAAGGCGCTGTGGGTATCGAATGCCGCACCGCGGACAGTGAAATTCACGCCCTGCTCAAACCCCTTGATCATCAAGACACCGAAGTGCGTGTCACGGCCGAGCGCGCGCTGAACAAACGCCTCAACGGCGGCTGCCAGGTACCGATCGCCTGTTACGCCGTGCTCGAGGGTGAAAACCTGTGGCTGCGTGGCCTGGTAGGCGACCCCGCAGGCGGCACGCTGCTCACCGCCGAGGTTCGCGGGCCGCAGCGTGATGCTACCGCGCTGGGAATTCAGGTGGCAGAAGAGCTGCTGGAAAAAGGCGCCGGTGTCATTCTGCAAAAAATCTATGGCGAGGCTGGTCCGCAGTGACCGACTGGCGTCTGTTGCTGACGCGGCCTGTCGAGGAAGCCATGGCCCTGGCCGCGACGTTGTCCGAGGCCGGCATTTTCAGCAGCAGTCTGCCATTGTTGGCGATCCAGGCCTTGCCGGTGACGGCTGAGCAACAAGCGGTCTTTTGTGATCTGGGCCGTTATAGCGCGGTCATCGTGGTCAGCAAGCCTGCCGCGCGCCTGGCCTTGCAACAGCTGGATCGGCATTGGCCGCAACTGCCCTGGTTCAGCGTCGGCGCGGCCACCGCGCAAGTACTGGCCGATCACGACCTCACTGTTCATTACCCGCAAACCGGCGATGACAGCGAGGCCTTGCTTGCACTGCCCGCCTTGCGCGAGGCTATCGCACGCCCCGATGCGCGGGTGTTGATCCTGCGTGGCGAAGGCGGGCGAGAGCTGCTGGCTGAGCGTTTACGCGAGCAAGGTGCTAGTGTCGATTATCTGGAGTTGTATCGTCGTTCCCTTCCGGCGTACGACGCCGGGGAGCTGATGCAACGCATACAGTTGGAACGCTTGAACGGCGTGGTGGTCAGCAGTGGGCAGGGTTTTTTGCACCTGCAAGCGTTGGCTGGCCCCGATTGGCCGCAGGTGGCACGGCTGCCATTGTTCGTGCCCAGCCCTCGCGTCTATGAAATGGCGCGGGCCGCTGGCGCAGAAAAAGTTGTGGATTGTCGCGGTGCGAGTGCCGCGGCTTTGTTAGTGGCGTTGCGCAGCGCTGCCTTGTGAGGCAAGCCGCGCCCACTCTCTGATACGCAAAGGACGGATACGTGAGCGAAACAGCCTTGCCTAAAGATGAAACCCAGCCCGCACTCGATGCGCCGGTTGAGTCACCGGTCGCCGCGCCACGCCGTGGCAATGGCCTGGCAATCGTGGCCTTGTTGCTCGGCGCCGCAGGTGTCGCCGCTGGCGGATGGGGCATTTGGCAGGTCCGCGCCCTGCAAGCCGGCAGTCAACAACAGTCGAGCCAGGTGCAAGCACTCGACGAGCAATCCCAATCCCTCAAGCAGAGCCAGCAACAGCTGACTACCCGACTGGCGCAATTGCCCGGTGCAGATGAACTGGAAGAGCGCCGCCGTCTGGTAGCCCAGTTGCAGGGCGATCAGCAGCGTTTGAGCCAGCGCCTGGAAACCGTGCTGGGTGCCAGTCGCCAGGACTGGCGCCTGGCTGAAGCCGAGCATTTGATCCGTCTGGCCAGCTTGCGTTTGTCTGCCCTGCAGGACATCAACAGCGCGCAGTCACTGGTCCAGGGGGCGGACGAAATTCTGCGTGAGCAAAGTGATCCGGGCTCCTACGCCGCACGCGAGCAACTGGCCAAGAGCCTTGCCGCGTTGCGCAGTACCGAGCAGCCGGACCGCACCGGGCTTTATCTGCAACTCGCCGCGCTGCGCGATCAGGTTGTACAACTGGCGGCTATTGCCCCGGAATATCAACTCAGCGAGCCGGGCTCTCAAGGTCGTCCGACCAGCGATACGCAAGGTCGCTTGAGCCAATGGTGGGAGGAGATTTCCCGCTACTTCCGCATCGACTTCAACCCGGACGACAACATTCGACCGTTGCTCGCCGGTCAAGGCCTGAATCAGGTACGCCTGGCGTTGAGCCTGGCTCTTGAGCAGGCGCAATGGGCTGCGCTCAATGGTGAAACGGCGGTGTACAGCCGTTCCCTGGGCGAGGCGCGCAGTGTCCTGCAAGATAACTTCAACCAGGACAACCCGCAGAGCAAAGCGATGCTTGCGCGTATCGCCGAGCTTGAGCCCAAGGCCGTTTCCGTGGTCACGCCTGACCTGGCGGCCAGCCTGGCCGCCGTGCAGGCCTACCTCGAACGTCGTCATCTGTCTGCCGATGAAGCCAAGGCGTCGGCGGGCACGCCAGCGACCCAGGAGTAGAGCCGATGAAGCGTTTCTATGTGATCCTGGTGCTGGCGATTGCAATCGCCCTGGCGCTGGGCGTGGGCATTTCCAAGCACACCGGCTACGTGCTGATTACCTATCCCCATCTGCTGCATTACGAGTCGAGCCTGTGGGCGACGCTGGTGGCCGTGTTTGCCGTCGGCCTGGCGATCTATCTGATCCGTGTGTTGCTGAGCCTGCTCAGCACCTCCGGTGGTGTGGTCAACCCATGGTCGCGACGTAACCGCAGTCGCCGGGTACAAATTGCGATTGAGCAGGGCCAGCTGGACCTCGCCGAAGGTCGCTGGGCCAGTGCCGAACGCCACCTGCACCGCGCCGCCGAAGCGGAGCGCCAGCCACTGCTGTACTACCTTGGCGCGGCACGTGCGGCCAATGAGCAGGGCCGTTATGAAGAATCCGACGGTTTGCTGGAGCGCGCGCTGGAGCGCCAGCCCCAGGCTGAGCTGGCGGTTGCCTTGAGCCATGCGCAATTGCAGATGGACCGTGGCGATACAGAAGGCGCCTTGGTGACCTTGCAGGCGATGCACGAGCGTCATCCGCACAATCCGCAGGTGTTGCGACAGTTGCAGCGTCTGCATCAGCAGCGGGGCGATTGGTCATCAGTGATTCGCTTGTTGCCGGAGCTGCGAAAAGACAAAGTCCTTCCCGCCAGCGAGCTGGCCGAGCTGGAGCGTCGCGCCTGGGGTGAAAACCTCGGGCTGGCGGCCCAGCGTGAAGAGCAGGGTGAAGCAGGCTTGCAGTCTCTTGATCGGGCGTGGGAGCAACTCACATCCGCCCAGCGCCAAGAGCCGCAGCTGGTTCTGGCATACGCCGAGCAACTGCGCCGGCTGGGGGCCGACGCCAAGGCTGAGGACGTGCTGCGCAGCGCCATCAAGCGCGGCTATGACAGCCACTTGATCCGGCTTTATGGTTTGCTGCGGGGCGCTGATTCGGCCCGGCAATTAAAGTTTGCCGAAGGCTGGCTCAAGGATCACCCGGGTGACGCCAGCTTGCTGCTGACCCTGGGTCGCTTGTGCCTGCAAAACAGCTTGTGGGGCAAGGCGCGGGATTACCTTGAAAGCAGCCTGCAGGTGCAACGCAACCCTGAGGCCTGCGCTGAGCTGGCACGACTGTTGGCCCAATTGGGTGACACCGAGCGCAGCAATCAGCTGTTCCAGGAGGGGCTGGGGCTGCTGGACAGTCGCTTGCTGGCATCACCGTTGCCCATGCCCGCGCGGGTTTGAAGTAGGAAAGTTGGCGAAGGTTGGCTCGGACGTTTCTGAGAGCCAACCCTTCGTTAGCCAGTAAATACTGGGTCTAAAGCGCTACGTAGTAAATTCCTACTGATAGCTGCTTAAAGTCATCCAGGGTCTGACGAGATATCCCTATGCTCTCGCGGAATTGTCTGCTCTAACGAGTATTGAAAGGGGTCAGGCCTTTCCTCTACCGTGACGGCCTATCTCTTGCGGTACGGATAACAATGTCTTTGGCCCCTTCACGCTCCTTGTTTTTCCTGGCGTTCATGGCTGGTGTGCTGACGTTGGGCGCGTCGTTTTATCTTGAGTACGGCGCGTTGCTACGCCCGTGTTTCCTTTGCCAGCTGCAACGTATCTTTCTGGCAGCCTTCACGCTGATCAATCTGGTCGCGGCAATTCATAATCCAAAGCGCTCTGCGGTTTACCTCTACGGGTTTGCCAGCATGGGCTGCGCATTGCTCGGCGCTATCACTGCCGTACGCCAGGTGCTGCTACAAAATGCCGCACCGGGGCAGACCACCGATTGCTGGCCAAGCCTGCACTACATGATTGAAAACCTGTCGCTGTGGCAAGCACTGCAGTTGACCGTCAAAGGCACTGTCGATTGCGTTGAGATCAACTGGACACTGTTCGATCTCAGCGTTCCCGAATGGAGCTTGCTGTTCTTCCTGGCCATGCTGATGCTGGGCATCCTGCAGTTTTCGCGGTTGTTTTTAAGTCGCCGATGGGGTCTCGCAAGGCCTTGAAAGTGTGTCGCGGGTCGTAGGACGGGATTAAACACTTGTATGAACTTTCTCTCCTGCGTACCTTGAAGCCATAGTCATGCGGGCATAATCTGGCCCGCACGCATTATCGAAACCGTTTGCCAAATGCGGCCTTGTCCGGCTGCTGCTTTTATCCTTGAGTGTTGCGCGGGCACAGGCGGCAGCGCCCCCTATAGGGAAGAGAGATCATCATGCTGGAAAGTTGTCAGAATGCTCAGGAACGCTGGGGTGGGGTGCACAAGCTGATCGACAGCTGGTTGAAGGCACGTCACGAACTGGTTCGGGCCTTTGATGCTCTTGGCGCCAAGCCCGAAGCATTGGGTGAGAATCGCGAGCCGCTGCAAGACTTTTGCGCTGTGTTGGTGGACTACGTGTCTGCCGGACATTTCGGCGTCTACGAACAACTGACCAAAGAGGCGGAAGCCTTTGATGATCAGCGTGGTCTGGACTTGGCCGAGACCATCTACCCGCGCATCGATGTCATCACGGAAAAACTGCTGGTGTTCACCGAATTGTGCGATGCCGGCAAATGTGTTGCCGAAAAATTCAAAGAGCTTGGCGGGTTACTGCACGAACGTTTCGAGCTGGAAGATTGCCTGATCGAAGTGTTGCACAACGCTCACAAAGAAGAGGCCGCCACCCAGGCCTGAGCCTTGGCGGCGAGACAAAAAACGGTGCGCATGGCGCACCGTTTTTTATTGGGTCAATGGCGAGTGCCGAGCAGTTCGATCTCGAACACCAGCGGCGTATAAGCAGGGATCAACTCGCCAGCACCGTCGGCGCCATAGGCTTGGGCGGAAGGGATCACCAGGCGCCATTTCGCGCCTACCGGCATCTGTTGCAGCGCGCTGCTCCAGCCGCTGATCACACTGTCCAGGCGAAACCATTGCGGTTGTGTGCTCTGATCGAAGACAGTCCCATCGGGCAACCGCCCTACGTATTTCACTTGCACCTCATCACTGGCCAACGGCTTGCTGCCGGTACCCGGCGTCAGCTCCGTCAGCAGGATGCCATTCGATAACTCACGCACGCCGGCTGTTGCTTTTTCCTTGGATAAAAATTGCTGTTCGGCAGCGAGTGCTTTTTCGCTTTGCGGTGCCTCAGCCTCGGCCGCGCTCTGTGCTTCGTGCTCGGCGAGGATCTGCTCGATCCGTGCATTGTCCAGCGCCAGTGGTTTGCCTTGATAGGCTTGTTTAAGGCCATCGATCAACGCCTGGATCTGCAGGTCGGGCACTTCCTGGCGCAGTCGTTCGCCGAGGCTGGCGCCCAGGCTGTAAGCAAGGTCGTGCGGGTCTTGGGCTGTAGTTTTTGACGGCGATTGTTCTGCCGCATGGGTCATGGAAACCACCAAGCCAAGCATTAAAAAAAGGTAACGCGACATGGTTATTCTCCCGCCGAAAGTGCGACGGATTATGCCAGTGTGAGTGCGTAAAAAGTGCCGTGGTTTTTCGTTATATCGATAAGAATTTTCCTATGGTGCAACGCAAGGCAAACGATACTGTCAACATGCCCTAGCGGCGGTAAGAGCAGAGGGCTAGTATGAGCCGCACCCACGTCAGCCAGGAGGTAAACCATGTCGGCCAAACAGAAGCCTGTAAATACCCCGTTGCATTTACTCCAACAACTTTCGGGCAGCTTGCTCGAACATCTGGAAAGCGCCTGTTCCCAAGCCTTGGCTGATGCAGAAAAACTGCTCGCCAAATTGGAAAAACAACGCGGTAAAGCGCAAGAAAAGCTGCACAAATCCCGTACCAAACTGCAAGACGCCGCCACCGCCGGCAAGGCCAAGGCACAAGCCAAAGCCAAAGACGCTGTCAAGGAACTTGAGGATCTGCTGGACGCCCTCAAGGATCGCCAAGCTGAAACCCGCACCTACATTTCCCAACTCAAACGCGATGCTCAGGAAAGCCTGAAGCTGGCCCAGGGCGTTGGTCGTGTGAAAGAAGCCGTGGCTAAAGCACTGGGTGCTCGCACGCCAGCAAAAGCCGTTGCGTCGAAGGCTTCGACTAAAGCAGCGTCCAAATCCGCGGGCAAAACTGCTGCTGCAAAACCAGCTGCTAAAACTGCTGCTGTAAAATCAGCCGCCAAGCCAGTCGCTAAAACTGCTGCTGCAAAACCAGCCGCCAAACCAGCCGCTAAAACTGCTGCTGCAAAACCAGCCGCCAAACCAGCTGCCAAAACTGCTGCTGCAAAACCAGCCGCCAAGCCAGCCGCTAAAACTGC
>NZ_CAWOAW010000006.1:111994-251957 GCF_963879675.1 Pseudomonas sp. Larv2_ips
CGGCCGCCAAGCCAGCCGCTAAAACTGCTGCTGCCAAACCAGCCGCCAAGCCAGCTGCCAAAACTGCTGTTGCAAAACCAGCTGCCAAGCCAGCCGCTAAAACTGCTGCTGTAAAACCAGCCGTCAAGCCAGCCGCTAAACCCGCTGCTGCAAAACCAGCGGCCAAGCCAGCTGCCAAACCGGCTGCTGCAAAACCAGCTGCCAAGCCAGCCGCAAAACCCGCTGCTGCAAAGCCAGCCGCCAAGCCTGCACCGGCCAAGCCAGCAACCCCTGCAGCTCCGGCTGCTACCCCGGCACCGTCCACCGCTCCAACTGCGTCGGCCAGCAGCACGCCTGCACCGGTAGCGCCAAGCACCACCCCAACCAGCGCTTCCTAAGTGCCGGTGGCCTCGACGCGCAGCGACTGCAGCGCGTCGTGGTCAAGGTTGGCGGCTTCGGTCGCCAAGCCTTCAAGCCATCTCGATTGACCCCCTTTCTCGCCCGTCGGCCATGTTTGCGCCAGTGCTTGCAGGCGCGTCAGCAACTGCCGTTCAGCTTCCAACTCCAGGGCCTTGACCCTTTCGCGTAGCGTCGCCAATTGCGCATCCTGCTGCGCCATGGCTCGCCATTGCACGCGTATCTGCCGCAATGGTTCGACCACGTCTTGCTGCCACGGCTGCGCAATCTGGCGCAACGCCTGCATGCGTTCGGCGGTCGGTGCAACACCGCGCTGCTCCAGCCAGGCGCCGCAGAGCAACAGGCACACATCCGCGCCTTGTGCCTGCAAGCGCAGGCAAGCGGCTTCGACGCCCGAGTGGGCATACGTCGAGAGGGCAAAGCTCCACAGGTCAGCGCACATATTCACACCCAAGCCAGCGGCCAACGAAGCTGGTAGACTCCGCCGCCATTATGATCCGACTTCAAAGCCTAACATTACAGCGTGGCCCGCAACGTCTTCTTGAAGACGCCGAGCTGACCCTGCACGCCGGTCACAAAGCCGGCCTGATCGGTGCCAACGGCGCCGGCAAATCCACGTTGTTCGCCCTGTTGCTCGGTGAGCTGACCCCGGATTCCGGGAACTGCCTGCTGCCGGCCGACTGGCGCATCGCCCATATGCGCCAGGAGATCGACACCCTGGACCGCATCGCGATCGACTACGTGCTCGATGGCGACCTGCGCCTGCGCCAGGTACAACACGACCTGGCCGAGGCCGAGAAAGCCCAGGACGGCGCCGCCCAGGCCCGCCTGCACTCGGAACTCGACAGTGCCGACGGCTACACGGCGGACGCTCGCGCCCGCAAGATGCTGGCCGGCCTTGGTTTTACCAATGAACAGATGGACCGCCCGGTGGCCGACTTCTCCGGCGGCTGGCGCATGCGGCTGAACCTGGCCCAGGCGCTGATGTGCCCATCCGACCTGCTGCTGCTCGACGAACCGACCAACCACTTGGACCTCGATGCGATCCTGTGGCTGGAGGATTTCCTCAAGAGCTACCCGGGCACCTTGCTGCTGATTTCCCACGACCGGGATTTCCTCGATGCCGTGGTCGACAATATCGCCCATGTCGAACAGAAGAAAATCACGCTCTACCGTGGCGGCTACACCGCGTTCGAACGCGCCCGCGCCGAACGCCTGGCTCAGCAGCAGCAAGCCTTCGAGAAGCAGCAAGCGCAACGTGCGCACATGGAAAGCTACATCGCCCGGTTCAAGGCCCAGGCCACCAAGGCCCGTCAGGCCCAGAGCCGGATCAAGGCGTTGGAGCGCATGGAAGAGCTGTCGGCGGCGCACGTCGATTCGCCGTTCGACTTCGTGTTCCGCGAGTCGGTAAAGATCTCCAGCCCGTTGCTGGACCTTTCGGATGCACGCCTGGGTTATGGCGACAAAACCATCCTGGAGAAGGTCAAGCTGCAGCTCACGCCGGGTGCGCGTATCGGTTTGCTCGGCCCCAACGGCGCCGGCAAGTCGACGCTGATCAAGAACCTGTCGGGTGAACTGCAACCCCTGGCCGGCCGCCTGACGCGCGGCGAGAACCTGGTGGTGGGCTACTTCGCGCAGCATCAGCTGGATTCCCTCGATTCCAAGGCCAGCCCGTTGCTGCACCTGCAGCGTCTGGCGCCGACCGAACGTGAGCAAACCTTGCGTGACTTCCTCGGTGGTTTCGACTTCCGTGGCGCACGCATCGATGAGCCGGTGTTGAACTTCTCCGGCGGCGAAAAAGCCCGCCTGGCCTTGGCCCTGATCGCCTGGGACCGGCCAAACCTGCTGCTGCTCGACGAACCGACCAACCACCTGGACCTGGAAATGCGCCTGGCGCTGACCATGGCCTTGCAGGAATTCAGTGGTGCGGTACTGGTGGTGTCTCACGATCGCCACTTGCTCAAGAGCACCACCGACAACTTCCTGCTGGTGGCTGACGGCAAAGTTGAAGAGTTCGACGGCGACCTGGACGACTACGCACGGTGGCTGACGGACTACCGTCTGCGCAACGCTCCGGCCAGCAACACGCCGGTCAACCCGGACAAAACTGACAAGAAGGCCCAGCGCCAGGCCGCCGCCGCACTGCGCCAGCAGTTGGCGCCGCACAAGCGCGAAGCCGACAAGCTGGAAGCCGAGCTGGGCAAGGTGCACGAGCGCCTGGCCAGGATCGAAACCAGCCTGGGCGACAGCGCCGTGTACGAGGCGGCGCGCAAGGACGAGTTGCGCGACCTGTTGGCCGAACAAGCCAAGCTCAAGGTGCGTGAAGGTCAGTTGGAGGAAACCTGGATGGAAGCCCTCGAACTGCTGGAAACCCTGCAAGCGGAGCTGGAGGCGCTGTCCTGATGGAAGCGCTGCAATTGCCATTGCCGACGCAGTGGGTCGAACCGGTCTGGATCGCTGTGCAAATCCTGCTGATCCTGCTGGCGGGTTATCTCGCCCAGCGCTTCGTCGCCAAGGGCCTGAATCGTCTGGGGGAGCGCTACCCGTTCCCGCCACAACTGCTGATGCCCCTGCGTGGCGGCCTGCGCTGGCTGATCATGGGCAGCGCGTTGATCTTTGTGCTGGGCCGTCTTGGTGTGTCAGCCACGGTGCTGTGGACGGCGCTGTCGGGGTTTGTCGCAGTGGCCGCCGTGGCGTTTTTCGCGATGTGGTCGGTGCTGTCCAACCTGCTGTGCGCGATCTTGATTTTCACCGTCGGGCCGTTCCGCCTGGGTGACATCGTCGAGTTGGTGGATACCGTCGACAAACCGGGCGTCAAAGGCCGGGTCGTGGCGATCAACCTGCTCTACACCACATTGATTGAAGTGCAGGACGCCGGTACCGACAGTGCGATGGTGCAAGTGCCTAACAGCCTGTTCTTCCAGCGCTCGGTGCGGCGTTGGCCCGGCACCCATGTGTTTCCGGGCGACCGCTAGTATTTACATCCTGTAAAAATATCTAGCCAGCCTTTGCTCGGCGGAGTTAGCTTTAGGCTCAACCGCTAACTCTCCCTCTGAGGTGTGTAATGGCACTCGACACATGGCTGGCCTTTTTTGTGGCCAGTTGGATCATCTCCCTGTCCCCCGGCGCTGGCGCCATCGCGTCGATGTCCAGCGGCCTGCAATACGGTTTCCTGCGTGGCTATTGGAATGCCATTGGCCTGCAACTGGGCCTGGCGATGCAGATTGCCGTGGTCGCGGGTGGCCTGGGTGCCATTCTGGCGGCGTCCTCGAACGCGTTTTATGCGATCAAATGGTTTGGCGTGGCGTACCTGGTGTACCTCGCGGTCAAGCAATGGCGCGCGCTGCCCATGGACATGAGCGAAGATTCAGCCATACGCCCGATCGGCAAGCCGCTGGCGATGATGTTCCGTGGTTTTCTGGTCAATGCCAGCAACCCCAAGGCGCTGGTGTTCATGCTGGCGGTGCTGCCGCAGTTCGTGAACCCGCAGGCGCCACTGCTGATTCAGTACCTGATCCTGGGCGCGACCATGATCTGCGTCGATATGATCGTGATGGCGGGCTATACGGGGCTGGCGTCGAAGGTCTTGCGCCTGCTGCGCACGCCGAAGCAGCAAAAGCGCATGAACCGCACCTTTGCCGGTTTGTTTGTGGGGGCTGCGGGTTTCCTGGCCAGCTTGCATCGCGCAACGGCTTGATTGACGAAACCGGATCAAAAATGTGGGAGCTGGCTTGCCTGCGATAGCATCACCGAGGTGTAACTGACGCACCGCAGTGTCTGTATCGCAGGCAAGCCAGCTCCCACATTTGTTATGTGTTGGCTCTGAGATGAGTGCTCAGCGCAGAATCTTCGGCGCTTCGTCCCTTGGCAGGTTGTTGCGCAGCGCAGGCTTGCCGGGTTCTTGATACCCGCCGCCCAGCTGCTCTGCCAATTGCCGGGCCACATCCTCACCCAAGGCTTTGGACACGTCCCTTACCACTCGCGGCCGGTTCAGACTCACGCGTAGATCGCGGCTGTTCACCAGCTTGGTGTCCTGGCCTTCACCCATCGCGGTAAATGCCGAGGTGATCTCGAAGGTGCGCGTGTTGATCAGGCTGAAATCCGCCACCAGCGTCAGGCCCAGCACGGCCGAGTAGCTGTTGGTGTGGTCCAGGGCGTTGATGTCCTGGGTGAAGTCGATGTCTGACAAGGTGCCGAACAGCACGTAGTCGGCGCCCTTGAAGTTGCCGGCCTTGATGCGCTTGATCACGTCATACACATCGCCCTTGGCGTCGGCGGTGTAAGGCGTGCCCTGTACCAGCTGGAACTGGTGCGACTTGAGAATCTCGCCCTTGATATCACCACTGAAATTACGCAGCTCAGCCTGTTCGATGTAGCTGGTGCGGCTCTCATACTCGCTGTAGCTCGACGCACCGCTGGCCTGATAGGCGCTGGCCTGGAAGTTGTTGCTGGCCGAGACCGCGTGGATGTATTCCTCGACCCGTGCCTCGTAGGCAAGGTCAGTCACCGCGATCTTCGGGGCGGCCGAGGCGCCAAAGGCGCACAGCAGGCCGATCATGCCGATCCATGCACGCATTGCTCAGCGCTCCGTGGTTTTGCGGATTTCTTTCTCGTCCATCCATTCGGCCAGGCCGCTCTCGACGTCGATCAGCTGCAGGCTGAATTTGTAGAAGACGTCTTTGTAGTCCGAGCTGCGCTTGACGATGGAGCTGATGGAGCCTTCCAGGCGGTACTTGGCGGCGACCATATTGCCGGTCTTGCTGACCGTGGCTTTTTTGTACAGGCCGCTTTGGTTTTGCAGCTTGAGCTGATCAACCTGGCTCTGCATATCGGTGTTGTCGCTGGCGAAGCGCGCAGTGCCGGTCTTCATCAGCTGGGTCTTGATCGACGTGGTGATCTCACGGGTGTCGATGTACTCGCTGGTCTTGTTCTTCACGTCATACACCTGCACGACCGGGCGGCCCTGCAAGATGCCGGACTGGGCCAGGGAGCGGGTCATGCTTTCGGCGATCATCTGCAGGTCGGTCGAGCCGAACTCGTTGGTGACCAATTCCACGGCCTTAGAGTCGCCGTAGCTGATGTTCTTGCCGCCAAGGACCGGCGAGGTGTTGGAGCAACCGCTGGCCAACAGGGCAACCACGGCGAGAATCGAGACGCGTGCAAACATGGGGAAATCTCTCTGAAAACTGATAGGTGAAGGCTTCAAGGCGTTTTCACTTCAAGACGAAAGTCCGCCGCCTGAGGCAGGTTGGCGATGGCCGGCAGGAAAGTGGCCTGGTTGGCGTACAGGTTCAGCACTTTCCAGGTTTCTTCATCGCCCACCGGGAAGCCGTCGGCGCCCAGCCAGGCAAAGCGGTAATACATCATCTGGTTGCTGCTGGTGATGTTGCTCAGCTGCACCTTGGCGGTGAGAAAGCCATTTTCGCGGGCCACACGAATGGCACCGACGGCGATGCCCTTGAACGTGCCCATCACCACGATTTTGCTGGCGGCGCTGCCAGGCTCCGGCGGCGGCGGGGTGGCACAGCCGGCGAGCAGGACCAGCGCCAGGGCGCCGAGAATGAAATGACGCATAGCGTGCTCCTTAAGGTTGTTTGAGGGCGATGGCCTGGTTGGCAGCACTCGGTACCACGTGGGCCGCGAGGCCACCCGCGAATACCTGGTTGCCGACCACGCGCAGGGTGATCACTTGATAGCGCTGGTCGGCCTTGACCGTCACCAGCGTGCCGCCCAGGGCGTTGGGCAGGCTGACCTGGTGGTCGCCGTGCTTGAGGCGCAGTCGCGTCACTTGGGTCAGGTCCGGCAGCGTGCGCCAGGTGCGAGTGTCGGCGCCTTCGGTCACGGCCGAGGCGATGCCCAGCACCAGGCCCGCCATGGGGTTGGTCTTGTTCAGGTTGTTCTGCGCCACGCCACGGCTGACCGCACGCACGGTGGTGCGCAGGATGATCCCCGGCATGTCGTCACGCAGGGCGCGGCGTGACATGGCCGTGGTGCTGTTGAGTGCGGTGAGGTTCTGTTGCCTGCCGTCCACGCCGATCTGGGCAAAGGTCGCCGTGGAGTTATCGGCCTTGATCACCGGGAACGACAGCGGGGTGATCACCAGGTTGCCATTGATCGGGATTGGCAATGGCAGGCGGATCGAATCGCGTGCCGGTGCCAGGCCGCTCTGGACCACGATCAGTACGTCGGTCTCATCGGCGCCGACCCTGGACTTGTCCAGCTCGAGCAACGCCTGCTCCAGCAGCGGCGTGTTGGGGCGCAGCTCGGCGGCCTTGCGGTAGCCGGGCGCAGCCAGGTCTTTTTCGCCGAGGGCTTCGTAGACGAAGCCTGCCAGGTAATGGCTGAACGCACTCTGGTAGCTGTTTTTCAGGCCGACCACATCCGGCGCGTCCAGCGCTTCCACCGGGTAACCGCGCAGGTCTTTGATCTGAGTGGTGACGCCTTGGCGCTCGGCTTCGTTTTCGCGCTTGAGGTATTCCTTGTCACGCAGGTCGGCGATCACCGCTTCACGTTCGTGGGTCTTCTTGATCTCGGTGCGGGCACCGTCGAAGTCATTCACGGCCAGCAGGTTCAAGGCCATCTGGGTGGTGAGCATGACTTTTTCGTAGTCATAACCTTCATAGCGACGCACTTTGTCGTTGACCAGGAAGCTGCCGAACTGGGCGAGGTACTTTTCGCTGTCGAACTTGACCGACTCTTCCCACTTGTAGACTTGCAGGTCGGCGCTGCGCCAGGCGGTCTGGCTGCCGGTGAGGTCGCCCTTGGCGCGCAACAGCTCGCCCTTTTCGAAGAAATAGAGCAGGTCTTTGTCGTCGCCGGTATTGTTTTTTTCCAGCAGGGTCAGGGCACCGTCGACATTGCCGGTGGCCAACTGTAGGTTGGTGGCTTGCAGCTCCGTGTCGTAGCTGCGAAACATCGAACAACCGGACAGCAAGGTCACCGCCGCGAGCGCGAGCGGGGTTAAGGCGCGAAATGCCATACAAACTTCTTCCCTGAAAATAATCAGCCGATGTGCCTATTCCTCATAAAAACGAGGAAATAAATTCCCTTTCGCAATAACAGGGCGCGGCATTATAGGCGCCATTACTGGCAAAACAATGGCTTTTTGCTTCGTTTATTTGTGCGATTGCCATCATGTCGACCGCGATATTTCCATCGCCTTGTCACTGACGTCTTGAGTCAAACCCCTTAACGTTAAACAATGTGTTACTTCGCATTTCCCTTTGAGATTCATTCATGACTGCCCTTTACCGTTTTCTCGCCTTGCTGATGCTGCCGGCGCTGATGTCGTGCAGCTTTAATCTGTTGGCGGCCACTGCCGAGGGCGCGCCTCAAGCCTTGCATCTGCTCGATTACATCGGGGCCGACTACCCGCCGACGGTGGACGCGGGCACGGTTGTGGATGAATCCGAATACCGCGAGCAGGTGGAGTTTCTTGGGGTATTGCAGGGCCTGGTAGCGGATTTACCCGAGAAGCCCGAACGCGCCGATTTGATAAAGGGCGTCAATGAATTGCTGGCGGCGGTGACCGCGCGTGAAGAGGGCACGACCGTCGCCCACCAGGCCCGTCAATTGGGTGCCAAGTTGGCCGTGGCGTACGAGGTCAGCCAGGCTCCGGCGATCACACCAGACCCCACGCGCGGCGCACCGCTCTATGCCCAGCACTGCTCGGTGTGCCACGGCACTGCGGGCGCCGGTGATGGCCCGGCCAGCACCGGCATGACGCCGCCGCCCGCGAACCTGCGTGACGCCGCGCGCCTGGACCGCCTGAGCCTTTACGCGATCTACAACACACTCGGCCTGGGCGTCGAGGGCACTGACATGCCGTCTTTCGCCGACCAACTCGATGACCGTCAACGCTGGGACCTGGCGACCTACATCGCCGGTTTCACCGCTGACCCGGCTGCGGCAAACAGCGAACAACCCTTCAACCTTGCCGACCTGGCCCGCCAGACCCCCAATGAAGTGCTGGCCGCAAACGGCCCGGCCGCCGCCGCGACGTTCCGCGCCCAGCGTGCGCAGCCGCCGCAGGTCAAGCGTGGCCCGGCACAGTTGCTCGATTACACCGCGACCACGCTGGACAAGAGCCTCGCCGCGTTCCGCAACGGTGATCACGAACAGGCCTACGACTTGTCGGTAGCCGCCTACCTGGAAGGGTTTGAGCTGGTAGAAAGCTCGTTGGACAACGTCGATGCCAACGTGCGCAAGGACACCGAGAAAGCCCTGATGGCCTACCGGCAGTCATTGCAGGACGGCCTGCCGATCGAGCAGGTGCAACAGCGTCTGGACGTGGCCAAGGGCAAACTCACTGAATCTGCCGGCCTGCTGGGCAGCGATGGCTTGAGCTGGTCGTTGAGCTACATCTCCGGCCTCCTGATTCTGTTGCGTGAAGGTCTGGAAGCGATCCTGGTGCTGGCGGCAATTCTGGCTTTCCTGCGTAACACCGGCCAGCAATCGGCGGTGCGCAGCGTCAACGTCGGGTGGGGCCTGGCGCTGTTGGCCGGGCTGGCGACGTGGGCATTGGCGGCGTATGTGATTGACGTCAGCGGCGCCCAGCGCGAATTGCTTGAGGGCTGCACGGCACTGTTCGCCAGCGTGATGGTGCTGTGGTTGGGCGTGTGGATGCACGACCGACGCCACGCGGCGGCCTGGCAGGATTACATCAAGAGCAGCCTGGTGGGCGGCGGCGGGCGCTTCGGCTTTGCGATGCTGGCGTTCTTCTCGGTGTACCGCGAGCTGTTCGAAGTGATCCTGTTCTACGAAACCCTGTGGCTGCAAGCCGGCCCTGCCGGGCACAACGCGGTGCTGGCCGGTGGCGCCACGGCGCTGGTGCTGCTGGTGGGCCTGGCGTGGGTGATCCTGCGCGGCTCGGCGAAGCTGCCCTTGGCGTTGTTCTTCGGCATCAACGCAGCGCTGCTGTGCGCGCTGTCGGTGGTGTTCGCCGGCCATGGCGTGAAGGCCTTGCAGGAAGCCGGCATCTTCGGCACACGGCCGGTGGCGTTCTTTGACTTCGACTGGCTGGGCATCCACGCCGACGCGTATTCGTTGAGTGCGCAGGCCGTGGCGATCCTGGCGATTGTGGTGCTGTACGGCCGCAGCCGCCTGGCAGAAAAACGCCGCGTGCCAGCCTGACCATGCGCGTGTGGATCGATGCGGATGCTTGCCCACGGGCGGCCAAGGACCAGGTGGTGAAATTCGCCCTCAAGCGCCAGTTCGAGGTGGTATTGGTGGCGGGGCAAAGCCAGATCAAACCGAGCTTTGCGTGTGTGAAGTTGATCGTGGTACCCAGCGGCCCGGATGCGGCGGATGACTACCTGGTGGAACACGCCGTGCCCGGTGAGCTGGTGATTTGCAGCGACGTGCCCTTGGCCGACCGGCTGGTGAAGAAGGGCGTCACGGCCCTTGACCCACGCGGTAAGGAGTTCAGCCCGGCAAACATGAGCGAACGGCTGGCAGTGCGTAACCTGTTTACTGATCTGCGCGAGCAGGGCCAGATGGGCGGAGGGCCGCCGCCCCATGGCGAAAAGGATAAGCAGGCGTTTGCCAATGCGCTGGACAGGATATTGACCAAGCTAATGCGCGAGGCCTGACGTTGGCGAGCGGTGTTCCTGTGGCGAGCGGGCTTGCCCCGCGTTGGGGGGCGAAGCCGCCCCAACACTTCGCGCCGCAGATTAACTGACTGACCGCGTCGCCTGAATTGGGGCTGCTGCGCAGCCCAACGCGGGGCAAGCCCGCTCGCCACAATTAGCCCTGCTCGCCACTAAGAGCTTGCTAGCCACAACGGGTGGACTGACCACCCTTAAGTGTTCGGGAGGCGATCAATCATCCTCGTGAGTCAATTCCAATACCCGATCCACGAGTTTGTTGATACCTGAGGCCACCTCGCTGATGTTCTTGCCAAGCATGTAGGCCGGGGTGCTCACCAGTTTGCGCGGGGTGTCCTCGACGATGTCTTCCACTGTGCAGTCGCGGTGGGTGGCGCCCATCTTGTCGAGGGCAGCGGCGGTGTCGGCATCGTTGCCGATGGTGCAGGTCACGCCGGGGCCGTAGATTTTCGCGGCCAGTGCCGGCGAAATGCAGATCAGCCCCACCGGCTTGCTCGCTTCGGCGAAGGCTTCCGCCAGCGCCAGCACCTGCGGATTGACGCTGCAACCTGCGCCTTCCACGGCAAAGTTCGACAGGTTCTTCGCCGCGCCAAACCCGCCGGGCACGATCAGCGCATCAAAGTCTTCGGCGCGGGCCTCTCGAATATCTTTCACGTCACCCCGGGCAATCCGCGCCGACTCCACCAGCACGTTACGCGACTCGGGCATCTCTTCGCCGGTGAGGTGGTTGATCACGTGATGTTGCGCGATATCCGGCGCAAAACATTGGACCTGGGCGCCCCGCTGGTCCAGGCGCAACAAGGTGATCACGCTTTCGTGGATCTCTGCGCCGTCGTACACGCCACAGCCGGAAAGGATCACTGCAATCTTTTTGCTCATGAGTATTTCTCCCTATTTCATGGCGTTAAATGTCTACTAATTTGTCACCTGTTGCCAATGGGATCTCGCGCCGCTACACCTAATCTTGATGTAACAAAAACAGACCGGACTAGCCCATGGACTTCGTGCCTTACGCGGTACCGTTTTTCATCGCCTTGATCGTGGTTGAGCTGCTGGCCGACCGCTGGCGCGGCGAGCGCAACTATCGGGTGGCCGACGCCATCAACAGCCTCAGCACGGGCGTGCTGTCCACCACCACGGGCTTGCTGACAAAAGGCGTCGGGCTGCTGACCTACGCCTTCGCCCTCAAGCACCTGGCCTTGATCGAACTCTCGGCCCAGAGCGTGTGGACCTGGGTATTCGCCTTTGTGTTCTATGACTTCTGCTACTACTGGCTGCATCGTTGCGGGCATGAGCGCAACATTCTGTGGGCCGCGCACTCGGTGCATCACCAGAGCGAGGACTACAACCTCACCACCGCCCTGCGCCAGACCAGTACCGGCTTCTTGCTGAGCTGGATTTTCTACCTGCCCCTGGCCGTGGTGGGCGTGCCGCTGGTGGTGTTTATCAGCGTGGCCTCGCTCAATCTTCTGTATCAGTTCTGGGTGCACACCCGCCACGTGCCCAAGCTTGGCTGGTTCGAATGGTTCTTCGTCACACCGTCCAATCATCGGGCTCACCATGCACAGAACGCTCTTTACATGGATCGCAACTATGGCGGCGTGTTCATTATTTGGGACCGGTTGTTCGGCAGCTTCCAGGAAGAAGACGACAACGAGCCGGTGATCTTTGGCGTGACCACGCCCTTGGCCAGTTGGAACCCGCTGTGGGCCAACCTGCAGTTTTATGCGCAGTTGTGGAGTGACGCGCGGCGTACCGAAAGTTGGTGGGACAAGCTGCGCATCTGGTTCATGCGCACCGGGTGGCGCCCGGCGGATGTCAAAGCCAAATACCCGCTGGCCAAGCCCGATTTGAGCCAGTTCCGCAAATTCGAAGTGCCGCTGGACGCACGCCAGCAAATCTACGTTGCCCTGCAATTTGCGGCATATGTAGGGTTTGGCAGCTATCTGATGAATGCCGGCGAAGGGCTGCCCACGGCGGCGTTGATCCTGGGCTGGAGCGCGATGGCGTCAGGGTTGTTCACGCTGGGCGTGGCGTTGGAAAATCGCCCCTGGGCCCTGAAAGCCGAGTTGGTGCGCCTGGGGCTGAATGTACCGTTGGTATGGCTGGCGCCGGTGGTGGGGCTGTGGCCGGCCAGCAATTTGGGCTGGCTGGGCCTGGTGAGTTACAGCTTGCTCAGCGTGATGGGTCTCTACTGCTGCAGAGACCGGCTTACTCGATTGGCGTCTTAGGCGCGTCGACCTTGGCGGGCTCGGCGAGTTGCTCTGCGGCCAGCCGGGCCTTGGCATCTTCGCAGGCCTGGCGGGCAATGCGCGCGTTCTTGAAGCGGCGGCGCAGCCACAGGCCCAAGCCCAGCAACAGCAGCGCGCCCAGCACCCACAGCTCATATTTCTTGATGCTGCCGAGCATGCCTTCCAGCACCGCGCCAAAATGATAAGCCGCAGCGCCCAGCGCCGCCGCCCACACCGCCGCGCCAATGCCGTTGAGCAGCAAGTAGCGCAAAGGCGGGTAGCCGGACAAGCCAATCGCCACCGGCATCACGGTGCGCAGCCCGTAGACGAACCGAAAGCTCAACACCCAGATATCCGGATGCTTGCGGATGTGTTCCAGCGCTTTGTCGCCCATCAATTGCCAGCGCGGCTTGCGCGCCAACAGTTTGCGGCCATGCTTGCGCCCCAGGAAGTACCACAGCTGGTCACCGGCATAGCTGCCAAAGAAGGCAACGACCACCACCAGATTGATATCCATGTATCCACGGAACGCCAGGAAGCCTGCGAGAACCAGAATGGTTTCGCCTTCGAAGAACGTGCCCAGGAAGAGCGCAAAGTAGCCGAAGTCATGCAGAAATTGTTGAAGCATGGTCTGGGGTGCTGGCGAAATGAACGCGCAGCCTACGCCTTCGTGAACATTCATGAAAGTATCGAGATGTGTCACGAAGTGAACAATTCCTACATATGCGACGAATGCGACTGCAGGTCGCATCGATAAGCACAACTGTCATTCCTTCGTCATAATGGCCGCTTATAACTGCAACGCTCGCCCGTAAACACGGGCTCAGGAGTCTGTCGTGAGCTTTACCCCTGCCAATCGCCTGTTCCCTGCTACCCGCCTGCGCCGCAATCGCCGTGATGATTTTTCTCGCCGCCTGGTGCGTGAAAACGTGCTGACGACGAACGATCTGATCTTGCCGGTGTTTGTGCTGGACGGTGAAAACCGTCGGGAAGCCGTGGCATCGATGCCGGGTGTGGAGCGCTTGACCATTGATCAGCTGCTGATCGAGGCGGCGAACTGGGTGGAACTCGGAATTCCGGCGCTGGCGCTGTTTCCAGTGACGCCGTCTGAACTCAAGTCTCTTGATGCTGCGCAAGCCTGGAACCCGCAAGGCATTGCCCAGCGTGCCACCCGCGCGTTGCGCGAGCGTTTCCCGCAGCTGGGGGTGATCACCGACGTGGCGCTGGACCCGTTCACCACCCACGGCCAGGATGGCATTCTTGACGAAGACGGCTATGTTCAAAACGACATTACCGTCGATGCGCTGGTCAAACAGGCGTTGTCCCACGCAGCCGCTGGCGCCCAGGTCGTCGCACCGTCGGACATGATGGACGGTCGCATCCAGGCGATTCGCGAAGCCCTGGAGCTGGCCGGCCACGTCAATGTGCGGATCATGGCCTACTCGGCCAAGTACGCCAGCGCCTATTACGGGCCTTTCCGCGATGCGGTGGGCTCGGCACTGAACCTGGGCAAGGCCAACAAGGCTTCGTACCAGATGGACCCGGCCAACAGCCAGGAAGCCCTGCACGAAGTCGCGGCGGATCTGGCTGAAGGCGCCGACATGGTGATGGTCAAACCAGGGATGCCGTACCTGGACATCCTTTATCGGGTCAAAGAGGAATTCAAGGTGCCGACCTTTGTCTATCAGGTCAGCGGTGAATACGCGATGCACATGGCCGCGATCCAGAATGGTTGGTTGAGTGAAGCGGTGATCCTCGAATCCCTGACTGCCTTTAAACGTGCCGGCGCTGATGGCATTCTGACCTACTTCGCCGCCCGCGCCGCCCAATTGCTTAGAGAGCAACAATAGCCCTCACAGGAACACTCAATGAATACCGAAGGACTCTCAGAAGTTGCCGTAAAAGACGCTCACCCGGTGGTGGAACAAGTCACCGAAACGCCGCCGGAGCTGGAGCCCGCACCGCCTGCCGTGGTGGCCGAGGCCCCCGCGCCGGCGCCGGTGGTGGCGGTGACCAACCTGGATGACAGCAGCCTGTACATCCACCGCGAGTTGTCACAACTGCAATTCAACATCCGCGTGCTCGAGCAGGCGCTGGATGAGTCCTATCCGCTGCTGGAACGGCTGAAATTCCTGCTGATTTTCTCCAGCAACCTGGACGAGTTCTTCGAGATCCGCGTCGCCGGCCTCAAGAAGCAAATCACCTTCGCCCGCGAACAAGCGGGCGCCGACGGCCTGCAGCCGCACCAGGCCCTGGCGCGCATCAGCGAGCTGGTGCACGGCCACGTGGACCGCCAATACGCGATCCTCAACGACATCCTGTTGCCGGAGCTGGAAAAACATCAGGTCCGCTTCATTCGTCGCCGGCACTGGACCACCAAGATCAAGACCTGGGTGCGCCGTTACTTCCGAGACGAAATTTCGCCGATCATCACCCCGATTGGTCTGGACCCGACGCACCCGTTCCCGCTGCTGGTGAACAAGAGCCTGAACTTCATCGTCGAACTGGAAGGCATCGACGCCTTCGGCCGCGATTCGGGCCTGGCGATCATCCCGGCGCCGCGTCTGTTGCCACGAATCATCAAGGTACCGGAAGAGGTGGGGGGCGCTGGCGACAACTATGTATTCCTGTCGTCGATGATCCACGCGCACGCCGATGACCTGTTCCAGGGCATGAAGGTAAAGGGCTGCTACCAGTTCCGCCTGACCCGTAACGCCGACCTGGCGCTGGATTCCGAAGACGTCGAAGACTTGGCCCGCGCCCTGCGCGGTGAGCTGTTCTCGCGCCGCTACGGCGACGCGGTGCGTCTGGAAGTGGCAGACACCTGCCCTAAACACCTGTCGGACTACCTGCTCAAGCAGTTCAACCTGGCCGAGTCCGAGTTGTACCAGGTCAATGGCCCGGTCAACCTGACGCGCCTGTTCAGCATCACCGGTCTGGACAGCCACCCCGAGCTGCAATACACGCCGTTCACGCCGCAGATCCCGAAATTGCTCCAAAACAGCGAGAACATCTTCAGCGTGGTGAGCAAGCAGGACATTTTGCTGCTGCACCCGTTCGAGTCGTTCACCCCGGTGGTCGACCTGCTGCGCCAGGCCGCCAAGGACCCGCATGTTCTGGCTGTGCGCCAGACGCTGTACCGTTCCGGCGCCAACTCGGAAATCGTCGACGCACTGGTAGATGCCGCGCGAAACGGCAAGGAAGTCACCGCGGTGATCGAGTTGCGTGCGCGTTTTGACGAAGAGTCCAACCTGCAACTGGCCAGCCGCCTGCAAGCGGCCGGTGCCGTGGTGATCTACGGCGTGGTCGGTTTCAAGACCCACGCCAAGATGATGCTGATCCTGCGCCGCGAAGCCGGCGAGATTGTGCGTTACGCGCACTTGGGCACTGGCAACTACCACGCCGGCAACGCCAAGCTCTACACCGACTACAGCCTGCTGACCTCAGACGACGCGTTGTGTGAAGACGTCGGCAAGTTGTTCAGCCAGTTGATCGGCATGGGCAAGACCTTGCGCATGAAGAAGCTGCTGCACGCGCCGTTCACGCTCAAAAAGGGCATGCTCGACATGATTGCCCGCGAGACCCAGTTCGCCCTCGACGGCAAACCGGCGCACATCATCGCCAAGTTCAACTCGCTGACCGATCCGAAGATCATCCGCGCGCTGTACAAGGCCAGCCAGTCCGGTGTGCGCATCGACCTGGTGGTGCGTGGCATGTGCTGCCTGCGTCCGGGCATCGCCGGGGTTTCGCATAACATCCACGTGCGATCGATCATCGGGCGCTTCCTGGAGCACACGCGGGTGTTCTACTTCCTCAACGGCGGCGAAGAGCAGATGTTCCTCTCCAGTGCCGACTGGATGGAGCGAAACCTCGATAAGCGTGTAGAGACCTGCTTCCCGGTGGAAGGCAAGAAGCTGATCATGCGCGTCAAGAAAGAGCTGGAAAGCTACCTCACTGACAACACCCACAGCTGGAGCCTGCAGTCGGACGGCCGCTACGTGCGCAACACGCCGACCGGCAACCAGAACCCGCGCAGTGCGCAGGCGACGTTGCTGGAAAAGCTGGGTAGCCCGATTCTTGCGGTGAACTAAAGCCAACGCGCTCTGAAAATGTGGGAGGGGGCTTGCCCCCGATGAAGGAGTGTCAGTCAACAGATTCATTGACTGGTCCTCCGCCATCGGGGGCAAGCCCCCTCCCACATGTGTTTGTGCAGTGTTCTTTAGATCGGCTCAGCGCAGGTTCAGGCTGAACCCCACCCGCGTCAGCCATTCCGCTTCCTGGGCAAAATCCGCCTGGGTCAGCTGGTTTTCATCCAGCCAGCCTTTGGGGAACACCACATCCAGGCTGTCGCCGTGGGCGCGCAGGGTGACCTGGGGCATTTCCTGGGTGCCGCGAATGTGGTGGAACAGGATTGCAAAGCGCAGCAGCACGCACAGGCGAATCAGCTTGCTGCCTTCGCTGCCGAAGTCGGCAAACTTGTCCTTGGGAATGTTGCGGCGATGGCCACGCACCAGCAGGGCGAGCATCTGTTGGTCTTCGCGCGAGAAACCGGCGAGGTCCGAGTGCTCGATCAGGTAGGCGCCATGTTTGTGGTAATGGTAGTGGGCGATGTCCAGGCCCACTTCATGCACCTTGGCAGCCCAGCCGAGCAGCTCGCGCCACACGCCGTCTGCCAGGTCCCAGTCCTCGGCCACTTGGTCGAAGGCATGCAGGGCCTTGCGCTCCACGCGCGCGGCTTGTTCCAGGTCGACGTGATAACGCTCCATCAACGAGCTGAGGGTGCGTTCACGCACGTCTTCATGGTGATGGCGGCCCAGCAGGTCATAGAGCACGCCTTCGCGCAGCGCGCCGTCGCAGTGGTCCATGCGTTGCAGTTCGAGGGCGTCGAAAATCGCCTCGAGAATCGCCAGGCCGGCCGGGAAAATGGTGCGCCGATCAGGCTTGATGCCGTCAAAGTCGATTTTCTCTGCATCGCCCAGCTTGAACAGTTTGCGCTTGAGCCAGGCCAGGCCTTCGGCGTTGACCTCACCGGTGCCATGGCCGCCGGCTTTGAGGGCCAGGCCGATCGCGCGGATGGTGCCGGACGAGCCGATGGCTTCATCCCAGGTCAAGCGATGCAGGGCGTGTTCGATGCTCATGATTTCCAGACGCGCCGCGGTGTAGGCCTGGGCATAGCGCGCCGGGGTGATCTTGCCGTCCTTGAAATAACGCTGGGTATAACTGACGCAACCCATCTGCAGGCTTTCGCGCAGCAGCGGTTCGAAACGCTGGCCGATGATGAATTCGGTGCTGCCGCCGCCGATGTCCGCCACCAGGCGTTTGCCCGGGGTGTCGGCCAGGGTGTGGGAGACGCCGAGGTAGATCAGGCGCGCTTCTTCGCGGCCCGAAATGACCTCTACCGGATGCCCGAGGATTGCTTCGGCGCGGCGGATGAACTCGCCGCGGTTGCGGGCTTCACGCAAGGCGTTGGTGCCAACGATTCGCACAGCGCCCAGGGGCATGCCGTTGATCAGTTGGGCAAAGCGCTTGAGGCAATCGAGCCCGCGCTGCATGGATTCTTCATTGAGCTGGCGCTCGTCGTCGATCCCGGCAGCCAGTTGCACTTTTTCGCCGAGCCGCTCAAGGATGCGGATTTCGCCGTTCTGGGCCTTGGCCACGACCATGTGAAAGCTGTTGGAGCCCAGGTCGATAGCGGCGATCAAGGACAGATTCTTGGCTTGGGATTGCGGCATGGTTTGGGGGTCTCGGTCGATAACCTGACCATCGTGCCACGATCGAACGCTGGCGCCAACGCGTTGTGCTTCAGTAATTTGCGTGATGCTGTCTGTGGGGAATTCATGTGGGAAATGTAGGCCGGTTTCGTAAGCATGCGATGAATAAGCCATTCAATGATGTAGGCATTTTGACGTTCGTGGTTTTCAAGGCGGATTCTGAATTTGCCTACAATGATTGAGTCGCTGTTCTCTTAGTTTGTTTTGTTATGGACTACCTTGTTATTAACTGAGAGCCACTACTTATTTTCATCACTCCGACAAATACTGATGTGTTGTCCGATTTTTTAATGAGGTACCAAAGCAGCAGACTGTCACTCGGCAATGTTGCCTGGGTGTTATTTATTTATCGTTATGTATGTCCGGGAAGATAAGTGGTTGGGCGATGGATTCGCCAGGACGCGAATAAACAATGCCTGTTAACTTCGTAGTGACAGGACAAAAATGAAAACAATTGTTGGTTTGACTCTCGGTATCGCCTGCCTGGCTGCAACCCTCAACGCTCAGGCGACCACCAGTGCCCAATTGGTCGTCAGGGGCACGATTACTCCCGCTGCCTGTAACCTCAGCCTCGCCGGCAGCGGCATCATCGACTACGGCACGATTCGCTCCGGCGAATTATCCCAGACCGCGTTCAACACCCGCGAAGAGAAGACCACTTCCCTGGTGGTCAATTGCGGCACAACGCCGGCGAGGTTCGGAATCTCCTTCACCGACCTGCAGGCGGGCAGCAAAGTGCCGGGTGTCCTGGGTCCAGGCTTTACCGAGGCGCAGAATTTTGGTTTGGGTTCTGTAGGGACTCGGCGAACCGGTGGCTATTCGGTCACGCTCAGGGACCTACGTTCTGCCGGCGTGGCGCTGTACCCCATCCTGCGTAATGGCACCGGCGTTTGGCTCACCAGCGATGGCAAAGTTGCTCAGTCACCTGCCCAGTATTCGTGGCGCAATAGCACCACCTTTACGCCGGCCTCTATCAACCAGTTGACCGGCACTCTTGCGGTGAAGGCGGTCATCAACCGGGCGCAGGATCTGGACTTGAGTCGCGATGTCTCCCTTGATGGGCGCGCCACACTGGTATTGAGTTACATCTAAACAGCGCAAAACAGCCAATCAAGAAACTGACACTTTCTGGTTGGCTGTTTTTTTGTGGGCGTTTAACTGCCCAGGGTCAACTTTGTCGGTTGCGGGGAACGTCGAGTGCGTGGGTTTTCAATAATAAGTTTTATGTTGTTTTGGAGTGCAGGTGCCTGTGGTTTTTTTACCGGTGTTGCCCTGGCGGACGGCATGCTGCCGGAAACAACGGTCGTGGTGCTTTATGAGGAAGAGGGCGAGGCCACAATAAACATCAAGAACACCGATGCCGGGCCGGCGTTGCTTCACTCGGTGGTGGAGAACGTGCCCGAGGACCCGCAACTGCTGTTGATCGTTACACCGCCCATCACACGAGTGGAGGCGGGCGATACGCAGTTGGTGCGTTTTATCAGCACCCAGGGTGAGCCGCTCAAGACCCAACGCCTCAAGCGTGTGTCGTTCGAGGGCATCCCCCAGGCGCGCACGGCGGGCGGTGCGACCATCGGTATCACCCTTCGGCAGAATTTGCCGCTGATCCTGCACCCCAAAGGTTTGCCTCGGCACTCAACCCCCTGGGAGTTGCTGAAGTGGAAGCGGACCGGGCAGGGCCTCACGGCCCATAACGACAGTGCCTATGTGGTGCGCCTGGCGCCGGAGGTGCGCCTGCTTCCACAAGGCGCCCCGGCCACGTTGCCGCGCGCTTACCTTTTGCCGGGTGAAGCATTGACCGCAGAGGTCGATGGCCCACTGGACGGTGTGGCCGAGGTCCAGATCCAGCCCGCCACGGTCTATGGGTTTTCGGTAGAAAACTACCGCGCCCCGATCCTTACCGATGAGGGTTGATCGGCCGATGATTAACCCTTCGAGTCACCGCATTGCGGCATTTTTTAGGCCCGGCAGGCCCACCTTGATCATGGGTTTTGCAGCCCTTTGGAGCTTGCCCGGCGTTGTTTCTGCGCTGGAGTTGGGAGAGGGCTTTGACCTCGCGGCACTGACAACCCACGGTATTGACCCCAAGGTCTCCGACTACTTTCGCAGTGCAGCGCGCTTTCGTGAAGGCGTGCACGTGGTGGGCCTGCGGGTCAATGGAAACCCGCTTGGGCTGGTAGATGCACGTTTCGATCACGAGGGTCGATTGTGTTTTACGCCTGGGCTGCTGGAAAAAGCCGGGCTGGTAAAGCCGCGCGACATCCTCCACGAAGGCGCTACACCGGACGCGGCCTGTCATGACTTTCTCGCTGCGTTCCCGACCACAATGCTGAGGTTGCGCCCCGGTACCGAGGAAGTGACGCTGGTTGTGCCGACCCAGTCATTGCGTGCGCCGCAGTGGGAGGCCGGGCCCTTTTCCACGGGCGGCGCAGCCGCGCTGTTCAACTATGACGTGCTGGGTTTGGACAGTCATTCGCGCAGTGGGCCCAGCCGGTTCATCTCGGCCTACACCGAGGCAGGCTTCAACCTTGACGATTGGGTGGTCCGCAGCCGCCAGTTCTATGTGTCCGACAACGGCAAGACCCGCACCGAACACCTTTACGCGTTTGCCCAGCGGGATATTGCTGCGTTGCAGTCGACGTTCCAGGTCGGCCAGATCTCCAGCCATAACCCGTTGTTTGGCGGGGTCCAGTTGTCCGGGCTGCAGTTTTACCCCGATGGCCAATCGCGTGCCGCTGCGGGCGGCAACCATGCGGTGGTTGAAGGGCTCGCCCAGAGCCAGTCGCGGGTTGAAGTGCGCCAGTCCGGTGCGTTGATCTACAGCACGTTGGTGCCTGAAGGCCCGTTCAGGCTTGCGGGGTTGCCGCTGCTCAATGACACCAGTGACCTGGACGTCAGCGTGATCGATGTGCGCGGTGTCAGGCGCAGCTTCGTGGTGCCGACGGCGTCGTTCGCGGGGGCTGGTCCGGCGGCGCCTGGTTATTATTTCTCGGTTGGCAAGTTGCGCAAAAACACCCTCGAAGAGGGGCCATCACCGCGGGTCGCCATGGCCAGCGGCACATGGGGGCTGGGGCGCGACTCGTCGGCGGGCTTTGGCTTGTTGAGCGCCGATGACTATGGGTCGGCGGGCGTCACCCTGAACAGCGTGTTTGTGCAGCGGGTGTCCGTGGGGGCACGTCACAACTTGTCGCGAGACAGCAAAAACGCAGTGTCCGGGTCGCGCAGCAGCGTCTCCGTGAGCAGCCCGGTGCTGCCCAATGTTGACGTCAACCTCAGTGCGACCACCCAGACCCAGGGTTATCGTGAGGTCACTGAAGCCGGCCGCGTCTCCCGGCCCGACGAATTGGGTTCGCGCTTCAAGAACCAGTACACGGCAGGCATGAGCTGGGCCGACCCCACGCTGGGGGTGTTCTCGCTGGGTTATACCCGCAGCGCCCAATTTGACGGGCGAACGAGCGAGCATGTGTTCACCTCGTGGAACAAGTCATTCAGCCGCGCCGATGTCGCGTTGATTGCCGACTCGCAAGTGGGCGGCACTCGGTCTGATCGTGACGTCACGCGTGCCGGCAACCGGCGCGAACGGGCGCTGGACAACGATTTGTCCGTGCGGTTGCAGGTCAGCGTGCCATTGGGTGGGGATCGTCGTGTGCACAGTTACACCAGTCGTCGCGGTGATCAGTTCACCGCCGGCACGTCGCTCAGCGAACGGGTCAACGAGTATGTGAATTACGAAGTGGGCGTCGAGCGCGACCTCAAGGCCCGGCAGGCATCGGTGCGCGGGCAGGTGGACCTGCTGCCTCGTTATACCCGGGTCGGCCTGGGTGTCAGCCGCGACCCGCAGGGCACCAGTTACACCGGGCAGCTGCAAGGCGGCGTGGTGGCTCACGCAGGCGGGCTGACCTTTTCGCCTTACCCCGTGCAGGACACCTTCGGCATCGTCTCTGTCGGGGATATCGGCGCGGCAAAAGTCCAGACCCCCCAAGGCCCGGTGTGGACCGATTTCAGCGGGCAAGCCGTGATCGCAGGCCTGCCGGCTTATACCAACAGCCGGGTTGAGGTGCAGACCCCGTCCTTGCCCAGGCGCGTCGACCTGAAAAACGGCACGCAGGTGCTCACGGCGGGCCGTGGATCCTTCAATGCCGTGGATTTCGATGTGGTGAAAGTGCGCCGTATTTTGCTCACCGCAAAGGATCAGCATGGCCGGCCATTGCCTCAAGGCGCCTCGGTGTTCGGCACGGGCGATCGCTTCGTGACCAGCGTGGTGGGCGAGGGCATGGTGTTCCTCAATGACGTCAATGAGGCGCAAAGCCTGCGTGTTTCATTGCCGGACGCTTCTACCTGCCTGCTACGCATTGACCTCAAGAGCCAACCCGACAATGACAAGTTCTATGAAACCACCTCGGCGGTGTGCCATGGCCGTTAAGCTTAAAAGCGTGCCTTTGCTAATGCTCTGCGCACTGCTCGCGACGCCTGATGCCCGGGCTGAAAATTGCCGGTTATCGGTGAGCCAGCCGCGCATAGACTACGGCGCTATTCGCAGAGAGGCGCTTGTTGAAAGCACGTCCATGGCGCTCGGCACTCGCTCGTTGAGCGTGAATGTACTGTGTGCTGAGCCCGCGGCAATCGCGTTGCGTTTTGTCGGCGTGGCGGCCGATGGCGAGAGCTTTCGTTTCGGGCGCCAGGGGCATTTCCGCCTGAACCTCACACACGCGCGTTTAGATGGGCAAGCCGTTGGCTGGGCGCCCGCGCACTCAGCCGGCGAGACGGTCAGCGGGCACCTGTTGCCCGGCCAGACGTTGATAGCGCGAGTGGCCGGGGGGCCGAGGGCAGGGCGTCAATTCACGGCCCAGGTCGATATCGACACCGACCTGGCTGCCGACGCCTTCCAGGTGCGTAGCGAGACGCACCTTGAAGGGCAGGGCAGTTTCGAACTGGTCAGCCCGGTTGTTCCACTGAGCCAATGAAGTTGGCGAATTCCGGCGTTTTTGGGTTGGCGAACAGTGTCTTGGGGTCGCCCACCTCATGCACTTTGCCTTGGTGCATGAACACCAGTTTGTCGCCGACTTCCCGGGCGAAGCGCATTTCGTGGGTCACCATGATCAGGGTCATGCCGTCGTTGGCCAGTTGACGCACCACGCTGAGCACTTCATTGACCAGTTCAGGGTCCAGGGCCGAGGTGATTTCGTCGCACAGCAGCACCTTGGGTGACATGGCCAGTGCACGCGCAATCGCGACGCGCTGTTGCTGGCCACCGGACAGGCGATCCGGGAAGGCGTCGAACTTCTCGCCCAGCCCGACGCGCTCCAGCATCTGCCTGGCAAGCTGTGCGGCTTTGGCCTTGGGCACTTTCTGCACCACTTGCGGCGCGAGCATGACGTTTTCGCCCACCGTCAGGTGCGGGAACAGGTTGAACTGCTGGAACACCATGCCGACTTTCTGCCGCAGGCTGCGCAGGTCGGCGCGCGCGGCATCGAGGTATTCGCCATCGACTTCGATCACACCGTCGTTGATCGATTCCAGGCCATTGAGGGTACGCAGCAAGGTGGACTTGCCCGAGCCGCTGCGGCCGATGATCGCCACCACCTGGCCCTCTTCCACGGTCAGGTCGATGCCCTTGAGTACGTGGTGATCGCCGTAATACTTATGCAGGGCGGAAATTCTAAGCAGAGGCATGCAGTCTCCTTTCCAGGTAGCGGGCACTGAGGGACAAGGGGTAGCAGAGCAGGAAGTAACCGAGGGCCACCAGGCCGTAGACCATAAAGGGTTCGAAGGTGGCGTTGGCGAGCATGCCGCCGGTCTTGGTCAGTTCGGTAAAGCCGATGATCGACGTCACGGCGGTGCCTTTGACCACCTGCACCGAGAACCCCACGGTGGGTGCCACGGCAATCCGCAGCGCTTGGGGCAGGATCACGTAGCGCAGTTGTTCAAGCGGGTTGAGCGCCAGGCTGGCCGACGCTTCCCATTGCCCATGGGCGATGGATTCAACGCAGCCGCGCCAGATCTCGGCCAGGTAGGCGCTGGTAAACAGGGTCAAGGCGATTGCCGCTGCCAGCCAGGGCGAAATATCCACACCCAGAAGGGCAATGCCGAAAAACACCAGGAACAGCTGCATCAACAGCGGCGTGCCCTGGAACAGTTCGATATAGGTGCGCGCAACATTGCGTGCGAAGGCTTTGCGGCTGATGCGCATGGTCATCACCAGCAAACCGATCAGGCCGCCGCCGACAAACGCCACCAGCGACAGCAACAGGGTCCATTGCAGGCCAACAGCCAGGTTGCGCACGATGTCCCAGAACGAAAAATCACTCATCGGCTGTTCCTCATCACAAACCGCCGGCCAATCCAGTTGAGCAACTGGCGAATCATCAATGCCATGCACAGGTACACCAGCGTGGTCAGTGCGTAGGTTTCAAAGGCGCGGAAGTTGCGCGACTGAATAAAGTTGGCGGCAAAGCTCAGCTCTTCGGTGGCGATCTGCGAACACACGGCCGAGCCGAGCATCACGATGATGATCTGGCTGCTCAGGGCCGGCCACACCTTGCCCAGCGCCGGCAGCAGCACCACGTGGCGGAACGCTTCGAAACGCGTCATTGCCAGTGCGGCGGCGGCTTCCAGCTGGCCGCGAGGGATGGCCTGGATGCCGGCGCGAATGATCTCGGTCGAGTAGGCCCCCAGGTTGATCACCATCGCCAGCACGGCGGCTTGCCATTCGGTTATTTTCAGCCCCAGCGAGGGCAGGCCAAAGAAGATGAAGAACAGCTGCACCAGAAACGGCGTGTTGCGGATCAACTCGACATACACACCGAAGAACCACGCAAACGGCTGGATCTTCCACGCCCGCACCACGGCGCCGACGGTGCCCAGGGCCACCCCGAGGATCGCGCCGATGGCCGTCAGCTCAAGCGTGAACAGCGCACCGCGCAACAGCAGGTCGGTGTTGGCGAGCACAGGCATAAAGTCAAATTGATACGCCATGAATCAGCTCCGTCGCTTTAAAGGTCGGCGGGCAGCGGCTCTTTAAGCCACTGCATCGCATTTTTCTCCAGGCTGCCATCGGCTTTGGCCGCTACCAGGATCTGGTTGACCTTCTCCAGCAGCGCCGGCTCGTTCTTGTTCACGCCCACGTAGACCGGCGAGTCCTTGAGTTTCACTTTCAGGGCCGGCACGCGTTTCGGGTTGCGCTCGCTGATGGCCACCATCACCACGTTGCCACTGGCGATCAGGTCGACCTGGCCGGCCAGGTAGGCGGCGATGGTCGAGTTGTTGTCTTCGAAGCGCTTGATCGTGGCTTCCTTGGGCGCTACGGCGGTCAACTCGATGTCTTCGATGGCGCCGCGGGTCACGCTGATGGTCTTGCCCTTGAGGTCGTCAGTGGTGCTGATCGGCGCATCAGGCGGACCAAACACCGCCAGGTAGAAGGGCGCATAGGCCTTGGAGAAATCGATGACTTTTTCCCGCTCGGCGTTTTTGCCCAGGCTGGAAATCACCAGGTCGACCTTGCCGGTGGTGAGGAATGGAATGCGGTTGGTGCTGTTGACCGGCGTCAGCTCCAGCTTGACCTTGAGCTGGTCAGCCAGCAGCTTGGCGGTGTCGATGTCCAGGCCGCGGGGCTTCATGTCCGGACCGACCGAGCCGAACGGCGGGAAGTCTTGAGGCACGGCGACCTTGAGGGTGCCACGGGCGACAATGTCGTCCAGACCATTGGCCTGGGCGGGTGCCTGGCTCAGCATCAGGCTGGCAAACAGGGCAGTGAGCAGGGCGCTGTAGCGCTTGGTCATGGCGACTCTCCGAAAAGGGCGAAGGGATTTTCTGATTTTGCTCAGTGCACAGCCCATGCCATCACTGCTGGTATTGCCTGCAAGGCCGGGATTTGTTGAGGTGCGGTGGTCTTACTGGTCTGAACAGTGCGTGCGCTTTTCGCACCTTTTTCGAGCGCCGGTAAAAGCCCGCGAGCCCCTTTGGGGCGTGGCTTGCCGCCGGCTGCGAATAGCTTTACAACTAGCCGCTCAGTTGTCTGGAACTATGAGTTTTATATGAATTCCATCGCCCAAGCCGTACCGGAAGCGGCCCTGCAGGCCATCCGCAAACTGATCAAGGAGCAGGGCTTTGCAGCGGGCGATGCGTTGCCCTCACAGCGCGACCTGGCGGTGCAGTTGGGTGTGAGTCGGGCATCGCTGCGCGAGGCGTTGTCGTCCTTGAGTGCGCTGGGCGTGGTCAGCGTGCAGCCGGGCAAGGGTGTGTTCGTGCAAGAGGTGCAGGAGGCGCCGGGTTTTGCCTGGCCCTTTGCCGCTCAGGCCACACCGCTGGATATCTTCCAGTTGCGCTATGCGCTGGAGGGTTTTGCCGCCGGGCTGGCGGCCGTAACGTTGAGCATCGATGAGTTGGACGGCCTGGAAGACAATGTCGAGGCGATGCGCAAGGTGCTCAAGGCCGGCGATTTTGAAGCCGCCGCCCGGCTCGACTTCGAATTTCACCAGCGGATTCTGCTGGCCAGTGGTAATCAGGCGATGGTGAGCATCCTGAGTGCCAGCGCCGAGGTGTTTCTGGAGAGCCAGAAACTACCGTTCATCCGGCCGGAACGGGCCATGGAAACCTGGCAGGAGCACCGCAAGATCCTGCGTGCACTGGCTCGGCGCGCCAGTGCGCAAGCCCAGAGAACCATGCAGGAACACGTACGCAATGCGGCATTGCGCACTGGCATTGCCTTCGTGACTCCCGTGACACCGTAAGTTGAGCTATACCCAAACTCATGCGTCACCATAGCAAGAGTCAATCAGAGGCGGCTTCCTGAACGGGGGAAGGGCGGCTATGATGGGCCACGTTTTTTTTGCTTACAATCCGGAGACATCCATGAGCAACGATCTTATCAAGCACGTCACCGACGCGAACTTTGAGGAACAAGTACTCAAGGCTCAAGGCCCGGTCCTGGTTGACTACTGGGCTGAATGGTGCGGCCCTTGCAAAATGATCGCCCCTGTTCTGGACGACATTGCAACCACCTACGACGGCAAGCTGACCATTGCCAAGCTGAACATCGACGATAACCAGGAGACTCCGGCCAAGCACGGCGTGCGTGGTATTCCGACCCTGATGCTGTTCAAGAACGGCAACGTCGAAGCCACTAAAGTAGGCGCGCTGTCCAAGTCCCAGCTGCAAGCTTTCCTCGACGCGAACATTTAAGCGTCGTCAAAAAAGCCCCGCAAATTGCGGGGCTTTTTCGTGAAACAGGGCTAGACGCTCCGAAACTCAGGTGGTACATTCGGCCCCGCACTGGCTTCTCCACTGCCCCCTGCAAGCCGTCGCCGACGCATTCCTTTTCGATTAGTACGCGATCCTGTCGCCTTCTCTGCGGCGCGGCCTCATTAAGCCAAAAGCTTAATTTCCCCCCTCCATAAATGATTACGTCATTCCTATATGAATCTGACTGAACTCAAGCAAAAGCCGATTACCGACCTGCTCCAATTGGCCGAAGAAATGGGCATAGAAAATATGGCCCGTTCGCGCAAGCAGGACGTGATTTTCTCCCTGCTCAAAAAGCACGCGAAAAGCGGCGAGGAAATCTCCGGTGATGGCGTGCTGGAGATTCTCCAGGACGGCTTCGGCTTCCTCCGCTCTGCAGACGCCTCCTATCTTGCCGGCCCAGACGACATCTATGTCTCGCCGAGCCAGATCCGTCGCTTCAACTTGCGCACCGGTGACACCATCGTTGGCAAGATCCGCCCTCCTAAGGAAGGCGAGCGTTATTTCGCCCTGCTCAAGGTCGACACGATCAACTTCGACCGTCCCGAGAACGCGAAAAACAAGATTCTCTTCGAGAACCTGACCCCGCTGTTCCCGACTGTGCGCATGAAGATGGAAGCCGGTAACGGTTCCACCGAAGACTTGACTGGTCGTGTCATCGACCTGTGCGCCCCGATCGGTAAAGGCCAGCGCGGTCTGATCGTCGCACCGCCGAAAGCCGGTAAGACCATCATGCTGCAGAACATTGCAGCGAACATCGCTCGTAACAACCCGGAAGTTCACCTGATCGTGTTGCTGATCGATGAGCGTCCGGAAGAAGTAACCGAAATGCAGCGCACTGTGCGCGGCGAAGTGGTTGCCTCCACGTTCGACGAGCCGCCGACCCGCCACGTGCAGGTTGCCGAAATGGTGATCGAGAAGGCCAAGCGCCTGGTCGAACACAAGAAAGACGTGGTGATCCTGCTCGACTCCATCACCCGTCTGGCCCGTGCCTACAACACCGTGATCCCAAGCTCCGGCAAAGTGCTCACCGGTGGTGTCGATGCCCACGCCCTGGAGAAACCAAAGCGTTTCTTCGGTGCTGCGCGGAACATCGAAGAAGGCGGCTCGCTGACCATTATCGCCACCGCGCTGGTTGAAACCGGCTCGAAGATGGACGAAGTGATCTACGAAGAGTTCAAGGGTACCGGCAACATGGAACTGCCGCTTGACCGTCGTATTGCTGAGAAGCGTGTGTTCCCTGCGATCAACATCAACCGCTCCGGCACCCGCCGCGAAGAGTTGCTGACCGCCGATGACGAACTGCAGCGCATGTGGATCCTGCGCAAGCTGCTGCACCCGATGGACGAAGTCGCCGCCATCGAGTTCCTGATCGACAAGCTGAAAACCACCAAGACCAACGACGAGTTCTTCCTGTCGATGAAGCGTAAGTAACACGACGCTCCAGGTCCGAAAAAATGGCGCCCTTCGGGGCGCCATTTTTTTGTGTTGAGAAAGAGAGCTTTGCAGGACAATAGTGTCAGTTAAGAAACAAAAAAACTGAGTGCGGCTACGCTCATTCCCATTCGAATCAGGCTGACCTACGATCTATGACCGCTCTTGCTTACCGAAGGGACATTGACGGCCTGCGTGCCATCGCTGTCCTGGCTGTTGTGCTGTTCCATTTTGGAGTACCAGGCGTCACTGGCGGCTTTGTTGGCGTTGATGTGTTCTTTGTGATTTCAGGGTTTCTGATCACTTCGATTATCTGGCGCGAGCGTGAAGCCGGGCGTTTCAGTTTTCTCGATTTCTGGGCTCGCCGGGCCCGGCGCATCCTGCCGGCACTGGTCGTCATGATGTTCGTGTCATTGGTGGTTGGCTGGTTTTTGATGGCGCCCAAGGACTATTCAGAGCTGGGACGCTCGATTCACAACCAAGTGATCTTCATCTCCAACCTCTTCTTTATGCGGCAGGACGGCTATTTCGATACAGCCTCCGATATGAAGCCGATGCTCCACACCTGGTCGCTTTCGGTTGAAGAGCAGTTCTACATCGGTTTTCCACTCTTGCTGGCGCTGCTGTCGAGCCGGCTCAAGCAATGGCGTGGTGCCTTGTTTGTGCTGATGCTCGCCTCATTTGCTGCCAGCGTGTGGGCGGTGTCCCGAGAACCGGACAAGGCCTTTTTCCTGCTGCCGATGCGGGCCTGGGAGTTGTTGGCGGGTTCCATGCTGGCGGTAATGCCGGCGCGGGCGCAGCGCGCAAGCCCGATGCTGGCGCAGACGGTCAGCTTGATCGGCCTGGGAATGATTCTGGTGGCGGTACTGGGTTATGACGCCAGCACCGCCTTTCCAGGGGTTGCAGCGCTGTTGCCGGTAGTGGGTGTGGTGGGGCTTATTTGGGCCAACGGTCAGCACATCACACTGGTAGGCCGGTTGTTGGGTAGCCGTGTGCTGGTGGGCGTGGGGCTGATTTCCTATTCCTGGTACCTGTGGCACTGGCCGGTGCTGGTGTTTGGCAAGTACGCCAGCATTTTCGGCCTGGCGCCTGTGGAGGTTGCGGGCCTGTTTTTCCTGAGCCTGTTACTGGGCTATGGGTCCTGGCGATTCGTTGAGGGGCCCTTTCGCGAGCGGCGTCTGTTGGCGGGCAATCGGGCAATCCTGGCCGCGGGCGTCATGGCGCTCGTCAGCCTCGGCCTGATCGGCAAGAGCCTGGTGTGGTCGGATGGTTTTGCGTGGCGGCTGCCGCCTCAGGCGCTGCAATTTGCCCAGGCGTACACCTGGAGTCCCACGCTTATGAACTGTTTGTCGGACGACAAGAAAAACAAGCACCGTGAGTTGTGCCATTTTGGTCCGCAGGCGGCCACGGCCAAGGCGCTGGTCTGGGGCGACAGCCATGCCTCGGCGTTGATTCCGGCATTGAGCGATGCTTCAAAACAGTACGACTTCAGCATCACCCAGGCGGGCTACGCCGGTTGCCTGCCGTTCTACCGCAAAGAAAACACCCCAGGGTGCGGGGCGTTCAACGAGCGCGTTACGCAGTTGCTCAAGCGCGAGCCCTTCAGTGATGTGGTGCTGGTGGCGCGCTGGAGCCTCTACGTGTATGGGCAGCGCTCCGGTGATACCGGTGCGTCGATCCATGACCCGGCGACGGGGAAATATGACCGCGCCGTGGCTGAGCAGCTATTCAGCGAGGGTTTGAATACCTTGGTGCAGCAATTACGCGCCGGTGGTCATCGTGTATGGCTGGTCAAGGAAGTGCCGCTGCAGGAATTCAATGTGCCGTACCGGCTTAGCCGTTTGGCCATGTTGGGGCGCCCGACCGACCGCGAAGGCTTGCCCCTGGCCGAACACCTGCAGCGCCAAACCTTCATCAGCGGTGTCTTTGAGCAGATCGCAGCGGCCGATCCAGGTGTTCAACTACTGGACCCGGCGCCGAAGCTGTGCGACACCAACGGGTGGTGTCGCGTCGAACTCGGCGGCCAGTCGCTGTATACCGATGACAACCACCTCTCAAGCGTGGGCACGCGGTATGTGGAAGGGTTCCTGGAGCCGTTCTTCCGCACCCTGCGCCAGGCCTCGGTGCAAACAGATGTAAGCCGCAATGATGTGCAATAAGCTGCCAGCGCTCGTAAGAGCAGGTAGGATGTACGCCTATTTTACGAGTGGCATGGTTAATGAAATTCAAGGATCTTCGGGATTTCGTGCAGCAACTTGAGCAGCGCGGAGAGTTGAAACGTATCCAGGTGCCGATTTCCCCGGTGCTGGAAATGACTGAGATTTGCGACCGTACCCTGCGTAACAAGGGCCCGGCGCTGCTGTTCGAAAACCCGACCGGCTTTGATATTCCGGTGCTCGGCAACCTGTTCGGCACGCCCGACCGTGTTGCCTTTGGCATGGGCGCCGAGTCGGTCAGCGAGCTGCGCGAGATCGGCAAGCTGCTGGCCTTCCTCAAGGAGCCCGAGCCACCCAAGGGCCTCAAGGATGCCTGGTCGAAGCTGCCGATCTTCCGCAAGATCATCGCCATGGCGCCCAAGGTGGTCAAAGACGCCGTGTGCCAGGAAGTGGTCATCGAAGGCGATGACGTCGACCTCGGCATGCTGCCTGTGCAGACCTGCTGGCCGGGCGACGTCGGCCCGCTGATCACATGGGGACTGACCGTCACCAAAGGCCCGAACAAAGACCGCCAGAACCTCGGCATCTACCGTCAGCAAGTGATCGGCCGCAACAAGGTGATCATGCGCTGGCTGAGCCACCGTGGCGGCGCACTGGACTTTCGTGAGTGGTGCGAAAAACACCCCGGCAAGCCGTTCCCGGTTTCCGTTGCCCTGGGCGCTGACCCGGCGACGATTCTCGGCGCCGTCACGCCAGTGCCCGACAGCCTCTCTGAATATGCCTTCGCCGGCCTGCTGCGCGGTAACCGTACCGAGCTGGTGAAGTGCCGCGGCAACGACCTGCAAGTGCCGGCCACCGCCGAAATCATCCTTGAAGGCGTGATTCATCCGGGCGAAATGGCCGATGAAGGCCCTTACGGCGACCATACCGGCTACTACAACGAAGTCGACAGCTTCCCGGTGTTCACCGTCGAGCGCATTACCCATCGGATCAAACCGATCTACCACAGCACCTACACCGGCCGTCCGCCGGATGAGCCGGCCATCCTGGGCGTGGCCCTCAACGAAGTGTTTGTGCCGATCCTGCAGAAGCAATTCCCGGAGATCACCGACTTCTACCTGCCGCCGGAAGGCTGCTCGTACCGCATGGCCATCGTGACGATGAAGAAGTCGTACCCGGGCCACGCCAAGCGGGTAATGCTCGGTGTGTGGTCGTTTTTGCGACAGTTCATGTATACCAAGTTCGTTATTGTCACCGACGACGACATCAATGCCCGGGACTGGAACGACGTGATCTGGGCCATCACCACGCGCATGGACCCCAAGCGCGACACGGTGATGATCGACAACACGCCGATCGACTACCTCGACTTCGCATCGCCAGTGTCAGGCCTGGGCTCGAAAATGGGCCTGGATGCCACCCACAAATGGCCGGGTGAAACGACCCGCGAATGGGGCCGGGTAATCGTCAAGGATGACGCCGTGACCGCGCGTGTCGATGCAATCTGGAAAGAATTGGGAATAGATTGATGCGTGTAACCCTGCAACCTTCCGGCGCTGTACTGGAACTGGTCCCTGGCGAGCGGATCCTCGAAGGTGCGCGCCGCCTGGGCTACGAGTGCCCGCAAGCCTGTCGCAATGGCGTGTGCCATGTGTGCGCGGCGCTGCTGGTAGAAGGGCGGGTACAGCAAGCCGGCGAGGTGCGCGACCATGGTGAGTTCTACACCTGCATCGCCGAGCCGCTGGAAGATTGCGTTGTGTTGTGGGATGGCGTGCTGGCGCCGGGAGAGTTGCCGTTGCGCAAGTTGTCGTGCCAATTGAGTGAGTGTGTGGAAGTCGGTGGCGATGTATGGCGCGTGCGCCTGCGGGCTCCGGCCGGCAAGCCGGTGCGTTACCACGCCGGGCAATACCTGATGATCGAGCGGGAGAATGGCGAGAAGTCGGCGTTTTCTTTGGCCTCGGCGCCCCACGCCGGGCGTGAGCTGGAATTGCATGTGCTGGCCCGTGAGGACAGCGCGCGTAACCTGCTCGAACAGTTGCAGCGTAATCAGATGGCTCGCATCGAATTGCCGTTTGGCGACACCCACCTGGCTGAACTGCCGGACGGGCCGCTGGTATTGATCGCCGCCGGCACCGGCATGGCGCAGATGCACAGCCTGATCGAGCATTGCCGCGCCTCTGGCTTCAAGCACCCGGTGCACCTGTACTGGGGCGTGCGCCGCCCGGAAGACTTCTACGAAATCGAGCACTGGGACCAGTGGCTGAAACTGCCCAACCTGTTCCTGCACAAAGTGGTCAGCGACCTCTGTGGTTGGGAAGGCCGTTGCGGCCTCCTGCATGAAGCGGTGTGTGAAGACATCAGCGACCTTAAAGCCGTGCATGTCTACGCCAGTGGCTCGCCGGCGATGATCTACGGCACGCTGGATGCGCTGGTTGAAGCGGGTATGGATGCGCACCAGATGCGCGCCGATGTGTTCGCCTACGCACCGCGCCCTTAAAAGCGCACGCCGGTGGTGACCATCGCGGCATTAAAGCCCAGTAACACCAGCTCTGCTGCTACCGGCCCATAGTGGGCGCCCACGGACGGGATGATCACCGGCGCAACGCCGAAACGGTTCAACGGGATCTTGTCGCGGTACTCGCCGCGATAGCCCTGCAATAACCCGCCCGTGAGTTTTACATATACCGGATAGTCGGCCATGTCATAGCGCTTGCCTGCATAGGCGTAGTAAGCGCGTTGGCTGAACGAATTGCGAAATGTCGCCGCGCCATACACAAAACCTGACGCCTCATTGCGCTCCAGGCCGATCAGGTCCTGATTGTTGTTGTGCTTAGGGTCGGGCGCGAAATGCCGGGTATAGACGCTGGTCTGCGCGTACCAGAACCCCTTGTCTTCATCAGCCGGCGGTACTTCGGCCGCCAGTGCGGTGGTGGCCTGGGCCAGGAACAACAGGCTGGGCAATCGAAACTTCTTCATGGGTGCGACCTCGATAGGCGGTTGGACGGCTAAGTGGGTCGTGCTGTGCGCTATTTTGAGGGCTTGGCGCGTTGTCAGGCTGAACCGCGGCTGAAATTACCGGGATTGCTGGCCCCAATCCTGATGAACAGGTGCGGCGCTTATGCTTTTGCTTATGCTTTAAAGGTATTTAATTTGTTACATAAATATCATTAAGCTATATCTCAACGGACTACCGACTATCTGCCAATAACCAATAACTGACCGCCACCGCCCGCCAGCCGGATCGATCGTAGGAACTCAGAGCTTGACGTTCTGATGTTTGATTCTGAGGGGAGCGGTATGGGGAGCTACAAGAAACACGCGCTGTACACAGCGATTTTGTCGGCCAATTTGCTGACTGCTGTGGGATTCAATCCCGTCATGGCTGCGCAGACAGCGACCACCGACGCACCAAAACTCGACACCGTCATCGTCACCGGCACTCGCGCCCAAGAGCGCACGGCCAGTGCTTCGCTGTCGCCCATTGATGTGATTTCCGGCGACAGCCTGCGCAGCACCGGCTCCGATGAGCTGGGCGCTGTGTTGGCGCGCCTGATTCCGTCGATCAACTTCCCGCGTCCGAGCCTGGTGGACGGCGCCGAACTGGTGCGCCCTGCGCAACTGCGCGGTCTGTCGCCGGATCAAGTGCTGGTGCTGGTCAATGGCAAACGCCGCCACACCAGCGCCTTCGTCAACCTTGGCGGGGCGGTGGGGCGTGGCTCGGCCCCGGCGGATTTGAATGCGATCCCGTTGTCGGCAGTCGACCACATCGAAGTGCTGCGTGACGGCGCGTCAGCGCGTTATGGCTCTGACGCGATCGCCGGCGTGATCAACGTGATCCTCAAGCACGACGACCACGGCGGTTCGATCTCGACCAAGTTCGGCGAATACAAAAAGGGTGATGGCATCCAGCGCAATGTCAGCGGCAATACCGGGTTTGCCTTGGGCGACAATGGCTTTATCAATGTCTCGGGCGAAGGTGCCGACAACGATTACACCAACCGCGCCGGCGACGACTTCCGCCCAGGCAGCATCGGTTCCACCACGTATGGCCAGCGCGTGTTCCGTCAGGGCGAACCGGCCACCAATGAAGGCAAATTCCAGTTCAACTCGGAATATTCCTTCAACGATGCAGCCGAGTTCTACACCTTCGGCGGCTACAGCAAGCGTCGCGGCGAGACGGCGGCGTTCTACCGGGCGAGCAATGCGTCCAATAACATCCCGGCGCTGAACCCTAATGGTTATCTGCCGTTGATCAAAGGCAACCTGGAAGACACCTCATTGGTCGTCGGCCTGCGCGGCTTGCTGGCTTACGACTGGCATTACGACCTGTCGGCCAACTACGGCAAGAACCAGTACGAGCTGAGCACTGAAACCATCAACACCTCACTGGGCCTGGCCACGCCGCGCAAGTTCGACAACGGCACCCTGAGCAATGACCAGAAGCAAGTCAGCCTGGACCTGTCGCGCGAATTCGACGTGGGCTTCCTGCCGTACCCGGTGTCGGTGGCGTTTGGCGGCGAGTACCTGCGCCAGAGCTATGAAATCGAAGCCGGAGAACCTGCGTCCTACTATCAAAGCGGCAGCTCGGGCCTGGGTGGTTTCCGTGATGCCGACGCCGGCAGCAGCGCGCGGCATAGCTGGGCGCAATACCTGGACCTGGAAACCAACTTCACCGAAAAACTCAGCGCCTCGGCCGCCGTGCGTCATGAGGACTACAGCGACTTTGGGTCCAACGTCAGCGGTTCGCTGTCGGCCCGTTATGACTTCACCCCGCAAGTGGCCTTGCGTGGCAGCATCTCGAACGGTTTTCGCGCACCTTCCCTGGCCCAGCAGAACTTTGCCTACACCTCGTCCCAGTTGATCGGTAACACCATTCAGGAAGCCGGCACGTTCCCGGCCAACAGCCAGGTGGCCCGCCTGCTCGGCGCCGAAGACCTGAAAGCCGAGAAGTCGCGCAACTACAGCCTTGGCCTGGTGCTGGAGCCTGCCGATGACTTGACCGTGACGCTCGACGTGTACCGCATCGATATCCGCGATCGCATCAGCCTGTCCTCCAACCTCAATCTCAACCCGGCCACCATCGCCTACCTGCAAGCCAATGGGGTAGGCAATATCAACTACACCAGCGCCCGTTACTTCACCAACGCCACCGACACCAGCACCGACGGCGTCGATCTGGTGGCCAACTATCGCTACCCGTTCGATAACGGCATCCGCTGGAACAGCACCGTGGGCTACAACTACAACCACACCAAAGTGACCGACGTGAAGCCTAACCCGGCGATTCTGGACAGCCTGGGCGCCAACCTGGTGCGGGTGGACCGTCGTGAGCGCATCGGTTTGCTCGGCGACACCACGCCTCAGCACAAACTGAGCCTGGGTAACGATTTCACCTATGGCCATTGGGCGCTGCACAGCAACCTGGTTCGCTACGGTGAATTCACCAGTTATCAGGCGGACAAGGTCAACGACCAGACCTTCAAGGCCGCCTGGGTGTTGGACCTGTCGGCGGACTACAAGCTCAAGAACTGGACCTTCACCCTGGGCGGCGACAACGTCACCGATAAATACCCGGAAAAGGTCAACGCTTACGCCAGCAGTGGCGGCAACCTCGCCTATAGCACTTTTTCGCCGTACGGTTACAGCGGCGCGTTTTATTACGGTAAAGTTGCTTACAACTGGTAACAGCTTATTTGAGTGATAAAGGAGACCTAAGCGATCCGCCATGACCGTTATTGAAACCGATCTTTTGCAATTGGCTTACCCTCCGCGGCTCGATCTGGGGCCGCAACTGACTCACGAGCAATTAATGAGTTCGATGCAGGCCACCATGGCCAAGCACAAGGGTGGGCCGGTCTGGCTGTTCGCTTATGGTTCGCTGATCTGGCGCCCCGAATGCTCGTCGACCCAGCGCATGCGCGCACGGGTTCACGGCTATCACCGGGGTTTGTACCTGTGGTCACACGAGCATCGGGGTACGCCGGAGTTGCCAGGGTTGGTGTTCGGTCTGGATCGCGGCGGCTCATGCAGCGGGTTTGCCTACCGCTTGCCGGAGGATCAGCTGGAGGCCTCGCTTTACGCCCTGTGGCAGCGCGAGATGCCCTATCCCTCATACCGGCCGCACTGGCTCAGCTGCCGTCTGGAAGATGGCAGTCAGGTACAAGCGTTGGGGTTTGTGTTGGAGCGGCATTTGCCCAGCTATGCCGGCAACTTGCCCGATATCGTGCTCAATCACGTACTGGAAAGCGCTTGCGGGCGTTACGGCACCACGCGCGATTATGTCGAGCAGACCGTTAACGCCCTGCGTAGCCACGCCATGCCAGATAAAAATCTGGAGGCGCGGCTCAAGCGTTGTGCAAAGGATTGCTCAGGCGGTTAACGCGCTGCGCTGACGCTGTTGGTGTGCCACAGCGTTGGGATCAGGAAGGCAATCGCCAACAGACACGCGCCTACCAGCAACACAAACCCACCGTCCCAGCCGAAATGGTCCACGGTGTAGCCCATGGCCGCACTCGCTGCCACTGAACCGCCCAGGTAACCGAACAAGCCTGTGAAACCCGCAGCGGTGCCCGCGGCTTTTTTCGGCGCCAGTTCCAGCGCCTGCAGGCCGATCAGCATCACCGGGCCGTAAATCAGGAAGCCGATGGAGAACAGCGCGATCATGTCGATCATCGGGTTGCCTGGCGGGTTGAGCCAGTAAACCAGGGTCGCCACGGTGACCAGTGCCATGAACACGATGCCGGTCAGGCCGCGGTTGCCACGAAAGATCTTGTCCGACATCCAGCCGCACAGCAGCGTGCCGGGAATACCCGCCCACTCATAGAAGAAGTATGCCCACGAGGTTTTATCCACGTCGAAGTGCTTGGCTTCCTTGAGGTACGTTGGCGCCCAGTCCAATACGCCGTAGCGCAGCAGGTAGACGAAGACGTTGGCGAAGGCGATGTACCACAGCATTTTGTTGCGCAGCACGTACTTGACGAAGATTTCCTTGGCGCTGAATTCGTCCTCGTGGCTGGCGTCGTAGCCTTCCGGGTAGTCGTTCTTGTATGCCTCGATTGGCGGCAGGCCGACCGATTGCGGGGTGTCACGCATGGTGATGAAGGCAAACGCCGCCACCAGCAATGCCACGGTCGCCGGCACATAGAACGCTGCGTGCCAGTCGTTGAACCAGGCCATGCCCAGCAGGAACAGCGGGCCGATCAGGCCACCGCCGACGTTGTGCGCCACGTTCCATACCGACACCACGCCGCCGCGTTCTTTCTGCGACCACCAGTGCACCATGGTGCGTCCGCTCGGCGGCCAGCCCATGCCCTGAGCCCAGCCGTTGATGAACAGCAAAATGAACATCATGGTCACGCTGGACGTGGCCCAAGGCGCGAAACCGAAAATGAACATCACCCCGGCCGATATCAGCAGGCCGAAGGGCAGGAAATAGCGTGGGTTGGAGCGGTCGGACACCAGGCCCATGAGGAATTTGGACAAGCCGTAGGCAATTGCAATCGCCGACATCGCCAGGCCCAGCTCACCACGGGTGTAACCCTCGTCGATCAGGTACGGCATGGCCAGCGAGAAGTTTTTGCGCAGCAGGTAGTAACCGGCGTAACCAAAGAAAATACCGGCGAAGATCTGCCAGCGCAGCCGTCGGTAGGTACTGTCTATTTTTTCTTCAGGCAGAGGCGCCTGGTGTGCGGCAGGACGAAAGAAAGCAAACATTCAAGAGCTCCAAATTTCTTGTTTTGACTGCGGATGCGAATGTTACAGTTTCGTTACCGAAAATAGCATCGCCTCTTATCCGCAAACACAGGAAATCGGAGCGATTGCATGTTCTCTTATGAACATGTCGCTAATAGGTAAGTGTGGGTCGTGATTGCGTTCTGCAGAACGATGGGAATCCAAATGTGGGAGCGGGCTTGCCCGCGAAAGCGCTGGGTCAGTCAGAACATGTGTCGCTGACAGACCGCCTTCGCGAGCAAGCCCGCTCCCACATTGACCGCGTTTCAGATCAGTCAGCGGGTCTGGACGACGACCTTGCCCACCGCCTTGCGCTGCCCCAGATCATTGATCGCCTGGGCAGCCTGCTCCAGCGGATACACCTGCGACACCAGCGGCTTCAACTTGCCCTCGGCGTACCAGGTGAACAGTTGCTGGAAATTCGCCGCATTGTCCTGCGGCTGGCGCTGGGCAAACGAACCCCAGAACACCCCGACCACCGACGCACCTTTGAGCAGCGCCAGGTTCACCGGCAGCTCGGGAATACGCCCACTGGCAAAACCCACCACCAACAGGCGGCCGTTCCAGGCGATGCCGCGAACGGCCTGGTCAAACAGATCGCCGCCCACCGGGTCGTAGATCACATCGACACCGTTGCCGTCGGTCAGGCGCTTGATCTCATCCTTGAGGCTGGCTTCGCTGTAGTTGATCAACTCGTCTGCACCGGCCGCCTTGGCCACGGCGAGTTTGTCGGCGCTGCTGGCGGCGGCGATCACGCGGGCACCCATGGCCTTGCCGATTTCCACGGCGGCCAGGCCCACGCCGCCAGACGCGCCGAGCACCAACAGGGTTTCGCCGGGCTGCAGGTTGGCCCGTTGTTTCAAGGCATGCATCGAGGTGCCGTAAGTCATGCTGAACGCGGCCGCGACGTTGAAATCCATGCTCGGCGGGATCGGCAGCACGTTGTAGCCGGGGACCGCGACCTGCTCGGCAAAGCTGCCCCAGCCGGTCAGCGCCATGACCCGGTCGCCGACTTTCAAATGGCTGACCTTCTCGCCCACTTCACTGATCACGCCCGCCGCTTCGCCACCCGGCGAGAACGGGAAGGGCGGCTTGAACTGGTATTTGCCCTCGATGATCAAGGTGTCCGGGAAATTGACCCCGGCCGCGTGCACGTCCAGCAGGATTTCGTTCTTCTTGATCGTGGGGCTTGCGATCTCTTCCAGCACCAGGGTTTCGGCGGGGCCGAAGGCTTTGCACAGCACAGCTTTCATCGGACTATTCCTTTTGGCGTCATGGCCGATAAGTGTAGGAGGGTACGCCCGTGGGTCAACGAGCATGCCCAGGCCTGATAAGTCGCCATAAGCTTGTGCTCAGCCTTGCTAGCGTTATGCTACCCGGCAACCGAATTTGAGGAATGAACTGTGAAAGCGTGGATCCTGTTGATGCTCGCCCTGACCTTGCCGATGGCAGCCCAGGCCGAAGAAGCGAAAGAAGGCGAGGCACCGAAGGTCAGCTACATCAGCCTGACGCCGCCGTTCGTGGGCAACTATGGCCTGGACGGCTCCGCAAAGCTCAAGGTGTTCAAGGCCGACATTGCCCTGCGCGTGACCGGGCCTGAAGCCGCCGCTGCGGTCAAAGCCAACGATGCGTTGATTCGTAACCAACTGGTGGCGTTGTTCACCCAGCAGACCAACGAGGCCATGAGCACCGTTGAGGGCAAGGAAAAGCTGCGCCAGGAAGCCCTCAAGCAAACCCAGCAAGTGATGAACGACGAGACCGGCAAGCCGGTGGTGGAAGACCTGTTGTTCAACAACTTGATCATCCAGTAACGGTTCCATGTAGCGAGCGGGCGTGTCGTGGCAAGCAGGTTTGTCGTGGCGAGCGGGCTTGGGCTTGCCACGCGTTGGGTGGCGAAGCCGCCCCACAACCATACGCCTCGGTACACCTGCACCAATGCGCTGGCTTTGAATGGGCCTGCTGCGCAGCCCAACGCGGGGCAAGCCCGCTCGCCACAACACGCCCGCTCGCCACGATTAAGAGGCCAGGCTCTTTCTGAACCGTGCCAGTGCCACTGCAAAAAACACTAACCCAATCCCCGCCAGCGCCAGCACATCCGGCCACACCACGCTCACGCCTGCGTCCCTGAACAGAATCGCCGCGCTCAAACTCACAAAGTGTGTCGACGGCGATCCCTGCATCACCCATTGCAACCACTCGGGCATGCTGTCCAACGGCGTACTGCCGCCCGACAGCAACAGCATCGGGATGATCACCGGAATCGCCAGCAGCCCGAACTGTGGCGTCGAACGGGCGAGAGTGGCGAGGAATATCCCCAGCGCGGTGCTCGCAAACAAATACAGCGCCGTCACAAACAGAAACAGGCTCAAGGAGCCGGCCAACGGCACGCCGAGCAGGCCTTTGACCACCAGCTCCAGCGACAGCCACGTGCACAGCACCACCACCAGCATGTTGCTCCAGATTTTTGCCAGCATGATTTCCAGCGCGGTCAGCGGCAGCACCAGCAAATGATCGAGGGTGCCGTGCTCGCGTTCGCGCAGCAGCGCGGTGCCGGTCAGCACAATCGCGAGGATGGTGATGTTGTTGACGATCTGGATCACCGCCAGAAACCAGCCGCCTTCCAGGTTGGTATTGAACAGCGCGCGGGTGGTCAGCAGTGCAGGCGCCTTTTGGCTGGCGGCGGTTTGGCCGCTGTAGTTGAGCAATTCGCGCTGAAAAATCCTGCCGATGTAACCTGCGCCCATAAACGCCTGGCTCATCGCCGTGGCATCCACGTTGACCTGCACACCTGGCTGGCGCCCGGCCAGCAGATCGGCCTGGAAATTGGCCGGCACGTTGATCACGAATGTGTACTCGCCGCTGTCCATGACCTTGTCCAGCTGGTCGTAGGCCAGCGGCGCAGGCGGCTGGAATTCGGGCGGTTGTAACGCCTCGGCCATTCGCCGCGAGAGCGCACTGTGGTCTTCATCGACAAAGGCCACGCTGGCGTTGTGCACGCCAATCACCGAACCGGCGGCGGGCATGTAGATCGCGACTGTAAATGCGTAGGCCAGAAACAGCAGCAATACGCTGTCATGGCGCAGGCTGGTCAATTCCTTGAAGCCCAGGCGCAGGATATGAGCGAGCTTGTGCATCAGGCCTCCTGCTTCTTGAGCATGATCAGGCTCAGGCCGGTGAACCCGACGAAAAACCCGAACAGCGCCAGGCATTGCGGCCACAACTGGCGCAGGTCGAGGGCCTTGGTGAAGGTGCCCACGGCGATATCCAGAAAGTGCCCGGCCGGAAACAGCATGCCCATCAGCGCGGCTGCGCCCTCCAGGGATGAGCGCGGCACGATCAGCCCGGAGAACTGGATGGTCGGCAGGCTGGTGATGATCATCGTGCCCAGGATTGCCGCGATCTGCGTGCGTGTGAACGCCGAAATCAGCAAGCCCATGCTGGTGGTGGCCAACACATACAACAGGCCGCCAAATGCCAGCGCCAGGCCGCTGCCCTTGAACGGCACGCCGAACAACCAACGGTTCATGGCCACCAGCAACGCCAGGTTGACCAGGCTAACGGCCAGGTACGGTGCCTGCTTGCCCAGCAGAAATTCCAGGCGGGTCAGGGGCGTGGCATAGAAGTTGGTGATCGAGCCCAGCTCTTTTTCGCGCACGATGCCCAGCGCGGTGAGCATCGCCGGGATAAACGCCAGGATCAGCGCCATCACGCCGGGGCCAATGGCATTCACGCTGACCACGTCCTGGTTGTAGCGAAAGCGCGTTTCCAGCTTGACGGCGGCTTGAGTGCTGCGGGGCAGGCTGCTCAGGTCGGCCAGTTGCTGGAGGTTGCCTTGGTGTACCGCTTCCACGTAATTACGGCTGGTTTCCGCGCGAAACGGCATGCCGCCGTCAATCCACGCCGCCACGGTGGGTTGGCGGCCGGCGTAGAGGTCACGGCCGAAGCCGGGGGGGATTTCCAGGGCGAGTTTGATTTCCGAACGTTGCAGGCGCCGATGCAGTTCGTTGGCATCGCGAATGGGCGCCTGTTCGGCGAAATAGCGCGAGCTGCGGAAGGCTTCCAGGTAGGCGCGGCTTTGTGGGGTCTGGTCCTGGTCATAGACGGCGAAGGCGAGGTTTTCCACGTCCAGGGAAATGCCGTAGCCGAAGATCACCATCATGAACATCGCCCCGAGCAGGGCAAAGGCCATGCGCACTTTGTCGCGCAGCAGCTCTTTGCCTTCGCGGCTGGCCACGGCCAACAGCCGAGAAAGACTGAAACCACGTTTGCTCACGGGCGGCGCACTGGTTTCGCTGACGGTGCTGCTGGGAGCTGCGGGTTCGGGAGCGCCTTGAGCTTGCTCCAGGCAGGTGACGAACGCGGCTTCCAGGGTGTCGCCGTGAAATTGCTGTTGCAGGGCGTCGGGTGTGTCACATGCCAGCACTTTACCCGCGTGCATCAGAGAGATGCGGTCGCAGCGCTGGGCTTCGTTCATGAAATGGGTGGACAGGAAAATCGTCACGCCTTGTTCGCGTGACAGCTCGATCAGCAGTCGCCAGAAGTCATCCCGCGCCGCCGGGTCGACGCCCGAGGTGGGCTCATCGAGGATCAGCACTTCCGGGCGATGCAGCACCGCCACGGCCAATGACAAGCGCTGGCGCAGGCCAAGGGGCAATTCGCCGGAAGGCTGCTCGGCCACCTCGCCGAGGTCGAAGCGCTGAATCAACTCATCGATACGCGGGCCGCTGTCGGCCTTGGGCAAATCGAACAGCTGCGCGTGCAACACCAGGTTCTGGCGAACGCTGAGTTCGCCGTACAGCGAGAAACTTTGCGACATGAACCCAACGCGCTTGCGGGTCGCCAGGTCCTTGGCATTCACCGGGTTGCCGAGCAGCGTGGCACTGCCCTCGGTGGCCGGCATCAGGCCGGTGAGGACTTTCATGGTGGTGGTCTTGCCGCAGCCGTTGGAGCCGAGAAAGCCGAAAATCTCACCGCGACCAATCGCGAAGCTGACCTTGTTTACCGCCGTGAAATCACCAAAGCGCAGGGTCAGGTCGTGGGCTTCGATGGCGATATCGGTGTTGCCGCTTTCGCGCGGCGGGATCACCAACGGCTGATTGTTGTGGGCGCTGTCGCCCTGGAAATGGGTAAAGGCTTCATCGAGTTTGCCGCTGGGTGTCGCGGCTGCCAGTTCGCGGCTCAGGCCATCGGCGATGAGTTTGCCGCGGTCGAGCATCAGGCAATGTTCGAACTGCTCGGCTTCTTCCATGTAGGCCGTAGCCACCAGCAGCGTCAGTTGCGGGCGCTCGCTGCGCACGCTTTCGACCAGTTCCCAAAAGCGTCGGCGCGACAGCGGGTCGACGCCGGTGGTGGGCTCGTCGAGGATCAACAGGTCCGGGTCGTGGATCAGTGCACAGCACAGGCCGAGTTTCTGTTTCATGCCGCCGGACAACTTGCCGGCCGGGCGCTCGGCGAAGCGTGCAAGGTCGGTGGCCAGCAGCAGGTTGTGCATGCGCTGTTCGCAATCGCCTTTCGACAGGCCGAACAGTGTGGCGAAGAAGCGGATGTTCTCGCTGATGGACAATTCCGGATACAGGTTGCCACCCAGGCCTTGGGGCATGAAGGCAATACGCGGGTACAGGCTGTTGCGGTGGCGGCGATCCTCGATGGAGCCGCCGAGCACTTCGAGCTGCCCGTCTTGAAGTTTTTTAACCCCGGCGATCAACCCCAGCAAGCTCGATTTGCCCGCGCCGTCCGGACCGATCAACCCGCAGCGCGTGCCGGCGGGCAGGCTGAAGGCAATGTCGACCAGTGCCTGTTGCTTGCCGTAGCGATGGTTGATGCCCGTGGCGTGCAGCGCCAGGCCGGTCATTGCAGGTTGGCCGGCCAGTCGATATCCGCCGTGCGCACGTAGCCGGCGCCGGGCATGCCCGGTTTGGCTTGCGGTACGGCACTGGGTTGGGTCAGGCGCAGTTTGACGCGAAACACCAGCTTCTGGCGTTCGTCGCGGGTTTCCACTTCCTTGGGCGTGAACTGCGATTTAGCCGCGACAAAGCTGATTTTGGCCGGCAGCGGTTGTTGGGGCAGGGCGTCGAGCAGAATGCGCGCGTCACTGCCGACGGTCAGGCGACCGGTGACAGAGGCAGGCAGGTAGAGGTTCATGTACTGGTCATTCGGATCGATCAGCAGCAACACGCGACCGCCCGCGCCGAGCACTTCACCTGGCTCGGCCAGGCGCAATTGGATAATGCCGTCGATGGGCGCGCGCAGGCTGCTGTCGTCGATTTCGCTGGTGAGCTGCGCAACCTGGGCCTGTGCGGCGCCGATGGCAGCCTTCACCGAGTTGACCTGGGCTTGCGCGGCGATCACCGCGGCATTACCGGTGTTCTGGCGTGCTTGTTGTTGGTCAATCAACTGGCTGCTGGCGAAGCCGCGCTTGTACAGCTCCTGGGTGCGCTTGAGTTCCTGATTGGCCAGCAGTTGCTCGCTTTGGCGCAACTGCACGTTGGCCTGGGCGGCGGCGAAGTTTTCTTTGGCGCGCAGCACTTCGGCTTCGGCCTGGGCGCGCTGGGCTTCGAGGGTGCGTGTGTCCATGCGCGCGAGCAATTGGCCCTTGAGCACTTTGTCGCCTTCATCCACGCGCACTTCGGCCAGGCGCCCTGGGATCTTGGCGGCGATCTGTACTTCGGTGGACTCCAGGCGGCCATTGCCCATGCTCAAGCCTTCGGGCAGGCGGTCCTGGGTCGATCGCCAGTAACCGAAGCCGCCTGCGCCCAGTAACAGGACGATCAGGGCGATGGCGAAAAGGCGCGACATATGATGGTTCGTAGACATGGCTGCATCCTGCGGCATTAGCATCCTAGTTTGACCGATAGCGCCGGAGCGGCCGTTGATACCGGTCAAATGAAGCGCAAGCCTAACCCGCTTGGCACGCAGATGCATGCGCCAGAAGTGTGACCGCAGGGTTCTGCCCTTTCAGCGCAGCGCCAGCACCGCCGCCCACTGCTCGGCGGTCACCGGCATCACCGACAGTCGGCTGCTTTTTTGCACCAAGGGCAACTCGGCGAGGGCGCTTTGTTGTTTCAGATAGCCCAGGCCCAGCACCTTTGCGAAGGTTTCGACGTGGGCGACGTTGATTGCACTCCACGGATTTTTCTGCGGGCTGGCCTTGGCGTCGAAATAGTGGCTTTGCGGCTCCAGCGCTGTCGGGTCCGGGTAGGCTGCTTCGACGATCTTGCCGATGCCGGCAATGCCGGGCTCGGGGCAGCTGGAGTGGTAAAAGAAAAACTCGTCACCGACGGCCATGGCGCGCAGGAAATTGCGTGCCTGGTAATTGCGCACGCCGTCCCAGCGGGCTTCGCCGAGCGTTTCCAGGCCCTTGATGGAGAGTTCGTCGGGCTCGGATTTCATCAGCCAGTAGGCCATTGTTGGGCTCCTGAAAAAGGCATTGGGCAAGTTGTCGGGCAATCCCATGACAAACCGACAGTCGGTTGGCGCCAAGGTTTGCGTGTTGGTTCACGTTACCGCAGAATGCGCGCTTTTAAGCTTGACGCAGCTGCAACGGACTACTTTGGAACGTTGTTGTCATCGTGTACGAGGTGCCTGAAGGGGGGCAATCGATGCAACGTAAACCGGATTTACTATGGATTTTGGTTATTTTGTTTGGTCTGGGCGTCGTGACCACCGGGTATGCCCAGAGCTTGTGGTCGAACAAGACCGATGCGCCGGTTGAACTGGCTCAGCAGCAGCCACAACCGTTCAAGCGTTAACACCCTTCAAGGCGTCGCTGGTTCCAGCGACGTTTGTGCGACATACCACTGCTTATCCGTGACGGTGCCTGCCAGCGGCACATCCCAGCTTGCCTGCGCCAGGCGCTCGACTTTCTGACATTCATGGGCCAGCCCCAGCAGCGCGGGCGTGCGCCAACTCTGGCGCCTGGCGAGGTAGGCCAGGCTGCGGTCGTAAAAACCACCGCCCATGCCCAGACGCCCACCCACATCATCGAACCCCACCAGCGGCAGCAGCACCAGGTCGAGTGCCCAGACGGGGCGCTGGCGATTGGCATTCACGCGCGGCTCCAGGATACGAAAACGGTTGGGCGACAACTTGTCCCCAGGCCGCACCCGCTGGAACACCATCTTGGTTCGCGGCCAGGCGCTGAGCACTGGCAGGTAAGTCGCCTTGCCCCGGCGCTGAGCGGCGCGCAGCAGCAGGCGCGGATCGATTTCACCGTCCGTCGGTAGATATAAGGAAATATGTTTAGCCCGGCGAAACAGCGGGTGCTGCGCCAGTTGCCGATACAGGCCATGGGCGGCCTTGCGCTGCTCGCTCGGCGTCAGTTCGCGGCGGGCTTTGCGCAACATGCGTCGAAGTTGCGGACGGGAAAGCGGCGCAGGTTCGGTCATGGTTTTTCGGCTCATAAAACAATGCCAGTCCGAGGACTGGCATTGAGTTTGGAATTCAGGCTCCCCGACAGAGCCGCTGTCGACTTAGCCCTTGAACCCGAAAGTTCAAGGTGGAAGATGCAGTAGGCTTTAAGGCTTTCCGTCTAGCGGACATGCACACCAGCCCAACGTGCAACTTCCAGGGTAGTGCGAATCGGCTCAGGGACATCGCCGACTGGCAAACACGCCAGGGAGTGGGGCGAGTATACCTCAAACAGACTCGGCAATCAGCCCTTGGGTGGCTCTGGATCGGTAGAAAGTACCAGATCAACCCGTTCCAGCAGGTCGCGCACTTGCTCGCGCGTCGAACCACTGGCCTGCACGTCAGGCCGTTCCTGCTTATGCAGCAAATCGTGGGTAATGTTCAGCGCGGCCATCACGGCGATACGATCGGCGCCGATGACTTTGCCGCTGCTGCGGATTTCACGCATCTTGCCATCCAGGTAGCGGGCAGCACTCACCAGGTTGCTGCGTTCTTCCTGGGGGCAGATGATCGAATATTCTTTGTCGAGGATCTGCACGGTAACGCTATTGCTTGAACTCATGAGTCTTGCTCCAGGGCCTTCAGGCGCGAAATCATCGATTCGACCTTACGCCGGGCGATTTCGTTTTTTTCAATGAGGTGAGCGCGTTCCTCGCGCCAGGTCTTTTCCTGAGCTAATAGGAGTCCGTTTTGACTCTTAAGTTGCTCGACCCGATCAATTAGCAATTCGAGTCTGGCCATCAGCGCTTGCAGGTCGGTGTCTTCCATTGGGTTCCACTGGATTTGTCTGATGAATGGCAACTGCAGGATAAACGATCTGACGCCCTCGATAGTCTTGGTACGTCTGCCGGTGCTAGGATACAGCGCTTCATTCTAGACATTGCGCCGTCTGGCGCCTAGCTCACCATGCCTATTCAGAACTCCCCGTACGACGCTTTTTCCAAACTGCTGAGCACCAGCGGTCATCCTTGCTCGCCTGCCGAACTGCACGGCGTGTTGTTGGGCCGCAGCTGCACCGGTGTTGGCTTTGATGCCGACAATTGGCTGGCTGATGTGGCCGAGCTGCTGGAAACCGAGCCGACCGAGAACGTGCGTAACGCGCTGATCGGCCTGCAAGAGATGGTCAAAGGCGAGCTGACCGGTGATGACGTCACCGTGGTCCTGCTGCTGCCGACCGACGACGCGCCGCTGACCGAGCGCGCTGCTGCGCTGGGCCAATGGTGCCAGGGTTTCCTCCACGGTTTCGGCGTGAACGCCGGCGGCCTGGAGCTGAGCACCGACGCCAAGGAAGTGCTGCAGGACCTGGCGGCTATTTCCCAGGTGCAAGACGCCCTGGAAGAGTCCGAAGACGGCGAAGGCGATTACATGGAAGTCATGGAATACCTGCGCGTCGCGCCACTGCTGCTGTTCACCGAGACCAAAAAAGCCGCTGAGCCAGCCGCACCCAAGCCGTCGCTGCACTAAGAAAGGAAGCCCATCTGCCCATGATCCATATCCCGAAAGCGGAATACACCCGTCGCCGCAAGGCGCTCATGGCGCAGATGGAACCCAACAGCATCGCAATTCTGCCGGCCGCCGCCGTGGCGATCCGCAACCGTGATGTCGAGCATGTTTACCGCCAGGACAGCGACTTTCAATACCTGAGCGGCTTCCCTGAACCGGAAGCGGTGATCGTGCTGATGCCTGGTCGCCAGCACGGCGAGTACGTGCTGTTCTGCCGCGAGCGCAATGCCGAGCGCGAATTGTGGGACGGCCTGCGCGCTGGCACCGAAGGCGCGATCCGTGACTTTGGCGCCGACGACGCGTTTCCCATCACCGATATCGACGACATCCTGCCCGGCCTGATCGAAGGCCGTGACCGGGTGTATTCGGCCATGGGCAGCAACGCCGAATTCGACCGGCACGTGATGGAATGGATCAACGTGATCCGCTCTAAAGCGCACCTGGGCGCCCAGCCACCGAACGAGTTTGTTGCCCTGGATCACCTGCTTCACGACATGCGCCTGTATAAATCGGCGGCAGAAGTGAAGGTGATGCGCGAGGCCGCGCGAATTTCCTGCGCGGCGCACGTTAAGGCGATGCAGGCCAGCCGCGCCGGGTTATATGAGTTCAGCCTCGAAGCCGAGCTGGATTACGAATTCCGCAAGGGCGGCGCGAAGATGCCGGCCTATGGCTCCATCGTCGCTGCCGGGCGTAACAGCTGCATCCTGCATTACCAGCAGAATGACGCCGTGCTCAAGGACGGCGACCTGGTGCTGATCGACGCCGGTTGCGAGATCGACTGCTACGCCAGCGACATCACCCGCACCTGGCCGGTCAACGGCAGGTTTTCGCCCGAGCAAAAGGCGATCTACGAGATTGTGCTGGCCTCCCAGGAAGCCGCCTTTGCCGAGATCGCGCCGAACAAACATTGGAACCAGGCCCATGAGGCGACGGTGCGCGTCATCACCGCCGGGCTGGTAAAGCTGGGACTGCTGCAAGGCGATGTCGACGAGTTGATCGCCAGCGAAGCCTACCGCGCTTTTTATATGCACCGCGCCGGCCATTGGCTGGGCATGGACGTGCATGATGTGGGCGAATACAAGGTGGGCGGCGAATGGCGGGTGCTGGAAGTCGGCATGGCGTTGACCGTGGAACCCGGCATCTATATTTCGCCGGACAACCAGAACGTGGCGAAGAAATGGCGTGGCATTGGCGTACGCATCGAGGACGACGTGGTAGTGACCAAGCAAGGCTGTGAAATTCTGACCGGCGGCGTGCCCAAGACTGTCGCTGACATCGAAGCGCTGATGGCGGCTGCCCGATGAGCCGGGTCAACCTGGCCATCATCGGCGGCGGACTGGTAGGCGCCAGCCTGGCGTTGGCCTTGCAGGCGGGTGCCAAGGCACGGGGTTGGAAAATCGTGCTGATCGAACCCTTCGCGCCAGGCGACAGTTACCAACCGAGCTACGACGCGCGTTCTTCGGCGTTGTCCTACGGCGCCCGGCAGATTTATCAGCGCTTGGGTGTGTGGCAGGACATCTCCCACCGCGCCGAGCCGATCAAACAGATTCACGTGTCGGACCGTGGCCGTTTCTCCACCGCGCGCTTGTCTGCCATGGAGGAGGGCGTGCCGGCCCTCGGCTACGTGGTGGAAAACGCCTGGCTTGGCCAGTGCCTGTGGCAAGGTTTGGACAAACAAGTGGTCAGTTGGCGCTGCCCGGCGGAAGTCACCCGCATGGAGCCACTGCCCGACGGGTATCGCCTGACGCTCAACGACGAAACCGTGCTCGAATGCGACCTTGCGGTATTGGCCGATGGCGGCCGCTCCGGTTTGCGCGAGCAATTGGGCATCGGCGTGAAAACCCGGCCCTACAACCAGAGCGCGCTGATCGCCAACATCACTCCAAGCGAGGCGCACAATGGCGAGGCGTTCGAGCGCTTTACCGACGAAGGCCCAATGGCCTTGCTGCCGCTGCCGGACAACCGTTGCGCGCTGGTATGGACGCGCATCGGCATGGACGCCCAGCGCCTGGCCAACCTCGATGAGCGCAGTTTCCTGAGTGAATTGCAGGGCGTTTTCGGCTACCGCCTGGGCACGCTGAAACAAGTCGGCGCCCGCCATTTGTACCCGCTGACGCTGGTGGAGGCCGAAGAACAAGTGCGCTCGCACCTGGCAATCCTCGGTAATGCCGCCCACAGCCTGCACCCGATTGCCGGGCAGGGTTTCAACTTGTCCCTGCGCGACGCGAACGCCTTGGCCGAGGCCTTGCTGGCCGGGCCGGCAGTGCCCGGCGACCTGGCAACCTTGCAACGCTATCGCGAGCGCCAGCGCCAGGACCAGCAACTGACCGTAGGTTTTTCCGATCAAGTGACCCGACTGTTTGGCAGCGCGCAACCGTTAGTGGCATTGGGCCGTAACATGGGCCTGCTGGGCCTGGATTTGTTGCCGCCCGCCAAACGCTGGTTCGCCCGTCAGGCCATGGGCCTGGGCACACGCCCTGATGCGTAACTGGCTGACCCGACACCTGGGCAAGGCGCGGCTGTTGCGCTGGGTGCTGTCCCTGTACCCGCCGTACCTGGGCGCGGGAATTCGGGTGCAGGTCCTCAGCGCCGATTTTCGCCATGCCAAGGTGCGCATGGGCCTGGGCTGGTACAACCGCAATTACGTCGGTACGCAATTTGGCGGCAGCCTGTATTCGATGGTCGATCCGTTCTACATGTTGCTGTTGATGGAGAACCTGGGGCGCGACTACATCGTCTGGGATAAAGCTGCGAGCATCGACTTCGTGTCGCCTGGCAAAGGCCCGGTCTACGCTGAGTTTTCCATCGACGAGGCCTTGCTGGACGAGATTCGCCGGCAAACCGAAGGCGGCGAGAAGTATTTGCCCCTCCTCAAAGTACAGATTCATGACGGCTCCGGCACTCTGGTGGCGCGGGTCGACAAAACCCTTTACGTGCGGCGCAAGCCGCCAGCAAAGCAGGCTTAAAGCATGGACATGCGCGCAGATGTGCTGATTGTCGGGGCCGGAATGGTCGGAAGCGCCCTGGCGCTGGCGTTGCAAGGCAGTGGCCTGCAGGTGCTGCTGCTCGATGGCAGCCCGCTGAGCGTTAAACCGTTCGACCAGGATGCGGCCTTCGAGCCCCGTGTGAGTGCCTTGTCGGCCGCCAGCCAGCGCATTCTGGAGCGCCTGGGCGTGTGGGATGGCATTGTCGAACGGCGCGCCAGCCCTTACGGTGAAATGCAGGTATGGGACGGCAGCGGCACCGGGGAGATCCATTTTTCGGCGGCCAGTGTGCATGCTGAAGTGCTCGGGCATATCGTCGAGAACCGGGTGGTTCAGGATGCTTTGCTCGACCGCCTGCACGACTGCGACCTGGGCCTGCTGGCCAACGCGCGCCTGGAGCAGATGCGTCGCTCCGGCGATGACTGGCTGCTGACCCTGGCCGACGGTCGCAAATTGCGTGCGCCCCTGGTGGTGGCCGCCGACGGTGCCAATTCTGCCGTGCGGCGCTTGACCGGCACCGCCACGCGCGAGTGGGATTACCTGCACAAGGCCATCGTCACCAGCGTGCGCTGCAGCCAGCCGCACCAGCGCACGGCGTGGCAACGCTTTACCGATACCGGCCCGCTGGCATTTTTGCCGCTGGTGCGCGAGGGTCAAGAGGACTGGTGCTCGATCGTGTGGTCGACCACACCCGCTGAGTCCGAGCGCCTGATGGCGTTGGATGATGAACGCTTCTGCCGTGAGCTGGAGCGAGCCTTTGAAGGGCGACTCGGTACGGTCATCAGCGCCGATCCACGGGTCTGTGTGCCGTTGCGCCAGCGTCACGCCAAACGCTATGTGGCCGAAGGCCTGGCGTTGATCGGTGACGCGGCCCACGTCATCCACCCGTTGGCGGGGCAAGGTGTGAACCTGGGCTTTCTTGATGCGGCGGTGTTGGCTGAAGTGCTGTTGTCGGCGACCGAACGCGGCGAGCGCCTGGCGGATGTGAAGGTGCTGAGCCGTTACGAGCGTCGGCGCATGCCGCATAACCTCGCGCTGATGGCGGCAATGGAAGGCTTTGAACGGTTGTTCCAAGCGGACCGGCTGCCGTTGCGTTGGCTGCGCAATGCCGGATTGAAACTGGTCGACCAGATGCCCGAAGCCAAGGCAGTGTTTGTGCGCCAGGCCCTCGGGCTAACGGGCGACCTGCCAGACCTCGCAAAGCCCTGAATCGAAATATGCCCCCTGTGGGAGGGGGCTCGCCCCGATGAGGCCAGCCCATCCATCGCACATCCCAACTATGCAACATCTGGTAACGCCTCCAGCAAGCGCTACTAAATGTGAGTCCTTATCATTTGCCCTCTTTTTGCAAATGAGAGACCGCACCCATGTTGGCACCCAAGCGCCTCCTGACTGCCCTGGCACTCACCCTTATCGGCAGCACCACCGTGCAGGCAGCCGACGAAGTCGTGGTCTACTCCTCGCGCATCGACGAACTGATCAAACCGGTGTTTGACGCCTACACCCAGAAGACCGGCGTGCAGGTGAAGTTCATCACCGACAAGGAAGCCCCCTTGATGCAGCGGATCAAGGCCGAAGGCGAAAACGCCACGGCCGACCTGCTGCTCACCGTTGATGCCGGCAACCTCTGGCAAGCCGAACAGATGGGCATCCTGCAGCCGTTCACTTCTGCAGTGATCGACAAGAATATCCCCCTGCAATACCGCTCTTCCAACCACGCCTGGACCGGCTTGAGCCTGCGCGCGCGGACCATCGCCTATTCCACCGACCGGGTAAAACCGGGTGACCTGACCACTTACGAAGCCCTGGCCGACAAGCAATGGGAAGGCCGCTTGTGCCTGCGCACAGCGAAGAAGGTCTACAACCAGTCGCTGACCGCCACGCTGATCGAAACCCATGGCGCGGCCAAGACCGAAGAAATCGTCAAGGGTTGGGTCAACAACCTGTCCACCGACGTGTTCTCCGATGACATCGCCGTGCTCGAAGCGATCAACGCCGGGCAGTGCGACGTAGGCATCGTCAACACCTACTACTACGGCCGCTTGCACAAGCAGAAACCGGACCTCGCGGTGAAGCTGTTCTGGCCGAACCAGGGCGACCGTGGCGTGCATGTGAACCTGTCGGGCATCGGCCTGACCAAACATGCGCCGCACCCGGAAGCCGCCAAGGCCTTGGTGGAATGGATGACCACGCCTGAGGCGCAGAAGATCTTTGCCGACGTGAACCAGGAGTTTCCGGCCAACCCCGCTGTGCCGCCATCGGCGGAAGTCGCAACCTGGGGCAAGTTCGTGGCCGATACCTTGCCGGTGGAAGTAGCCGGTAAACGTCAGGCTGAGGCCATTCGCCTGATGGATCGCGCGGGCTGGAACTGAGTACCGATCCAAATGTGGGAGCGGCCTTGTGTGGGAGCTGGCTTGCCTGCGATAGCATTACCTCGGTGTGACTGACGCACCGAGGTGCCTGCATCGCGGGCCAGCCCGGCCCCACACAACCCGCTCCCCACAGTGTTAGCCGCGACTTCAACACCATCATTTCCAGAGAACTTTTCCTTGGCCCACCCCGCCCAACGTCGCTGGTACCTGCCGGTTTTCACCGTCGCCGCACTGGTGCTGTTGCCGCTGAGCGTGTTGTTGCTGTCCTGGCAGAGCATCGATCAACAGATCTGGTCGCACCTGTGGGAAACCCAGATGCCCCGCCTGCTGGGCAACACCCTGACATTGGTGTTGGGCGTTGGCGCCGGCGTGACGCTGTTGGGCGTAAGCCTGGCCTGGCTGACCAGCCTCTGCGAATTTCCGGGGCGGCGCTGGCTCGACTGGGCGTTAATGCTGCCCTTCGCGATTCCGGCCTACGTGCTGGCTTTTGTGTTTGTCGGCCTACTGGATTTCGCGGGGCCGGTGCAAACCCTGCTGCGCGAATGGTTCGGCAACGGCCTGCGCCTGCCACGCGTGCGCTCTACCAGCGGCGTGATCATCGTGCTGGTGCTGGTGTTCTATCCCTACGTCTACCTGTTGGCGCGCACTGCATTTTTGGCGCAGGGCAAAGGCCTGATGGAAGCGGCGCGGGTGCTCGGTCAATCGCCATGGCAAGCGTTCTGGCGTGTCGCATTGCCCATGGCGCGGCCGGCGATTGGTGCCGGCGTCGCCTTGGCATTGATGGAAACCCTGGCGGACTTCGGCGCGGTTTCGGTGTTCAACTTCGACACCTTCACTACGGCCATCTACAAGACCTGGTACGGCTTTTTCAGCCTTTCCAGCGCCGCCCAACTGGCCAGCCTGTTGCTTCTGGTGGTGATGCTGGTGCTGTACGGCGAACGACGTGCCCGAGGCGCCAGCCGCCCGAGTAATGAGCGACCCCGTGGCAAGGCGTTGTATCACCTGCGCGGTTTCAAAGCGGCGGCAGCCAGCACGTGGTGCGGCTTGGTGTTCGCCTGCGCCTTTGTCATCCCCATGCTGCAACTGGTCGCCTGGTTCTGGCAACGTGGCCGTTTCGACCTGGATGAGCGTTACAGCGGCTTGATCATCCATACCCTTTACCTGGGTGGCATCGCGGCACTGATTACGGTCAGCGTGGCGTTGATATTGGCCTTTGCCAATCGCCTGGCGCCTACGCGGGCGATTCGCTCCGGGATCAGTCTGGGTAATGTCGGCTATGCCTTGCCGGGCTCGGTGCTGGCCGTGTCGATCATGCTGGCGTTCAGCTACCTGGACCGTGAACTGGTGGTGCCATTGTCGAGTTGGCTCGGCGGCGCGGGCAAGCCTCTGTTGCTGGGCAGCCTGTCGGCGCTGGTGCTGGCGTATCTGGTGCGTTTCCTGGCAGTGGCCTACGGGCCGTTGGAAAACAGCCTGGCGCGAATCCGCCCTTCTTTGCCGGAAGCCGCGCGCAGCCTCGGCGTGAGCGGACCGCGACTGTTTTGCAAAGTGTATCTGCCGCTGTTGCTGCCGGGGACGTTGAGCGCGGCGCTGCTGGTGTTTGTCGATGTGCTCAAGGAAATGCCTGCGACCCTGCTGATGCGCCCGTTTGGCTGGGACACCCTGGCTGTACGAATTTTTGAAATGACCAGCGAAGGGGAGTGGGCGCGAGCCTCATTACCCGCACTCACGTTGGTGTTGGTGGGCCTGTTGCCGGTGATCGGCCTGATTCGACGCTCCGCCCGGCAAATCGGTTAGGTGCCAGTCCTACGGCTTGCGGCTACAATGCGCGGCATTCGGTGCGCTCCGTCCTTCGGATCGAGTCGCTGTGTGTCGCTGCAGGCCTTGTAGTCAGAGGTATTGAGCGCAAACAGCAGCTCTGTGCATCTTCGCCAATCCCGGAAGGAGAAACCCATGGGACAGCGTACGCCTCTGTATGACCTGCATCTCGCCCTCGGCGCGAAAATGGTCGATTTTGGCGGTTGGGATATGCCTCTGCACTACGGCTCGCAAGTTGAAGAGCACCATCAGGTGCGACGCGACTGCGGGGTGTTTGACGTATCTCATATGACCGTGATCGATGTCACAGGCCATCAGGCCAAGGAATGGCTCCAGCACCTGCTGGCCAATGATGTCGATCGTTTGCATGGCTGCGGCCGTGCCCTTTACAGCGCCATGCTCAATGAGCAGGGCGGCGTGGTGGACGACATGATCGTTTACCGCACCGAGACCGGTTACCGGCTGGTGGTCAACGCCGCTACGCGTGATCAGGACATGGCCTGGATGCAAGCACAGCTGGGCGACTACGCGGCTCAGCTGCATGAGCGGCCAGAATTGGCGATGCTCGCCATTCAAGGCCCGCACGCCCGGCAGAAAATCGCCGAGCTGGTCACGCAAGCCCGCGGCACGCTTATCCACCAGCTCAAGCCCTTTGAAGGCCAGGCCGATGGCGATTGGTTTATCGCCCGCACGGGTTACACCGGCGAAGACGGCCTGGAAATTGTCCTGCCGGCCGAGCAGGCTCCGGGCTTTTTCAACGATCTGGTAGGGGCCGGTATCTCACCTATCGGCCTTGGCGCCCGCGATACGCTGCGCCTCGAAGCCGGCATGAACCTGTACGGCCAGGATATTCACCAGAATGTATCGCCTCTGGCGGCCAATATGGCCTGGAGCATCGCCTGGGAACCGGCTGAGCGTCAGTTCATCGGCCGCACTGCCCTTGAGGCGGAAAAGGCCGCAGGTGTGCAGTTCAAATTGGTCGGGCTGGTACTGGAAGAGCGTGGTGTTTTACGCGCTCATCAGGTGGTTCGTATCGCCAATGTTGGCGAAGGGGAGATAACCAGTGGTAGTTTCTCTCCTACGCTGAGCAAATCCATTGCCCTGGCGCGCGTACCGACGGCCACCGCCGATCGGGCCGAAGTGGAAATCCGCGGCAAGTGGTACCCGGTTCGAGTGGTCAAACCGACCTTCGTGCGCCATGGCAAAACCTTGATCTAACTATTTCCGGCAGGCCTGAGGCCGCTGACATTTCTTCTTGAGGACACAGACTATGAGCGATATCCCTGCCGACCTGCGTTTTGCCGAAAGTCACGAGTGGGCCCGTCTGGAAGCCGACGGCACCGTGACCGTCGGTATCTCCGACCATGCTCAGGAAGCTTTGGGTGACGTGGTGTTCGTTGAGCTGGCTGAGGTGGGTGCCAACTTTGACGCTCAAGGCCAGGCTGGCGTCGTCGAGTCGGTGAAAGCTGCGTCAGATATCTACTCACCGGTTGCTGGCGAAGTGATCGCCGTCAACGAGGAACTGAGCGGCAGCCCTGAACTGTTGAACTCCGACCCTTATGGCGCCTGGATCTTCAAGCTCAAGCCAAGCAACCCGGCTGACTTGGAAAAACTGCTTGATGCCGCTGGCTACAAAGCGGCCATCGGCGAGTAAACGCAAGCCGTTGGAACAGCACAAATCAATGTGGGAGCTGGCTTGCCTGCGATAGCATCACTGCGGTGTGATTGAATCACCGCGGTGCCGGCATCGCAGGCAAGCCAGCTCCCACAGTTGATTGCGGATAGCTGGCAGTTTTTTTTCAGCTCGCTTTCAGTACCGCTTTTACCGCCGCTACAGACCGCTCTACGTCCGCTTCTGTCATCGCCGTGAACATCGGCAACGATACGATCAAACGCCCAACACGCTCCGCTACCGGGAACATGCCTTCCTTGAAACCCTGCGCCCGATACAAGCTCAGCAGGTGGATTGGCGGATAGTGATAGCCAATGCCGACGCCGTGGGCCTGCATCTGTTCCATGAACGTAGCGCGGGCGGGCAGACCGTCCTGACGCTCCGGCAGTACCAGCTGGAACAGGTGCCAGTTGCTGTTTTCGAAATCAGCTGGCGGCAGTTGCGCGCCATATTGCGCTTCAAAGTCGCTGCCGAAGCACTTGAAGTAATGGCGTGCGAGGTTCTGGCGATGCGCAGTGATTTTCTCGATATGCGCAAACTGGCCCAGGCCGATAGCGGCGGCGATATCGGTCATGTTGAACTTGCCGCCCAGCACATCCACGTCCAGGCCGTCGAAGCCGGTGCGGGTAACACCTTGCAGGCGATACTTTTCAGCCAGACGGGCTTCCTCGGCATTGTTCAACACCAGGCAACCGCCTTCGGAAGACGTGATGTTCTTGTTCGCCTGGAAGCTGAACGACACGAAGTCGCCGGTCGCGCCGATACGCTCGCCATCCCAGCTGGAACCCAATGCCTGGGCGGCGTCTTCGACAATGCGCAGGTTGTACTTGTTGGCCAGCGCGTAGAGCATCGGCATATCCAGGGGCAGGCCCGCCAGGTACACAGGAATGATCGCCTTGGTGCGCGGGGTGATCGCGGCTTCTACCTGAGCCAGGTCGATATTGCGGGTGACCGGGTCGATATCCGCAAATACCGGCGTGGCACCTACTTCTAGAATCACGTTGGCCGTGGCGACCCAGGAAATCGGCGTGGTGATCACTTCATCCCCAGGCCCGATGCCGGCGATGCGCAACGCGATCTCCATGGTGCAGGTGCCGGAATTGAAGGTACGCACCGGACGGCCGCCAAAGTATTCCGAGAGCTGCGCTTCGAACGCCTGCACTTTCGGCCCGCTGGTGATCCAGCCCGAGCGCAGTACATCGCCGACCGCCGAGATGGTCGCTTCGTCAATGGTAGGTTTGGAAAACGGCAGAAAGGGCTGTTGGCTCATAACGACGAAGGCATCCGTTTCAGATAGGCGATGAGTAAGAGAGGTATCAGTACCGCATGGTTGCACGGCTCGACTGAATATAGCCTGTCGTCGGTGAACGAATTGTCATGTGGCGCATAAAAATGCCGCTTGTCAGCGGCATTTTCTGTTGCAGGTCAGAATGAAACGCGAGCTTCAAGAAACACATTCTGCTCCTTGAGTTTGCCCTTGAGCTGTTCATCGCGGGCGTTTATCCGGTTAGCGAAGGTGTTGTAGCCGGTTTCGACCTTGCCCATGTCCACGTAACGCCAACCTGTGCCCAGAGTGACTTTTTCGCTGACCTTGGCCTCCAGGCCCAAGCCTGCGCTGTAGGCAAAGTTGTAGTGGCGGTTACTGGCGAACTGGCGGGTGGCATTGCTCTGGTATCCCGCGGCATCAATTTGCGCCATGCCGATCCCGGCCATGGCGTAGAACGACAGCCAGTCATTGACCGCGATATTTTTATAGCCGTTGAGCATCACGCGCTGGCTGTCGACCTCCAGGCGGTTGACGTTGGCATTGAAGGGCGCCCAATAGGAGTCGAACGTCGAGCTGCTGCGCGTGGTGTATTCCCCTTCCAGGCGCCAGCCATCAGCAAAGGCGTAGCCTAGAGCCAGTGACCCAGTGAACGCCTTGTTACTGTCAGGGGCCTGCACGCGATCAGTGACGCGTGGGCTGGTCAATTGCGCACTGGAGAGGTTCTGACGGGCACTGTTGAGTTTTGCCGACCCGTACCAATTTTCTGCCTGAGCCAAAGGTGCAGCTAACGCAGAGAGCGCCAAAGCGTAAGCAAGTTTTTGCATGGGAGATGATTCACTTTATATAAGAGAATCTCAGTGTGGCGCTTGGTACTTTTGGGTTCGGCAGGAGTTATCCTGCTTTCAACGGGAAAAAGCAGAAGGCCTGGGCGGCGGCGGAGATCGTAGAGAAACGGGCATGAAAAATGCCGCTTAAAAGCGGCATTTTTTATGGGCAGGTATTACTCGGTCACAGCATTTTTCGCGAGGATGGCGTTGGCCAACTCCATGTCCGTGGCTTGCAGGCCAGGGTTGTCGGCGCGAACTTTCTGCATGGCAGCTTCCAGGTAGGGGCCGCGGATGCCGCCGTCGCTGGCGACAAAGCTACCAGCGTCGTCTTGGGCGGCGACTACCAGCTTGTGGTCCTTGAAGGTCAGGTACGTCGAGCCGGTCGTGGCACCCGACGAGATGACATTGCGCCAGAAGCTGTCGGCCATGGCTGAACCGACAGGTAGGGAAAGCACAGCGAGGGTTGCGACAGCATATTTGAGACGCATGGTGGGTGACTCCGGGTGGGTTATCTGAACAGTTTGATTGTAGATAACCCAGGCGAGTTCCATCACTGACTAAACAGTTTCGACCTGTAAAACCACGCCATCCTGACCAATGACACGTACTTGAGCGCCGACGGGGCTGTCCGGCCCGGTTGCCATCCACACGCCATCGCCGACTTTTATCTTGCCTCGACCATCGACGATGGCTTGATGCACCACAAAGGTGCGGCCTACTAATTCCGACCCGCGCATGTTCAGCCCCGGCTGGTCGCTCACCTTCGCGCTGCTGCGCTGGCGTTTCCACCAGTACACCGCAGTGAGGATCGACAGTACGGCAAATAGCAGCAGTTGCCATTCCAGCCCGAGCGGTGGGATCAAAAACTTGATCACGCCCACAGCAGCGGCAGCGATCCCCATCCACAGCAGGTAGCCACCGGCGCCAAACACTTCAAGAATCAACAGCACCGTACCCAGCGCCAACCAATCCCAGAACGACAGATGCTGCAGGAAATCCCACATGGCGATTGCCTCAGCCTTTCTTGTTGTCGAAGGTTGCCTTAACGATCTCGCCGATACCACCGACGGCGCCAATCACCTGGCTGGCTTCCAGCGGCATCAGGATGACTTTGCTGTTGTTGGCCGACGCCAGCTTGCCCAGCGCATCGATGTATTTTTGCGCGACAAAGTAGTTGATGGCCTGCACGTTACCGGTGGCGATTGCTTCTGAAACCACCTGGGTTGCACGGGCCTCTGCTTCTGCCTGGCGTTCACGGGCTTCGGATTCGAGGAAGGCTGCCTGGCGTCCGCCTTCGGCCTCAAGGATCTGCGCCTGCTTCTTGCCTTCGGCGGTCAGGATTGCCGATGCCCGCAGGCCTTCGGCTTCCAGGATCTGCGCACGCTTGATTCGCTCGGCCTTCATCTGGCCGGACATGGCGGCCATCAGGTCGGCGGGCGGGCTGATGTCCTTGATCTCGATACGGGTGATCTTGATGCCCCACGGCGCCGTGGCTTCGTCCACGGTGCGCAGCAGTTTTTCGTTGATGCCGTCACGCTGGCTAAGCATCGCGTCCAGCTCCATGGAGCCGAGCACGGTACGGATATTGGTTTGCAGCAGGTTACGGATGGCATGCTCGAGGTTATTGACCTCGTAGGCGGCCTGGGCGGTGTTGACCACCTGGAAGAAGCACACGGCGTCGATCTGCACGGTGGCGTTGTCGGCGGTGATCACTTCTTGGGGCGGGATATCCAGCACGCTTTCCATCACGTTGATCTTGCGACCGATGCGGTCCATGACCGGGATGATGATGTTGAGGCCAGGTTTAAGGGTGTTGGTGTAGCGGCCGAAACGCTCGACCGTCCACTGGTAACCCTGAGGCACCACCTTGAAACCCATGAAAAGGATGGCCACGGCCAACCCCACGAAAAGAAGCAGTACGGTTCCGATCTGCATAGCGATTCCCTATCTGATGGTGTCAGTGAAGCGACGTGCGGCCGATTGTAACGGTCTGGTCACTGATAAGGACGGTTTCAGGGTGCAACAAGCAAATCATTTGTTTCTGAATCCCCAGGCGTTACCCGTAATACTTCTGCGATCGTTGTCAGCCCGGCATTCACTTTGTCGATGCCACTCATCCGCAGGCTGCGCATGCCTTGGCTGCGCGATGCCCGACGTAAAGCCTGCACGTCGGCGCCGGGGGTGATCAGCGCCTTGAGCTTCTCGTCCATCACCATGATTTCGTAGAGCCCGGCCCGGCCTCGATAACCACTATCACGACAGTCCGCGCAGCCGACCGCTTCATGGGTATTGCCCTGCCCAGTCACCCCACGTTTGCAGTGAGGGCATAAAAGCCGCACCAAGCGCTGCGCCATCACGCCTATCAGCGTAGCTTTGATCAAATAATGAGCAATGCCAAGTTCCTGCAAACGGCTGATAGCGCTGGGTGCGTCGTTGGTGTGCAGGGTCGACAGCACCAGGTGCCCGGTGAGCGCGGCCTGGATGGCCATTTCTGCAGTTTCCTGATCGCGAATCTCGCCGATCATGATGATGTCCGGGTCCTGGCGCAGCAGTGCGCGAACTCCGCTGGCGAAGGTCAGGTCGATGTTGTGCTGCACTTGCATCTGGTTAAAGGCGGGTTCCACCATTTCTATCGGGTCTTCTACCGTGCACAGGTTGACCTCGCGGGTCGCCAGTTGCTTGAGCGTGGCGTAGAGCGTGCTGGTCTTGCCTGAGCCGGTAGGCCCGGTGACCAGGATGATGCCGTTGGCCTGGCCGGCCATGGCATGCCAGCGTTGCTGATCATCGGCAGACAAACCCAACTGGTCAAAATCCTTGAGCAGGACGTGCGGGTCGAAAATTCGCATCACCAGTTTTTCGCCAAACGCGGTCGGCAGTGTTGAGAGGCGCAACTCCACTTCGATACCCGCCGGGCTCTTGGTCTTGACCCGGCCGTCCTGGGGTTTGCGTTTTTCCGCCACATTCATTCGGCCCAGACTTTTCAGGCGGCTGACCACCGCCATGGTGACCTGGGGTGGAAATTGATAGACGTCATGCAGCAGCCCGTCGATGCGAAAACGCACGCGGCCCTGGTCGCGGCAGGGTTCGATATGGATATCACTGGCTCGCTGGCCGAAGGCGTACTGCAACAGCCAGTCGACGATGTTGACGATATGCGCGTCATTGGCGTCCGGCTCCTGATCACCGGTGCCGAGGTTGAGCAGTTCGAAGTTGCCAGCCACTGCGACTTTTTGATCGGCGCCGCTGACGGACTTTGCCAGCCGGTAAAAGTCACCGATACAGCGCTGAATCTCTCGGGGGTTGGCGACCACGCGCCTGATCGAGCGCTTGAGCACCTGTGCCAAACCGGCCTCCCATCCACGGATATGCGGCTGGGCGCTGGCGACGGTGACGGTCTGCGCATCCACCGCCACCGCAAGGATGGCGTGGCGCTGCGCGAATGCGTGGGACATCAACGGCACCACCGCCGCCACGTCGATCTTCAGCGGGTCGATACGCAGATAAGGTTGCCCGACATGCCCGGCAAGCCATTGAGTCAACGTTTCGAGGCAAGGCCCTTCAGCCGCGATGCTTTCCAACGGATGTTGAGTAGCGGGTGCTGCCGCTGACCTTTGCGCCTCGTGCGCTGTAATCAGCCCCTGCTCGACCAATGCAGGTAACAGTTGATGCAGTTCCAATCGCTGATCGTGCAAGGCGGCGAGCATGAAGATTTCCTGATTGACGTCGGGCGTAATCTCAGGCTAGCCATCCTTTGAACACTCACCGCTCAGGGTGTGTTGCAGGCTTTTACTGATTGGCTGCCGCCGCCGCTTGGGGCCGCATGGAGTCGGCCTGCCACACCTCCAGCGAGCACACGCTGATCAGGTTTCGAATCTTTTCACCGATCACCTGGGCGCGGTGCCAGCTCAGACCGTTCATCACGATATCAATGCTCAGCAGGTCGTCGTCACGGCTCACATTGACCTGTTGCGGCGTCAAAAACTGCAGCGCGAAGTAATTGAGTACCCGGCACAGCAGGTCCGGTTCTGCCTCGGCGGTGATCTGATAATGCGCTTGGCAGAGGGCGCTGTTGACGGCCCATGCATCGATACGCGTAGCGGGGCAGGTGGTTTCGACGGCGTGCATGCTGACTCTCCAGATTCGACTGGAGAAATTTTTACATTCGCGTGCGGAGATTTCTTATCTAAGATGCGGCTTATTGGTAAGAAAAAGACTCAAGTAATTCAGGCTTAGCGCCTTCAGAGGTATTTTTATGCACAGTGAGTTGGACGCCTACGACCGCCGCATTCTGGCCCTGCTGCAAGAGGACGCCTCGCTTTCCAGCGCGCAGATCGCCGAGCAGGTGGGTCTCTCGCAGTCGCCATGCTGGCGGCGTATTCAACGGCTTAAAGAGGAGGGTGTGATTCGCGGCCAGATCACGCTGCTGGACCGCAAGAAGATCGGTCTCAACACGCAGATTTTCGCCGAGGTCAAACTCAATGCCCATGGACGGTCCAACTTCACCGAATTCACCGAAGCGATTCGCGGGTTTCCGGAAGTCCTGGAGTGCTATGTGCTGATGGGGGCGGTGGATTTTCTGCTGCGCATCGTTACCTCTGACATCGAGGCGTATGAGCGGTTTTTCTTCGAGAAGCTGTCGATGGTGCCGGGGATTCAGGAGGTGAATTCGATTGTGGCCCTGTCGGAGATCAAGTCCACCACCAGCCTGCCAGTGCTGCGCTGACGGTGGGAGCGCGCTTGCTCGCGAATGCGGTGTGTCAGCTACTAAATAAGTCGACTGATCCAGCGCTTTCGCGAGCAAGCCCGCGCCCACATTTGACCCAGCTGCCTGGTATTACAGGCGCAGCAAAGTCTTCCACGCACGGTTCTGATACACCGCAATCGCCTGATGCATACGCGCATCCAGCGACTCGTCGGTAATCGGCTGATTAGCCAGTACCGCCAGCTTGTTCAGCTCACCGTACAAACGGTCCAGTTCCGGAATGTCTACCACCTGACGTGCGTGGTGCAGCCAGGCCTGGATGCGTTCGATGCGCGGCAGCTGCTCGGCCAGGTCTTCCGGTTGTTGCTGGTAACGCGACAGTTGCAGGGCAACGGCGTCGTCAGCCAGCAGGCGCGGCAGCCAGTTGGTGATTTGCGCAGCGCCCTGGCGGTTGCCACGTACGTTGCGGTCGGCGGTCCAGGTGCGGGCCAGCAGCCAGCGCGAGGTGTTCAGCGAGAACAAGCCCCAACGCACGTCTTGCAGCTCTTCAACAAACTGTTCAGGTGCGGCTTTGCGGATGTCTTCATCGTCGTCACCGGCCTGCACCAGTGGGCGCCAGTCTTCCAGCAATGCATCGAGTGCGCTGCGCAGCTCGCTGGTGGATTGACGCGGAGCGGCCTGGCCGAGGCTGCCGATCAGCGCGCGCAGTTCACCGAGGTTTTCGACCCAGTCCTGCAGCAAGCGCCAGTGACCATTGAAGCGATATTGCTCGGCCAGGCGCTGGCTGCTGCCCAACAGGTGCCACATGATCGCGGCGAAGGCGTCGTCCAGCGGCATTTCGGCGTGGATCTGCGGTGCAGGCAGGCTCAGCGAGTAGCTGCTGGCGTCATATAGACGGTAGCCGCGCTCGGCCTTGCTGATATCACACGGCATCAGCGCCAGGGTGGCGGCCAGTTCGGCAGCCAGTTCCAGCAGGGCGGCCGGTTCACCTTCGCGCAGTTCCAGTTCCAGCTCGCAGATTTCTTCTTTCTGCTTGCCGACCACCACGTGGCCCAGGTCCAGGGCGGCTTCGATCACGACCTTGGCCTTGCCACGGCCCCAGGCGATTTCGGCACGTTCGCGCACAAAATCGGTGGTGAAAATCGGCTTGAGGGTCTTTTTGTCCAACTCGGCCAGTTGCTCGGGCCAGCATTCGCCGTCGAGCTTCTTCACGTCGAGCTTGGCTTTGGGCAGGTCCCAGTTGTACTCATTGCGTTCCGACAAGCCGGCGACGCTTTGGCCACGGGTCTTGAGGGTCTGGATGATTTCGTCACCGTCCTTGCGCAAACGCAGGGCGACTTTGGCCTGGGCCAGGTCGCGCTCGGGGGTGTCGAAATACTGGTTCATCAACTCACGGCGTTCCCAGCCACTTTTGTTGCGTTTTTTCAGTAGCGGGTGCTCACGCAGCGCGGCGAGTGTTTCGCGGCTGACGCGGAGCTTGATTTCGGTTTCTTTCTGCATGGCCGGAAAATCCAGGATCGGGAGCGCAGCCGGGGAAAAGAGTGGCTGCCAAGGTCGTGCAGTGTACAGGACTGAGCCCGGCAACGCGCCGCAACGGTTTATTGTGGCGTGCAGATGGTTCTATAGTGGGGCTCATCCGGGAAGTTGAGAGGCCGCGCATGCCGTTACCGTCCATGAAAGAGCAATTCGCCGCATTGATTGCCGCGCCGTCGGTCAGTTGCACCCAAGCGTCTCTCGACCAGACCAACCGCCCGGTGATCGACCTGCTCGCCGGGTGGCTGGGCGACCTGGGTTTTGCCATCGACATCCAGCAAGTCAGCCCGGGCAAATTCAACCTGCTCGCCAGTTTCGGCAGTGGCCCCGGCGGCCTGGTGTTGGCTGGCCATAGCGATACCGTCCCCTACGACGCCGCGCTGTGGAAGACCGATCCGCTCAAGTTGACGGAAGTTGACGGCCGCTGGGTAGGACTGGGCAGTTGTGACATGAAGGGCTTTTTTGCGCTGGCCATTGAAGCCGTGCTGCCGTTGCTGGACCAGCCGTTCAAACAACCGCTGCTGATCCTCGCGACCTGCGATGAAGAAAGCTCGATGTCCGGCGCCCGCGCACTGGCCGAGGCCGGGCGCCCCCTGGGCCGCGCGGCGGTGATTGGCGAACCGACGGGCCTCAAACCCATCCGCCTGCACAAGGGCGTGATGATGGAACGCATCGACATCCTTGGCCAAAGCGGCCATTCGTCAGACCCAAGCCTGGGCCACAGTGCTCTGGAAGCCATGCACGATGCCATCGGCGAGCTGCGCGGCCTGCGCCTGGCCTGGCAGCGCGAGTACCGCAATCCGCAATTCAGCGTGCCGCAGCCGACGATGAATTTTGGTTGCATCCACGGCGGCGACAACCCCAACCGTATCTGCGGCCAATGTTCCCTGGAGTTCGACCTGCGCCCCCTGCCGGGCATGGACCCCAAGGTGCTGCGCGACGCTATCCGGCAAAAGCTCGAACCCCTGGCCGAGCGCCATAAGGTCAAGATCGACTACGCGCCGTTGTTCCCCGAAGTGCCGCCGTTCGAGCAGGCCGAAGACGCCGAGCTGGTGCGGGTGGCGGAACGATTGACCGGTCATCGTGCCGAAGCAGTAGCGTTCGGCACCGAAGCGCCTTATCTTCAGCGCCTTGGGTGCGAAACCCTGGTGCTCGGCCCTGGCGATATCGCCTGCGCCCACCAGCCGGGCGAGTACCTCGAAATGTCACGCTTGACGCCTACAGTGCGTCTATTGCGGGAACTGATCGACCATTACTGCCTGAAACCTGCATAAATTAACCCCCGCCCATTCGTACATAAGGAGAGCGAGCGTGTCGCCAAGCCTGTTCCGACGATAACCATCAGCCCGCTGTGCGCTTTTATGTTTCATCCTTTTTTGGCTGCTTTTTATTACAGGCCCAGGTTTTATGCCCGAATACGTCAATTGGCTTCGTCACGCTTCGCCCTACATCAACGCCCACCGCGACTGCACCTTTGTGGTCATGCTGCCCGGCGATGGTGTGGAACACCCCAACTTCGGCAATATCGTCCACGACCTGGTGCTGCTCCATAGCCTGGGTGTGCGGCTGGTATTGGTTCATGGGTCGCGCCCACAAATCGAAGCGCGCCTTGAAGCGCGCGGCCTCACCCCGGCTTATCACGAAGGCTTGCGCATCACGGATGCCGCGACGCTGGAGTGCGTAATCGACGCGGTCGGCCATTTGCGTATTGCTATCGAAGCACGCCTGTCGATGGACATGGCCTCCTCGCCAATGCAGGGCTCGCGCCTGCGCGTCGCCAGCGGCAACCTGGTTACGGCGCGGCCGATCGGAGTGCTTGAAGGCGTGGATTACCACCACACTGGCGAAGTGCGCCGGGTGGACCGCAAGGGCATCAACCGCCTGCTGGACGAGCGCTCCATCGTGTTGCTGTCGCCGTTGGGTTACTCGCCGACCGGGGAAATCTTCAACCTGGCCTGCGAAGACGTCGCCACCCGCGCCGCCATCGACCTGGGCGCCGACAAGCTGCTGCTGTTTGGCGCCGATCTGGGCCTGATCGACGAACATGGTCGCCTGGTCCGCGAGCTGCGTCCGCAGCAAGTGCCTGCGCACCTGCAGCGCCTGGGCAGCAACTATCAAGCTGAACTGTTGGACGCTGCCGCCGAAGCGTGCCGTGGCGGAGTAGGACGCAGCCATATCGTCAGCTACGCCGAAGATGGCGCGTTGCTCACCGAGCTGTTCACCCGGGACGGCGGCGGTACGCTGGTGGCCCAGGAGCAATTCGAACAAGTGCGCGAGGCGGCGATTGAGGATGTGGGCGGTCTGCTCGACCTGATCAGCCCGCTGGAAGAGCAGGGCATTCTGGTGCGGCGTTCGCGGGAAGTGCTGGAGCGTGAGATCGAGCAGTTCAGCGTGGTTGAGCGCGAAGGCATGATCATCGCCTGTGCGGCGCTGTATCAGATCGCGGATTCGGATGCAGGGGAGCTGGCGTGTCTGGCGGTCAACCCGGAGTATCGTCACGGCGCACGCGGTGACGTGTTGCTGGAGCGCATCGAGACCCGTGCGCGGGCGCAGGGTTTGAAGACGCTGTTTGTGCTTACCACGCGAACCGCACACTGGTTTCGCGAGCGCGGGTTTGTGCCGAGCAGCGTTGACCGCCTGCCGTCAGCGCGGGCGTCGTTGTACAACTATCAGCGTAACTCGAAGATTTTCGAGAAGGCCCTGTAAGCCCGATTCTGGAACTCAAGCAGGTCCAAGTGTGGGAGCGGACTTGCTCGCGAAGGCGGAGTGTCAGTCACTGAATGTGTTGACTGATCCAGCGCTTTCGCGAGCAAGCCCGCTCCCGCATTTGATCGCGTTCAGTCTTTGATGAATTTGTCGGTCACGAAAGCCGAGTAGTCCGGCAACACCGCTTCAACCTTCCCCTGTTCCTTCAAAAAATTTGCCGTTTCCCCAATCGCCTTCGCCGTGCCCCCTTTAAGCAGGGCATCGGTTTGCTGCGCCTGCGCATCCGGGAAAGTGCTGCCGGCCAACAGCTCGGGAATATCGGCGGCATTAGAACCTGTCAGTTTGGCGATTTTCTGCACCGGCTCTGAATCCACCGTCCAGCTGTCTTTATGGGCGGCGTAGTCGGCGAATGCATCCAGCGTGACCTTGGCAAACTTGGCCACTGTGTCAGGATGTTTTTCCGCGAAATCCTTGCGTGCCACCCACACCTCAAACGTCGGTGCACCCCACTGACCCACCTGGGCGGCGTCTGTCAGGGTTTTTCCGGTCCTGCGGATTTCCCCCAGCGCCGGCGACCACACGAACGCGCCGTCGATATCGCCCCGTTTCCACGCGGCCGCAATTTCGGCGGGCTGCAGGTTCACTACTTTGACTTGTTTGGTGTCCAGCCCCCAATGCTTCAGCGCGCCGAGCAGGCTGTAATGAGAGGTTGAGACGAAGGGCGTAGCGATGGTTTTACCGATCAGGTCCTGCGGTTTGTCGATACCACTGCCATTGCGCACCACCAGGGCTTCAGAAGCATTGATCTGCGCCGATACGATAAAGGCCACGATGGGTAGATTGCGTGAAGCCGCCGCTGCGAGGGGGCTGGAACCGAGGTTGCCGATTTGCACATCGCCCGATGCAATCGCGGTTACGACGTCGGGCCCACTGTTGAAACGGCGCCAGGCAATCTTCTCGCCGAGGGCTTTTTCATAGAGGCCGTCGGCCTGTGGGACTTTGCTGGGGTCGATACCGGTCTGGTAGCCGATGGTTAAATCGGCCGCTTTGACACCAAAAGAAAGTATTAGTGACACAAAAACTGTAACAAATTGACGGGAGGATGTGCGTTTGGCCATGATGGCGTCGCCTTTTTGATCGTGGGTGACGTATGCAACTGAACGTCCACACTAATCGATCTAAAAAAAGGCTAGTAAATACCCTTTAGGAATTAGCTTATGGAGCGGTTGATCTATGCTGATCGGCTCGCGTCATGAAAGGGCTTATTCCTGGATGGTATGAAAAAGAATGAAACAATTCTTTTTGGGTGTATGAAAAACTCATTACCCTGCAGGGACCAAATTAACTGCGGCTAGACGAAGGTAGTAGACACACAAGGTTACGATTGACTTGTCGGTCACTATCTGGCGCTAATCGCGCATCTGTGGATCGAGGGCGTCAGACCCGAGACCAAAGAAATACAAAAATTAGAAATGAGAGGAGCGGTACATGAAGAAGTCAACATTGGCGTTGGCCGTGGCTGTCGCTGCGATTGCCCAACAGGTAAACGCCGCCGGTTTCATCGACGACAGCAAAGTAACACTGGGTCTGCGTAACTTTTACATCAACACCGACAACCGTGATTTGAAGCCTTCGGCGACCTCGAATACCCGCAGCAAGAACGCTGAATGGGGCCAAGGTTTTGACCTGCGTTTCATCTCCGGCTTCACCGAAGGGACCGTTGGTTTCGGCCTTGATGCGATCGGCCTGTACGGTGTGCGTCTGGATTCCAGCCGTGCCGACCACGGTAACTACACGGGCACCGCGTCTGGCGGCACCGTGTTCCCAAGCGATGGCAACAAAGCTGTCAACGATTTCGCCAGCCTGGGTGTGACCGGTAAGGTCAAGGTTTCCCAGACCGTGCTGAAAATCGGCACCCTGCAGCCAAACAACCCGGTCATCAAGACCAACGACGGTCGTTTGCTGCCGCAAACATTCCAGGGTGGCGAGATCTCCTCGAACGAGATCAAGGACCTGACCCTGACTGCTGGTCAGATCGAGCACTCCAAGGGCCGTAACTCCAGCAACAACGAAGGCCTGTCGCTGGCGGGTGCCAACGGTAGCTCGAACTATGACGCTGGCAACTTCGTCAACAAGTTCTACTACGCCGGTGCTGACTACAAAATCACCAAAGATCTGACTGCTTCGTACTACTACGGTGAGCTGAAAGACTTCTACGCGCAGAACTTCCTGGGCTTGGTCCACAACTGGGCTATCGGTCCTGGCGTGCTGAAAAGTGACCTGCGTTACTACCGCAGCCGCGACAACGGCGCCAACGGCAACGAAGCGGGCTACTACACCTCGGGTTACTACTCGGATCACCCGACCAACGCCACCAAGGTTAAAGGCAAGGTCGACAACGATCTGTACAGCTACCTGGCGTTGTACTCGGTTGCCGGTCACACCTTCGGCGGTGGCTACCAGTACACCAAGGGCGACAGCGACTTCCCTTGGCTGAACCAGGGTGATGGTTCTTCGAACAGCACCACCACCGACATGCAAATCCAGAAGTTTGCCCGTGCTGGCGAACGCACCTGGCAAGCTCGCTACGCGTATGACTTCGCCAAGGTTGGCCTGCCAGGCCTGACTGCTGGTGTTGTGTACCTCAAAGGCAGCAACATCCAGACCACCGCCGGTGATAAAACCGAGTGGGAACGCGACCTGACTCTGGCTTACGTTGTTCCAGAAGGTCCGCTGAAAAACCTCGGCGTCGCCTGGAAAAACGCTATGTGGCGTACCGACCTGGTCAACACCCGTGCCCAGGACGAAAACCGTGTAATCGTTAGCTATAGCTACGCGTTCAAGTAAGAGCGTAAAACCTTGCCCGGCGCAACGCCGGGCAGGGTGACTTACTGTTCAAGTCGGGCTCAACCCCCGCAAGCCCTTCCTGAATCCCCTCTTTGTACAGCGTCTCAAGGCCTTCTCGAACCTTGTGATGGATGTTGATCCTCGGCCTTTGCCGCGTCCAATGAATTGATTTTTAATATTCGTTTATCGTCTAAATAAATCGATATTTATTCTTTTTAAATAATCTTCAACCCATGCACAGTGGACTCCATAAGCACTCACCAGGAGCCACACCATGAGCCTAAGATTGGGCGACATCGCCCCCGACTTCGAACAGGATTCCAGCGCCGGCAAGATTCGTTTCCACGAATGGTTGGGCGATAGCTGGGGCGTGCTGTTTTCCCATCCGGCGGACTTCACCCCGGTGTGCACCACCGAGCTTGGCTTTACCGCCAAGCTCAAGGACGAATTCGCCCAGCGCGGCGTCAAGGCCATTGCCCTGTCGGTCGACCCGGTGGACTCGCACCACAAGTGGATCGAAGACATCAATGAAACCCAGAACACGGTCGTCAACTTCCCGATCCTGGCCGATGCCGATCGTAAAGTGTCGGACTTGTATGACCTGATCCACCCGAACGCCAGTGACACCCTCACCGTGCGCTCTTTGTTTGTGATCGACCCGAACAAGAAAATCCGCCTGACGATTACCTACCCGGCCAGCACCGGCCGCAATTTCCACGAAATCCTGCGGGTCATCGACTCGCTGCAGCTGACTGACAACCACAAGGTGGCCACGCCCGCCAACTGGCAGGACGGCGATGAGGTGGTGATTGTGCCGTCGCTCAAGGACGAGGAAGAGATCAAGAAACGCTTTCCCAAGGGCTATCGCGCAGTGAAGCCATACCTGCGCCTCACCCCACAGCCCAACCGTTAACACGCTACCCAATGTGGGAGCGGGCTTGCTGGCGAATGCTGGCTTTCAGTTGATGCATCTTTGAATGACACGCCGCCTTCGCGAGCAAGCCTGCTCCCACATTTGAACGCATTTGCAGTCTCACATAGCAGGGGTTTTCAGGCCGTTTCGACGGCCTTTTTTTTCGCCTCAGGATTTATAAAGTCCATATGCATTTATAGAATAAACAAATGAAAAAATAAGATTTAAAGATATATAAATATGCTGATAGGGTCTGTCCCATCTTGGCGCCATCGCCACACAGCGAACCGCCGACACTTGCTCAAGGAATACCTGCATGCTGGTCGTAACACTTGGAGGCAGTCCCAGCCAGCGTTCCCGCTCCGGGGTCTTGCTGGAAAAAACCCGTCAGTGGCTGCAAGACAAAGGCGTGGAAGTGGTGAGTTATCAGATACGGGACTTCCCGGCCGAAGACTTGCTGCATGCACGCTTCGACAGCCCCAAGGTCATCGACCTGCTGCAACAGGTCGCCAACGCCGACGGCCTGGTCATTGCCACCCCGGTGTACAAAGCCTCGTTCTCCGGCGCGTTGAAAACCGTGCTGGATCTGCTGCCCGAACGCGCCCTGGCCCACAAGATCGTATTGCCCATGGCCACGGGCGGCAGCATCGCGCACATGCTGGCGGTGGACTACGCGCTGAAGCCCGTGCTGTCGGCCCTCAAGGCCCAGGAATTGCTCCACGGCATTTTTGCCGAGGACAGCCAGATCGCTTATGCCGAAGGCAGCGCCCAAGCGCAGCTGGTGCCCGTGCTTGAACAGCGTTTGCACGAGGCCCTGGAGACCTTCTATAGCGCCATGGCCCGTCGCCCCAAACCGCTGGACCCCAATGTGTTGAATGAACGTTTGTTGAGTGCTCGCTGGAGCATTTAAGCCTGACCCGATTGTTGTAGTACTCACCTTACTCAGCCGCCAACGGCCAAGCAGGTGCAGCCAACCCCCTCATCGCATTTTTGGAGAGAGCGCCATGCGCACTGTCATCTTGCGTCGTGGTCTGGTCGCACTGTTTGTTGCGGCTGTGTCCTTCGGCGCCATGGTTCAAGCCCAAGCCGCCGAAACCCTGCGGATCGGCTATCAGAAGTACGGCACGCTGGTGCTGCTCAAAGCCAAGGGCACCCTGGAAAAACGCCTGGCCGCCCAAGGCGTGCAGGTGCAATGGACTGAGTTCCCCGGTGGCCCGCAACTGCTCGAAGGCCTGAACGTCGGCTCCATCGACTTCGGCGTCACCGGCGAAACCCCGCCGGTCTTCGCCCAGGCGGCCGGTGCCGATCTGCTCTACGTGGCTTACGAGCCGCCAGCGCCGACCAGTGAGGCGATCCTGGTGCCGAAAGACTCGCCGATCAAATCCGTGGCCGAGCTCAAGGGCAAGAAAATCGTGCTCAATAAAGGCTCCAACGTGCATTACCTGCTGGTGCGTGCGCTGGAAGATGCCGGCCTGAAATACACCGACGTGCAGACCGTGTTCCTGCCGCCCGCCGATGCCCGTGCCGCGTTCGAGCGTGGCAGTGTCGACGCCTGGGTGATCTGGGACCCGTACCAGGCTGCCGCCGAGAAACAACTGCAGGCACGCACCCTGCGTGACGGCACCGGCATTGCCGATAACCACCAGTTCTACCTGGCGACCAAGCCCTATGCCACGCAGCACCCTGAAGTGATCAAGGCGCTGGTGGAGGAAGTGCGCGCAGTGGGCGAATGGTCCAAGGCCAACCCGCAGGAAGTCACCGAACAAGTTGCACCGCTGCTTGGCCTGCCGGCTGACATCACCCTGACCTCGGTGAAGCGCCAAGGCTACGGCGCGCTGTTCCTGACCCCGGACGTGGTCGCCGCTCAGCAGAAAATCGCCGACAGCTTCTATCAGCTCAAACTGATCCCCAAACCCTTGAACATCAAGGACGTGATCTGGACGCCACCCGCCGCCGTTGCCACAGCGCCGTAATCCGATTTCTTCAGGAGACAACTCCATGAGCCTCAATATTTTCTGGTTCCTGCCTACCCACGGCGACGGCCATTACCTTGGCACCGCCGAAGGCGCTCGCGCCGTCGATCACGGTTATCTGCAGCAAGTGGCCCAGGCCGCTGACCGCCTGGGGTTTGGCGGTGTGCTGATTCCCACCGGCCGCTCCTGCGAAGACTCGTGGCTGGTGGCCGCCTCGCTGATCCCGGTGACCCAGCGTTTGAAATTCCTTGTGGCACTGCGCCCCGGGATCATTTCCCCGACGGTGGCCGCACGTCAGGCCGCGACCCTGGATCGCCTGTCCGGCGGCCGTGCGCTGTTCAACCTGGTCACCGGTGGTGATCCGGAAGAACTGGCCGGCGACGGCTTGTTCCTCAGCCACGAAGAGCGCTACCAGGCCTCGGTCGAATTCACGCGCATCTGGCGCCGTGTGCTCGAAGGCGAAACCGTGGACTACGACGGCGAGCACATCAGCGTCAAAGGCGCCAAATTGCTCTACCCGCCGATCCAGCAACCGCGTCCGCCGCTGTACTTCGGCGGTTCCTCCGAAGCGGCGCAGGACCTGGCAGCCGAACAGGTTGAAATGGTCCTGACCTGGGGCGAACCGCCGGCTGCGGTCGCGGAAAAAATCCAACAGGTGCGCGCCAAGGCCGCGAAGCTCGGGCGTACCGTGCGCTTTGGCATTCGCCTGCATGTAATCGTGCGCGAGACCAACGACGAAGCATGGAAAGCCGCGGACAAACTGATCTCCCATTTGGATGACGACACCATCGCGCGTGCCCAGGCGTCCCTGGCACGCTTCGATTCCGTCGGCCAGCAACGCATGGCCGCCTTGCACGGCGGCAACCGCGACAACCTCGAGGTCAGCCCCAACCTGTGGGCCGGCGTTGGCCTGGTACGTGGCGGCGCAGGCACCGCGCTGGTGGGCGATGGCCCGACCGTCGCGGCACGCGTCAATGAATACGCTGCGTTGGGCATCGACACGTTCATCTTCTCGGGTTATCCACACCTGGAAGAATCGTATCGGGTGGCCGAACTGCTGTTCCCGCACTTGGATATCGAACGTCCCGAGCTGCCCAAAAGCGCCGGTTACGTCAGCCCGTTCGGCGAGATGGTCGCCAACGATATCCTTCCCAAAGCGGCGTCGCAGAGCTGAGGCGTAGTCATGAACTATGAAAAATTAAGCCATCGTGTCGCGCCTTGGGTGCTGCCGATCCTGTTGCTGGCGATGTGGCAGCTGTCGGTGTCGGCGGGCTGGTTGTCGACCCGCATTCTGCCGGCGCCGAGTGCGGTGATCGAGGCTGGGGTCAACCTGGTTCGCACGGGCGAAATCTGGACGCACCTGGCTATCAGCGGCTGGCGTGCCGGCCTGGGTTTTGTGATCGGTGGCAGCATCGGTTTGGCCCTGGGCTTTATCACCGGCCTGTCCAAATGGGGCGAACGCCTGTTGGACAGTTCGGTGCAGATGATCCGCAACGTGCCGCACCTGGCGCTGATTCCGCTGGTGATTCTGTGGTTCGGCATTGACGAGACCGCGAAGATTTTCCTGGTCGCCCTCGGCACACTGTTCCCGATTTACCTGAACACCTATCACGGCATCCGCAACGTCGACCCGGCGCTGGTAGAAATGTCGCGCAGCTATGGCTTGTCCGGCTTCAGCCTGTTCCGTCAGGTGATCCTGCCGGGTGCGCTGCCGTCGATCCTGGTCGGCGTGCGCTTTGCCCTGGGCTTTATGTGGCTGACGCTGATCGTGGCGGAAACCATCTCGGCCAGCTCCGGCATCGGTTACCTGGCGATGAATGCGCGTGAATTTCTGCAAACCGACGTGGTGGTATTGGCCATCGTCATGTACGCCATCCTCGGCAAGCTGGCCGACCTGGCCGCGCGCGGTCTGGAGCGTGTGTGGCTGCGCTGGCACCCGGCGTATCAAGTGAATAAAGGCGGTGCGGCATGACGGCTCAACAACCTCCGCGCCTGCTCAAGGGTATCCCGCTGGCGGTGCGCAAATTGCGCAAGGCCTTTGGTGCGCGGGAAGTACTGAGAGAGATTGATCTGCACATTCCCGCTGGCCAGTTCGTGGCGGTGGTGGGACGCAGCGGCTGCGGCAAAAGTACCTTGCTGCGTTTGTTGGCTGGCCTGGACAAAGCCAGCGGCGGCGAGCTTCTGGCGGGCTCTGCGCCGCTTGGCGATGCGATTGAAGACACGCGGTTGATGTTTCAGGAAGCGCGCCTGCTGCCGTGGAAAAAGATCATCGACAACGTGGGTCTGGGCCTGAAGGGCAACTGGCGCCCCAAGGCGCTTGAAGCGCTGGAAGCGGTTGGCCTGGCCGAGCGTGCCAACGAGTGGCCCGCGGCCTTGTCCGGTGGCCAGAAGCAGCGCGTGGCCCTCGCCCGCGCGCTGATTCACCAGCCGCGCCTGCTGCTGCTGGATGAGCCGCTGGGCGCGCTGGATGCCCTGACCCGTATCGAAATGCAGCAACTGATCGAAAACCTCTGGCAGAAGCATGGCTTTACCGTGTTGCTGGTGACCCACGACGTCAGTGAAGCCGTGGCGATTGCCGACCGGGTGATTCTGATCGAGGACGGCGAGATCGGTCTGGACCTGATTGTCGACCTGCCGCGTCCACGCGCCCGGGGCTCACATCGCCTGGCGGCGCTGGAAGCCGAAGTGCTTAACCGCGTGCTGTCGTTGCCCGGCACGCCGCCTGAACCCGAACCTGTTTCACCGCTGCCTACGCAATTGCGTTGGGCTCAATAACTTACTTGTCCCACGAAGGAAAAACACCATGACTATTAAAGCCATCAACGTGCGTAACCAGTTCAAGGGCACCATCAAGGAAATCGTCGAAGGCGATGTGCTTTCCGAAATCGATGTTCAGACAGCGTCTGGCATCGTGACTTCTGTGATCACCACGCGCTCGGTGAAAGAGCTGGAATTGGTGATTGGCAGCGAAGTGATTGCCTTTGTGAAGTCCACCGAGGTGTCGATCGCCAAGTTGTGATTGCCGTCGCTCTGAAGGCCGCCTTCGCGAGTAAGCCCGCTCCCACACTTGACCGAGTTCCAACGCTGGAATGCATTCAAATGTGGGAGCGGGCTTGCTCGCGAAGAGGCCGGCCCAGTCACCACAAGCCTTACCGCTTGGGCAAATACGCCGGCAAATAAAGCCCCACATACGCATCAAACACCCGCATCCCTTCTTCTGCCATGCGCGGCGTGATCTGCCCGTGCTGATGCACCGAGCGTGCGTAAACGCGGTCGCTGAGTTCCAGCGCCAGGGCGAACACATCCACATCAGCGGGCAACGTCGGCACTTCGAAGTGACGATTGAACACCTCCAGCATCAAATCCCCCAGTTCCAGATCATGCTGACGGTCCGCCTGGGTCACTTCGGTCAGCCCATGCTGGGCCAGGATCAACTGGCGTGCGGCGGCGTCATGGTCGTAGACACTGAGCATGCGTTGCTCGACGATGCAGGACAGGTCACGCCAATGCTTGAGTGACTCATGCTCGATGGGCGCCTGGATTGCAGCGCGGAAGGCGGCGTGCACGTCGGCGGTCAGGGCTTCCAGCAACGCCGGCACACTGGCAAAAAAGTGATACACCGACGACGGTGGAATCTGCGCGCGCTCGGCCACGCTGTAGATCGACAGACTGGCCACGCCTTCGGTTGCCAGCAAGGTGCGGGCGGCGTCGAGGATCGCATCAATCCGGGCCTGGCTGCGGGCACGGGGTTTGCGAGGAGCGGCGGGGCGAGTCGTCATGGAAGTCTCCTACAAGGCAGCGGGCATTGTATGAGCACACAAGTGTGTTGTCTGCCGCGCCGGCTTCGCAGGCAAGCCAGCTCCCACATTTGACTGCGTTCCGAAGTGGGAACTCGGTTAAATGTGGGAGCTGGCTTGCCTGCGAATGGACCAACCCGGTCTCCATGAATAAACCCCTAAAAAAACGCCACAGACCAAAAGCCTGTGGCGTTTTTTCAATCCAGCAACCATTTACACGGTATGCAGGTACCAGTTGTACTCAAGGTCGGAGATGGAGTGTTCAAACTCCTCCAGCTCACTTTCCTTACAAGCGACGAAGATATCGATGTACTTAGGATCGATGTACTTGGCCATCACCTCGCTGTCGTCCAACTCGCGCAGGGCATCGCGCAGGTTGTTCGGCAGGCTTTGTTCGTTCTGCTCGTAGCTGTTGCCTTCCACTGGAGCGCCCGGTTCGATCTTGTTGGTCAGACCGTGGTGCACGCCTGCCAGGACCGAAGCCATCAGCAGGTAAGGGTTGGCGTCGGCGCCGGCCACACGGTGTTCGATACGTACGGCATCGGACGAGCCGGTCGGTACGCGAATCGCCACGGTGCGGTTATCCAGGCCCCAGCACGGCGAGTTCGGCACGTAGAACTGTGCGCCGAAACGACGGTAGGAGTTGACGTTGGGGCACAGGAACGCCATTTGGGCGGGTAGGGTCTCGAGCACACCGCCGATCGCGTGACGCAATGCGGCGTTCTGCTCGGGATCCTCGCTGGCAAAGATGTTCTTGCCGTCCTTGTCCAGGATCGAAATGTGTACGTGCAAACCGTTGCCTGCCTGGCCTGGGTAAGGCTTGGCCATGAAGGTGGTGTCCATCTCATGGTCGTAGGCGATGTTCTTGATCAGGCGCTTGAGCAGTACCGCGTAGTCGCAGGCCTTGATCGGGTCGGCGACGTGGTGCAGGTTCACTTCGAACTGCGCCGGGGCACTTTCCTTGACGATGGCGTCGGCAGGGATGCCTTGCTCTTTGGCCCCTTCCAGAATGTCCTGGAGGCAGTCGACGTATTCGTCGAGGTCGTCGATCAGGTAGACCTGTGTCGAGTGCGGGCGTTTGCCGGAGATCGGCGAGCGGGGCGGTTGGGGGCGGCCGTTCACGTTCTCCTGGTCGATCAGGTAGAACTCAAGCTCGAAGGCGGCGCAGATGGTCAGACCGAGGTCGTCGAATTTGCTGACAACTTGGCGGAGCACTTCGCGAGGATCGGCGAAGAAAGGTTCACCTTCAAGTTCGTGCATGGTCATCAGCAGTTGCGCGGTGGGGCGCTTTTGCCAGGGTTCATTGCACAGGGTGTCGGGGATCGGATAACAGATTCGGTCAGCATCACCGATGTCCAGACCCAGGCCGGTGCTTTCCACCGTCGAGCCGTTGATATCCAGGGCAAATAAAGAGGCAGGCAGGTTAATGCCCTTCTCGTAAACCTTGTGGAGGCTGGTGCGTTCGATGCGCTTGCCGCGCACCACACCATTCATATCCGCAATTAGAAGGTCTACGTACAGAACCTCAGGATGATCCTTAAGGAACGCGTTCGCTTCGTTAAGCTGAACGGCACGCGGGGGTACCGACATGATGCAACACCTTTGTTGTTAAAAATATCAATCATTGATCTTTTCTGGTTTCAGTCAACCCGAACGGCATGCCGAAGTCAAGCGAGGCCTTTTTTGCCCTAAAAAAGCGCCTTGAGGCCTTTTTTGGGGCTTTTTGGGGCGGTTTTTTGGGTTTGGAGGGCTCGGGACTAGCAGGCTTGAGCGGGCCGTGTTGTATTTTTTACGGGGGTGTTGTGTAAAAAAATGAACAAGGCTAAGCTCGATTCAAACCCATAACAGCAATAATACCGGGGTGCTTCATGTCTCGCCTGCCGTTAATCGGCGTCACCGCCTGCTCCAAACAGGTCGGTCTGCATGCTTATCACATCAGTGGCGACAAATACGTCCGTGCAGTGGCCACCGCTGCCAAGGGCTTGCCATTGATCATTCCATCCTTGGGCGATCTGCTCGACCCGGCCAATATTTTTGACGGCCTGGATGGCATTCTATTTACCGGCTCTCCTTCCAATATCGAACCCTTCCATTACGACGGTCCGGCCAGCGCGCCCGGGACTGCTCATGATTCTGCACGCGACCAGACCACCTTGCCGTTGCTGCGTGCCGCGATTGCGGCAGGCGTGCCGGTGCTGGGCATCTGCCGTGGCTTCCAGGAAATGAACGTGGCGTTTGGCGGCAGCCTGCACCAGAAGGTTCATGAAGTGCCGGGCATGATGGATCACCGCGAAGACGACACTCAGCCGCTGGAGGTCCAGTACGGCCCGGCGCACGCCGTGGCGATCTCCCCGAATGGGGTATTGGCAAGCCTGGGTTTGCCGCAGACGATCCAGGTCAACTCGATTCACAGCCAGGGCGTTGACCGCCTGGCGCCGGGTTTGCAGGTCGAAGCCACCGCGCCTGATGGGCTGATCGAAGCTTTTTCTTACACCGCGGGCAAGGCTTTTGCTTTAGGAGTGCAATGGCACCCCGAATGGCAGGTAAGCTCTAACCCGCACTACCTCGCGATCTTCCAGGCCTTTGGTTCGGCCTGTCGACAGCGGGCGATGCAACGCGACGCGGATGCTGCGTCAACTTACGCCTGACCTTTAATGGATGTCAGGAAACACAGCCCAGAGGCATTTATGAGTAACAACCTCGACCAGCTCACCGATTGGTTGAAAGACCACAAGATCACAGAAGTCGAATGCATGATTGGCGACCTCACCGGCATCACCCGGGGCAAGATCTCGCCGACCAACAAGTTCATCGCCGAAAAAGGCATGCGCCTGCCCGAGAGCGTTCTGTTGCAGACCGTGACCGGCGACTATGTCGAAGACGACATCTATTACGAATTGCTCGACCCGGCCGACATCGACATGATCTGCCGCCCGGACCAGAACGCCGTATTCCTGGTGCCCTGGGCCATCGAGCCCACCGCCCAGGTGATTCACGACACCTACGACAAGCAAGGCAACCCGATCGAGCTGTCGCCGCGCAACGTGCTCAAGAAAGTCCTCAAGTTGTACTCCGACAGAGGCTGGCAGCCCATCGTGGCGCCGGAGATGGAGTTCTACCTGACCAAACGCTGCGAAGACCCGGACTTCCCGCTGCAACCGCCGATCGGCCGTTCCGGGCGCCCGGAGACCGGTCGCCAATCCTTCTCTATAGAAGCGGCCAACGAATTCGACCCATTGTTCGAAGACGTCTACGACTGGTGCGAGCTGCAGGAGCTGGACCTCGACACGCTGATCCACGAGGACGGCACGGCGCAGATGGAAATCAACTTCCGTCACGGCGATGCCCTGTCCCTGGCCGACCAGATTCTGGTGTTCAAGCGCACCATGCGTGAAGCCGCGCTCAAGCACAACGTGGCCGCCACCTTCATGGCCAAGCCGATGACCGGCGAGCCCGGCAGCGCGATGCACTTGCACCAGAGCATCATCGACATCGCCACTGGCAAGAACGTCTTCTCCAATGAAGACGGGACCATGAGCCAACTGTTCCTCAACCACATTGGCGGCCTGCAGAAATTCATCCCTGAATTGCTGCCGCTGTTTGCCCCCAACGTGAACTCGTTCCGCCGCTTCCTGCCCGACACCTCGGCGCCGGTGAACGTGGAGTGGGGCGAAGAGAACCGCACCGTGGGCCTGCGCGTACCGGATGCCGGCCCGCAGAACCGTCGCGTCGAAAACCGCCTGCCGGGCGCCGACGCCAACCCGTACCTGGCAATTGCCGCCAGCCTGTTGTGCGGCTACATCGGCATGGTCGAAGGCCATAACCCGAGCGCGCCCGTGGTGGGTCGTGGCTATGAGCGGCGCAACCTGCGCCTGCCGTTGACCATCGAAGACGCCCTGGAACGCATGGAAAACAGCAAGACCATCGAGAAATACCTGGGTCAAAAATTCATCACAGGCTACGTCGCGGTCAAGCGGGCCGAGCATGAAAACTTCAAGCGCGTGATCAGTTCATGGGAGCGGGAATTCCTGCTCTTCGCCGTCTGATGCGCCGGGCGCGCCGCAGGATTGGCGCGCCCTCACCTGAAAAAGTCTAGGAGATTGGTATGTCCAGCAACAACCCGCAAACCCGTGAATGGCAAGCCTTGAGCAACGATCACCACCTGGCGCCGTTCACTGACTTCAAGCAATTGAAAGTGAAAGGCCCACGGATCATCACCAAAGCCCACGGCGTTTACCTGTGGGACAGCGAAGGCAACAAGATCCTCGACGGCATGGCCGGCCTTTGGTGCGTGGCGATCGGTTACGGTCGCGATGAACTGGCTGACGCCGCCGCCAAGCAGATGAAAGAACTGCCGTACTACAACCTGTTTTTCCAGACCGCTCACCCGCCGGTGCTGGAGTTGGCCAAGGTTATTTCCGACATCGCACCGGCCGGCATGAACCACGTGTTCTTCACCGGTTCAGGCTCCGAAGGCAACGACACCATGTTGCGCATGGTCCGCCACTATTGGGCGGTCAAAGGCCAGCCGAACAAGAAGACCATCATCAGCCGCAAGAATGGCTACCACGGCTCTACCGTGGCCGGTGCCAGCCTGGGCGGCATGACCTATATGCATGAACAGGGCGACTTGCCGATCCCGGGCATCACCCACATCGCCCAGCCGTACTGGTATGGCGAAGGCGGCGACATGAGCCCGGAAGAGTTCGGGGTGTGGGCCGCCAACCAGTTGGAAGAGAAGATTCTGGAACTGGGCGTGGACAACGTCGGTGCCTTTATTGCCGAGCCGATCCAGGGCGCCGGTGGTGTGATCGTGCCGCCAGAAACCTACTGGCCGCGCATCAAGGAAATCCTCGCCAAGTACGACATCCTGTTTGTTGCTGATGAAGTGATCTGCGGTTTCGGCCGGACCGGTGAGTGGTTCGGCAGCGACTTCTACGACCTCAAGCCGCACATGATGACCATCGCCAAAGGCCTGACCTCGGGTTACATCCCCATGGGCGGCCTGATCGTGCACGACGACGTGGTCGCCGTGCTCAATGAAGGCGGCGATTTCAACCACGGCTTCACCTATTCCGGTCACCCGGTAGCGGCAGCCGTGGCGCTGGAAAACATCCGCATCCTGCGCGATGAAAAAATCGTTAACCGTGTGCACGACGAAACGGCACCGTATTTGCAGAAACGTCTGAGGGAACTGGCTGATCACCCGTTGGTGGGTGAAGTTCGCGGAGTCGGCATGCTCGGTGCGATTGAGCTGGTGCAGGACAAGGCCACGCGCAAACGTTACGAAGGCCGTGGAGTGGGCATGATCTGCCGCACGTTCTGCTTCGAGAATGGCCTGATCATGCGCGCCGTGGGCGACACCATGATCATTTCGCCGTCGCTGGTGATCAGCAAGGCGGAAATCGACGAGCTGGTGACCAAGGCTCGCCAGTGCCTGGACCTGACTTTGGCGGCATTGCAGGGCTAAGTGCTAGGCTCAGGGCGCAGCGGCTTCGGGTGCTGCGTCCGGGCAGTTACAAAAACGCAGTAATAAGGGCGCTTTGGTTGAAAGCCGGCCCCTGAACTTGCCAGACTGTCGCCCTGTTTTGTTGCCCTTTGGAAGGGCCGCTGAACGTGTAAAAAATGTGGCCCAAAAAAGAAAAATTGGAGCATCACCAAATGAAGGCATTAGGTTTGAAGAACGCTGGCAAGACCCTCCTCGCCTTGTCCCTGTTGGGCGCAATGGCGGGCGCGGCCCAGGCAGACGATAAAGTGCTGCACGTCTATAACTGGTCCGACTACATTGCACCGGACACCATCGCCAACTTTGAAAAAGAGTCGGGCATTAAAGTGGTGTACGACGTTTTCGACAGCAACGAGACGCTGGAAGCCAAGTTGCTGGCAGGCAAGTCCGGTTACGACATCGTCGTACCGTCGAACAACTTCCTCGCCAAGCAGATCAAGGCCGGTGTCTATCAGGAGCTGGACAAGTCCAAGCTGTCCAACTACGACAACCTGAACAAATCCCTGCTCAAGGCCGTGTCGGTCAGCGACCCGGACAACAAGCACGCCTTCCCGTACATGTGGGGCTCGATCGGTATCGGCTACAACCCGGAGAAGGTCAAGGCTGCACTGGGCATCGACAAGATCGAATCCTGGGACACCATCCTCAAGCCGGAAAACCTCGCCAAGCTGAAAGGCTGCGGCGTGAGCTTCCTCGATTCGCCAACCGAAATGCTGCCGGTGGCCCTGCATTACCTGGGGCTGCCGACCGACACCCAGAAAAAGGCCGACCTCAAGCAAGCCGAGGACCTGTTCCTCAAGCTGCGCCCTTCGATCGGCTACTTCCACTCGTCCAAGTACATCTCGGACCTGGCCAACGGCAACATCTGCGTAGCCGTGGGCTACTCGGGTGACATCCAGCAGGCCAAATCCCGCGCGGCTGAAGCCGGTGGCAAGGTCAAGGTGGCCTACGACATTCCGAAAGAAGGCGCCGGCAGTTTCTATGACATGGTCGCCATCCCTAAAGATGCCGAAAACGTCGACGCTGCCTACAAGTTCATGAACTACCTGCTGGAGCCGAAAGTCATGGCTGCCATCACCAACAGCGTACGTTTCCCGAACGGTAACGAGAAAGCGACCCCACTGGTCGACAAAGACATCACCAGCGACCCGGGCATCTACCCGTCCGCCGATGTGCAAGCCAAGCTCTATGCCATTGCTGACTTGCCGGCTGCAACTCAGCGTGAAATGACCCGCAGCTGGACCAAAATCAAATCGGGTAAATAAGCCTTAAACCCTGTGGGAGCGGGCTTGTGTGGGAGCGGCGGTTCGACGATTCGATTTGCTCGCCAAAGCGGTGTATCAGTTGATGCACCTGCTGGCTGACACATCGCCTTCGCGAGCAAGCCCGCTCCTCCTAAACCGACTCCCACAAATTAAATGACAGAAAGTTTTGCCGGATCGGTTTATCGAGGGTAAGTTGCGCGCCGGTTTTGTTGCCGGGCAACAACTTTTAGGCCCAACTATTTAAGAGGACCTCCACTTGCCAATTTCTTTATTTCGCAAAGCCGTGCTGGTAGGTGCAGGTATCACGCTGGCTGTCAGCGTGCAGGCCGCGCCGACTGTGCATATTTATAACTGGTCGGACTACATCGGCCCCGACACCCTGGCCAACTTCGAAAAGGCCAGCGGCATCAAGCCCGTGTATGACGTGTTTGATTCCAATGAAACCCTGGAAGGCAAATTGCTCGCCGGGCGCACCGGTTACGACGTGGTCGTGCCGTCGAACCACTTCCTCGGCAAGCAGATCAAGGCCGGGGCGTTCCAGAAGCTCGACAAGTCATTGCTGACCCATTATGCAAACCTCGACCCGGCGCTGCTCAAGCGTCTGGAAAAGAACGATCCGGGTAACCAGTACGCCGTGCCGTATCTGTGGGGCACCAACGGGATCGGTTACAACGTCGACAAAGTCAAAGAAGTACTGGGCGTCGACCATATCGATTCCTGGGCGGTGCTGTTCGAGCCGGAGAACATGAAAAAGCTGGCCACCTGTGGCGTCTCGTTCATGGACTCGGCCGATGAAATGCTGCCGGCGGTGCTCAACTACATGGGCCTGAACCCCAACAGTACCAACCCGGCCGACTATAAAAAAGCCGAAGAGAAACTGCTGAAAGTGCGTCCTTACGTGACTTACTTCCACTCCTCCAAGTACATCTCGGACCTGGCCAACGGCAACATCTGCGTGGCGGCAGGCTTCTCTGGTGATGTGTTCCAGGCCAAGGCCCGCGCGGCCGAGGCGGGCAAGGGCGTGAAGATCGCCTACGCGATTCCGAAAGAAGGCGGCAACCTGTGGTTTGACGTGCTGGCGATCCCGGCGGATGCCACCAACGTTAAAGAGGCCCACGCCTACATCAACTATTTACTGCAACCTGAGGTGATCGCTCAGGTCAGTGATTACGTCGGTTACGCCAACCCTAACCCCGGGGCGGACAAACTGATGGAGCAATCGATACGCACCGACGCAGCGGTTTACCCACCGCAGGCGGTTCTCGACCGGACGTTTGTCAACTTCGAGTTACCCCCGAACGTGCAGCGTTTAATGACCCGTAGCTGGACCAAGGTCAAGACGGGCAAGTAAGGCTTAAAGCTCAAACTATCCAAGGTTTCGCCCGTATTGGGTGAACCTCAAATTTTGTTGGGAGTTTCGTAAATGGCAGTTGCCTCCGGCGCCTATAAGAAAGCCCTCGAGGGCGACCAGACACCGAAAAAGGTGTTGGTCAAAATCGACCGGGTCACGAAGAAGTTCGACGAGACGATTGCCGTGGACGATGTGTCCCTGGAAATCAAGAAAGGCGAGATCTTCGCCTTGCTCGGCGGTTCGGGTTCGGGCAAATCCACCTTGCTGCGCATGCTCGCAGGCTTCGAGCGCCCAACCGAAGGTCGCATTTACCTCGACGGTGTGGACATCACCGACATGCCGCCGTATGAGCGGCCGATCAACATGATGTTCCAGTCCTACGCCTTGTTCCCGCACATGACGGTAGCGCAGAACATCGCGTTCGGCCTGCAGCAGGACAAGATTCCCAAGGCTGAAGTCGACGCGCGCGTGGCCGAGATGCTCAAGCTGGTGCAGATGAGCCAGTACGCCAAGCGCAAGCCGCATCAACTGTCGGGTGGTCAGCGTCAGCGTGTGGCCCTTGCGCGTTCCCTGGCCAAGCGCCCGAAACTGCTGCTGCTCGATGAGCCGATGGGCGCCCTCGACAAGAAGCTGCGTTCGCAAATGCAGCTGGAGCTGGTGGAGATCATCGAGCGCGTGGGCGTGACCTGCGTGATGGTGACCCACGACCAGGAAGAGGCCATGACCATGGCCGAGCGCATTGCGATCATGCACCTGGGCTGGATCGCGCAGATCGGCAGCCCGATCGACATCTACGAAACGCCTACCAGCCGGCTGGTGTGCGAGTTCATCGGCAACGTGAACATCTTCGACACCCAAGTGGTGGACGACGCCGAAGGCCACGCGGTGCTCAAGTGCCCGGACCTGGACCGCGACATCTACGTGGGCTACGGCATCGCCACGGCGGTGGAAGACAAGTCGGTGACCTACGCCATCCGCCCTGAAAAGCTGCTGGTGACCACCGAAATGCCGACCTGTGAGCACAACTGGTCAAGCGGCAAGGTGCACGACATCGCCTACCTGGGCGGCCACTCGGTGTTCTACGTCGAGCTGCCGAGCGGCAAGCTGGTGCAGTCCTTCGTCGCCAACGCCGAGCGCCGTGGCCAGCGCCCAACCTGGGGTGACCAGGTGTATGTGTGGTGGGAAGACGACAGCGGCGTGGTGCTTCGCTCATGAATATGAAGAAGTTCAAACGCCAGCTGCAACGAATAACACCCGGTGGCCGGCATGTGGTCATCGGGATCCCTTTCCTCTGGCTGTTTCTGTTTTTCGCGCTGCCGTTCTTCATCGTCTTGAAGATCAGCTTTGCCGAAGCCGACGTAGCGATCCCGCCTTACACCGAGATCTACACCTTCGTTGAGCAAAAGCTGCAACTGGTGCTCAACCTGGGCAACTACGCGATGCTGGGCGACGACGAGTTGTACATCGCCGCGTACCTGGGCTCACTGAAGATGGCGTTTTTCAGCACGATTTTGTGCCTGTTGATCGGCTATCCGATGGCCTACGCCATTGCCAGCGCACGCAAAGAGATGCAGACCGTGCTGGTGCTGCTGATCATGATGCCGACCTGGACCGCGATTCTGATCCGCGTGTATGCGTGGATGGGCATCCTCAGCAACAACGGTTTGCTCAACGGCTTCCTGATGTCCATCGGGTTGATCAACGAACCGCTGCAGATTCTCAACACCAACATCGCGGTGTACATCGGCGTGGTCTATTCGTACCTGCCGTTCATGATCCTGCCGCTGTACGCCAACCTCGTCAAACACGACCAGAGCCTGCTGGAAGCCGCGTCCGACCTGGGCTCGAGTACCTTCAACAGCTTCTGGAAAATCACCGTGCCGCTGTCCAAGAACGGCATCATCGCCGGCTGCATGCTGGTGTTCATTCCGGTGGTGGGCGAGTTCGTGATCCCGGAACTGCTCGGCGGCCCGGAAACGCTGATGATCGGTAAAGTGCTGTGGCAAGAATTCTTCAACAACCGTGACTGGCCGGTGGCGTCTGCCCTGGCGGTGGTGATGCTGGCGATCCTGATTGTGCCGATCATCCTGTTTAACCGCAGCCAAGCCAAAGAGATGGAGGGCAAGATATGAAGCGCTTCAGTTTCTCGAGTTTCATGCTGGTGGCGGGGTTGCTGTTCATCTACCTGCCGATGCTGATCCTGGTGATCTACTCGTTCAACGAATCCAAGCTGGTGACGGTGTGGGGCGGTTGGTCGATCAAGTGGTACGTGGGCCTGCTGGACAACACCCAGTTGATGGGCTCGGTGGCACGCTCCCTGGAAATCGCCTGCTACACGGCGGTGGCCGCCGTGGCGCTGGGGACGTTGGCGGCGTTCGTGCTGACGCGCATCAGCCACTTCAAGGGCCGCACGCTGTTCGGCGGCCTGGTAACGGCGCCACTGGTCATGCCCGAGGTGATCACCGGTCTGTCGCTGTTGCTGCTGTTCGTGGCCATGGCGCAGATGATCGGTTGGCCCCAGGAGCGTGGCATCGTCACCATCTGGATCGCCCACACCACGTTCTGTGCGGCGTATGTGGCGGTGGTGGTGTCGGCGCGCTTGCGTGAGCTGGACCTGTCGATTGAAGAAGCGGCGATGGACCTGGGCGCGCGGCCGTGGAAGGTGTTCTTCCTGATCACCATCCCGATGATTGCGCCGTCGTTGGCGGCGGGCGGCATGATGTCGTTCGCGCTGTCGCTGGATGACCTGGTACTGGCCAGCTTCGTGTCGGGCCCTGGTTCGACCACCTTGCCGATGGAAGTATTCTCGGCCGTGCGTCTTGGGGTTAAGCCCGAGATCAACGCCGTGGCCAGCCTGATCCTGTTGGCGGTGTCGCTGGTGACCTTCCTGGTGTGGTTCTTCAGCCGCCGTGCCGAAGAACACCGCAAGAAAGCCATTCAACAAGCGATTGAAGAAGCGGCTGCGGATGGCTGGCAGCAGCCGGACAAGCGCCGGGCGCCTGCGCCGGTCTAACCCGCGCAGCCTGGCGGAACCGGATCAAAAATGTGGGAGCGGGCTTGCTCGCGAATGCGGTGGATCAGTCAGTACATCTGGTGACTGACACTCCGCATTCGCGAGCAAGCCCGCTCCCACAGTTGATTGTATTCAGGCTGATTAAGCCGCCCACGGCGACTTGCGAATCACCTCGACAAAATTCATCGGCTTGAACCCCGGCTCCTGATCGACCAGCACGTCGGTCTTCACGTTGCCAAACGTGGTCTGCGGGCGATGGCGCAAGCCGTCGGCAAACGCGCAGATAATGCACTCCTTGAACCCTTCACCGCGTGGATGCGCATGCACCACGGCTTCGCGCTGCACGCTGGAAAACGCGGCGTAGTCCATGCCCAGCACGTCCATCTCGACACCGGCAGTTACCAGCGCCACGGTCGGGCGCAGGTGCTGCGGCACGCCCGGCGTGGTGTGCAGGGCGATGGACAGCCACACCTGCTCGATATCGTCATCGCTCAGACCGTACGGCTTGAGAAACGCCGCGGCGGCGTTGGCGCCGTCCACTTCAAAGCGCTCGTTGTCACTGCGATGGCCTTCAACCAGGCCCAGGTCATGGAACATGGCGCCGACGTAAAGCAGCTCCGGGTTGTAGGCCAGTTGTTTGCGCTCACCGCTCAGCGCGCCGAACAGGAATACACGGCGGGAGTGGTGGTAGAGCAGGTCGGATTCGACGTCGCGGATGTACTCGGTGGTGGCCTTGGCCAAGGCGCTGTCCGGGATCTGGATGCCGGCGATGGTGGTGCTCATGGTCGTTCTCCTCAACAAAGCGCCGGGGGTGGCGCCGATGAGTCCAGTCTGGTCGCGTGCCCGCGACGGGGCTATCGCGGCGAGGATGCGATGTCGGCCAATGTGGCGCGATATCGCGCCAGCGGGAATAGTCTCTTGAAGCCTAAGAGGATCAAATGTGGGAGCGGCGGTGCGACGATTCGACTTGCTCGCGAAAGCGGTATGTCAGTTAATGCATGTGTCAACTGAACTACCGCATTCGCGAGCAAGCCCGCTCCCACAGGGATTTTGCATTTATTCAGTTAGAAAAGGTGTTTGCAGCATGGGCAAAACCGTCGCCATCCTGATCTTCCCCGGCGTCCAGTCACTGGACGTGACCGGTCCCATGGATGTGTTCTGCGAGGCCAACCGTTTTCTGCCGCCGCAAGACCACTACCAGCTTGAAGTGCTTGGCCTGGGCCACGGCACACTGGCCGCCTCCAATGGCTTGTCGCTGCAGGCCCACCGACATTACAGCGAAGCCCTGCAAGCCTACGACCTGCTGCTGGTTGCCGGTGGCCCGCAATTGCCCTTCGAGGACTTCGGCGCACTGTTTGATGACTGGCTACGTGCCGCCGCCGCGCGGGCGCAGCGCTTCGGTTCGATCTGCAACGGCGCCTTCATGCTGGCGCGAGCCGGATTGCTGGACGGCAAAACCGTCACCACCCACTGGAACGATGCCGCCGACCTGGCGCGCCTGTGCCCCTCGGCCCAGGTCGACGCCGACCGCCTCTACGTGCAGGACGGCAACCTCTACACCTCGGCCGGGGTCACGGCCGGCATCGACCTGTCGCTGTTTCTGCTGGCCCAGGACCACGGTCCGGAAGTCGCGCTGAGCGTGGCCAAACGCCTGGTGGTGTTTACCCAGCGCTCGGGCGGGCAGTCGCAGTTCAGTCCGTTCCTGACGCCCCACGCCGAAAGCACTTCGGCGGTGGCGTTGGTGCAGTTGTACGTGTTGGCGAACCTGACCGGTGATTTGACCATCGCCGACCTGGCCAAGGCGGCGAATATGAGCGCGCGCAATTTCTCCCGGGTGTTTGCCCGTGAGGCGCGCATCACCCCGGCGGAGTTTGTCGAGCGGGCGCGGGTGGATGCGGCGCGGGTGATGCTCGAAAGCAGCCCTGCGCCGCTCAAGACCGTGGCCTATCAATGCGGGTTTCGCGACGCCCAGCACATGCGCAGCGTGTTCAACCGCCGGCTGGGCGTGACGCCGCAGCAGTTCCGGCTTAACTTTGCGGCGCCGGTTTGAGCGTGTCGTAGGCTTCCAGCGCACGCAGCGAGTAGATGTACGCGGCGCCGGCATTCAGCGAGATCGCGGTGGCAAGCGTGGCGGCCACTTCTTCGCGGGTCGCGCCGGCCTTGATCGCCGCGTCGGCATGCACGCCGATGCAGCCGTCGCAGCGTGTGGTGATGGCCACGGCGATGGAAATCAGCTCGCGGGTCTTGGCGTCGAGTACATTGTTTTCCTCGGCAGCCTCGCCCAGCGCCATGTAGGCTTTGACCATCTTCGGGTTGCTCTTGCCCAGCGCGCCAAAGGCTTTCTTCACGGTAGGCAGCAAGTCGGACCAGTTATTGAACATTGCGGTAACTCCTGAACAGGTGGGGTGTGAAGCCAGTTTCTGCTGTTCGGCGTTGGCGTTATTGTTCGATCCGCTCATCTTTTTGACCGATGCTCGCAAATGAATTCGATCGACACGCTTATTGCGCTGGCCAACCTGCGCGGCAGTCTGGATTTGCGTTGCCAGTTCCAGGGCGACTGGGCGCTGGATCACCCGCCTGAGAAATTCGGCGTGGCGCCGTACCACATCGTGCTCAGCGGAACATGCCGTGCGGAGCTCTCGGGTGGGCAGCAGGTGACGCTGGAGGAGGGCGACATCCTGCTGATGCCCGGCGGTGCCACCCATTTGTTGCGCAGCCAGGGTGCGCGTATCCGACCGATGCAGCCGCAGGTCATCGAAGGGGGCGTGCTGCCGGTGCATCGCTTGGGCGGCGCGCGGCCAGAGGTCGACATGCTGTGCGGTAGCTTTCACTACAACCGCCAGTCTTTGCTGTTCAGTGCGTTGCCGGAGTATTTGGTGGTGTCCAGCCGGCAGTGGCAGGGCGACGAGCAGTTGGCGGCGCTGATCGCGCTGCTGCGCAGCGAAGCGGACGGCGAGCAACTGGGCGCGCGCTCGTTTATCGATGCGCTGTCGTCGGCGTTGTTCACCCTGGTTCTGCGCACCTGGCTGACCCGTCAGGCGCCCGTGGCCGGCACCTTCGCCCTGCTCGCCGACAAGCGCCTGAGCAAGGCCTGGCAGGCGATGCTGGCCGAGCCCGGCCATGAATGGACCATCGACAGCCTGGCCGCTGCGGCGACGATGTCGCGGGCCACCTTCATGCGTGCGTTTGTGAAAGTGGCGGGTGTGTCGCCGTGGGTGCTGCTGACTCAGCTGCGCATGGAACTGGCGTTCAACCTGCTGCGCCAGTCGCGCTTGAGCCTGCTGGATATCGCCGCCCAGGTGGGTTATCAGTCCCAGGCGGCGTTCAGCAAGAAGTTCAAGGACACCTATGGCGAGGCGCCGGGGCGAATGCGCACACGATAGTCGCTACAACACAAAGCAAATGTGGGAGCGGGCTTGCTCGCGAATGCAGGGAGTCAGTCGATACATCTGGTGACTGATACTGCGCGTTCGCGAGCAGGCCCGCTCCCACATTGAACCGCATGCCTTCAGCGCTATTTCCTGGCTGGCAACAGCTTCAACGTACCCCGGGTATTCGCCGTCACTTCCTCATCGCTGAAATGCGCCTGCTCATACCCGCCTTCGATGTAGGTTTGCGCCTGGTCGTCATAGTGCGAGTCAAACGGTACGCCGCTTTGCCCCACCGGATTGATGGTCAGGGCGTGAGCGGGGTCGGCGAAGTCGATCAGGCGGCGCGTCGATGGGCCGTATGTCACTGGCCAGGGTGCCGGGCCGATCATGGCGGACTGGTTGTTCGGCACTTCGTGGGTGCCGGGGGCGGGGAAGGGGCCGACGTTGAAGAGCTTGTCCAACGGCTTCTGCATGCCCAGCGGGTGGCCGTGGGTCAGGGTGTGCGCCTTGCCCCACTGCCACTGGGTCGGGTCGTCGCCGAACGTGGCTTTCAGATGCGCCAGGCTGTTGTCCCACGCCAGTTTGACCGTGTCGGCGCGCCTGCCACCCCACCAGGGCGAGTCCGCTGAGGCGGCCAGGCGCGGCAGCGCCGCATCGATCACCCGCGTGGTGAGCAGGGACTTGAACATCGCGTCGCCCAGTTTCGGGTGAAAGGCCGCGTCGGTGAAGTTGAACAGGAACTGGTTGAACAGCGTGGCGCTGGTGGAGTCCAGTGGGTAGTTACCCTTCCAGCTCGCAAGCTGCTCCACCAGTTTCAACTGCGCCGGGTCTTTGACCACCTCACGCAGCACCGGCAACAGCGGCGCCAGCAGGCGTGGGCCATAAGCGGTGGTAGTGCCCAGTTGCAGGGCCTGGCTGTTGTTGACGTCCCACTTCACGCTTTTGTCGCTCAACTGCGTGTTCAACTGCTGGCCACGGTCGGCCAGGTTGTAATAGCCCGGGATTTCCATGCCAGTGGGCGACACCGGCTGGGCATTTGCCGACACCACATAACCACGCGCCGGGTTTTCTTCCTGGGGGTTGGCGCTGAACGGGTAGAAACCCAGTTTGTCGGCCTGGACGGTGCTGCCGTCGAGGATAAAGCCGGGGTTGACCCCCGTCGGGCGGATCGGCAACTGCGCCGCCGCCCACCAGCCGATATCACCCTTGGCGTTCGCCCACACGATATTCAGCCCCGGCGCCGACACCATCGCCGCTGCCGCGCGTGCCTTGGCCAGCGTGTCGGCGCGGTTAAGTTGGTAAAAGCCTTCGAGGATCGGGTTTTCGGTGTCGAGGAATGCCCACCACATCGCGATCGGTGTCTTGCCGGCGCTCTCGCCGAGTACGTCATTGATGATCGGGCCGTGGGGCGAGCGACGCAGGGTGAGTATCACCGGGTCTTGGCCTTTGACCGCAATCTGCTGCTCGCTGCTGGTCATGTCGACCCATTGGCCGTGATACCAGACCTGGTTGGGGTTGTCCGGGTTGACCTTTTCGGCGATCAAGTCGAGGTCATCGTTCTGGAACATGGTCAGGCTCCAGCCGAAATCCAGGTTGTGGCCCAGGAACGCCACCGGCACCAGCGCGTTGTGATAACCGTAGAGCTCAAAGCCCGGCGCCGAGAGCTGCGCTTCGTACCATACCGACGGCACCGAGAAGCGGATATGCGGGTCGCCCGCCAGTAACGGCTTGCCACTTTGGGTGCGGCCGCCGCTGATGGCCCAGGCGTTGCTGCCTTCGAACTGCGGCAAACCGTTGTCGGCCAAGGCCTGATCGCTCAGAGAGGCGATGGCACCGAGGGTGTTCCAGTCGCTGGCGGCCAGGTTCAGCGCGCCTTTGGGTTGCCAGTCCAGGTCAAAGACTTTCAGGTAATCGCTGCCCAACTGGTCGCGGACGTACGTCAGCAGCGGCTCGGTACGAAACGCGGCGGCAAAACTGTAGGCCATGTACCCGGCGACGCTGATGGTGTCCTCGGCGGTAAACGGCCGCTTGGGGATGCCCAGTACGTCGAATTCCATGGGGCTGGCGTGGCTGTCCTGATATTGGTTAATGCCGTCCAGATAGGCTTGCAAGGCCTTCCACGCCTTGGAGTCGTGGTCAATGTGTTCCACGTAACTCAAGGCCCGCTCACGGATGCGCAGGCTGCGGAACAGCTTGTCGGTCTCCAGCACTTTTGGCCCCAGCACCTCGGCCAGTTCGCCTCGGGCCAGGCGCCGCATGATCTCCATCTGGAACAGCCGGTCCTGAGCGTGCACGTAGCCTAAGGCGCGATACAGGTCGGTCTCGTTCTCGGCGCGGATGTGCGGCACGCCATGGTCGTCGTAACGCACCGTGACCGTGCCTTGCAGGTTGGCCAGTGTTTCGGTGCCCTGGCGAGTGGGCTGCTTGCTGTAGACATACCAGCCGGCGCCGGCCATGAGGGCGGCAATCAGGATGGCGAGTACGGTCAGGCTGCGTTTCATGGACGGTCCTTGGTCATTCACCTTTCAGGTCAGCGGAGTCTAATAGGTTTGGCGCGGGCTGCGGGAAATGCTGATGTGCCCTGCCGACAGCCGAGGTTCAAGTGGAGAACACCCCGAAGAGGCTATTATTCCACCTGTCATCTTTGAGCTTTTTGTCATGACTTGCGCCACGCAACCACTGCCAGATTCCAGCCGCCCCGAGGCTACGTACGCGTGCTGCCTGGAAGGGCAATCGCTGATCGGGCGCTTTTTGCAGCACCCGCCAGTGGGTTTCGACGTGCACCTGTCCGAACAGGGCCTGCCGTACTTCTTCACGCCCTTTGACCTGCTGACCACCGCCGACGATGAGTTCGTGAACCGTGTGCGGGGTTGGCCGGGGTATCGTTTCTGGCATTCGTGGCTGCGTATCGACAGCTGTTTTGTCGGCACCACGGTCAGCGAATACTCGCCGTTCCCCCAAGGCGTGTCGCCGCAGAAACTTGCGCAGTGGCTGCAATATGAGTGTGCGCCGCAGCGCAAACTCACCGTGATCAAAGACGTGCCGTGCAATTCGCCGCTGCTCAGCGATGCGGACAACCGATACGCGCACGACTTGATCGATGACTGCACCCGGCGCGGCTTCATCAGCCTGGAAGGCCAGGCGCTGGCGTATGTACCGATCAACTTCACCACTATCGACGAGTACCTGGCGCGCTTGTCTCACAGCCGTCGGCGCAATATCCGACGCAAATTGCGCAGTCGCGAGGCATTGCGTGTGGAAGTCCTGGACACCGGCGATGCGCGCTTCAACGATGAAGCCTGGCTGGCGCACTTATACGCGCTGTACAGGGCGGTCTACGACCAAAGCGAGATCCATTTTGACCTGCTCACGCCGGAGTTTTTCAGCAGCCTATTGAAGGACGCCGCCAGCAACGGGCGGGTGTTCTGCTACTGGCACTGCGACGAACTGATCGGCTACAACCTCTGCTACGTGGAGGGCGACAAGCTGCTCGACAAGTACATCGGCCTCAACTACCCGCAGGCGCTGGAGTTCAACCTGTACTTCGTCAGTTGGTTTGTAAACCTGGAGTACGCAGTCGCCAACGGCCTGAAGTTTTACGTGGCCGGCTGGACCGACCCGCAGGTCAAGGCCAGCCTCGGCGCCGACTTTACCTTTACCCGCCATCTGGTCTGGGTGCGCAACCCGCTGTTGCGCAAGCTGGGCAATCGATTCCGCCATCACTTTGAAAGCGATGCCCAGTGGCAACAGGAGCACACCTCATGAGCCAGGATCGACCACCGCTGATTCTGGATTTCGATGGCGCCGTCAGCGACATCCCCGGCGCGATCACCTTGCCGTTGCAGGCCTGGCAAGAAAAAATCCGCTTTGGCTGCCGGTGGGCGCAGTTCAAACAGCTGGAGACCGCTCTGCAGGCGCAAATGCCCGGCGACTACGGCTGTGTGTTTACCGGCAGTGGCGACTATCACCACCTCAGCCAGTTGCTGTTGAACCGACTGCCCACGCAGCAGAAGTTTCAACTGATCATCTGCGACAACCATCCGGACAACATGCGCTACCCGTTTGGCATTCACTGCGGTTCGTGGGTCTATTGGGCCAGCCGTTTGCCGCAAATCGAGCATGTGCATGTGCTGGGCATCGGCTCGCAGGACATCGGCCTGGGCCACGCCTGGGAGAATCACTGGTCGCCGCTGCTCAAGCGCAAATTGACCTACTGGAATATCAACGTCGACACGCGCTGGATGAATTGGGTGGGCGCCGGCCGCAGCAATCGCGCGTTCAGCCACCCGGATGAGTTGATGCGCGCGTTCCTGGCGCAGTTTGACCGTTCGCTGCCGGTGTACCTGTCGATCGACAAAGACGTACTCAGCCCCGAGGTGGTGAACACCAACTGGGACCAGGGTGAATTCCTCGAGCAGCATTTGAATGACCTGATCAGCGCCTGCCAGGGCCAGATCATCGGCGCGGACGTCACCGGCGATGTGTCGGCCTACCACTATGAAAGCAAGTTCAAGCGCTGGTTGAGTGCCTCCGATGGCCAGGAAGAACTGCCCGAAGCGCAGGTGCAAATCTGGCAACAGCAGCAGAACGAGCTGAACAGCCGTTTGGTGGCGCGTATCAATCAGGGCTGGCGACGATAGCTTTTAGCTGGGCCAATACGTGCTCGAAGAGAGCGTCCGTCAGCCAGTGGCTGTTGCTGATCGACAGCGTGCGAGTGGCGAAGGCTTGGGCCTGGGTCATGTCGCTGCCAGGCTGTAACAGCGGGGCCACCGCCGGGTAGTCCGGCAAGGTGTGGATAAACAGGCGGGTCACACCCAGCCCTGAGGTCCACAGCTGCGTCATCGCCGCATCACGCATGTGTGCCGACGGCATCATCACCATCAGAAACGGCCAGGTGCCTTGCTGCCCCGGCCGGTCCATCACGACTGAGACACCGGGCAAGGCATTCACGCGTGCGGCGCGGTGCAGTGCCCGGTTACGGCCTTGTTGCAGGTGATCGGGCAAACGAGCCAGCGCGGCGGCGCCGACTTTCTGGCGATAGGCGCCCAGGCGGTGTAGCGGGATGTCATCGACCGAAAAGTCGTCGCCCACGGCGGCCACTTCATCGCCTTGCGCCAGCGCCGCGCGCAACCTTTTGCCGTACACGTAGTACAAACCGCGCGGCTGATAGGCCAGGGCGTAACCCCACAGTTCAGCGGTGCGTTGCAGCTCCCAGCGCAGGCTGAACGGCAGGTCCTGCTGGCATTGCCGGTGCAGCGCCTGATGCAGCACCGGGTCGCGGCTGAACAGCACGCCGCCTTCGGCCGTGGTCAGGCCTTTACCCAGCGCCATGCTGAAAAAGCCCACGTCGCCTTTGAGCCCGACGCTGTGGCCATCGTCGAGTGCGCCCATCGCTTGCGCGGCGTCTTCGATGACCGCCGCACCGACTGAGTCAGCAATACGTTTGGCGGTGTCGACATCTGCCACGCGCCCCGCCAAGTGGGTGACCACCACGGCCAGTGTGCTTTCATCGCACAGCTGCTGGAGTTGTTGTTCGTCCAGGTCAATGCCGCCCGGTTGCAAATCACAGGGCACCACCCGCAACGGCGGGCAGTAATGCGCAGCCAGTGCCACCAACGGGCAGGTGTAGGCGGGCACGATGAGCCGGGTGCGGCCGGGCATGCGCTGCTGCAAGGTGCGCAGCGCGATGATCAACGCCGCCGTGCCGGAGCAGGGCAGCGCCGGCTTTGGAATCGAGAATTGGCGGGCCAGCGAATCGGCCAGGTCTGCTGAGCAACCGAGCAAATCCCGCCAGCGCAAAGGGAGCCCTGCGGTCGGCGGAATTTCCCATCGGCGTGTCATGACACCGGGGCCTGTGCCGGCTCGACCTCGACCGGTTTGCTCGCTTTGTCTTCGCTGCGCGCCAGGCACAGAATGCCCGCAATAATCAGCGCACCGCCGATGATTTTAGGCAGGGTCAAGGTGTCATCGAACAGCCAGACGGAGATCAGCGTCACACTGATCAGCTCCAAGTGCGAGGCCGCAAACGCCGGGCCCACCGGTGCGTATTTGAGCAGCGTCATCCAAGTGAAGAACGCGCCGATATAGCCCACAAAGGCGCCGTAGATCCACGGCGCGCCAAATACGCGAACCAGCCAGGCGGCGTCCATGGTCAGCGGCTCGGCATGCACCGAGGCGAACTTGAAGCTGACCTGCGCCAAGGTGTCGAAAATGATCAGCGCGAGAAAACCCAGGATATAAAAGCGTTTCATCATTCAAACCCTACGACTGTCACACCACAGGCGATCAGCATGATGCCGATCAGGCGCCATTTGCTCAGACTCTCTTTGAACAGGAACCGTCCGGCAATCATGATCACGACAATATTGATCGAGCCCAGCATCACGCCCACCGACAGCGGCACCAGGGTCAGGAACGCCAGCCACAACACGAATTCAAAGACGTAGCAGATCACTCCCAGCCAGATCCACGGCCGCTTGAGCATGTGCTTCCAGTGGGCCATGCCATCATGCTCGGCGCTGGCCGAAGCGGCGGCTTTAAAGGCCAACTGGCCGGACGTGTCAACAATAACGTTGAGCATCCAGAGGATGATGGTTAACTGGCTCATGTATTCCTACGCTTACAATCTCACTGAAAACGTACGATACAGCAGCGCAATGATCGGGTGATTGGAGTTTGTCGGTTGAACAGGCTGTGTTCAGTTTGGGGTAGGGCTACGCGTTGCATGACGTGCGAGCCGGGACTGACTATGAGGTTTGGGCCCAGTACGGCGTCTTTGGGATTCTGGAGGATGTAGGCGGGCGCAGTAGAGTACAAGTCCCAGGACTGGGACTTGTACTCTTGCGCAGTGATAACTGGTAACCCAAGGGGCCGAGTTGTTTTCTTCAGTGTTAATGGGCTTTATTGAAGATTGAATTCCGCCAGAGTGTTTTTTATTTTTTCGCGAAGTTGCAGCTCATCCAGTTCGTACTCATCGCGGTCACTCTCTGGGTTGTAGCAATCAGCCAATGAAAAAATGGTGGATGATGCCTCGTCGACTTTCTCTCCATCAGTCGTTAGTAGACCCGCATCTCGCTCTCCTTTCCACATCGTCATGTATGAGGCGGCGAAGGTATCTGCATCTATTGCCGAGTTGACAAAATGCCTGGCGAATTCAATTAAGCTTTTGCTCATCTCAAATTTCCTTTCTCAACATAGTTTATAAATTGTTGGGTGCCTGGCTCAATTTTCCATCCAGACAAAAAATTGCCATTTTTATCAAGTATTACGACATTATTAGTTTTAGGGTTGAAATATACCGATGAGCCTTCTGCTAGTAGATAATTTCCTTTTGGGACGGTTTCCTGGTCCTCCAGATGCCTATTAATGGCGTCCCTGAATTTGGTCAAGGTAGCACTGTTCTTCCTAGTATCATCAATGCCAAAGTCAGAAGCGTGTTTTAGATACTTTTTGTCCAGCTGTTTTCGGGTGAAACGGCCTGCGTCGAGCGATTCACTGAATACGAGATATACAGGCGCAATACCCGACCCCGCAGGAAACACATAAATTGCATCTCGTATATCCAGCGGGTCAACCGCTGGCAGCACTTCGGTCGTCGCCGTGATCGGTGTCAACGTAACACCTGAATAGACAGGCACATCCATTGGTTGGGCGGGGGATGTGGTCGAGCTGTTGCCGGGTGCCGCAATGGGAAACACCAGTGTTCGGGGTGGTGTGTCGGCTGAGGTGAAGGTGTAGGCGTTGAGCGAAGGGTCCAGTGTCAGCGCCCTTACGGGCACCTTTGCTGCAGCTCGATCGCCGACAGGGGTTGCGATCAGGGAGTACTGGCTGCGGTCTCCGTAAATACGATACGGCATATCCACAGTCCCGCCAGCGGCGGCGATTTCCGGTAGGTTGCCCGGCAGTTGCGGTGCCAATCCTGCGGCAGGAATGCTCATTGCCGTTGGGTAAAGGTCGCTGTTACCCAGTGCCGGTGAATACAGCAGTAAGCCAATGCCCACTCCTGTTGCCCGGTCCAGTACGGTCGCGGCAAGCCCTCTCAGGGCCTGGATCGCCGCTTGAATGGCTGTATCCAGCGTTAGCGAAGAGCCGGCCGTGATAGCAATTGAGCCTGCTGTGGTACTGAGTTGCGCACCTACCGGCAGCGCGGAAACCCTGAACGTGTTTGCCGCCCGGAGGGTCTGTGCCTGCGCTAAAAGTTGAGCTTGCTCGGCAGCTTCAGCAGCCTTGGCCTGTTCGACTTGAGCCGTCAGCCATGCGATCTGTTGCGTCAGGTACGTGATTTCATCATTCAGGAGTTTGGCAGCATAGGCAGCGTATAAGGAGTTTTGCCAATTTTGGAAGTTTTTGTCTGGGTTGGCAAAAATCATGCTGTCGGAGATAGCGATTCTCATGAAGTCGCTGATGCGCCGGCTAAAGAAGTTGGAGCGGTAATAGCTGTTTGCAGTGGCTATCTGCGTTGTTATCGCTGCTGATTTTTCAGCAAGCAGTGTTTCTCTGATTGATCGTTCCTGATTTAACACCTCTATAGCCGTTAAGGCAGTAATCACCATCTTTTCCCTGATGGCAGAAAGACTGTCATCTATGGATGTGGCCAGAGCCCCCAGTCTGGCTGAATAGAGTGTTTCTTGATTTCTTACTGCGGCCGCGACGAGCGGTGGAAACTTTTCCAGAATGTAGTTACGGGTTGCGGAACCGATTCTTTGTGCTTCTCGGCTGCCTGAGAAATCGTCATATCCACCTCCGTTATGTGGGCCAAATGTTTGCTCTCTATAAGCAGTTATCCTTGTTTCTCCAAGGAAAACAGTATCTCCGGGTCTATATGGCATTGATGCGTTCCCTCATTTGACGTGCCAGCACGAGCCATTCCATGCTCGTGTGTATAAAGTTAGTTGCTCGCTCTTTAAGAGGTGAGCATCTGCACTCTAGTGCAGCCAAGTTGTGAGTGCGTCGAGTAATTGTGTGGAGGCGTTTCTATTAACTTTCGTGCTTAGGCAGAGGCGGGGGAGGCGTTAGTGGATGAATGACCGGTTGCGTTAAGTCTTAGGGGGCAGAGGGCGCCGAACGCCACTCGCAATAGCAGCCCACGGCCAACGTATGGGTGGCATCGACCTCGCGCCCGGCCTCGAGGGCTTGCAGGATCGGTTCGATGAAGCTGTTGCTGGAATTGCACGTGAGCCCCTCGCTGTAGGGCCCGAAATACGCAAGTTTGCCGCTTCGATCCCAGATTCCGACGGCAGGCGTGGCCGGTATCTGCTCGGCACCGGACAGGGCGTGGAGGGTTTTCATTTTGCGCAGGTTGTCGGGCAGTTGGCCGTGGCTGCCGGCCTTTTGCAGGGCGTAGAACTCTACGCCTTGGGGCGCGTAGTGCTCGATCAACCCGCCCAGGTGTTGCTGGTTGCCGACATTGCACGGGCAGGCCGGGTCCCAGAAGTGCACCAGGCGGATCGGGCCGGGGCCTGAGAGTTCGGCGGGCAGGCGCAACGCGTCGCCGGAGAAGACCGCCGTGTGTTCGCTGAATGCACGCAGGTAGCGGCCCTGGAACCAGTCATACGCCGCCCACAGCACGCCGGCGCAGATGACCAGGATCAGGCTGGCGAACAGGGCGGAACGGTAGGGCTGTCGCATTCAGATCAATCCTCGAAGGTCGCGTAGCTTGCCATGCTTGTCCTGACAGATGAATATCACCGCTCGATATTCATCTTCACCGTCAGTCTGGAACCCTTTATGCCTGTGAGCTTTGACCCCGATCATCTGCGCGAAAGCTTGCGGCCACTTGTGGATGCGCAACCGCTCAGCGCCGAGGCGCGGGTCTACCAGCGTTTCTACGGGCTGGACCTGGCCGCGCGCAAGGTACCGGCGGTGAGCCGCCTGGGGCGTTTCGATGTGGATGGCTTCCAAGTGGTGGCGCAGGTGTGGTGGCCACCCCAGCCCGTGGCGACGATGTTCATGTTCCACGGCTTCTACGACCATATGGGGCTGTACCGCCATGTGGTGGACTGGGCGCTGGATCAGGGCTGTGTGGTGATTGCCTGCGATCTGCCCGGCCATGGCCTGTCGAGCGGCGCGCGCGCCAGCATCGATGATTTTGCCGTGTACCAGGACGTGGTGCAGGCGCTGTTTGCCCAGGCCACGGCGCTGCAACTGCCGCAGCCCTGGCATCTGTTCGGGCAAAGCACCGGCGGTGCAGTGGTGGTGGACCATGTGCTCCATCACGGCGCCGACAGCCCGGCGCAGGGCAAGACCTTCCTGCTGTCACCCTTGGTGCGTCCGCGTGCGTGGGGTTGGTCGCAGGTCAGTTATTACTTGCTGCGGCCCTTCGTCAAAGGCATCGCGCGGCGGTTCAGCGAGAACACCCACGACCCTGCGTTCAAACCGTTCCTGGAAGCTGACCCGCTGCAGCCGCGCCACTTGCCGACTGCCTGGGTGGGCGCACTGGCGCGCTGGATCAAGCGCATCGAAGCCGCACCGCGCAGTTCGCGGCGGCCAGTGATTGTGCAGGGTGAGGAAGACATGACGGTGGACTGGCAGCACAACCTGCAAGTGCTGCGGGGCAAGTTTGATCAGCCTGAAGTGTTGATGATCCCGCGTGGCAGGCATCATTTGGCGAATGAGATTGCGGAGATTCGTGAGGAATACTTCCGTTATTTGACGGACCACCTGAAGTAACACCATCCAAATGTGGGAGCGGGCTTGCTCGCGAATGCGAAGTGTCAGTCAACTAATTTGCTAACTGACACACTGCATCCGCGAGCAAGCCCGCTCCCACATTGGTTACTGCGACAGGCTGGAAGTGCTCTGGCCGACGGCAAGTCCTGCGCGAATGGCTGCCAGCGCCGCCTTGTAATACGCCCGACCCTCCGGCGACTCCGCGAACGTGGCGAATTCCTCCAGCTCCGGATCAGACAAATCTCGATAGACGTACAGCAACGTATTTTTCAGGTCGTTGCCGATCTGCTGCATCAGCCGCTCACGCTGACCATTCAACATGCCTTGAGCCTGACCGCCGCCCAACAGGCCCGGAATCATCTGGCTCAAGCTGTCGGCGGCCACACCGGCAATCGCCAGGCTGACTTCCGCCCCGGCTTCACGGGCAGGCAGGGCCTGGGCCAGGTGGCCGATGATCAGGCTGCGAGTGGCATCGGCCTCGATGTGCGGCAGGCCTTGGGCGTTTTTCGCCAACTGGTCGCGGCGCGTGGCCAGCAACTCGGCGGCGACAATCTTGCGGCCCAATGGTGATTGGAAAAACGCCAGGGCGGGCTTCGGGTCCGCCAGGTTTTTGCGCAATTGCGCCTCGGCACGCTGGTCCACGGCCTGGGCGGCGAAGCGTTTATTGCTGTTGTCCACCAGTGCCTGGTACACCGCCGGCGGCAGGCTGTTGCGGTAGCGTTGCTGAGCGGCACTCAGAGCGTCATTGAAATGCGCACGCTGTTCAGCCCAGCCGGCGACCTTGTACAACTGGTCATGGCCGTCTGCCCAAGCGGGCAAAACGCAGAACATCAGCACGGAAAAAAACAAACGACGCATATGGACTCCTGTCAGTCGGCCACTATTGTCCGTGTCGGGCGTAGGATTTGTCGAGAAATCCTATCGGTCACCTGACTAAAGTGTATTCAGACGCTCGGCGGCTCTGTCGGATTCACAGGCGTATGGATACTATGCGCGCCATGCAAATACCCCTCGATCATCCCCTGCTGCAACGCATTGTCGACGACCTAGCCGAAAAAGGCTGGTCGCAGCAGAACGGCTTCCTGCCCCAGGCTCTGACCCTGGAACTGGCGGCTGAGTGCCGTAAACGTGCGGCTGAGGGGGAATTGGCACCCGCAGCTGTAGGACGCGGGCCGGCGCAGGAGATTCGCGAGGGCATTCGCGGTGACCATATCCAGTGGTTGGAAGAGGGTGATGCAGCGGTCTGCGAGACCTACATGGGCGTAATGGACAGCCTGCGGTCGGCCATGAACCGCGGGCTGTTCCTGGGCCTGGAAGATTTCGAAAGCCACTTTGCGATGTACCCGCCGGGTGCGTTTTACCTCAAGCACCTGGACCGTTTTCGCGACGATGACCGGCGCATGGTCTCGGCGGTGGTCTACTTGAACGACGCCTGGCTGCCCGAGCATGGCGGCCAGCTGCGCATGTACCTCAAGGGCGGCGTCGAATACGACGTGGTGCCCACCGGCGGTAGCCTGGTGGTGTTCCTGTCCGGGGAGGTGCCCCACGAAGTCCTGCCCGCCACGCGCGAACGCCTGTCCCTGACCGGCTGGTTTCGCCGGCGGGGTAACGAGCCGTTTTAAACATGGAAAAGATTCTGATCAGTCGCTGCCTGCTCGGGCACAAAGTGCGCTACGACGGCGGCGCCAGCGGCCCGTTCGATCAATTGGCGGCGTGGCAGGCTGAAGGCCGTGTGGTTGCGATCTGCCCGGAAGTGTCTGGCGGTTTGCCGACGCCCCGGCCCTCTGCCGAAATCCCGGGCGGGCAGGGCATCGATGTGTGGGAGGGCCGTGCCCAGGTGCTGACCGCTGAAGGTGAAGACTTCAGCGCCGCCTTTCTCGAGGGCGCCCGCCAAGCCCTGGCGCTGGTGCAACGCCACACTATCCGTGTCGCCGTTCTCAAGGCCAATAGCCCGTCCTGCGGCAACGTGCTGACCTATGACGGCACGTTCACTGGCGTAAAGGTCAGCGGCGAAGGCGTGACGGCGGCGTTGCTCAAGCGCCACGGGGTGTTGGTGTTCAGCGAGCTGGAGTTGCCTGAGGCAGCTGCGGCCTTGGCCCGACTCGCAACCCTCACCTGAATCAACATGTGGGAGCGGGCTTGCTCGCGAAGGCGTTATGTCGGTCACCGTTTCGGGTACTGACACTCCGTCCTCGCGGGCAAGCCCGCTCCCACAATTGATCTAGGGTGTCGTGAGGACCGGTGTGTCGCCTTCAAACCACTTCTGCGTCAGCGCCTTCAAGCGACCATCCGCCTTCACCTGCTGCAGCGCCTTGTCCAGGCTATTTTTGAACGCCGGGTTGCCCTTTTGGAATGGAATGGCCAGCTCAGGTGTTTCCTTGTAGGGATCGCTGAAATCGAAACGATCCTGCAGCTCGGCAGTCATAGCGATATGGTTGATGGCTACGTCGTACTTGCCGGTTTCAACGCCTGGCAGCATGTCGGCGTCATCGGTGGTGATGAATGAGGGGCGTACATCCATTTCCTTCGCCAACTGCTCGCCCAGTTCCACTTCAAAGCCGGTGAGCTTGTCGCCGTCCTTGAAGTTGAACGGCGGCGTGTTGGCCTCAGGGCGATGCGCAGTTCGCCACGATCAAACACATCATCAATCAATTCGGCGTGAGCCAATGGGCTCAGAAGGGGCAGCAAAAGTACAAGGCCAGGCGAAAAGCGCATGGTCGCTCCTGATGAATTCGTCTACGCGAGGGGCCGTTCAGCATCGCTTTGCTATGGTGTTGAGTGCCTTGGACAGCAATTTGTCGCGAAGTTGTCATAACCCTACAGATTTCATAGAAAAACTGGAGAAGCGAATGAAAGCCTTTTTGTCCCGTGCCACCCTGGCCAGCGTTCTGCTGGGTGCTTCGATGTTGGCTACCGCTGCTGACGGTATCCCACGCAGTGCGCCGCCTGAAGGCGCCAAAGTCTTTATCGTGTCGCCAAAAGACGGCGCCACTGTCGATAAAACCTTCACCGTCAAATTCGGTATGGAAGGCCTGAAACTGGCCCCGGCCACCAGCCAGGACCCCGGCACCGGCCATCACCACCTGCTGATTGACCAGAAAGAGCTGCCTGACGCCAGCGTGCCGATCCCGGCCACCGACACCGTGATTCACTACGGCAAGGCCCAGACCGAAACCGAGCTGACCCTCACCCCTGGCAAGCACACCTTGCAGCTGGTAGCCGGCGACAAACTGCACATGCAGTTCAACCCGACTGTAGCCTCGAAAGTCATCACGGTTAACGTCAAGTAAGATTTGTTCAGATGTGAAAAAGGGATCCCCGAGGGGCTCCCTTTTTTGTGCTGCGTTGAAACCTTAGAACAACACGCGGCTACGAATCGTGCCGTTGATGTGCTGCAGCTTCTCTTGCGCCAGGTCCGAGTACTCGGCGTCGACGTCGATGACCACGTAGCCGACCTTCTCGTTGGTCTGCAGGAACTGACCGGAAATGTTGATGCCGTTTTCTGCGAAGACCTTGTTGATCTCCATCATCACGCCAGGGATGTTCTGGTGGATGTGCAGCAGACGGTGCTTGCCAGGGTGAGCGGGCAGCGCCACTTCCGGGAAGTTGACCGAGGACACCGAGGTGCCGTTGTCGCTGTACTTGACCAGCTTCTCCGACACTTCCAGGCCGATGTTGGCTTGGGCTTCAGCGGTGGAACCGCCGATGTGCGGGGTCAGGATCACGTTGTCCAGGCCACGCAGCGGGCTTTCGAAGATGTCATCGTTGGAGCGTGGCTCCACCGGGAACACGTCGATCGCGGCGCCGATCAGGTGCTTGTCCTTGATCGCGTCAGCCAGGGCGTCCAGCTCAACCACGGTGCCGCGTGCAGCGTTGATCAGGATGCCGCCTTTCTTGATGGCGCGGATTTCCTTCTCGCCGATCATCCACTGGGTCTCAGCGGTTTCCGGTACGTGCAGGGTGACGATGTCGGACATGCCCAGCAGCTCGGTCAGGCTCGACACCTGCGTGGCGTTGCCCAATGGCAGCTTGGTCAGGGTGTCGTAGAAGAACACCTGCATGCCCAGGCCTTCGGCCAGAACCGACAGCTGCGTGCCGATCGAGCCGTAACCGACGATACCCAGCTTCTTGCCGCGGATTTCGAAAGAGTTGGCCGCGCTTTTGATCCAGCCGCCACGGTGGCAGGAAGCGTTCTTCTCAGGGATGCCGCGCAGCAACAGGATGGCCTCGGCCAATACCAGCTCCGCAACGGAACGGGTGTTGGAGTACGGTGCGTTGAACACCGCGATGCCGCGCTCGCGCGCTGCGTTGAGGTCGACCTGGTTGGTGCCGATGCAGAAACAGCCGACAGCCACGAGTTTCTTGGCGTGGTCGAAGATCTCTTCGGTCAGCTGTGTGCGGGAGCGAATGCCGATAAAGTGCGCGTCGGCGATCTTTTCCTTTAACTGGGCTTCCGGCAGAGAACTGGTGATGTACTCAATGCTGGAGTACCCAGCGGCCTTCAGTACGTCGACAGCCGATGGGTGGACGCCTTCCAGAAGAAGGAACTTGATCTTGCTCTTATCGAGAGAAGTCTTGCTCATCTGCGTAAACCTGTATCCCGGAGAAAAATGGCAGGGAATCGAGCAGTTAGTGCCTTGAATCAGTGCACAAGAGCTGACCCGGACGGCAGGAAAGCCGTCACCGCAGAAACGCCCTTGGGCTCTGTCCTGCGGGGGCGGTATGCTAGCATACGTGCCCCGCTAAACACCCATTCCTGCGACGTGAAGCGTTCTCAGGATGACCATGAATTGTTCGAGAGTTCTGTCGATGACCCATCCTGCCCTGATTGATGAGCTGAAGACCCTGGTTGAGCCTGGCAAAGTGCTGACCGATGCAGACTCCCTGGAGGCTTACGGCAAGGATTGGACCAAGCACTTCGCACCCGCGCCTTGCGCCATTGTGTTTCCCAAGACCACCGAGCAGGTGCAAGCCATCGTGCGTTGGGCCAACGAACACAAGGTCGCGCTGGTGCCTTCCGGCGGCCGCACAGGCCTGTCGGCTGCGGCGGTGGCGGCGAATGGCGAAGTGGTGGTGTCGTTTGACTACATGAACCAGATTCTCGAGGTGAACCTCACCGACCGCACCGCCGTGTGCCAGCCGGGCGTGGTCACCAAGCAATTGCAGAACGTCGCTGAAGAAAAGGGCCTTTATTACCCGGTGGATTTCGCGTCGTCCGGTTCGAGCCAGATTGGCGGCAATATCGGCACCAATGCCGGCGGGATCAAGGTCATTCGCTACGGCATGACCCGTAACTGGGTGGCCGGCATGAAAGTGGTCACCGGTAAAGGTGATGTGCTGGAACTGAACCGCGACCTGATCAAGAACGCCACCGGCTACGACATGCGCCAGCTGTTTATCGGCGCTGAAGGCACTTTGGGCTTTGTGGTCGAAGCCACCATGCGTCTGGACCGTGCGCCGAAAAACCTCACCGCCATGGTGCTCGGTACCACGGATTTCGACTCGATCATGCCGGTGCTGCACGCGTTCCAGAGCAAGCTGGACCTGACCGCCTTCGAATTCTTCTCCGACAAAGCCTTGGCCAAGGTCATGGGCCGTGGCGACGTGCCGGCACCGTTCGACACCGAGTGCCCGTTCTACGCGCTGCTGGAATTCGAAGCCACCACCGAAGAGGTGGCCAACCACGCCCTGGAAACCTTTGAGCATTGCGTCGAGCAGGGCTGGGTGCTGGACGGCGTGATGAGCCAGAGCGAAACCCAGCTGCACAACCTGTGGAAGCTGCGCGAGTACATCTCCGAGACCATTTCCCACTGGACGCCCTACAAGAACGACATCTCGGTGACTGTCTCCAAGGTGCCGGCGTTCTTGAAGGAAATCGACGCGATCGTCGGCGAACACTATCCGGACTTCGAAATTGTCTGGTTCGGCCACATTGGCGACGGCAACCTGCACCTGAACATCCTCAAGCCGGAAAACCTGAGCAAGGACGAGTTCTTCGCCAAGTGCGCTACCGTCAATAAGTGGGTGTTCGAAACCGTCGAGAAGTACAACGGCTCGATCTCCGCCGAACACGGCGTGGGCATGACCAAGCGCGATTACCTGACGTACAGCCGCTCGCCGGTTGAAATCGAATACATGAAGGCAGTCAAAGCGGTGTTCGACCCTAACGGGATCATGAACCCTGGCAAGATTTTCGCTGTTTAATCGCCCCTGTAGGAGTCGTTTCATGAGCTACCAGCACAAGTACGTCGACGGCACCAACATCCACTTTCCCCTGGGCAAAGTGGTGTGCATCGGGCGTAACTACGCCGAACATGCCAAGGAACTGGACAACCCGGTGCCCACCGAACCGTTGCTGTTCATCAAGCCGGGCAGCTGCGTGGTCGCGCTGGAAGGCGGTTTCGCCATCCCGACCGAACGCGGTTCGGTGCACTACGAGGCGGAAATCGCGGTGTTGATCGGCAAGCCCCTGTCGAACAAACCCAGCCGTGAAGAAGTGCTGGACGCCATCTCCGGCTTCGCGCCGGCCCTGGATTTGACCCTGCGCGACAAACAGGCCGAGCTCAAAGCCAAAGGCCTGCCGTGGGAAATCGCCAAGTCGTTCGATGGCGCGGCAGTGATTGCACCGTTCGTGGTCGGCAGCACCTTTGCGGACGTGACCGATATCGGTATTCGCCTGACCATCAACGGTGAAGTGCGCCAGGACGGCAACAGCTCGCAGATGCTCAACCCGATTATCCCGATGATCCAGCACATGGCTGGCTGCTTCTCGCTGCAGGCCGGTGACCTGATTCTCACGGGCACCCCGGCGGGCGTAGGTCCGTTGAACGTGGGTGACGAGCTGGTGCTGGAGTTGACGGGGGTGAGCCGTTTCGAAAGCAGCGTTCGCTGACTCCTGGCCAAGCGCAGTAAAAAATGTGGCAGCGGGCTTGCTCGCGAACGCGGTGTACCAGTCAATACATTCGGTGACTGACACTGCTAATTCGCGAGCAAGCCCGCTCCCACATTGGATCTTCATACATTCTGAATCCCTGCTTTTGCATTTTTTTCACACGCCATCCGGATAATCCACACCCTCCTGCGCGCGGGCCCGCTGATCCTGTGCTATCACCTAACGCTGACTTTCCGGAAAAGCGCTCAATGGCCGTGACTTTGCCCTCCGCTGCACCCAAACCCCGTTCACGCTTTGCCCTGCGCTGGTATTCCTGGCTGTTCCTCGCCGGGGCGATTGTGTATGGCGTTGCCTGGCTCATGCATTGGGATGATCGTGGCGTACTGTGGGTGGCGGAACGCTTTGAGACGCCGGCTGAGCAGCAGGCCAGCGTCTGGCTGCCGGACTACCATGCGGTCATTGACGGCAAGTTGCTGCCCGGCATGGAGAAGGATGAGGCTTCGGATCTTTCCTACAATCCGCAGACCAAAACCCTGTTTTCAGTGATGGGCAAAAACCCGTTCCTGGTTGAGTTGAGCCTGCAAGGCGATGTACTGCGCAAGATGCCACTCAACGGCTGGAACAACCCGGAAGGCCTGACGATGATGGAGAACGGCCTGATGGCCATTGTCGATGAGCGCATGCACACGCTCACCGTGGTGAAAGTCGATGCCGGCACCCAGCAACTGAATATCGCTGACTTCAAGAGCTACGACCTCGGCCCGTCAAAGGATCAGAACAAAGCCTTCGAAGGCATCACGTGGGACAAGCGCAATCAACAGCTCGTGCTGGGCGAGGAGCGCCCACCGGCGCTGTTTACCTGGAAAAGTGATGGCGCCACGCTGACAGGCGACAAGCAAAGACTCGCCAGCACCGAGCTGGACATGCGCAACCTGTCGGCCCTTGCCGTGGACCCGCGTACCGGCCACTTGCTTGCATTGTCGGCCGACTCCCACCTGTTGCTGGAGCTGGATGAAAAGGGCGAGCAAGTCAGCTTCATGACCTTGCTCGGCGGCTTCAACGGCCTCAAGCGCACCATTCCGCGTGCCGAAGGCGTGACCATGGACGAGCGCGGCACTTTGTACATGGTCAGTGAGCCGAACCTGTTCTACCGTTTCGAAAAACAAAAATAACCCACCATTACGTCGGGCATTTCTCCAATAGCGGCATTCGCCAGACATCCGGCAGCGTTTAAGTTTAAATTCAGACAGGCGTGATATTCATTCGCCACTTTTTGACTCCGAGCTGCCCTGATGCGTCGATTCGCCCGCCCCAAACCCGCGTTTTTTACTGTGCTGCTGATCGCCCTGGTAGCCGCCGGTGTGGTCGCACAGCAATTGCGTCTGTTCGAGCGCGCATGGTTTAACTGGCAGGCCTGGCGCCAGCCGGCCGATGAGCGCTCCATCGGCCTGGCCGATTATCGTGTCAGCCTGGAAGCCAAGGTGATCGAAGGCCTCGACGATGATGTCTCGGCCCTCACCTATGACCCGGTGCGCAAAAGCCTGTTTACCGTCACCAATAAAAACGCCGAGCTGGTCGAGCTGTCCCTGGACGGCAAGATTTTGCGGCGCATTCCACTGGTGGGTTTTGGCGATGCCGAGGCCGTGGAGTTCATCAGCGATAACATCTACGTGATCAGCGATGAGCATCAGCAGCGGCTGATCAAAGTGCACGTGAACGACGACACCCAGTTCCTCGACGCCGCCGATGCGGAGCAGATGACATTGGGTTTACACATGGGCGGCAACAAGGGTTTCGAGGGCCTGGCGTACGATTCGGTCGGCAAGCGCCTGTTTGTGGCCAAGGAACGTGACCCGATGCTGATTTACGAGGTGCACGGTTTCCCTCATTTCAAGCCGGAAAAAACCTACTCGGTGCACGTCATCAACAACCCCAAGCGCGATGCCGGACTGTTTGTACGCGATCTGTCGAGTTTGCAATACGACGAGCGCAGCGGCCATCTGCTGGCGCTGTCGGATGAGTCGTTTCTGGTGCTGGAGCTGGACATCGACGGTCGCCCGCTCAGCAGCCTTTCTCTGCTCAACGGGCGCCATGGCCTGCAAAAACGTGTGCCTCAGGCCGAGGGCATCGCCATGGACGACGAAGGCAGCTTGTACCTCGTCAGCGAGCCGAACCTGTTTTACGTGTTCAAGAAACCCTGATCAAAACATCCACTGCACACCCAGCGAATAGCCGGTCTGGCTGCCTTCGGCATGCCCCAGGCGGCTGTTTACCTCGGCGTAAACGCCCAGTTGCGGGGTGATCGCCAGCTGGCTGCCGACTTGGGCGCGGCCAAAGCTTTTGTCCACGGCACCCAGTTTGGCGGTGCGCGCCCGGCCGTCGGCGCGGGCGGTCAATTGCAGGTCGTCGAGACGCCCGTCAGCCAATTCCTTGACCCAGGCGATGTCGCCGTAAGGCAGCAGGCTCACGCCATAGGGCAGGGCGACGGCACCGCGCACGCGCCAACCGAAGCTGGCTTCCAGGGAGTCGAAAGATTGCTGCTGGTACTCAAGCGCCGTGCGCAGGTTCTGTTTTTCGTGGAATTTATCGATGCGCGAGTGACTGTAATCCAGACCGGCAAACGGACCGCTCTTGACCGCGCCGACGTCGAAGTCATAGCCGCCCAGGACGCGCGCGCCCAAGGACAATGCGTCGGTGTTGCCGCTCAGTTGCTGATTGAGCAAGACCGGGCCGCCATTGGCCTGGATCAACAAGTTGCGCTTGGCATCAAAGCGCGCACGACCCACGCTCAGGTCGCCGGCCAGCCAGCTCGGCCCGCCGTCGTTGAGCAAGGCGTAGGCCGCGGCCTGCCAGGTGTCGCTGTCGAGTTTGCCGCGGTGCTCGAGTTTGTCGCGACCGTTGAGGTAGCTCAGGCTGGCGCCGATGTTCAGGCTGGGCGTGAGTTGGTAGTCGCCGAGCGCATGCACGCCCAAACGCCGCGCTTGAGGGTTGAGCGGGCTGTCGAAGCCGCTGTTCGGGGTGTATTCACCGTCCACGCCAACCTCGCCGTCAAAGCTGCCAACCTCGCGACTGACTGCTTGCAAGCTCAGCCAGCGGCGATCATGCAGGCGCACCATGGCTTGGTGCTGGCGCTGTAGGTTGTCCTGCATGTTGCGTGCAACGGCGCCGCCGGAGGCAGTCGAGGCCATCAGGTCGGCGTTGGTCAGCTCCAGCACCAGGCGGCTGAGCAGGCGCGAATAGTCGCGCAGGCGCTGGTCGATGCGCGCCTGGCCGAAGGCGTCGGTGAGCACGGCCTTGTTGTCCTCGGCCGGGTCATGCCAGGTCGAGCCACCCGGAATTTTCGGGTTGTTGGTTTGGGTGTAGCCGTCCAGGTCGCCCAGCTCCCAGTGGGTGGCTTCGATATACAGAATCGGGATTTTCAGCGGCTCGAACGGCTCGCCATCGCTGCAACAGCCGGTGCCCTTGGGGTATTGCGGGTCCAGGCCAGGGTTGGTGAACAGGGGGATGTTCAATTCCTTGGCGATCTGGAAAGTGTGTTCGCGCAGCGAGGCCAGGGCGGGATTGGCCGTGCTGTTCTGGCCGGCGTGGGCGTACATCATGTCGCCGGTGATCAGGCTGTCGAGGTTGATCATTGCCAGCATGTTCGCGCGCTGGCTGGCGCTGAGTGAGTCGACAAACGCCTTGGAGCCGCGCAGGCCTTCCTCTTCCGCGCCGAAGCCGACGATTTGCAGGCCGTTTTCCAGTTGCAGACCGCCGAGGTTCTTCGCCACTTCGGTCAGCACGCTGGCGCCGGAGCCATTGTCGTCCAGGCCTTGCAGGGTCGGGCGGCCGAAGTAGGTGTCAAAATGCGCGCCAATCACCACGTACTGCGGCGTGGTGCCGGCGGCGTAGGCCACCACGTTTTGCGAGGCGCGAGTGCCGTTGTTCCAGGTGAAGTTCTGGCGACTGAGGCTATAGGCCGAGCCCATCTGGCTTTGCATCCAATCTGCTGCGCCGGCGAAATTGGCGGTGCCGCGATACCGGCCGGGGTAATCGTTGATCAGCTTTTCCAGGGTGGTGTTGGCGTGCTGGCCGTAATCGTAGGCCTGGGTATGTGTCGACAGCAGGCTGCCGACCACGCTGATCGCGAGGGCTAGGGGCTTTATCACAAGGTCGTCCTTGAGGTGATGGGGAAGGTCAAGCCCAGACCCATTGCACAATGCGCGCCTCATTCCTTGAGCGATTGCAAAGTGGCGCATTGTTAAACGCGTGAGTCGCCTGGCTGTAATTTGTAACGGGTTTGATACTGAGTGAGGTGTGACATGCCGCGAGGTGGCGCACGATGTTGGCGAGGGGATGCAGCGAAAAGTAGCGTTTTTGTTACATAACTATCGAGGCCAGCCCATCGCAAATGTGGGAGCGGGCTTGCCCGCGAAGACGGTGTGTCAGGCCACTGATCCAGCGACTGACACAGCGCATTCGCGAGCAAGCCCGCTCCCACACAAACCCGGCTCCCACAGGGGGATTCGCGGTTTTTTAAGCCTTCAGGGTTTTCACGCCTTCAGAAGTGCCCAGCAGCAACACATCAGCCGGACGCGCGGCGAACAACCCATTGGTCACCACGCCGACGATCGCATTGATCTGCGTCTCCAGCTCCACCGGGTTGGTGATCTGCATGTTGAACACATCAATGATGATGTTGCCGTTGTCGGTCAACACGCCTTCGCGGTACACCGGGTCGCCGCCCAGCTTCACCAGCTCGCGGGCTACGTGGCTGCGGGCCATCGGGATGACTTCCACTGGCAGTGGGAACGCGCCGAGTACCGCCACCAGCTTGCTTGCGTCGGCGATGCAGATAAAGGTCTTGGCCACGGCCGCGACGATCTTCTCGCGGGTCAAGGCTGCGCCACCGCCTTTGATCAGGTTCAGGTGTTCGTCGCTTTCATCGGCGCCGTCGACGTAGAACTCCAGGTCGCTCACGGTATTGAGCTCGTACACCGGAATGCCATGGCCCTTGAGGCGTGCGGCGGTGGCTTCGGAACTGGCCACGGCGCCGTCAAATGCACCTTTGTGCTGTGCCAGTGCATCGATAAAGCAGTTGGCGGTGGAGCCGGTGCCGACACCGACGATGCTCTTGTCGTCGAGTTTAGGAAGGATTAAATCGACGGCGGCCTGGGCCACTGCCTGTTTGAGTTGATCCTGGGTCATGCGGGCTCCGGAACGGGCGGGGAGTTATCGAGGGCGGCGAGTATAACCCAACAAAACCTCGGTATTCGTGTGGTCGCCCGGCCAAAAGCCGGGTTAGACTCCTTGGCCCTGCCCAACCTGCTCAGTGATTCCCGCCGATGCTTGAACAGTACGTCAAAAAGATCCTCACCTCGCGCGTTTACGACGTTGCCGTAGAAACCCCCTTGCAGACCGCGCGCCAGCTCTCCGAGCGGCTGGGCAACACGGTCTGGCTCAAGCGTGAAGACTTGCAGCCGGTGTTCTCGTTCAAGATTCGCGGCGCCTACAACAAGCTGACCCAACTGAGCAGCGAGGAACGTGCGCGCGGCGTGGTCACCGCGTCTGCCGGCAACCACGCCCAGGGCCTGGCCCTGGCGGCGAAGGTGCTGGGGGTCAAGGCCACCATCGTGATGCCCAAGACCACCCCGGAAATCAAAGTGGAAGGCGTGCGTTCGCGTGGCGGCAAAGTGGTGCTGCACGGGGATTCTTTCCCGGAAGCCCTGGCCTACTCGCTGAAACTGGTCGACGAAAAAGGCTACGTTTACATTCACCCCTACGATGATCCGCACACCATTGCCGGGCAGGGCACCGTGGCGATGGAGATTCTGCGTCAGCACCCTGGGCCGCTGGACGCAATTTTCGTACCGGTGGGCGGCGGCGGACTGATCGCCGGTATCGCGGCGTACGTGAAATACCTGCGCCCTGAAATCAAGATCATCGGTGTCGAACCGGATGACTCCAACTGCCTGCAGGCCGCCATGGCGGCGGGCGAGCGTGTGGTGCTGCCAACCGTCGGCATCTTCGCCGATGGCGTGGCGGTGGCGCAGATCGGCCAGCACACCTTCGATATCTGCAAAGACTATGTGGACGAAGTGATCACCGTCAGCACCGATGAGATCTGCGCGGCGATCAAGGACATCTACGACGACACGCGCTCCATCACCGAGCCTGCTGGCGCACTTGGCGTGGCGGGTATCAAGAAATACGTGGAAACGCGGGGCATCACCGGTCAAACCCTGGTAGCCATCGACTCCGGCGCCAACGTCAACTTCGACCGCCTGCGCCACGTGGCCGAGCGCGCCGAGTTGGGTGAAGGCCGCGAAGCCATCATCGCCGTGACCATTCCCGAGCAGCCGGGCAGCTTCAAGGCGTTCTGCGAGGCTGTGGGCAAGCGCCAGATCACCGAATTCAACTACCGTTATCACTCCGGCCGCGAGGCGCACATCTTCGTCGGCGTGCAGACGCACCCGGAAAACGACCCGCGCAGCGCGCTGATCGCCAGCCTCACCAGTCAGGGTTTCCCGGTGCTGGACCTGACCGAGAACGAACTGGCCAAGTTGCATATCCGCCACATGGTCGGCGGGCACGCGGCCAAAGTCAGCGATGAGCTGGTGTTGCGTTTCGAGTTCCCGGAGCGTCCGGGCGCACTGTTCAACTTTCTTAACAAACTGGGCGGGCGCTGGAACATCTCGATGTTCCACTACCGCAACCACGGCGCGGCCGATGGCCGTGTGGTCGCGGGCCTGCAAGTGCCGGCGGACGAGCGCCATCTGGTGCCGGCGGCCTTGGCGCAAATCGGCTACCCGTACTGGGATGAAAGCGAAAACCCGGCCTACCAGCTGTTCCTCGGTTAAGCGACTACGCTGACTGAGCGGCCTTCAAGGAATCAAGACCATGGAAACGCTGACCACCCTCAAGGTGATCCACATCACCGCCACTGTGTTACTGCTGCTCAGCGGCCTGGGCCTGGCGATACTGGCCTGGCGCAAACGCAGCGCCGGTCCGACCGCTACCGTGCAACGCCCGTGGGCGTTTGTGTGGTTACTGATGGGGGTGTGCATGGTCAGCATGCCGTTTACCGGTTGGTGGCTGGTGCACCTGATCGGCTGGCCGCTGGGGCAAACCTGGATTCTGGGCTCCAGCATCCTCTACACCGTGGCGGCGCTGGCCTGGTTCTGGCTGGTGGCGCGGCTTAATCGCCTGCGTAAAGGCGAGGGCGGTAGCCTGAATTTCACGTTGGCGCTGGCGGTGGTCAGCCTGGTGGGGTTTGTGGCGATTGCCGGGTTGATGGGCGCCAAGCCGGTTTAAGGCTTTAAACCGTGTCGGCTGCATCGGGGGGCAAGCCCCCTCCCACACTCGACCGTATTCCAAAGGATCTACTCGGTTAAAGGTGGGAGGGGGCTTGCCCCCGATAGGGCCATCAGCTACGCAGCGTAATCACCGGCCAGCCTCGCTTCTGGGCCTCAGCCCGCAAATTCGGATCCGGGTCCACCGCCACCGGGTGGGTCACTTGCTCCAGCAACGGCAGATCATTCATCGAGTCGCTATAGAAGTAGCTGTCTTCCAGGCTATAGCCGGTCTCTTCCAGCCAACGATTCAAACGCGTCACCTTGCCTTCTCGGAAGCACGGCACGTCGGTGCTGCGCCCGGTGTAGCGGCCATTTTCCATCTCGCACTCAGTGGCGATCAGGGTTTCAACGCCCAGGCGTGCGGCAATCGGCGCGGTGACGAAGCGGTTGGTGGCGGTGATGATCACCAGCTTGTCGCCCGCAGCGCGGTGCCTGGCCAGCAGTTCCATGGCCTTGGGCAGCATGATCGGCTCGATGCAGTCGCGCATGTAGTCGTTGTGCCACTCGTTCAACTGGGCCATCTCGGTGCGGCCGAAGATTTCCAGGCAGAAGTTCAGGTACTCGGCGTTATCCAGCGTGCCGGCCAGGTAGTCCTGGTAAAACTCGTCGTTGCGGGCCTTGTAGGCCACCGCGTCGAGAATCCCGCGTTCGCAGAGGTAATCGCCCCAGGCGTGATCGCTGTCACCGCCCAGAAGCGTGTTGTCCAAGTCGAATAAAGCCAGGCGCATTGCAGTTACTCGCTGAAAAGTCTGTAAAAAGGCGTCCAGAATACGGTCTTTTCACAAGAGTGCACATAAGGTAAGAAGCCTCGTTGCCGCTGGAACAACGTTTGTGGAACAATGCGGTGACATGCGTTTGCGAGGTTGTTGCCGTGATCGACCCCGATGGTTTCCGTCCTAATGTCGGGATTATTCTTACGAATGATGCCGGACAGGTGCTATGGGCTCGCCGAATCAACCAAGATGCCTGGCAGTTTCCTCAAGGCGGAATCAACCCCGACGAAACCCCTGAAGACGCCTTGTACCGTGAGTTGAATGAAGAAGTCGGCCTTGAGCGCGAAGATGTGCAAATTCTGGCCTGTACCCGTGGCTGGTTGCGCTATCGTTTGCCGCAACGCCTGGTGCGTACCCACAGCCAACCGCTGTGCATCGGCCAGAAGCAGAAATGGTTTCTCCTGCGCCTGATCTCCAACGAGCAGCGGGTGCGGATGGATTTGACCGGTAAACCGGAGTTCGATGGCTGGCGTTGGGTCAGTTATTGGTACCCGTTGGGCCAGGTGGTGACATTCAAGCGCGAGGTTTATCGTCGCGCTCTCAAAGAGCTTGCCCCGCGCCTTTTAGCGCGCGACTGACGACGGAGTTCGACCCCGAGCCATGCTCAATACGCTGCGCAAGATCGTCCAGGAAGTTAACTCCGCCAAGGATCTCAAGGCGGCGTTGGGGATTATTGTGTTGCGCGTCAAGGAAGCCATGGGCAGCCAGGTCTGCTCGGTTTACCTGCTGGACCCCGAGACCAACCGTTTTGTGCTGATGGCCACCGAGGGCCTGAACAAGCGCTCCATCGGCAAGGTCAGCATGGCGCCCAATGAAGGTCTGGTGGGCCTGGTGGGGACGCGTGAAGAACCCCTGAACCTTGAAAACGCGGCCGATCACCCGCGTTACCGCTACTTTGCCGAAACCGGCGAAGAGCGCTACGCCTCGTTCCTCGGCGCACCGATCATTCACCACCGCCGCGTTGTCGGCGTGTTGGTCATCCAGCAAAAAGAACGCCGCCAGTTCGACGAAGGTGAAGAAGCCTTCCTCGTGACCATGAGCGCGCAGCTCGCCGGGGTTATTGCCCACGCCGAGGCGACGGGCTCGATTCGCGGCCTGGGCCGTCAGGGCAAGGGCATCCAGGAAGCCAAGTTCGTCGGCGTGCCGGGTTCGCCGGGGGCTGCCGTCGGTACGGCGGTGGTCATGCTGCCACCGGCCGACCTCGATGTGGTGCCGGACAAGACCGTCCACGACATCGACGCCGAAATCAAACTGTTCAAGACCGCCCTGGAAGGCGTGCGCGCCGACATGCGCAACCTGTCGACCAAGCTGGCCACGCAACTGCGCCCCGAAGAGCGCGCGCTGTTCGACGTGTACCAGATGATGCTCGACGACGCGTCGCTGGGTAATGAAGTCAAAACCGTGATCAAGACCGGCCAGTGGGCCCAGGGCGCGCTGCGCCAAGTGGTCACCGATCACGTCAACCGTTTCGAGTTGATGGACGACGCCTACCTGCGCGAGCGTGCCTCGGATGTGCGTGACCTTGGTCGCCGTCTGCTGGCCTACCTGCAGGAAGACCGCACCACCAACCTGGTCTACCCCGACAACACCATCCTGATCAGTGAAGAGCTGACCGCCACCATGCTCGGCGAAGTGCCGGAAGGCAAACTGGTGGGCCTGGTCTCGGTTCTGGGTTCGGGGAACTCCCACGTCGCGATCCTGGCCCGGGCCATGGGTATCCCGACGGTCATGGGCCTGGTGGACCTGCCGTATTCCAAGGTTGACGGCATCGACATGATCGTCGATGGGCATCGCGGCGAAGTTTTTACCAACCCCAGCGAGCTGTTGCGCAAGCAATACGCCGAGGTGGTGGAAGAAGAGAAACAACTGGCGCTGGGCCTCGATTCGCTGCGCGAACTGCCGTGCGTGACCCTCGACGGCCACCGCGTGCCGCTGCTGGTCAACACCGGCCTGCTCGCCGATGTGGCCCGCGCGCAACAGCGCGGCGCCGAAGGGGTAGGGCTGTACCGCACCGAAGTGCCGTTCATGATCAACCAACGGTTCCCGAGCGAGAAGGAGCAGCTGGCGATTTATCGCGAGCAACTGTCTGCCTTCCACCCGTTGCCGGTGACGATGCGCAGCCTGGACATCGGCGGCGATAAGTCACTGTCTTACTTCCCGATCAAGGAAGACAACCCCTTCCTTGGCTGGCGCGGCATTCGCGTGACCCTCGACCATCCTGAAATTTTCCTCGTGCAGACCCGCGCCATGCTCAAGGCCAGCGAAGGCCTGAACAACCTGCGCATCCTGTTGCCGATGATCTCCGGCACCCATGAGCTGGAAGAGGCTCTGCATTTGATTCACCGCGCCTGGGGCGAAGTGCGCGACGAAGGTGCCGACGTGCCGATGCCGCCGATTGGCGTGATGATCGAAATTCCAGCGGCGGTGTACCAGGCTAAAGAGCTGGCGCGGCAGGTGGACTTCCTTTCGGTCGGCTCCAACGACTTGACCCAGTACTTGCTGGCCGTGGACCGCAACAACCCACGGGTGGCCGACCTCTACGACTACCTGCATCCGGCGGTGTTGCAAGCCTTGCAACATGTGGTGCGCGACGCCCATGCCGAAGGCAAACCGGTGAGCATCTGCGGTGAAATGGCCGGCGACCCGGCCGCAGCGGTGCTGTTGATGGCGATGGGCTTTGACAGCCTGTCGATGAACGCCACTAACTTGCCGAAGGTGAAGTGGATGCTGCGCCAGGTTGAGCTGAGCATGGCCAAGGAATTGCTGGCCGAGCTGATGACCATCGACAACCCGCAAGTTATCCACAGCTCGCTGCAGTTGGCGCTGAAGAACCTGGGGCTGACGCGGATGATCAACCCGGCCTCGGCGAAAACCCTCTAGACCGAGGCGCGGCCATCGCAGGCAAGCCAGCTCCCACAGGGGAATGTATTCCAACTGTGGGAGCTGGCTTGCCTGCGATGGTGCCAGTCCAGTCACCGCTAAATGTTGAGTTCGACTTCACCCAGTCGGCCACCCAGCGGCCCGAAGCTACGCTCCACCATCCGCCGTGACCCATCCGCATTCACAATCAGCGCCGTACTCGCCCGAGTCCCATAGCTGGGGCTGGCAATAAACACACTCGACAGCAAACTCTCGGTCGCCAACCCCACGCCGGTGTCCGGCAAGTCGGCAAACGGCGCGGTCTGCGGGTCGCTCAGTATGTCCAGCAAAGCCTGCGGCTGCGGATTTTCCAATAATTCGCCAAATGCCGCCTTGGCCTTGACCAGCTTTGGCCATGGCGTATCCAGCCCGGCGTTGGATAACCCATAAACCCCGGCCTTCAGTTGCGTCGGCGTAGTCTCATTGGCGTTGTAATGCCACAGCTCATTCTGCGTACCCACTAACAGGTTGAATCCGGCGTATTCAATCGAACGGCCGTTAACGTCGGCCAAGTAGTCGTCAATTGACAGTGAACTGCCGAGGAATCGCGCCACCAGTTCCCCGCGCGACTTACGTGACGGCGGCTGGTGCGGGTCGCGGATATTGGTCAGGGCCGCAAAGCGCCCCTCGGCGCTGACCCCAAGCCAGGTGCCACCGGCTTCCTGGTCGCGGCCGGCGTAAATGTGCGGCGCATCCGGCCACTGGGCCAGCGGCAGGCTGGGGCGGGCGTAGAACTCATCACGGTTGGCCGCGACGATCAGCGGATGGGCGTGGCCCGGTCGCCAGGCGAAAACAATCAGGCACATAAGGCGTTCCCCTTTGTGTTTTGCTCCACTCTACCCAGACAAACGCGGGCGTTCCATCGTATCGAAGTTGGGCCGCACGCCTTCCATCCGTTAACATGCGGGGCTATTGGGCGCGTGTGAACTTCTTAATTTGAAATAGCGGCTGTAACGCAGGCTTAATCGCACACCGGCATGGTCCGGTGCGCCATGACTAATGATTTAACGAGGAGTCGCAATGCTGCCTTACCCGCAGATCAACCCGGTGGCCGTGGCCATCGGTCCGCTGCAAATCCACTGGTACGGGTTGATGTACCTGATCGGCATCGGCGGTGCCTGGCTGCTGGCTTCCCGGCGCCTGAACCGTTTCGACCCGACCTGGACCAAGGAGAAGCTCTCCGACATGGTGTTCTGGATGTCGATGGGCGTAATCGTCGGCGGGCGGCTCGGGTATGTGCTGTTTTACGACCTGCCAGCCTATATCGCCAACCCGACGCTGATTTTTGAGGTGTGGAAGGGCGGCATGGCGTTCCACGGCGGCTTTGTCGGCGTGATGATCGCCGCGTGGTGGTTCGGCCGCCGTAACGGCAAGTCGTTCTTCCAGCTGATGGACTTCGTCGCGCCGTTCGTGCCGATTGGCCTGGGTGCCGGGCGGATCGGTAACTTCATCAACGCCGAGTTGTGGGGCAAGCCGACCGACGTGCCGTGGGCCATGGTGTTCCCGCCATTCAGCGACCCGGCGCAGTTGCCGCGCCATCCGTCGCAGCTCTACCAGTTCGCCCTGGAAGGTGTGGCACTGTTCCTGATTCTGTACATCTTCTCGCGCAAGCCACGCCCAACCATGGCCGTGTCGGGGATGTTCGCGCTGTTCTACGGGATCTTCCGCTTTATCGTCGAGTTCGTGCGCGTGCCGGATGCACAGCTGGGCTACCTGGCGTGGGGCTGGTTGACCATGGGGCAGATTCTCAGCATGCCGATGATTCTGGCGGGCCTGGGCCTGCTGTGGTGGGCTTACAACCGTCCGCAGGGCATCAAGAACGCCGCGCTTTAAATTCGAATGCCGAGGCTTTTGCAGAGCCTCGGCTTCTACGCTACGGGTACTTACATGAAGCAATATCTCGAACTACTGAACGACGTCGTGACCAATGGATTGACCAAGGGCGATCGCACCGGCACCGGCACCAAGGCTGTGTTCGCCCGTCAGTATCGGCATAACTTGGCCGACGGCTTTCCGCTGCTGACCACCAAGAAGCTTCACTTCAAAAGCATCGCCAATGAATTGATCTGGATGTTGAGTGGCAACACCAACATCAAGTGGCTGAACGAAAACGGCGTGAAAATCTGGGACGAGTGGGCCACCGAAGACGGTGACCTGGGCCCGGTGTACGGCGAGCAGTGGACCGCCTGGCCGACCAAGGACGGCGGCAAGATCAACCAGATCGACTACATGGTCGACACGTTGAAGAACAACCCCAACAGCCGTCGCATCCTGTTCCACGGCTGGAACGTCGAATACCTGCCGGACGAAACCAAGAGCCCGCAGGAAAACGCGCGCAACGGCAAGCAAGCGTTGCCGCCGTGCCACCTGCTGTACCAGGCATTTGTGCATGACGGCCATCTGTCGATGCAGTTGTACATCCGCAGCTCCGACGTCTTCCTCGGCCTGCCATACAACACCGCCGCGCTGGCGTTGCTGACCCACATGCTGGCCCAGCAATGCGACCTGATCCCGCACGAGATCATCGTCACCACTGGCGACACCCACGCGTACAGCAACCACATGGAACAAATCCGCACCCAGCTGGCGCGTACGCCGAAGAAGCTGCCGGAGCTGGTGATCAAGCGCAAACCGGCGTCGATCTACGACTACAAGTTCGAAGACTTTGAAATCGTCGGCTACGACGCGGACCCAAGCATCAAGGCTGACGTGGCCATCTAAAGACTGTCTTGGTCTTAATGGATGGGCTTGTGTGGGAGGGGGCTTGCCCCCCGATGGCAGTCTGTCAGTCGCCCACCGGGTGACTGAACCACCGCTATCGGGGGCTTGCCCCCTCCCACATTGGGTCGGTGTTCACTTGAGTTAATGGCCGTGGCTTCTGCCCACGTGCGAAGGCTCAGCCTCGCTGGCCGCCACACTGCCGCTGACCTCCAGTCGCTGCAAAATCGCGCATTGATCCAATCCCGGCCCACCGCCGCAGCGTTGGCGCAGGTCCAGCAACTGTTCCTGTAACGCCAGCAGTCCATCGATCCGCGCTTTCACGTGGTGGATATGCTCATCAATCAACGCATTCACGCTTTCGCATTGGTCCTGGGGGCTATCGCGTAGCCCGAGCAGGCTGCGGATTTCTTCGAGGGTCATGTCGAGGCTGCGGCAGTTGCGGATAAAGATCAGCCGCTCGGTGTGCGCCTGGGTGTACACCCGGTAGTTGGCGTCAGTGCGCGCAGGTGGCGGCAGCAGGCCTTCCTTCTCGTAATAACGGATGGTTTCCACCTGACAGTCGGTCAGTTTGGCCAATTCACCGATCTTCATCGCAGCAATCTCCAAATGGGTGCTTGACCCTATAGTGGCTACAGGGTCTTTACTTGGCAACAGGCACCTTTACGGACGCGACAGAATGAGCGATTCCATCCACACCCCCAAAAAGCATGATCACAAGCACGATCATGACCATGACCATGACCATAGCCATAGCCACGATCACGGCGCCAAACTGACGCCGGTCAAAAAGCACGACCACGCCAGCCACGGCGACACGTGCTGCTCCAGCAAGGCAGCGCCTGCCGTGGTCACGTTGAGCGAAGCGCCGACTGCGGGCTCGCGCTTGAGCACTTTTCGCATCGAAGCCATGGACTGCCCCACCGAGCAGACGCTGATCCAGAACAAACTGGGCAAGCTCGCCGGCGTGCAGCAGCTGGAATTCAACCTGATCAACCGTATCCTCGGCGTCACCCATGACCTGCCGAGCACTGCGCCGATCATCGACGCGATCAAATCCATCGGCATGCAGGCCGACCCCATCGAAGAAGGCGCCCCCGCCGCCGCGCCGCCGGCCAAGAAACACTGGTGGCCGCTGGCGTTGTCCGGCGTCGGCGCGCTGGGCGCTGAAGTGCTGCATTTCACCGGTGTAGCCCCGACGTGGGTGATTGCACTGGTGGCGTTGGTGTCGATCCTCAGCGGCGGTCTCACCACTTACAAAAAAGGCTGGATCGCGCTCAAGAACCTCAATCTGAACATCAACGCGCTGATGAGCATCGCAGTCACCGGCGCGATCCTGATCGGCCAATGGCCGGAAGCAGCGATGGTGATGTTCCTGTTTACCGTCGCCGAGCTGATCGAAGCCAAGTCCCTGGACCGAGCGCGCAATGCCATCAGTGGCCTGATGCAGATGACCCCGGAACAAGCCACGGTGCAGCAAGCCGACGGCGGGTGGATCGAACAAGAAGTCAAAAGCATCGAGCTTGGCGCCATCGTGCGGGTTAAGCCCGGCGAGCGCATCGGCCTGGACGGTGAAGTCACCGCCGGCCAATCCACCATCGACCAAGCGCCGATCACGGGTGAAAGCCTGCCGATTGAAAAGGGCGTGGGCGATAAAGTCTTCGCCGGCACCATCAACCAGGCCGGTTCGCTGGAATACAAAGTCACCGCAGCGGCGAACAACTCAACGCTGGCGCGCATCATTCACGCCGTGGAACAGGCCCAAGGCGCTCGGGCGCCGACCCAGCGCTTTGTCGACACCTTCGCCAAGGTTTACACCCCGGCGGTGTTCTTGTTTGCCCTGGGTGTGGCGATTATCCCGCCGCTGTTCATGGCGGGCGTGTGGTTCGACTGGATCTACCGCGCCCTGGTGCTGCTGGTCGTCGCGTGCCCCTGCGCGTTGGTGATCTCCACCCCGGTGACCATCGTCAGCGGCCTGGCCGCGGCCGCGCGTAAAGGCATCCTGATCAAAGGCGGTGTGTACCTGGAAGGCGGTTACAAGCTCGACTACCTGGCCCTCGACAAAACCGGCACGATCACCCACGGCAAACCGGTGCAAACCGATTACCTGGCGCTGTTTCCCAATATCGAAGACAGTGCGCCGGCCCTGGCTGCCAGCCTGGCCGGGCGCTCGGACCACCCGGTGTCGTTGGCCATCGCCAATGCGGCTGTGGATAAAAACCTGCAGAGCCACGTTGTGGATAACTTCGAGGCCCTGGCCGGGCGTGGCGTGCGCGGCGATATCAACGGTGAAACCTATCACTTGGGTAACCACCGCCTGGTGGAAGACCTTGGCCTGTGTTCACCCGAGCTTGAAGAAAAGCTCTTCGCGCTGGAGAAACAAGGCAAGTCCGTGGTGTTGCTGCTCGACAAGTCCGGGCCGCTGGCGTTGTTCGCCGTGGCCGACACGGTTAAGGACAGCAGCCGCGAAGCCATCCAGCAACTGCACGACCTGGGCATCAAGACCCTGATGCTCACGGGCGACAACACCCACACCGCCCAGGCGATTGCGGCTCAGGTTGGTATCGACCAGGCGCAGGGCGACCTGTTGCCCACCGACAAACTGCAAGCCATCGAGACCCTTTACGGCCAAGGCCACCGCGTGGGCATGGTCGGCGACGGCATCAACGATGCCCCGGCGCTGGCCCGCGCCGAGATCGGTTTTGCCATGGCCGCCGCCGGTACCGACACCGCCATCGAGACCGCCGACGTGGCCTTGATGGACGATGATTTGCGCAAGATCCCGGCTTTCATTCGGCTCTCCCGGCAAACGTCGAGTATCCTCAAGCAGAACATCGCCCTGGCGCTGGTGATCAAGGCGATCTTCCTCGCAGTCACCTTCCTCGGCATGGCGACCATGTGGATGGCGGTGTTCGCCGACATGGGCGTAAGCCTGCTGGTGGTGTTCAATGGCCTGCGCCTGTTGCGCAAATAATTGATGTGAGGGTGGTGTGCTGAGTGCCGAGTTAAAGGCGTTTTTTATGGTCGCCCGCCTGGGCAGCATTACCCAGGCGGCGAAAAAACTCGGGCTGAGCCAGCCCACGGTGACTACCCAGATTCGCAACCTGGAAAGCCAATACGGCGTTGAGCTGTTCTACCGTGGCGGGCGCCGCCTCACCGTCAGCGACGACGGCGCGCGCCTGCTGCCGATGGTCAAGGCGCTGTTGCAGCAGGAAGCCGACATCGAGTTCTTCCTGCGCAACAACGGACAGGTCCAGGGCACGTTACGGATTGCCGCAACGGCGCCGTATTACATCCTCGACCTGGTCAAAGCCTTTCGCGAACGCCTGCCGCAAGTGGAGGTGTCGGTAGAAATCGGCAACTCCCAGCAGGTGCTCGAAGCGCTGGACGATTACCGCGTCGATGTCGCCGCGTCCTCCCAACTGCTGGAAGACCCCCGCCTGATTCGCCGCGTGCTCGGCACCGATCCCTTGGTGTTGGCGGTGCACCGCAACCATTCCTTGGCCAAGCTCGATCACGTGCCGCTCAATGCGTTGGCCGGGCATACCTTGCTGATGCGTGAAGCAGGCTCCACCACGCGGCGGCTGACCGAAGAAATGCTGCAGGGCGCCGGCGTGAGTTACGGGCCGCTGCTGGAGATTGGCAGCCGTGAGTCGATTCGCGAGGCGGTGCTGCGCAATATCGGCATCAGCATCATCGCTCGTCAGGAAGTGCCTCATGACCCGCAGTTGCGCGTGCTGACCATCGAGAACGCGCCGCAGATTCCGGAGTATTTGTACTGCCTCAAGGAACGAAAGTCGGCGCGCCTGCCGGCTGCGTTTCTTGGGTTGGCGCAGGAAATGTCGCCACTCTGAGATTTGCTGTGGCATTGCAATCGCCATCGCAGGCAAGCCAGCTCCCACCTTTGAATGCGTTCACAAATCAAAATGTGGGAGCGGGCTTGTCCGCGATGGCGTCAGCCCTGACGACACAGTCTCCAAATCCTACCCAAATCCACCAATACCACTATCACCGCGTTTTGCCTTCCTGCCACACCAGGTACGCATTGCCCACCTAGCATGGCCTTCATCAGTTTGATGAGGTGCCTCCATGAACACAGCCCTGACCCACCCCGGCGCGCCAATGACGGTGCGCGGTATCCAGAAACGCTTCGGTGCCTTCACTGCGCTGGACAATGTGTCCCTGGACGTCGCCGCCGGCGAGCTGGTGTGCCTGCTGGGCCCGTCCGGTTGCGGCAAAACCACCTTGCTGCGCTGCATCGCCGGCCTGGAACGCCAGGACAGTGGTGAGCTGCGCCTGGGCAACCGCGACGTTTCCCTGCTGCCACCGCAGGCGCGGGACTACGGCATTCTGTTTCAGTCCTACGCACTGTTTCCCAACCTTACCGTCGAGGCGAACATCGGCTACGGCCTCACCGGCAGCGGTCGCGATGAGGTGCGCACGCGTGTTGGCCAGATGCTCGAACTGGTCGGCCTGCTGGGCAGCGAAAAGAAATACCCTGGCCAACTTTCCGGCGGCCAGCAACAACGCGTCGCCCTGGCCCGTGCCCTGGCACCGGCGCCATCGCTGTTGCTGCTCGACGAGCCCATGTCGGCCCTTGACGCCCGTGTGCGCGAGCATTTGTGCACCGAGCTGCGCCAGCTGCAGCGGCGCCTGGGTATCACCACACTGATGGTCACCCACAATCAGGACGAGGCCATGCTGATGGCCGACCGCATTGCCGTGATGAACAACGGCAAGGTTGAGCAATACGCCACGCCCCAGGAAATCTACGACCGCCCGGCCACGCCGTTTGTGGCCGAGTTTGTCGGCCAGGGTAACTGGCTGCCGTTCAGCCGCAACAGTGCGAGCCATGCCCAGGTTGGCGGGATGAACATGCGCCTGGCCGACGATGCTGGCATGGCGAAATCCGGGCGCTTGTTCTGCCGCCCGGAAGCCATCAGCGTCAACCCGCCGGTGCATGAAGAAAACCTGTTCCCGGCCAAGGTTCGCGAGATCACGTTTCTTGGCAACCGCTGCCGCATGCGGTTTGAACTGGAACAATTGCCCGGCCACGCGCTGCTGGCTGAGTTGGCCCCGGAAGCCATGCCACGCCTGGGTGCCCAGGACATCTGGGTCGCCTTGCCGCCGCGCAGCCTGCAGGTGTTTGCCTGAGATGGCGGCTGTGATGACACTGCCGCGCCCGGTATCGCGCGCCGAAAACGGCGACCGTATTTTTGTGCTCGGCGGCAAACTGCTGTGGCTGGTGCTGCTGGGTGTCGCCGTATTGCTGCCATTGCTGGCGATCTTCTGGCGCGGTTTCAGCAGTGAAGCCGGGCAGGGCGGCGGTCTTGCTGCGGCGCGGGAAATGCTGACGAGCGCTAACTTCCACTGGCTGCTGGGCAATAGCCTGAAAGTCTCCCTGAGCGTGGCGGCCATCGTCGTACCGCTGGCCTACCTCTTTGCCTACGCCCTGCAACGCACGCTGATTCCCGGCAAAGCGATGTGGCGTGGTCTGTCACTGCTGCCGTTGATGGCGCCGTCGATGCTGCCGGGAATTGCGCTGGTGTACCTGTTCGGCAACCAAGGCCTGTTGCGCGGTGTGCTCTCGGACAATATCTACGGCTTCTGGGGCATTGTTCTGGGCGAGGTGATCTACACCTTCCCACACGCTTTGATGATCCTGCTGTCGGCTCTGTCGCTGGCGGATGCGCGGCTTTTCGATGCGGCATCGAGCATGGGCGCCAGCCCCGCGCGGGCGTTTCGCAGCATCACCTGGCCGGCCACGCGCCAAGCGGTGTTCGCCGCGTTTTGTCTGGTGTTCACCCTGACCATCACCGACTTCGGTGTGCCCGTCGTGGTCGGCGGCGATTATCAGGTGCTGGCGCTGGAAGCCTACAAGGCGGTGGTCGGCCAGCAACAGTTTGGTCGCGGCGCGTTGATCGGCATGGTGTTGCTGCTACCGGCGCTGTTCAGCTTTGGCGTCGATGCCTGGCTGCGCCGTCGGCAGGGCGATGCCATGAGCGGCCGCGCCCAGGTGTTCCAGCCGGCACCCTCGCGGCTGCGCGATGGTTGCTACCTGGCCATTGTGTTGCTGATCTGCGCGGTGTTGCTGCTGGTATTCGGCATGGCGGTGTACTCCTCGCTGGTGAAATTCTGGCCGTACAACCTGTCGTTGTCGCTCAACCACTACCAGTTCGAAGACACGGCCGGCGGCGGTTGGCTGGCCTACCGCAACAGCCTGACCATGGCGCTGTGCACGGCGCTGATCGGCAGCGTGTTGATCTTCACCGGCGCCTACCTGATGGAAAAGACCAAAAGCCAGAAGGGCCTGAACCTGGCGCTGCGCATGCTCAGCTTTGTGCCGATGGCCGTGCCGGGCTTGGTGTTGGGCCTGGGCTACGTGTTCTTTTTCAATTTGGTCGGCAACCCGCTGCATGTGTTCTACGGGACTATGACCCTGTTGGTGGTGTGCACCATTGCGCACTATCTGACCACCGCGCAGATGACCGCGACCACGGCCTTGCGCCAGCTGGACAGCGAATTCGAAGCCGCCGCGCTGTCGCTCAAAGCGCCGCTGTACCGCCACTACCTGCGTGTCACCGTGCCGATCTGCCTGCCGGCGCTGCTGGACATCGTGCGCTACCTGTTTGTGTCGGCGATGACCACCGTGTCGGCCGCAATCTTCCTTTACAGCCCCGACACCATCCTCGCCGCCGTCGCCGTATTGAACATGGACGACGCTGGCAACGTGGGCGGTGCGGCGGCCATGTCGACCTTGATTCTGTTCACCTCGGCCGGCGTCTCGCTGCTGCTGGCGTGGGCCTCACGTGGCGCACTGCGTCGCTCACAAGCCTGGCGCCAGACCGCGCCCGGCCAATAAACATCCTTGAAGGAGGTGCTCCATGTTCAAGCCCCTGGCGCTGGTCGCTGTTGTACTCACCGCATTCAGCCTGAATGCCTTCGCCAAGACCGAGCTGACTGTGTACACGGCCCTCGAAGCCGAGCAGTTGAAGACCTACAAACAGGCCTTCGAAAAGGCCAATCCCGACGTCGAGATCAAATGGGTGCGCGACTCCACCGGCATCATCACCGCCAAGCTTTTGGCCGAGAAAGACCGCCCGCAAGCCGACGTGGTCTGGGGCCTGGCTGCCTCTAGCCTGGCGATTCTCGATCAGCAAGGCATGCTGGATAACTATGCGCCGAAGGGCCTGGACAAGATCGGCAAAAACTACCGCGACGCTGCCAACCCGCCGGCGTGGGTCGGTATGGACGTGTGGGCCGCAACCATCTGCTTCAACACCATCGAAGCCGAGAAGCAGGGCCTGACCAAGCCGGTGAGCTGGCAAGACCTGACCAAGCCTGAGTACAAGGGCAAAATCGTGATGCCCAACCCGGCCTCTTCCGGTACCGGCTTTTTGGATGTCAGTGCCTGGCTGCAAACCTTCGGCGAGAAGCAGGGCTGGCAGTACATGGACGATTTGCACCAGAACATCGGCCAGTACGTTCACTCCGGTTCCAAGCCGTGCAAGCTGGCGGCTTCGGGTGAGTTCCCGATTGGTATTTCCTTCGAATACCCCGCCGTTCAACTGAAACGCCAGGGCGCGCCGCTGGACATCATCCTGCCCAAGGAAGGCCTGGGCTGGGACATTGAAGCGACTGCTGTGATCAAGGGCACTGCCCACGCCGATGCGGCTAAAAAGCTCGCGGACTTCTCCGCCAGCGCGGCGGCGATGGACCTGTACAAAGACAATTTTGCCGTACTTGCCCAGCCCGGTATCGCCAAGCCGCAGACCGAATTGCCCGCCGACTATGAGCAACGCCTGATCAAGAACGACTTCGCCTGGGCTTCGAAAAACCGCGACAGCATCCTGACTGAATGGCGCAAGCGCTATGACGGCAAGTCCGAGAAGGTGGCCGGTCAGTAAGATTTTCGTTAGGGCTGATGGCCTCTTCGCCGACAAGCCAGCACCCACATTTGACGGTGTTCATAAATCAAAAATGTGAGAGCTGGCTTGCCGGCGATAGCGGCGTCGAATTCAGGACACCATTTAATGACACAACACAGCGACTTATTGATCATCGGCGCCGGCATCCTCGGCCTGTCCCACGCCTACGCCGCCGCCAAGCGCGGCCTCAAGGTCAAGGTCTTCGAGCGCAGCGCCACGCCGCTCGGCGCCTCAGTGCGCAACTTTGGCCAGGCGCTGGTCACCGGCCAACCGCCGGGGCCGATGCTCGACCTGGCCCGGCAAAGCCGTGATATCTGGGGGCATTGGGCGCAGGTGGCCGGCCTGCAGCTCAAGCGCAACGGCTCATACCTGTTTGCGCGTACAGAGGCGGAAGAACATCTGTTGGAGGCTTTTTGCGCCGGTCGTGCGCAGGCTTACGGCTACAACGTCGAACTGCTGCAAGGCGCCGCGATGAAGGATCTATATGGCGGCCAGTTCGGCCATCACCGCGCTGCGCTGCATGGCAAAGATGATCAGCAGTTGTATTCGCGCGAAGCAATTCCGGCGCTGATCAACTACCTTCGCAGCGAATTGAAGGTGGAGTTTCATTTCTCCACGCTGGTGCGCGACGTTGAGCCCGGCCACGTGCACACCACGGCGGGGAGCTTTCGTGGCGAGCAGGTCATCGTGTGCTCCGGCCATGACTACCAAACCCTGCTGGCGGAATCGATCGCCGAACTCAACCCGAGTGTCTGTCGCCTGCAAATGCTGCGCGCCCGCCCCGTCGTTAACCTGAACCTGCAACACGCGTTACTCACAGGCCTCAGTTGCGTGCATTACGGCGCCTTCGCCGATTTGCCGGAAGCTTCGCCCGTGCAGGCGCACATCCTGCGCGATTCACCGCATTTGCATGAACACGGCATTCACTTGCTGATCAGCCCGACGCCTTATGGCGAACTGATCATCGGTGATTCCCATGACTACGGCCGCGATGCCTCGCCGTTCAATACCGAGCAGGTCGATGACTGGATGATCGAACTGGCGCAGCAGACCCTGGGTTGCAAGGTTCAGGTGGTGGAGCGCTGGCAGGGCGTGTATGGCGCGCGTGGACCGGGGCCGTTTTCGTTCCTGCGCGTAGCACCGGGCGTGAGCGCGGCGTTGATGCACACCGGCGTGGGCATGAGCGTCGGGCCGGCGATGGCCGAACGAAACATCAGCACAATGTGGGGTGAGGCGTGATGAACCCGGAACAGGCGATTGCCGAACTCTTCGGCCTGTACGATCAACATGGCACGGCCGACTACATCGGCGAGCCGGTGTCGCAGATCGAGCACATGTCCCAGGCCGCACAGCTGGCGATGGCTGAGGGCTTTGACGATGAAGTGGTGCTGGCGGCATTTTTCCACGACATCGGGCACCTCTGCGGCCAGGGCGGCGAGAACATGGGCGGCTACGGTGTGGTCAGTCATGAGCGGCTGGGCGCGGATTATTTGCGCCGCGCAGGGTTCAGCGAACGCATGGCCAGGCTGGTGGAGTATCACGTGCAGGCCAAGCGTTACCTGACCTTCAGCCAGCCGGACTATTATGCCCGCTTGAGCGAAGCCAGCCGCCGCACCCTGGGTTACCAGGGCGGCGTGATGAGCGCCGAAGAAGCCCAGGCGTTCGAACAGGACCCGCTTTGTTCGGTGAGCCTGCGCATGCGCCACTGGGATGAGCAGGCCAAGGACATGCACGTGCCGGTGCTGGACCTTGAAGTATTGAAGGCCAAGGCCCGGCGACTGCTTGCGGCTTAGCGTTCATCCAGGCGCAGCGCCAGCGCCTCGACCTGTTCCTGGCGCTCGGCCTGGCTGAGTTTGGCGTGAGGGTTGAGGGACGACCATTGCGGGTGCGCGCGGGCTTTATGCAGCGCGTCCGGCAGCTTGCCCTCGCGCCAGGTTTTGTCCTGGGGCGTGTCGACGTTGATGCTGTGCATCGCCGCATGGCCACGCAGGTTCAAGGCCTTGAGCAACTGGCGCTGGCGCAAGGCGAGCAGGCGCAGCACGCTGTCGTCGACGGTCAGCTCGCGATGGCCTTTGATCTTGCCCAGCAGACGGCTGCCGTAGCTGCGCGCGGTTTGCAGCGCACCGCCGGCAATCGCACCGGCAATCGCGGCGACGCCCAGGGTCAGGCCGCCAACCAGCAAATCCACGCCGGCCCCGGCGGCCGCGCCTGCGGCGATCCCACCGCCGACGCGTACGCCAAGTTGCTTGAGGGTTTCGGGGTTGAACAGGTCATCGCCCCAGCGGCCGTCGAGCAGCGGCAAGTCGCTGGCGGTGGCGTCCTGCGGGCGAAAGCCGAAGAGTTTGAGCAGGGCTTCCACGCATTTTTGTTCGCGCTGGCGCACGGCCTTGCGTAAATCGCTGATGGCTTGCTGTTCATCCTCAGTGACCACGCTGCGCCGGCACGCCGCGCAGTCGATCAACAATTCGGCGATCAACCGCGCGGCGCTCAGCTGGCGGGCCTGGCGCTGGGCTTGCTGATCGAGGATCAGCCGTTCCAGCTGCGGCCGCGCATTCTCCAGCAGCAGGGCCAGGCTTTCATACAGGCGACGCTCCCCGTCTTCCGGCGGTGCGACGCTGTCGAACCGCACCAGCGCGTGCAGGCCCAGGCGGGCCAGGGCTTCGCGCCAGTCGGGTTCGCGGTGGTTGCTGCTGCTGACAAAATTGAGCACCGGCAGCAGCGGCTTGCCGCAACTGGCCAGCACTTGCAGCTCGTCGCGGTACTTGGCCAGCACCGGCTCGCGAGCGTCGATCACATACAGGCCGGCGTCGCAGGCCAGCAGTTGGCGCAACACCTTGGCCTCTTGTTCGAAACGCTGGCGCGCTTCGCTGCCTTCCAGGAAACGCGCCAGGCGTGCCGGCCCGTCCAAGCGCTCGCCGGGGCGATCCAGGCGCTCCAGGTAATCGAGCAGGGCAATCGCATCTTCCAGGCCGGGCGTGTCGTACAGCTCCAGCAAGGCTTCGCCGTCGACCGACAACCGCGCGCCTTCCACATGCCGCGTGGTGCTGGGGCGATGGGAGACTTCGCCGAAGCCGACGTCACGGGTCAGCGTGCGCAAAAGCGACGTCTTGCCGACATTGGTGTGGCCGACCACGGCCAGTTTCAGCGGTTTAGTCATGACCGGTCTCCAGCCATGTGAGCGGCGCGCAGTCGGCGAAGGGCAGTTCGAGTTGGTGCAACGCGGCGTGCCAATCGCCAAGGCGCTCGGCGTCCAGCGCCTGGCCGGGCGGTGCCTGCAGCAGCCACACGCGGGTGGCCGTGGCGCTGCGTGCCAGTTCGGCGATCAGCGCCAGGCTGCCACGGTCAGGCGAGCGACGAGGGTCGCAGGCGATGGCCAGGCGTGCGGGTGGAAAGCGCGTGAGCTGTTCCAGCAGTTTGTTGCGCGATTCGCGGCTGTCCAGAATGCCGGCGTTTTTGATGCTCGCCGGTAGTTTGGGCGGCCACGGGTACTGATCATCGAGTTCGATGGCCACCAGCAAGGCGCCGTCGCTCTCCAGTTCGCTGACGCCGCCGCTGACGTGGTGCAGCTGTTCAGGCGCTGCATCATTGACACCGAGCCGCTCGCTGCTTGGCATCAGGCGTTCGCGCAACGCGCTGTAGCCGGGCAGGTTGAGGTCCAGGCGCAGGGCGGCGCGCCCACGTTTCCAGCGCCACAGGCACAGCAGCGCGAGGATCAACCGCGGCAGCAGGCCGTACACCAGCAGCACGCCCACCAGCCAGGCGGCCCAGGCCTGCCGTGCGCTTTCGATATTCAGGGCGGAGTCGCCGCTGGCGCGGATCATGTCGACGGTCGGCACGTTAAAGCCCAGCAGCGCGGGCAGGCTGCCGAGGGCTTGGGTGACGGCGACAAACGTGTCGGCGCCCAGGATGGTGGTTTCCCACACAAAACCGTAGCGTCGGGTGGCCAGCAGTGTCAGCAAAATCACCATGGCACTGAGCAATGCCAGCAGCCACAGGCTGTTGACCAGCACACCCACTGCCCAGCGATTGAGTTTGTGGCGTTGCAGCAACAGCAGCAGCGCCGGCGCCAACTGAGCCGCCTTGGCATCACGCGCGAATTTTTCGCTGAGCCACAGCCACAGGCGGCCGAGGCTGGCGCTGTGCTCGCCGGCAAACGCCAGGCCCAAGGCCCAGCTCAGCAGCAGAATCAGGTTCAAACCGAGCAGACTGCCCAGCGCCCAGAACACATTCACCGGAGTCAGGCCGTTACCCAGCGCAGCAAACGCCAGGCCGGCGCCGCTGATCACCGCGACCACGGCCAGCAGCACCAACGCCAAACGGGCGCCTTGCAGCCAGCGGGTGAGGGCGCCGGTCAGTCCGTCGCGCTCGGCCAAGTGCAGGGCGCGCGCCTGAATGCGCGTCGGCAAGTCGCCGCCGGCCGTGCGGGCCAGGCGGTTAGCTTCCAGGTCTTCGAGTGGGCCGGCGTGTTCTTCACGCAGGCGCACGGTTTCTGTCAGCCAAAGGGTGTGCAGGGGAGTCAGAGCAGTCACGCGCCATCCTGTTGAGCAAGTGAGGTTGGAGCATAACCGCAGACTCGCAGCTCTGGTATTCTCGTCGCCATGAAAAAAACTCTCCCTTTAAGCCTGATCGCAGCCCTCGGTGAAAACCGCGTGATCGGCGTCGACAACAGCATGCCCTGGCATTTGCCGGGGGATTTCAAATATTTCAAGGCCACCACGCTCGGCAAGCCGATCATCATGGGGCGCAAGACCTGGGATTCCCTGGGCCGACCGTTGCCGGGGCGCTTGAACATTGTGGTCAGCCGTCAGACCGATCTTAAGCTTGAAGGTGCGCAAGTTTTTCCGTCGCTGGCTGCGGCGGTGGAACGGGCTGAGGCCTGGGCGCTGGAGCAGGGCGTGGATGAGCTGATGCTGATCGGCGGTGCGCAGTTGTATACGCAAGGGTTGGAGCAGGCGGATCGCCTGTATCTGACGCGGGTGGCGTTGAGCCCGGAAGGGGATGCGTGGTTTCCCGAGTTTGATCTGAACCAGTGGAAGCTGGTGTCGAATGTCGAGAACCCGGCCGAGGGCGATAAGCCCGCGTACAACTTCGAAGTCTGGGAAAAAGTCTAAAAGCATCGGGGGCAAGCCCCCTCCCACACTTGATCGCGTTCACTCGGTCAACTGTGGGAGGGGGCTTGCCCCCGATAGCGGTCTATCAGGCTTGCGCTAACTCCGCATGCTCATCGGCATTCAGCAACGCTTTATCCGTCTGCCCCATGATCTGGCTGGTAATCGCACCCGCCGTCATCGAACCGTTCACGTTCAGCGCCGTACGGCCCATGTCGATCAGCGGCTCCACGGAAATCAGCAGCGCCACCAGTGACACCGGCAAGCCCATCGCCGGCAGTACGATCAGCGCGGCAAAGGTCGCGCCGCCGCCAACACCGGCCACACCGGCCGAGCTCAAGGTCACAATCGCCACCAGGGTCGCGATCCACAGTGGGTCCAGTGGGTTGATGCCTACGGTCGGTGCAACCATCACCGCAAGCATGGCCGGGTAGAGACCGGCGCAACCGTTCTGGCCGATGGTGGCGCCAAACGAGGCGGCGAAACCGGCAATTGATTGCGGGATACCCAGGCGGCGGGTCTGCGCTTCAATGCTTAGCGGGATGGCGGCTGCGCTGGAGCGGCTGGTGAAGGCAAAGGTCAGCACCGGCCACACCTTGCGGAAGAAGCGCAGCGGGTTGACCCCGGCCAGCGACAGCAGCAGGCCGTGCACCACAAACATCAGGCCCAGCGCCAGGTACGACACCACCACAAAACTGCCGAGCTTGATGATGTCTTGCAGGTTGGAGCCGGCGACCACTTTGGTCATCAGCGCCAGCACGCCGTAGGGCGTCAGCTTCATCACCAGGCGCACCAGACGCATCACCCAGGCTTGCAGGGTGTCGATGGCGTTGAGCACTTTCTGGCCTTTTTCCACGTCGTCCTTGAGCAGTTGCAGTGCGGCAACCCCGAGGAACGCAGCAAAAATCACCACGCTGATGATCGACGTCGGCTTGGCCCGGGCCAGGTCGGCAAACGGATTGGCTGGCACGAACGACAGCAGCAACTGCGGGATATTCAGGTCGGCGACCTTGCCTGCGTAATCGCTCTGGATCACTTGCAGGCGCGCCATTTCCTGGGTGCCGGCCACCAGCCCTTCGGCGGTAAGGCCGAACAGGTTGGTCAGGCCGATACCGATCAGCGCCGCAATCGCTGTGGTAAACAGCAGCGTGCCGATGGTCAGGAAGCTGATCTTGCCCAGGGACGAGGCGTTGTGCAGACGCGCCACGGCGCTGAGGATCGAGGCGAACACCAGCGGGATCACGATCATTTGCAGCAACTGCACGTAACCATTGCCGACCAGATCAAACCAGCTGATCGAGGCTTTAAGCACCGGGTTGCCGTCGCCATAAATCGTGTGCAACGCCGCGCCGAACAGCACGCCGAGCACCAGCGCAAACAGGACCTTTTTAGCGAGGCTCCAGTGGGTGTGACGCGTTTGTGCCAGGCCCAAAAGCAGGGCCACGAACACCAGTACGTTGAGAATCAGGGGCAGATTCATTGAAGCTCCGTTGAGAAGGCAGCCAATCGCGTGGGCCTGCGATTGCGAACCGGAAATCCTAACAGCTTGAAATATATTGATTTAATACCGATATGGAATGGTGACTGTCGTTTTTGGAATAAGCGTTTGACGCTCAGGCACACGCTCTTGGCGCAATCACGACGCAAGCGGTCGTGCTCGGGCGATAACTGTCACACAGATTTGTTAGCGTCGATGTCTTTCACTCAGGGAGAAAACGCTTATGAAGCTCGCGCCAACACTACTGGCCGCCGCCTTCTGCTTGGGCCTCGCCAGCCAGGCATTTGCCGCCACCGAGTTAAAGCACTGGCCGGCGCCTGCCGCCGAGCAACTGAACAAGATGATCGCCGCCAACGCCAACAAGGGTAACTTCGCGGTGTTCGACATGGACAACACCAGTTACCGTTACGACCTCGAAGAGTCGCTGCTGCCGTACCTTGAGAACAAAGGCCTGATCACCCGCGACACCATGGACCCGTCCCTCAAGCTGATCCCGTTCAAAGACACCGCCGACCACAAGGAAAGCCTGTTCAGCTACTACTACCGACTCTGCGAAGTGGACGACATGGTCTGCTACCCGTGGGTTGCGCAGATTTTCTCCGGCTTCACCCTCAAGGAACTCAAGGGCTACGTCGACGAGATGATGGCGTCGGGCAAGCCGGTGCCGGTCACCTATTACGACGGTGACGTGGTCAAGACCATGGACGTGCAGCCGCCGAAGGTCTTCACCGGCCAGGCTGAGCTGTTCAACAAACTGATGGAAAACGGCATCGAGGTGTATGTGATGACCGCCGCGTCCGAGGAGTTGGTGCGCATGGTCGCCGCCGATCCCAAGTACGGCTACAACGTCAAACCCGAGAACGTCATCGGCGTGAGCACCTTGCTCAAGGATCGCAAGACCGGCGAGCTGACCACTGCGCGCAAACAGATCGCCGCCGGCAAATACGACGAAAAAGCCAATCTCGGCTTGGAGCTGACCCCGTACCTGTGGACCCCGGCGACCTGGATGGCCGGCAAGCACGCAGCGATCCTCACCTACATTGATGAGTGGAAAAAACCGGTGATCGTGGGCGGCGACACCCCCACCAGCGACGGCTACATGTTGTTTCACGATGTGGACGTGGCCAAGGGGGGCGTCCACCTGTGGGTCAACCGCAAGGATAAATACATGACCCAACTCAACGGCATGATGGCCAAGCACGCAGCGGCCCAGGCCAAGGAAGGGCTGCCGGTGACGGCGGACAAGAACTGGGTGATCGTCAAGCCGGACGAGATTCAGTAAGACCGAGCCGCCTGCTTCGCGAGCAAGCCCGCTCCCACATTCGACCGCATGCTCAAGCCGGAACCCGATCAACCGTGGGAGCGGGCTTGCCCGCGAAGGCTTTGTGTCAGGCCCAACACGAGGCGGCTGACCCACCGCGATCGCAGGCAAGCCAGCTCCCACATTCAACCGCATGCTCAAGCCGGAACCCGATCAACCGTGGGAGCGGGCTTGCCCGCGAAGGCGGTGTGTCAGGCCCTGCATGAGTCAGCTGACCCACCACTATCGCAGGCAAGCCAGCCCCCACATTCAACCGCATGCTCAAGCTGGAACCCGATCGACTGTGGGAGCGGGCTTGCCCGCGAAGGCGGTTTGTCAGGCCCTACATGAGGCGACTGGCCCACCACTATCGCAGGCAAGCCAGCCCCCACATTCAACCGCATGCTCAAGCTGGAACCCGATCGACTGTGGGAGCGG
>NZ_CAWOAW010000006.1:251967-479791 GCF_963879675.1 Pseudomonas sp. Larv2_ips
TTTGTGTCAGACCCAACATGAGTCAGCTGAACCACCGCTATCGCAGGCAAGCCAGCTCCCACATTCAACCGCATGCTCAAGCCGGAACCCGATCAACTGTCGGAGCGGGCTTGCCCGCGAAGGCTTTGTGTCAGGCCCGACATGAGTCAGCTGGCCCACCGCTATCGCAGGCAAGCCAGCCCTCACATTCAACCGCATGCTCAAGCCGGAACCCGGTCAACTGTGGGAGCGGGCTTGCCCGCGAAGGCGGTTTGTCAGGCCCTACATGAGGCGATTGGCCCACCGCTATCGCAGGCAAGCCAGCTCCCACATTCAACCGCATGCTCAAGCTGGAACCCGGTCAACTGTGGGAGCGGGCTTGCCCGCGAAGGCTTTGTGTCAGGCCCTGCATGAGTCAGCTGACCCACCACTATCGCAGGCAAGCCAGCCCGCGCATTCGACCACACACGCATGTTGGAACTCGGTCTACTGCTGAAGGGTTTATCCAGACAAAAAAATGCCCCGCACGTGGCGGGGCATTTTCATGTGCGAGGCTTACAGGCCGTCGAGCATTGCTTTGTTACGCACAGCGCCTTTGTCGGCGCTGGTGGCCAGCAGGGCGTAAGCCTTCAGCGCGGTGGTGACTTTGCGCGGACGCTTCTCGACCGGTTTCCAGCCTTTCTTGTCCTGCTCGACCCGGCGCGCGGCCAGTTCGTCGTCGCTGATCAACAGGTTGATCGAGCGGTTCGGAATGTCGATCAGCACTTTGTCACCGTCCTGCACCAGGCCAATCGCGCCGCCGGCAGCGGCTTCTGGCGAAGCGTGGCCGATGGACAGGCCCGAGGTGCCGCCGGAGAAACGGCCGTCAGTGAGCAACGCACAAGCTTTGCCCAGGCCTTTGGATTTCAGGTACGACGTCGGGTAGAGCATCTCTTGCATGCCCGGGCCGCCTTTCGGGCCTTCGTAGCGGATGATCACGATGTCGCCGGCTTTGACTTCGTCAGCGAGGATGCCGCGCACGGCGCTGTCCTGGCTTTCGAAGATCTTGGCGTTACCTTCGAACACATGGATGGATTCATCCACACCGGCGGTTTTCACCACGCAGCCATCCAGCGCGATGTTGCCGTACAGCACGGCCAGGCCGCCTTCTTGCGAGTAGGCGTGCTCGACACTGCGGATGCAGCCGTTTTCACGGTCGTCATCGAGGGTGTCCCAGCGGGTGGACTGGCTGAACGCCGTTTGCGTCGGGATGCCGGCCGGGCCTGCCTTGAAGAAGTGATGCACGGCTTCGTCGGTGGTCTGGGTGATGTCCCACTTGGCGATACCTTCGGCCATGCTCGTGCTGTGCACGGTCGGCAGGTCGGTGTGCAACAAGCCGCCACGGGCCAGCGAACCGAGGATCGAGAAGATCCCGCCGGCGCGGTGCACGTCTTCCATGTGGTACTTCTGGATGTTCGGCGCGACTTTGCACAGTTGTGGCACGTGGCGGGACAGACGGTCGATGTCGCGCAGGTCGAAATCGATCTCGGCTTCCTGGGCGGCGGCCAGCAAGTGCAGGATGGTGTTGGTGGAACCGCCCATGGCGATGTCCAGGGTCATGGCGTTTTCGAACGCCTTGAAGTTGGCGATGTTGCGCGGCAACACTGACTCATCGTTGTCGGTGTAGTAACGCTTGCACAGCTCGACGATGGTGCGGCCGGCCTGCAGGAACAGCTGCTCGCGGTCGCTGTGGGTGGCCAGCGTGGAACCGTTGCCCGGCAAGGCCAGGCCCAAGGCTTCGACCAGGCAGTTCATCGAGTTGGCGGTGAACATGCCGGAGCACGAACCGCAGGTCGGGCAGGCGCTGCGCTCGTATTCCGCGACTTTCTCGTCAGACGCGCTGGAATCGGCGGCGATGACCATGGCGTCCACAAGGTCGAGGCCGTGCGAGGCGAGTTTGGTCTTGCCGGCTTCCATCGGCCCGCCGGAGACGAAGATCACCGGGATGTTCAGGCGCAGGGAGGCCATCAGCATGCCGGGGGTGATCTTGTCGCAGTTGGAGATGCACACGATGGCGTCGGCGCAGTGGGCGTTGACCATGTATTCCACGGAGTCGGCGATGATCTCGCGGCTCGGCAGCGAATACAGCATGCCGTCATGGCCCATGGCGATGCCGTCATCCACGGCGATGGTGTTGAATTCTTTGGCCACGCCGCCGGCGCGTTCGATCTCGCGGGCGACCAGTTGGCCCAGGTCCTTGAGGTGGACGTGGCCGGGTACGAACTGGGTGAACGAGTTGGCAATCGCGATGATCGGCTTTTTGAAGTCGTCATCTTTCATCCCCGTGGCACGCCACAGTGCGCGCGCGCCGGCCATGTTGCGGCCGTGGGTGGATGTTTTCGAGCGGTAATCAGGCATGAAGCACTCCGGGCGGCTAATCAAGTACTAAAGGGAAGTGAGCCTCTATTGGCGTCTGGAACACTCAGAAAATGGCTGTGTGTCCAAACGCTGCCACTCGCGTCGCGGGATCGCCGCGTGCTTGGGCCTCGAGCTCATAAACCCGCCGGGGGATGACTGGCGATGAATAGGGTCGATTCTACACCGCTGGCGGCCGGAGGGAATGGCCGCCGGTGTGAAGATAATGCTTACGAGACGTGCGCAGGCCGTTGCACCAGAGCGTTCAGGCCCATGCCGATACCGCTCAAGAGCAGGAAGGTGATGGGCAGCACTGTCATCACCTGCTCGCCGGTCTGGCTGACCAGGCCGCTGATCAGGCCGCCGCTGATGAAAATGATCACATTACCTGCCGACGCCGAAGTGCCGGCGTTCTGTGGGAACAGCCCCATGGCGCGTGAAGTGGCGATGGGCCGAGTGATGGTGGTGCCTGCGGTGCAGAGGATCATCGGCAGCATCACCGTGACCACACTCAAGCCCCACACATGATCAAGTACCAGCATCAGTACGCCCGCGAAGGCGATCAGCCGCTGACCGGTGACGATTTGGGTGGTGCCCTCCATCCGTCGGTTCATCCAGCCGGCACCCATGCCGCCCAGCACGTAGGCTGCACCGTAGAGCAGCAGCGCCAGGGAGAACTGATAAGGCGTGAGGGCAAGTTGTTCCATCAGGATGATCGGCGACACCACGATAAAGGCGAAGTGGCAGGCAAACGCCAGTGCAGAGATCAGCCAGTAGCCGACAAAACGGCGATCGGAGAACACCTGTTGATAGGCCTTTAAAATGGGAACGCGGGCGGCCGGCACGCTAGGTTGGCCGTCCAGCAGTAGCCAGGCCTTGAGGACCAGCACGAGACCGATGATCACAAACACCTGGAAGCTGCCGCGCCAGTCCAGCCAGGTCTGCAACCAACTGCCGAACAAGGGCGACACTGAAATGCAGATGCCGCCCGCCGTGACCATGGCGATGCGCAGCCGCTCCTGCTCCTTGCCGACAAAAAGGTCCTGAACCAGCGCCTGAGACAGCACAAAACTGCCACAACCCACCGCCTGCACCACGCGGAAGAACAGGAACCAGCCGAAATCGTCCGCCATCGCACAGCCCGCCGAGCCTGCCACGGCAATGCTCATGCCGATCATCAACAGGCGCTTGCGGCCCAGGTTGTCGGACAGCGGCCCGATCAGCAGCAGCGACAACGACAAGCCGATGGAAAACAAACTCACCGACAACGCGATGTCGGCCACCGAGGTGTCAAAGTGCGCAGCCATGGACGGAAACGAAGGCAGGATCACATCCAGCGGGAACACGCCGAGCACCGTCATCGTCATCAGCAGGAAGATGGCGGCGGTCTTTCGGGTCGGGGAGGTGAGGGTGGTCATCTGGTCAAAACTCGGTCCTTGAGCGAGGACGAAGAATTGATTTGATGACTCGGAAAGTCAATGCTCAGCGGCTGAGAAAATGTGCCTGGTGCCGCAAAAAAAAAGGTGGGAGCCGGCTTGCCTGCGATAGCGGTGTAACAGGTAAAAAATGTGTACCTGATGCACCGCTATCGCGGGCAAGCCCGCTCCCACCTTTTGATCTGCGTTTATTGCTTAGCTATTCGGCAACAACCGGCACGTAATGCTCTTGATGTAGCGCGTTTCGGCAATCGCCGGGTGCACCGGGTGATCCGGGCCCTGGCCGCCGCGTTCGAGCATCTGGATATTGCGGTCCAGGTGACGGGCGCTGGTCAGCAGGATGTTTTGCAGGTCGTCTTCCGGCAGGTGCATCGAGCAGGATGCGCTGACCAGGATGCCGTCCTTGCTGAGCAGGCGCATGGCTTGCTCGTTCAGGCGGCGGTAGGCGCCTTCGCCGTTCTTCATGTCTTTCTTGCGTTTGATGAAGGCAGGTGGGTCGGCCACGATCACGTCGAAACGCTCTTCGCTGGCTTTCAGCTCTTTGAGGGCTTCGAACACGTCGCCTTCGATGCAGGTCATCTTCTCGGCAACGCCGTTCAGTGCCGCGTTGCGCTCAACACCGTCGAGGGCGAAGGCCGAAGCGTCGACGCAGAACACTTCACTGGCGCCGAAGGCGGCCGCTTGCACGCCCCAGCCGCCGATGTAGCTGTACAGGTCGAGTACGCGTTTGCCTTTGGCATACGGCGCCAGGCGGGCGCGGTTCATGCGGTGGTCGTAGAACCAGCCGGTCTTCTGGCCCTGGATTACCGGGGCTTCGAATTTCACGCCGTTCTCTTCCAGCGCGACCCATTCCGGCACCAGGCCGAACACGGTTTCAACGTAGCGGTTGAGGCCTTCGGCGTCGCGCGCGGCGGAGTCGTTCTTGAACAGGATGCCGCTTGGCTTGAGCACTTGGGTCAGGGCGGCGATCACGTCTTCTTTGTGGGCTTCCATGGTCGCCGAAGCGATCTGGACGACCAGGATGTCGCCGAAACGGTCGACCACCAGGCCTGGCAACAAGTCGGAGTCGCCATACACCAGGCGGTAGAACGGCTTGTCGAACAGGCGGTCACGCAGCGACAGCGCGACGTTGATGCGGTGCACCAGCAGCGACTTGTCCAATGGCAACTTGATGTCGCGCGACAGCAGGCGTGCGCAGATCAGGTTGTTCGGGCTCATGGCCACGATGCCCAGGGTCTTGCCGCCGGCCGCTTCCAGGATAGCCTGGTCGCCTGCCTGGAAGCCGTGAAGTGGGGTGGCGGCCACGTCGATTTCGTTGCTGTAGACCCACAGGTGGCCGTTGCGCAAACGACGATCGGCGTTGGCTTTGAGACGCAGGCTTGGCAGGGACATGACGTCGCTCCGGAAAAAAGAGCGGGAGTATACCGTGTTGTGCATGATTTCGCGGCGCCGCCGGACATGTGGGAGCGGGCTTGCTCGCGAAAGCGGTGGATCAGCCACTCTATTGGGTGACTGACACCGGGCTTTCGCGAACAGGCCCGCTCCCACATTTGATCCGGTTTCAGTTCGGCATTTGGGTGTCGGTCAAGTCTTCATAAGGGTTAGAATCCCCGCCTAGCCCAGAGTGTGTACTTATGTCCCAAGAGCTTTCCGCCGAGCAGATCCAACAGGCCCTGCAAGGCATCAGCGTGCCGCCTCAACCGCAAATCATGGTGGATTTGCAGATGGAGCAGTACATGCCCGACCCGGACCTGGAAGTGATCGCGCGGTTGATCTCCCAGGACCCTGGCCTGTCCGGCGCATTGCTGAAGATCGTCAACTCGCCGTATTACGGCCTGAGCAACAAGATTGCCTCGATCCAGCGCGCGGTGAATCTGCTGGGCAGCCGTTCGATCATCAACTTGATCAACGCGCAGTCGATCAAAGGCGAGATGAGCGACGACACCATTGTCACCCTCAACCGCTTCTGGGACACCGCCCAGGATGTGGCCATGACCTGCCTGACCCTGGCCAAGCGCACCGGCTCGCAGGCGGTGGACGAGGCTTATGCCCTGGGGCTGTTCCACGATTGCGGCGTGCCGTTGATGCTCAAGCGGTTCCCCAATTACATGACGGTGCTGGAGCAGGCCTACGCCAATGCCGGGCCCGATTGCCGCGTGGTCGACACCGAGAACAACGCGTTCAACACCAACCATGCCGTGGTCGGCTACTACACCGCCAAATCCTGGCGTCTGCCGGAGCATGTGACCGACGCGATTGCCAACCACCACAACGCGTTGGCGATTTTCAGCGATGAGTCCTCGCGCACGCCGCAACTTAAAAACCTGCTGGCCATCTTGAAAATGGCTGAGCACATCTGTTCGTCCTATCGCGTGCTGGGTAACCAGGCCGTGGACCATGAATGGAATGCCATCGGCCATCTGGTGCTGGATTACGTGGGCCTGTCGGACTACGACTTCGAGAGCATGAAGTTGTCGATCCGCGAACTGGGCGCGCACTGACCCTTTTTTCACGAGGTACACATGCCCGAGTTACCAGAAGTCGAAACCACCCGGCGCGGGATTGCGCCGCACCTGGAAGGCCAACGCGTCAGCCGTGTGGTGGTGCGTGAGCGGCGCTTGCGCTGGCCGATCCCGGAAGATTTGGATGTGCGCCTGTCCGGGCAGCGCATCGTGCTGGTGGAGCGGCGGGCCAAGTACCTGTTGATCAATGCCGAAGTGGGCACCTTGATCAGTCACTTGGGCATGTCGGGAAACCTGCGGCTGGTGGAAGCCGGTTCACCCGCGCTCAAGCATGAGCATGTGGACATCGAGCTGGAGTCGGGAATGGCGCTGCGCTACACCGACCCGCGGCGCTTCGGCGCAATGCTCTGGAGCCAGGACCCGCACAACCACGAATTGCTGATTCGCCTGGGGCCGGAGCCGTTGACTGACCTGTTTGACGGCGAGCGGTTGTTCCAGCTGTCCCGCGGCAAGTCGATGGCGGTGAAGCCGTTCATCATGGACAACGCGGTGGTGGTGGGCGTGGGCAATATCTATGCGACCGAAGCACTGTTTGCCGCCGGGATTGACCCGCGCAGGGCTGCCGGTGGCATTTCTCGCGGGCGTTACTTGAAGCTGGCGATTGAGATCAAGCGTGTGCTGGCCGCCGCCATCGAGCGTGGCGGCACCACATTGCGGGACTTCATCGGCGGTGACGGGCAGCCGGGGTATTTTCAGCAGGAACTGTTCGTCTACGGCCGGGGCGGCGAGGCGTGCAAGGTCTGCGGCAGCGAATTGCGCAATGTGGTGTTGGGGCAGCGGGCGAGTGTGTTTTGCCCTAAGTGCCAGAGCTGAGTGTTGTGTGAGGGCTGATGTCGCCATCGCAGGCAAGCCCGCTCCCACATTCGACCGCATTTTGATGTGGGTACTTGGTCAACGGTGGGAGCGGGCGTGCTCGCAAAGAGGCCCTTGCAGGCACTGAAGAACCTCAGGCCTTACCGGTAATCAACCGATATTTTTCCATCAACTGCTCTTCAGTCTCAGGGTGTGCCTCGTCCAGCGGAATGCAATCCACCGGGCACACTTGCTGGCACTGAGGCTCGTCGTAGTGGCCGACGCATTGGGTGCACAGGTTGGGGTCGATCACGTAGATCTCTTCACCCTGGGAAATCGCAGCGTTCGGGCACTCAGGTTCGCAGACGTCGCAGTTGATGCAATCGTCGGTGATGATCAGGGACATGGAAACTCCTGCCAGGGCTGTCAGCCAGGGCATCTGAAAACGAATGCGCGCAATTGTGCCGCATTGGCGCCCGCAGTGCGAGCTGTGGCGATCGCTGGGCTTGTTGTGGCGAGCAGGCTTGCAACGGGTTGCGCTGCGAAGCGGCGCTAAAAACAGGCGGCGGTGTTTTGGCTGGAACTAAGCGGTGGCTTCATTGGGGCTGCTTCGCAGCCCAACGCGGGGCAAGCCCGCTCGCCACAGCAAGTCCGCTGCCACAATAAGCCTGCTCAGTGCAGGCAAATCAGGCTCAGCATGGACAAGTCAGGCTTGGCACAGGCAAGCCCGCTCATCAGAAAATTACTTCTTGAAGCGCAGTGTCAGCGCATCCGCCACAGCCGGGTGCACGAACTTGGTGATATCTCCGCCCAAAGCGGCGATTTCACGGACCAACGTCGAGGAAATGAACGAATAACGCTCCGACGGCGTGAGGAACAGGCTTTCCACGTCCGGCGCCAGTTGGCGGTTCATGTTGGCCAGCTGGAATTCGTACTCGAAGTCGGACACCGCGCGCAGCCCACGCAGGAACACATTGGCGTTCTGCTCCTTGGCGAAGTGTGCCAGCAGCGTCGAAAAACCCACCACTTCCACGTTAGGCAGGTGTTTGGTGACCTCACGCGCCAGTTCCACGCGCTGTTCCAGGGGAAACAGCGGGTTTTTCTTGGGGCTGGCAGCGACCGCGATGATCACATGGTCGAACAGGCGAGAGGCGCGTTCGACCAGATCGCCATGGCCTTTGGTAATCGGGTCGAAGGTACCTGGGTACAACACTCGGTTCATCGCGTCGTCCTGGCGGAGTCCGTTGGGGAACCGGATGGTATCGCAGCCATCCCGGTCGGCCAAGTCAACTTATGCAGAAGAAAGCACTATAGACACCGCGAATAACCTGTTTTTTCACGCTGTTTTCAGACGTTCGGCCAACGCTGTCGCCAGTTGCGCGGTTAATCCATACACCGACAATTGCGGGTTAGCCCCAATGCTGGTGGGGAATAACGAGCCGTCGTGGATCGACAGGTTGCGCAACTGGTGATGGCGACCGAGGCTGTCAGCCACTGCGTTTTTCGGGTCTTCGCCCATGGCGCAACCGCCCATCACGTGGGCGCTGCCCAGGGTGGTCCGATGCAGTTCCAGGCTCAGGCCGTCGATCAGGCTGCGTGCCTCGGCCAGGGTGCTGACGTAACGCGCGTCGTGATGCAACGGCTTGACCGACTTGGCGCCCGCCGCGAACTGGATCTCGGCCATGCTGTGGAAGGCTCGGCGCAGGCCGTCCCAGGCGTAGGGCGATACTGGGTAATCCAGAACCGGCGTACCGTCGCCGCGTAATTCCACCGTGCCGCCAGGGCTGTCGGGATGAAAACCATCACGTAAAAGGGCAAGCATGGCGTGGGTATGTGGCAACTGGCTCATATCCAGCGCGTTGCCGGTGCCGTAACCGCCGAATAGCGTGCTGGCCAACCCTGGGTGCAAGGGCGGTGCCTCCAGCTTGTAGGACATTTTGCCGGTGGTGCCGTCCACCCACTGAAAATGATCGGAATAAATTGACTGCGGCGCGCCGTAGAACGGGTTGATCACCTCGTCGAACTGCGCGGCAGAGAAATTCACCAGGTGCAGAAACGTGCGCTTGCCCACGCGCGAGTGCGGGTCGGGCGCGTCCGAGCGCATCAGCAGCGCCGGGCTGTTGATGCCGCCGCCCGACAGCACGTAATGCCTGGCCTTGACCGTTATCTTGCGACCCGTGGGCGCGACGCAGCGCGCGTCCATGGCCACGCATTCCAGGCTGCTGATGGTGTCGCCGCTGTAGTTCAAGCGTTCGGCGCGGGCCAGGTACAGCAGCTCGCCGCCGTTCTCCAGCGTGGACGGAATGGTGGTCACCAGCATCGATTGCTTGGCGTTGACCGGGCAGCCCATGCCGCAATAGCCCAGGTTGAAGCAGCCGCGCACGTTGCGCGGGATGACGTGCCAGCTGTAACCGAGCTTTTCGCAGCCTTTGCGGATCACATCGTTATTGGCATTCGGTGGAATCGCCCATGGCGCGATGCCCAGGCGCTGTTCCATTTTTTCGAACCACGGCGCCATCTCGGCGCTGCTGTGGCCTTTCACCGCGTACTCACTGGCCCAGTGGGAAAGCGTGGCGTCGGGCGTGCGAAAACTCGACGTCCAGTTGATCAATGTGGTGCCGCCCACCGCCCGGCCCTGCAGGATGGTGATCGCGCCGTCCTTGCTCATGCGGCCAATGCCTTCCTGGTACAGGCTGGCGTAGGCCTCGTCTTCGAGCAGCTTGAAGTCGCTGCTGGTCTTGAGCGGGCCCTCTTCGATCAGCAGCACCTTGTAGCCCGCGGCGCTGAGGATTTCGGCGGTGGTGCCACCGCCGGCACCACTGCCGATGATCACCACATCGGCTTCCAGCGTCAGGTCGCTGTTGAGTGCGGCGCCATTGTGGGTTTTCCAGCCGCGGGCCAGGCCGTCGCGGAATAGATCGGGTACGGGCATAGGTGTGCACTCTTATTTTTCTGTACGAAGTTGCGACCAGTGTGGGAGCTGGCTTGCCGGCGATAGCGGTTTGCCTGCCGATCAATTCATCGCGGATACACCGCCATCGCAGGCCTGCCAGCTCCCACATTTTCTAATCGGGTTGTCAGGTCTAGATCTTCGGCGGGCCGGGGTAGCCGCAATGGGCCCAGGATTGCGGGCGGAAGTACCACGCCATGATCACCAGCTTGAGCAGCGAGCCCTGGCCCATGCGCAGCAGGTTCAGGTAGCTGTTTTCCCAACGATGCAGGAAGTTGCGGATCTGTTCAGCGCTGGCATTTTCCCAACTGCCCCAGATCCCCGTCAGCGGGCCGCGGGTGATGCCCATGCCCAGTACGTCGAACAGTTGCTGGGTAAGCTTGAACATCTCCGGCGACAGGTGCTGCAGGCTGTAGTCGAGTTTTTTCAGCGTGTCTTCAATCCCGGCGACCACGTCCTGGGCGCTGGCCGCGCCTTCGAGCAGCACCGGGATCACCGCGCGCAAGAACGGCAAGTCGCTGCTGCGCAGCATGGCAAAGCCGCTGGCCGGGGTGCTGCTGGAACACCCGCTGAGGTTGGCGCCCAGCCCGGCAGTGGCCAGGAACGCGCTGGCACACAGGCCAATTTTCAAGACGCCGCGCCGCGACAGCGCAGGTGTTTCAGTCAGGCTAGGGTTCATTGTTATTGTTGTCCCGAGAGTGGCGGAATCAGCGAATAAACAACTTCTGAATCAACTTCTGAATCGACTTGCCATAGGGCGGGTAGATCAATTTCGCCGCGTTGAGGCGCTGCTTCACCAGCACGCCCTTGGCCTTGCTGAACGTAAGGAACCCTTCGTGGCCGTGGTAGTGGCCCATGCCTGAAGGTCCGATGCCGCCGAAGGGCATGTCGTCCTGGGCCACATGCAGCAGGGTGTCGTTCAGGCACACGCCGCCGGAGTGGGTTTCATGCAGTACGCGGTTCTGCTCGCCCTTGTTGTAGCCGAAGTAATACAGGGCCAACGGGCGAGGGCGTTGGTTGATGTAGGCAAACGCCTGGTCGATGCCGCGATACGGCACGATCGGCAGCACCGGGCCGAAGATTTCGTCCTGCATCACGGTCATTTCATCGCTGACATTCAGCAACAGGCTGTGGGACATACGCCGTGCCTGGCCTTGGTCGTACAAGGCGATCAGGGTGGCGCCTTTGTCGGTGGCGTCTTTGACGTAGGCATTCAGCCTGGCCTGTTGCCGATCATTGATGATGGCGGTGTAGTCCGGGTTGTCGGTCAGGGTTGGGTAAAACCCGCGAACTGCCTTGCTGTATGCCTCGACGAACCCCTCGACGCGATCTTCGGGCACCAGCACGTAGTCCGGCGCCACGCAGGTTTGCCCGGCATTCAGGCATTTGCCGAAGGCGATGCGCTCGGCGGCGTCCTTGAGCGGCACATCGGCGGAGACTATTGTCGGCGACTTGCCGCCCAGCTCCAGCGTCACCGGGGTCAGGTGTTCAGCCGCCGCGCGCATCACGTGCTTGCCGATGCTGGTGGCGCCGGTGAACAGCAGGTGATCGAAGCGCAATTTGGAAAACGCCATGCCCACTTCGGCTTCGCCCAGCACCACGCACACCAGGTCTTCGGGGAAAATTTTCGCCAGCAGCGCCTTGAGCAGCTCACCCGTAGCGGGCGTGGATTCGCTGAGCTTGAGCATCACCCGGTTACCGGCCGCCAACGCGCCGACCAATGGGCCGATGGCCAAATACAACGGGTAGTTCCACGGCACGATCACGCCGACCACGCCCAGTGGTTGATAGATGACCTTGGCAGATGCCGGTTGGAAGGCGATGCCTACAGCGCGGCGGGAAGGTTTCATCCAGCCTTTGAGGTGTTTGCTGGCGTAGTGAATGCCATGCAGGCTCGGCATCAATTCGGCGAACAGGGTTTCGTCTGCGCTGCGGTGGCTGAAGTCCTGGCTGATCGCGTCGATCAGGGCCTGGCGTTCGTCGCTGAGTACATCGCGCAATGCCTTGAGCCATTGTTGGCGCTGCGCCGCCGGTGGCATCGGGTTGGCGGCATAGGCACGGCGCTGGGCGTCGAACAGGTCCTGGAGCTGATCCAGCGCCTGGGAATCTTGCAGGTAGGCAACGTTGGCAGACATGGCGCAGTTCCCGATTGTTATAGGTCTGCCTGGATTTTTAGAGTCATTGCTCTAAATTGTCAAATGTCATTACAGCAACATGCGGATTTATCCAGACAAGGATAGGCCGTAAGATGCCCCATCACGTGTTCAGAAGCTGATCCCCTATGGCACCACGAGTAAAGACCAGCGAGCGCATCGTGCAAACCAGCCTGGAGCTTTTTAACCAGCAGGGCGAGCGCAGCGTCAGCACCAATCACATTGCCGCCCACATGGAAATTTCCCCGGGCAACCTGTACTACCACTTTCCCAACAAGCAGGCGATCATCGCCGTGCTGTTTCGCGAATACGAAGTCCTAGTGGACAGTTTCCTGCGCCCGCCCCAAGGCCGCGCCGTCACCGTCGAAGACAAGCGTTTTTACCTGCAGGCCGTGCTGGCTGGCATGTGGCGCTACCGCTTCCTGCACCGCGACCTGGAACACCTGCTGGAAAGCGATCCGGAACTGGCCACCGGCTACCGGCGCTTTTCCCAGCGTTGCCTGATCCAGGGCGGCGCCATCTATCAAGGGTTTGTCGATGCCGGCATCCTCAATATGGACCCGGTGCAAACCGAGGCGCTGACCCTCAATGCCTGGATCATCCTCACCTCGTGGGTGCGATTTCTGTGCACCACCAATGAAAATTCCGCCCACTTGAGCGCCGAGGCGATCAAGCGTGGGGTGTACCAGGTGCTGGTGCTGGAGGCGGGGTTTGTCACGCCCCAGGCCAAAGAGGCGGTAGACGCCTTGTTCAAAGAGTTTTACGTGCCGTTGAACCAGGCACTGGAAGAAGTGAAGTAGGACCTTTCCCGAATCTGTTCACAGGAGTCCGTCATGCCGCTTGCCCAACTGATCAGCCCCCAGCAACTCGCCGAGCGCCAGAAGGCGGCCGGGCTGGTGATCCTGGATTGCCGCTTCGCCCTGGAAGACCCGGACTACGGGCTTTGCAGCTACGCCGAAGGGCATATCGAAGGTGCGCAATATGCCGACCTGGAGCGCCACCTCAGCGGTGCGGTAACAAAGGGCGTGACCGGGCGTCATCCGTTGCCAGCGGCGGACACCTTGGCCGCGCAACTGCGGGCCTGGGGCATCAATGCTGACACGGACATCGTGCTGTATGACGACGGCCCCGGCGCTTATGCCGCCCGCGCGTGGTGGCTGCTGGCCTGGCTGGGCAAACGCGACGGCGTGTTTATTCTGGACGCAGGCCTCAAGGCCTGGCACTCGGCCGGCTTCCCGCTGAGCCTGGACGCGCCCGTGGTTGAGCCGGGGACGTTTGCCGGCATCCCGGACAATCACCTCGTGCTGGACGCCGAGCACTTGCAAAAACGCTTGGGCGAACCGGGCATGACCTTGATCGATGCCCGCGCCCAAGCGCGTTTTCGCGGCGACGTGGAGCCTATCGACCCGATTGCCGGGCACATTCCCGGCGCCCAATGTGCGGCGTTCAACGAAAACCTGGGCAGTGACGGTCGCTTCCTGCCAGCTGAGCAGCTCAAGCAGCGTTTCGCTGCGCGGTTGAAGGGCCGCTCGCCGGAAGAGTTGGTGGCGTATTGCGGTTCTGGCGTGACGGCGTGTCACAACCTGTTTGCGCTGAGTTTGGCGGGTTACCCGTTGGGCAAGCTGTATGCGGGGTCGTGGAGCGAGTGGATTACCGACCCGGCGCGGGAAGTTGCTACCGGCGACTAAATTCCCAGTCTGAAATCCGATCACGTGTGGGAGCTGGCTTGCCTGCGACAGCGGTGTGTCAGTGTTTAATCAGCCAACTGACACGACCTCATCGCCGGCAAGCCAGCGCCCACATTTTTAGCCGTGTTGAGCCAGTAGCCACTGTGGAATGCGACGCTCCAGGTAATAAGTGGGGCGCTTCAGCGACCCATCAACAAACCCCACATGCCCACCCTTGGCCAACAACTCGAACTCGGTGCAAGCCGACAGTTCACTGGCCTCGGGCAAGCTGTGGGCGAACACGAATGGGTCATCGGCCGCCTGGATAATCAGCGTCGGCGTGCGAATATCGCCCAGGTAATAGCGACTCGACGCGCGGCGGTAATAGTCCTCGGCGCTGAGAAAGCCATGCAGCGGCGCGGTCACCCGCCCGTCGAAGTCCCAGAACGTACGCATCTTCTCCAGCGAGCCGAGTGCCTCGAGGGTTTTCAGCCCGTCAGCTTGGCCATCCTGTAAAAAACGACGTTGCTTGACGCGGATATACGCCAGCATCTCGCGCATAAAGTGCTTCTGATACACCCGCGAAAACCCCAGCCCGATGCGATCCGCACACTGGTCCAGGCGAAACGGCACCGACACCGCGGCCGCGCCATGCAGCCCCGAGGCTTCGCCGGTTTCACCCAAGTGCTTGAGCAGCACATTGCCGCCCAGCGAATAACCCACGGCATACAGCGGCGCCAACGGTCGCTTGGCGCGCAGATGCGCAATCGCTGCTGCCAGGTCTTCGCTGGCGCCCGAATGGTAACTGCGCGCCAGCAGGTTGGGCTCACCCGAACACCCGCGCCAGTTCAACGCGGCGCTCGCCCAGCCTTGGGCGGCGAGGACTTTTTGCAAGCCGGCCACGTAGGGCGAATTGGACGAGCCGGTCAGCCCATGCAGCACCAGCACCAATGGCGCTTGCGCGTCATGGGGGCCGTGCCAGTCAAGGTCGAGGAAGTCGCCGTCGTCCAGCCACAAGCGTTCGCGTTGGCGTTCGATATGCGTGGTAGGACGCCACAACGGCCCCCACAGCGTTTGCAGGTGCGGGTTGCCGAGGCCGAAAGCGGGTTTGAACAGGTCGACGGAAGGGGTCATGGACATCTCTGTAGCGAGCGGACTTGTTGTGGAGAGCGAGGCTTCATGTGGCGAGCAGGCCGCCCTGCGTTGGGCTGCGCAGCGGCCCTGGCTCAGTCACCGCGGTCGGGCAGAGTGAACGCGGTGACTCTTTTGGGACCGCCTCGCAGCCCAACGCGGGGCAACAAGCCCCGCTTGCCACACATCAGGCGGCGCTTTCTACCAGGCGATGCCAAAGCGCGTAGTACACCCGGCCGGACTTCTGCTCGCGGTGCAGGCGCCAGGCGCCCGGCAGGCCGAGGGTAGACGGCGCGGTTTCACTTTCGGTGTAGATCCACGCATCTGCCGCCAGCCACTGACGCTCTTCCAGCAGCGCACACACGGTCGGCAACAGGTTCTGATTGAACGGCGGGTCGAGAAACACCACGTCGTATTCAGTCGCCGCCTGGGTTTCCAGGTAGCGCAGCGCGTCGGCGGTCTGGACCTGGCCGGTGGTGCAGCGCAAAGTGCCCAGGTGCTCCTTGAGGCTGGACACCGCCACATTGCTGGCATCCAGCGCCTGGGCCTGGGCCGCGCCACGGGACAGCGCCTCCAGGAACAGCGCGCCGCTGCCGGCGAACGGGTCCAGCACTTTGGCCCCGCCGATGTACGGCGCAAGCCAGTTGAACAGGGTTTCACGCACGCGATCCGGCGTCGGGCGCAGGCCTACGACGTCGGGGAAGCTCAGCTTGCGGCTGCCCCATTCACCGCCAATGATGCGCAGTTGGCCCACACCGTTATGCACGTTGTGGACGGGTTTTTTCGGGCGAGATGAACTGGCCATTAATGCTCCGGAACCCCGAGCGGCTGCTCGGCAGGTTTATCAGTGGGGGGCGGTAGTGGCTTTTGCGCAATCGTCGGGCCGGCGGTCACGATGACCATCTTGTCGGCGCTCAAGTGTTTATTCATTGCAGCCTTGACCTGCTCTACGGTCAGGGCCTGGGATTGTTTCATGAAATCCTCAAGATAGCTCAGCGGCAGGTTGTAGAAACCCATGGCGCCCAGCTGTCCGACGATATCGGCGTTGCTCGCGGTGGACAGCGGGAAGCTGCCGGCCAGCTCACGCTTGGCGTCGTCCAGTTCCTTTTGCGTCGGGCCGGTCTTGAGGTAGTCGGCCAGCACGTCTTCGACCAGGCGCAGGGTGCCGCCGCTCATTTCGGCGCGGGTCTGCAGGTTGATCATGAACGGGCCACGTGCCTGCATCGGCGAGAAGCCGGAGTACACGCCGTAGGTCAGGCCGCGTTTTTCACGCACTTCACTCATCAAGCGGGTGCCGAAACCACCGCCGCCCAGGATCTGGTTGCCCAGCGACAAGGCCGCGTAGTCCGGGTCGGCGCGGTCGATGCCCAATTGCGCGAACAGCAGGTGCGTCTGCTTGGACGGGAATTCGATATGGCTCAAGCCGGCTTGCGGTTCGGTCGGTTGGGCGATCTTCGCCAGGGCCGGGCCTTTAGGCAGCGACGCGGAGACCTTGGCCGTCATGGCTTCGGCTTCGGCACGGGTCAGGTCGCCGACCACTGCAATCACCGCATTGCCCGCGGCATACGCCTTGGCGTGGAACGCCTGCAATTGCGCGAGGTTAATCTTCGCAATGCTGTCGGGCGTGCCTTCGCTCGGGTGGGCGTAAGGATGGTCACCGTACAGGCGCTTGAACAGCTCAAGGCTGGCCAACTTGGCCGGGTTCTGCTTCTGGTATTCAAAGCCTGCAAGGATCTGGTTTTTGATCCGCGCCAGGGAATCGGCAGGGAAGGTCGGCTTGCCGATCACGTCGTCGAACAGGGCCAGGGCCGCGTCGCGCTTGTCGCTGTCGCTCAGGCTGCGCAGCGAAACCAGCGCCATGTCGCGGTAAGCACCATTGCCGAAATCGGCGCCCAAGCCTTCAAAACCGTTGGCGATCTGGCTGACATCCTTGCCCGGTACGCCTTCGTTGAGCATCGCATTGGTCAACAGTGCCAGGCCGGGCGTGTCGCCGTCCTGGCTGCTGCCGGCGGCGAACAGGATGCGCATGTCGTACATCGGCAATTCGTGGGCTTCGACGAACAGCACCTTGGCGCCGTCAGCGGTGGCCCAGGTTTGCACGTCGAGCTTGCGGTTGGTCGGCGCCTTGCCGTCCAGTTCCGCCAGCGATTGCAATTTGTTGGCCGATTCAGCTTTATCCAGGGCCTGGCTGGCGACGGATTCGCTTGGGCGCAGGAAGTACACGGCACTGGCGGCGATCAGGGTAACGACGACCAGGCCAGGAAAGATCAGGCGGCTGCTTTTACGATCACTCATGAGCGGTCTCCTCAGGCAAAACATGGGCGACGCTCAAACGCTCGCGGGTGAAATAAGTGCGTGCGGCTTTCTGGATATCTTCCGGCGTCACGCTTTGCAGGTCGGCCAGTTCGGTGTCCATCAGTTTCCAGGACAGGCCGACGGTTTCCAGGGAGCCGATAGCCGTTGCCTGGCTGGTGATGGAGTCACGTTGATAGACCACGCCGGCAATCACTTGAGCGCGGATACGCTCCAGTTCTTCGGTGGTCGGCGGCTTGGCTTTCAGCTCATCCAGCAGTCGCCACAGGCCGGCTTCGGCTTGGGCAATGGTCTTTTTCTTCTGCTGGTTCGGCGTGGCCGTCAGGGTGAACAGGCTGTCACCCCGGGTATAGGCGTCGTAGCTGGTGGAGGCGGCAGATACCAGCTCTTCACCGCGCTCCAGTTGCTCCGAAATACGCGCGCTATAGCCGCCGTCGAGCAGCGCCGAGAGCAGGCGCAGGGCTTGTACCGAGCGCTTGTCTTCGGCGGTGGCGAGGCCCGGCACGTTGAAGCCCAGGATCACGCTCGGCAGTTGGGTCTGCACGTGCATCGTCAGCAGGCGTTCGCCGGGTTCGGCGAGTTCCAGCGGGATTTTCGCGGGCGGCACATCACGCTTGGGGATCGGGCCGAAATAACGCTGGGCCAGGTTCTTCACCTCGTCCGGGGTTACGTCGCCGACCACCACCAGCGTGGCGTTGTTCGGCACATACCAGGATTGATACCAGTGGCGCAGCTCTTCGACTTTCATGCGCTCAAGGTCGGCCATCCAGCCGATGGTCGGCGTGTGGTAGCCGCTGGCCGGGTAGGCCATGGCCTTGAAGCGCTCGTAGGCCTTGGACATCGGGTTATCGTCGGTGCGCAGGCGGCGCTCTTCCTTGATTACTTCGATCTCGCGGCTGAACTCGTCGGCCGGCAGGCGCAGGCTGGCCATGCGGTCGGCTTCCAACTCGAACGCGACGCCCAGGCGGTCACGGGCCAGCACTTGGTAGTAGGCGGTGTAGTCGTCGCTGGTGAAGGCGTTTTCTTCGGCGCCCAGGTCGCGCAGGATCAGCGAGGCTTCGCCGGGGCCGACCTTGGCGCTGCCCTTGAACATCATGTGTTCCAGGGCGTGGGACAACCCGGTCTGGCCGGGCGTTTCATAGCTCGAACCAACCTTGTACCAAACCTGTGAAACCACCACCGGCGCGCGATGATCTTCGCGCACGACCACTTTGAGGCCGTTATCCAGGGTGAATTCGTGGGTGGGTTGTGGGTCGGCAGCCAAGGCTGAAAGGGGCAGACAAACTGTGCTGAGCAGCAGGCCTGCAGCGCGGCGGGCTAGAGCATTCATTCGTTTTTAAACCTGTTGGGCTGCCCGCTTGGTCTTAGCGTCGGCGGGCGAGGAGGTGCTAGGATACTGATCCGATTTAGGGACGGCCACTGCGGCGGCCATCTTGTCCCGGATCCAGTCGTAGAAATGTTGGAATAGAGGGTGGTTTTCCCCGATGATCTTCCACTTTTCGCCGATTTTGTCGCTTCAGTCCTTTATTGAAACGATTTGTTGAGGCCTTTATTTACGCCTTGCAGAATGTTGCGCATGAACAAGCGAGCGTTAAAGCAGTCTGTTCTGCATCGAATTTATTTACCGAGGCGCCCTGGCGCATCGCTACTTTGAGATAGCCGTCCTCCATGTTTGGTTCCAACGACGACAAGAAGAGCCCAGCTGCGGCTGGCGAGAAAAAAGGCCTGTTCGGATGGCTGCGCAAAAAGCCGCAGGAAACCGTCGTCGAACAGCCACAGGTTCAGCCTGAGCCGATTCCCGAACCTATAGTAGACGCCGAACCGGTTGTTGAAATCCCGGCACCGGTGGTGTTGCCGATGGCCGAGCCGGTGTTGCAGCCGGTGGTTGAGGAGGTGCCGGAACCTGAGCCTGAACACAAGCCGTGGCTTGAGCTACCGGTTGCCGAAGAACCTGTGGCGCTGGTTGAGGATTTGCAGGCTGAGCACGTGACGCCGCCGATTCCGCTCGCGGTCGAGCCGGTGGCCGTTGTGGTTGAGTCGTCACCTGTCATCGAAACGCCTGCGCCAGCAGTTGTTGAGCCCGCGCCAGCGCCTGTCGTCGTTGCCGCGCCTGCCGTGATCGAGCCGCCCGCTGCCCCGGAGCCGGTCGCCGCTGCCGCTGAAACCAGCAAAACCGGCTTCTTTGCCCGCCTTAAGCAAGGTCTGAGCAAGACCAGCGCCAGCATCGGCGAAGGCATGGCCAGTCTGTTCCTGGGCAAAAAGGTCATCGATGACGAGCTGCTGGAAGACATCGAAACCCGTCTGCTGACCGCCGACGTGGGCGTCGAAGCCACTGCGGTGATCATCCAGAGCCTGACGCAGAAGGTTGCGCGCAAACAACTGACCGACGCCGACGCGCTCTACAAATCGCTGCAGGCTGAACTGGCCGCGATGCTCAAGCCCGTGGAAGCGCCGCTGGTGATCACGCCGAACAAGCCGTTCGTGATCCTGGTCGTCGGTGTCAACGGCGCCGGCAAAACCACCACCATTGGCAAGCTGGCCAAGAAGCTGCAGTCGGAAGGCAAGAAAGTCATGCTCGCCGCCGGCGACACCTTCCGCGCCGCAGCCGTGGAGCAGCTGCAGGTGTGGGGTGAGCGCAACAAGATTCCGGTCATCGCCCAGCACACCGGCGCCGACTCCGCGTCCGTCATCTTCGATGCCGTGCAAGCCGCCAAGGCCCGTAACATCGATGTGTTGATTGCCGATACCGCCGGTCGTCTGCACACCAAAGACAACTTGATGGAAGAGTTGAAAAAGGTCCGACGCGTCATCAGCAAGCTCGACGCCGACGCGCCGCATGAAGTGTTGCTGGTGCTTGACGCCGGCACCGGCCAGAACGCCATCAGCCAGGCCAAACAATTCAACCAGACGGTGCAACTCACCGGCCTGGCATTGACTAAGCTCGACGGCACGGCCAAGGGCGGCGTGATCTTCGCCCTGGCCAAACAGTTCGGGTTGCCGATTCGTTACATCGGCGTCGGTGAAGGCATCGACGACCTGCGCACCTTTGAAGCCGAACCCTTTGTACAGGCACTTTTCGCCGAGCGGGAGCGTTCATGATTCGATTCGAACAGGTCGGTAAACGCTACGCCAACGGGCATGTGGGCTTGCATGAGCTGAGCTTTCGAGTGCGTCGTGGCGAATTCTTGTTTGTAACTGGTCATTCGGGCGCGGGCAAAAGTACGCTGCTGCGGCTGCTGCTGGCCATGGAACGCCCGACCACCGGCAAGTTGCTGCTGGCGGGCCAGGATCTGGCCACCATCAGCAATGCACAGATTCCGTTCCTGCGCCGTCAGATTGGCGTGGTGTTCCAGAATCACCAGTTGCTGTTTGATCGCACCGTGTTCAACAACATTGCGCTGCCGTTGCAGATTCTCGGGCTGTCCAAGGCCGAGATCGTCAAACGGGTGGACTCGGCCCTGGAGCGCGTAGCGCTGTCGGACAAGACCGACCTGTATCCGGGCGATTTGTCCACCGGCCAGCAACAGCGCGTCGGCATCGCCCGCGCGATTGTTCACCGCCCGGCCTTGCTGCTGGCGGACGAACCTACCGGTAACCTCGACCCGCGCCTGGCGGCCGAGATCATGGGCGTATTCGAAGATATCAATCGCCTGGGCACCAGCGTGCTGATCGCCAGTCACGACCTGGCGCTGATTGCGCGCATGCGCCACCGCATGCTGACCCTGCAACGCGGCCGCCTGATTGGTGATGGGGAGGCCGGCGTATGAGTGCAACACGCAGCCCTAAAGTATCCGAGCGTGTGGCGCCTAAAGCCGCCGACCCGCAGCCGCAGAAGAAAAAACGCGACGAAGACGACGGTCCGGACTTCGGCACGCTGCTGCGCGCCTGGATCGAAAGCCATCGCGCCAGCCTGCTCGACAGCCTACGCCGCCTGGGCAAGCAACCGATTGGCAGCTTTTTCACCTGCCTGGTGATGGCCGTGGCACTGAGCCTGCCGATGGGTTTGTCGCTGCTTCTTAATAATGTCGAGCGCCTGGGTGGTTCCTGGCAGCGTGCGGCGCAGATTTCGCTGTACCTGAACCTCGACGCCAGCGCCAAAGACGGCGAGAACTTGCGCGATGACATCAAGAACCTGCCGGGTGTGGCGGACGCCGAGTACATCAGTCGCGACCAGGCGCTTGAGGAGTTCCAGCAGCAATCCGGCCTGGGTGAGGCGCTCAAAGAGTTGCCGCAGAACCCGCTGCCGGGCGTGGTGCTGGTAACGCCAAATGAAGTCGACAAGCCGGCGCTGGAGGCCCTGCGACAAAAACTCGCAGAGATGCCGAAGGTACAACAGGCGCAACTTGATCTAGTCTGGGTAGAGCGTCTTGCCGCGATTCTCAAGCTGGGCGACCGCTTTGTGTTCGGCCTGACGGTGCTGTTGGTGTCTGCATTACTTTTGGTGATAGGTAATACCATTCGTCTTCATATTGAAAACCGTCGCACCGAGATAGAAGTGATTAAACTGGTCGGCGGCACGGACAGCTATGTGCGTCGTCCTTTTCTGTACATGGGCGCGCTTTATGGCTTTGGTGCCGGGATTTTGTCCTGGGGCGTGCTGGCTTTTGGCCTTGACTGGCTGAACGACGCGGTAGTCGGGCTTGCCGGCCTGTACGGCAGCGATTTTGCCCTGGCCGGCGTGCCGGTTGCCGATGGGCTGTCACTCTTGCTTGGCGCGGTATTGTTGGGGTATATCGGTGCGTGGATTGCGGTCGCTCGTCACTTACGTGAGCTGGCGCCGAAGTAGTTAATGTCAGATTAATGTGGTTTCGTTTGTATTGACCGTATCAGTGGTTTAGGGAACTTGTCCTACGGTTCCCGGTCAATTTTCGCAGTGCTGAACTGCACGAGTTATGTGAGTCGGAGGTTTTTTCGTATGACCACTTCTTTGCAACCTGCTTATGCTCTGGTCCCGGGTGCGAACCTGGAGGCCTATGTGCACACGGTCAACAGCATTCCATTGCTGACGCCCGAGCAGGAGCGTGAACTGGCCGAGAGTCTCTACTATGAGCAGGATTTGGGGGCGGCTCGGCAGATGGTGCTCGCCCACCTGCGTTTTGTCGTACATATCGCCCGTAGCTATAGCGGCTACGGTCTGGCCCAGGCTGACCTGATTCAGGAAGGCAACGTCGGCCTGATGAAGGCTGTAAAACGCTTCAACCCTGAAATGGGTGTGCGTCTGGTGTCGTTTGCTGTGCACTGGATCAAGGCGGAAATTCACGAATTCATCCTGCGCAACTGGCGCATTGTGAAAGTCGCGACCACCAAGGCCCAGCGCAAGCTGTTCTTCAACCTGCGCAGCCAGAAGAAACGCCTGGCGTGGCTGAACAACGAGGAAGTCCACCGTGTGGCCGAAAGCCTCGGTGTAGAGCCGCGTGAAGTGCGCGAGATGGAAAGCCGCTTGACCGGCCATGACATGGCCTTCGACCCGGCCGCCGAAGCGGACGACGACAGCGCCTTCCAGTCGCCAGCCAACTACCTGGAAGACCACCGGTACGACCCGGCGCGTCAACTGGAAGATGCGGACTGGAGCGACAACTCCAACCACAACCTGCACGAAGCGCTGGAAGTGTTGGACGACCGCAGCCGTGACATCCTCTACCAGCGCTGGCTGGCAGAAGAAAAAGCCACGCTGCACGACTTGGCGCAGAAGTACAACGTGTCGGCCGAGCGGATTCGTCAGCTTGAAAAAAGCGCGATGAACAAGCTGAAACTGTCCATCGCCGCCTAAACGCTGGTTTCGGAAATACCACGATCGAATGTGGGGGCGGGCTTGCTCGCGAAAGCGGAGTGTCAGTCATCGCAAATGTTGACTGAGCCACCGTATTCGCGAGCAAGCCCGCTCCCACATTTGTTTTTGTGTTGCGTCAGTGGGTATCAGTCGGACCAGGGTGCCTTGCGCGAATTGTTCAGTTCGACCAGATAACCATCGCCCCCCAACTGGCTCATCTGCTGGCGAATCCAGGCAGCCCGTCGCGCCACATAGGCGGTTGGATGGCTGGCGCTCCATACCCGTGGGTTCGGCAACACCGCCGCCAGGTAACTGGCCTGCTGACGGGAAAGCCCTTTGGCACTCACGCCAAAGTGATGCCGAGCCGCCGCTTCGGCGCCGAACACACCTTCATCCCATTCGACGCTGTTGAGGTACACCTCAAGAATCCGTTGCTTGGGCCAGAACACCTCGATCAACCCGGTAAACCAGGCCTCCAGGCCTTTGCGCAGGTAACTGCGGCCGGTCCACAGAAACAGGTTTTTCGACACTTGCTGGCTTAGGGTGCTGGCGCCGCGAATCGAGCCGCCGCGTTCGTTGTGCAGCAGCGCCGCTTGAATCGCGTCAAAATCAAAGCCCCAATGCTGCGGGAAGCGCTGGTCTTCACCGGCCATCACCGCCACTTTGAGGTCGTCGGAGATCTCGTCCCACGCCACCCACGTGCGTTGCAGGTCAATCGGCTCGCCGTCGACCCAGGATTCGACCTTGCGCTCCACCATCAATGCGGTGAACGGTGGCGGCACGACACGAAACAGCAACACCAGCAGCACACTGCCGATGGCAAACCATTTCACGACTTTGAGAAAACGCTTGAAGAGGAGACGCAGCATAGAGATGGCTTGGCCGAACCCGTTGAGCGGGCCATTATACAGACCCGGCCCTTTGAGTCTGACTGGAGTTCCTCATGCTGCGTAGCTTTCTGATGCTGGCTGCCTTTTTCGGCTTCACCGGCGTTGCCCTCGGCGCTTTTGCTGCTCATGCCCTGAAAAACCGCTTGAGCGCCGAGTACCTGGCGATCTTCCATACCGGCGTGACGTACCAACTGGTGCACGCCCTGGCGCTGTTCGGCGTGGCGCTGCTGGCCGCGCACATTCCTGGCCGGCTGGTCAGTTGGGCGGGCATCTCGTTTACCGTCGGTATCCTGCTGTTTTCCGGCAGCTTGTATGCACTGACACTGACCGGCATCAGCAAGCTCGGCATCATTACGCCGTTTGGTGGGCTGGCATTCCTGTTGGGCTGGTTCTTTCTCGGCCTCACCGCATGGCGCCTGCAGGTCATCTGACCGAGGGGCTTGGGCCGACAACGCCAATCGGGCTAGAATGCTGGCCCCTAAAAACGATGGCGGCCCGTGGCATGCGCATTCAGTTGAACGGCGAATCCTTTGAACTGCCCGACGGTGAAACCGTTGCGGCCCTGCTGACCCGTCTGGACTTGACCGGGCGTCGCGTCGCAGTGGAGCTCAACCTGGATATCGTCCCGCGTAGCCTGCACGCCGAGACCGCGCTCACCGAAGGTGATCAGGTCGAAGTGGTCCATGCCATCGGCGGCGGTTAGTCGCCCGGCGCGCCAGCGCGCCAACCCGCATTCTGCAGAACCTCATCCCACCTCGAGGATTTCCCATGAGCATCGTTCGTAGCGACAAGCCCTTCGTTCTGGCCGGTCGTACCTACCAGTCCCGTCTGCTGGTCGGCACCGGCAAGTACCGCGACATGGAAGAAACCCGCCTGGCCATCGAAGCCTCGGGCGCCGAGATCGTTACCTTCGCCGTGCGCCGCACCAACCTCGGGCAGATCGAGGGCGAGCCGAACCTGCTCGAAGTGCTGTCGCCGGACCGCTACACCTTCTTGCCGAACACCGCCGGGTGCTACGACGCGATTGAAGCGGTGCGCACTTGCCGCCTGGCCCGCGAGCTGCTCGACGGCCACAACCTGGTGAAGCTGGAAGTGCTGGCCGACCAGAAAACCCTGTTCCCCAACGTGATCGAAACCCTGAAGGCCGCCGAAACGCTGGTCAAGGAAGGCTTCGACGTGATGGTTTACACCAGCGATGACCCGATCATTGCCCGCCAACTGGCAGAAATCGGCTGCGTTGCCGTGATGCCGCTGGCCGGTCTGATCGGTTCCGGCCTGGGTATCTGCAACCCGTACAACCTGCAGATCATCCTCGAAGAAGCCAAGATTCCGGTGCTGGTGGACGCGGGCGTAGGCACTGCCTCCGACGCCACCATTGCCATGGAGCTGGGTTGCGATGCGGTGCTGATGAACTCGGCCATCGCTCATGCCCAGCAGCCGATCATGATGGCTGAAGCCATGAACCACGCGATCGTCGCGGGCCGCCTGGCCTACCTCGCCGGCCGTATGCCGAAAAAACTCTATGCCAGCGCCTCTTCGCCGCTGGATGGTCTGATCAAGTAAGAGCTATTGATGACTGAATCAAACGAAACGCCGAACACCGTGGAAGAGGGCGACGAGTCCAAGCACCGCCGCATCAAGAGCTTTGTGATGCGCGCGGGCCGTATGACCGAAGGCCAGCAAAAGGGCCTGGAGCAGGGCACGCCGCTGTTCGTTTTGCCATTGGCCGACGCGCCAGTGGACTACGACCAGGTGTTTGGCCGTTCGGCCCCGCGTTCCCTGGAAATCGGATTCGGCATGGGTCACTCCTTGCTGGAAATGGCCGCGGCCTCGCCGGAGCAGGACTTCATCGGTGTGGAAGTACACCGTCCGGGTGTCGGCGCGTTGCTCAACGGCGTGCTGACCCAAGGCCTGACTAACCTGCGGGTCTATGACTGCGACGCGATTGAAGTGCTCAACCGCTGCATCGCCGACAACAGCCTCGATCGCCTGATGCTGTTCTTCCCGGACCCGTGGCACAAAGCCCGTCACCACAAGCGTCGCATCGTCCAGGCTTCGTTCGCGGAGCTGGTGCGCAGCAAGCTTAAAGTCGGTGGCATCCTGCACATGGCGACCGACTGGGAACCGTACGCCGAGTACATGCTGGAAGTGATGAACGTCGCCCCTGGCTATCGTAACCTGGCCGAAGACGGCAAATGCGTGCCACGCCCGGCTGAGCGTCCGATCACCAAGTTCGAGCGCCGCGGCGAGCGGTTGGGGCATGGCGTTTGGGATCTGAAGTTCGAGAAGGTCGACTGACAAGCCATTAGCGTGGAATACGGTCAAAAAAGTGGGAGCGGGCTTGCTCGCGAAGGCGCTGAATCAGTCGACCTGTAAGGTGACTGACGCACCGTTTTCGCGAGCAAGCCCGCTCCCACATTTGTATCCCTGTTGGATTGGCAGTCAGCGGCGGTCTGCGACTACGCCAATCAACACCAGCACCACCACCAACACTGGCGCCAGGCTGTAGTTATTGAACTGGCTCAACCCCCGCACGATCCATGGCGTGGCGTAGATCAACGCCGCACCGCTGCCGATCATGCACACCAGCGCCATCAAGGGGACGCGCAATGCGCCCGCGATACTGCCCAGGCGGGCCTCGACCCAGCCTTTGATATCGGCGCCGAACAACACCAGCAAGCAGCCGACAAGAGCCAGAGAGATTTCCGACAGGTTACTTCGGCTCCAGCGGGATACGGTGGCGAGCAGGTCGAGTACCAAATCCATTCGAATTCCTTAGAGCGTCAGCTCAAAAACTTCTGCAACAGGTCATTGAGAAAGAGTTGCCCGCGGTCGGTCGCCGCCAGGCGTGACGGTTCGACCTGCATTAAGCCACTTTGTTCTGCCTCACGGCGGCCTTCCTCAAGGCTCGCCAGATCAAGGCCGGTGCGCTCGGCGTAGAGCGTGGCGTCGACGCCTTCGGTGAGCCGCAACGCATTCATGAGGAACTCGAATGGAAGCTCTTCATTGGTCAGTTCTTTCGCCCCGGCCTGAAAGCTTTTGGCCGGGTTGAGGTAGTCCTTGGGTGCTCGGGTCTTCCAGGTGCGCACGATGCGCCCGTCCGGGTGGCTGAGCTTGCCGTGGGCGCCGGCGCCGATGCCGATAAAGTCGCCAAAGCTCCAGTAATTAAGGTTATGCCGCGCCGGGCGGCCCGGTTGGGCATACGCCGAGACTTCATATTGCGCGTAACCGTGTTCGGCCAGCAGCGCCTGACCGGCTTCCTGAATGTCCCACAGGGTGTCATCTTCCGGCAGCGCGGGCGGCTGGTTCCAGAACACAGTGTTGGGTTCCAGGGTCAGTTGGTACCACGACACGTGCGTCGGCTTGAGGGCGATTGCCTGGCGCAAGTCGCTCAGGGCGTCGTCCAGGGTTTGATCGGGCAAGCCATGCATCAGGTCCAGGTTGAAGTTATCAAACCCGGCCTGGCGCGCCATGCCGGCGGCGCGCACGGCTTCGTCACCGTTGTGAATACGGCCCAGGGCTTCGAGCTTCTCCTGCTGGAAACTCTGGATGCCGATGGACAGGCGGTTGATGCCCAGCGCGCGGTAGGCCACGAACTTCTCTTGCTCGAAGGTCCCGGGGTTGGCCTCCAGGGTGATTTCGATGTCGCCGGCAAACGGGATGCGTGCTTCCACGCCCTTGAGCAAACGGCCCAGCGCAGCGGCGCTGAACAAGCTTGGCGTGCCGCCACCGAAGAAGATCGAACTGAGTTCACGGCCATAAACCGCGTGCAGGTCTTGATCAAGGTCAGCCAGCAACGCGTCCACGTACTCTTCTTCCGGCAGCACCTTGCTGGCGGTGTGGGAGTTGAAGTCGCAATACGGGCATTTGCGCACGCACCATGGAATGTGGATATACAGCGCCAAGGGCGGCAGGTGCGGCAGGGCCGCCCGAGGCGTTTGCGCGCCGCCGTGGATCAGCGGCTGCGCAGAGGTGTTCTGGGTCATTTCAGGCTCAGGCGTTGGCGCAGCAAATCCATTGCGCGGGCGCGGTGGCTGATCTGGTTCTTGTCGGCCGGGCTCAGTTCGGCGCTGGAAACATTACGCTCCGGCACCCAGAACAGCGGATCGTAGCCAAACCCGTGCTCGCCACTGGCCGCATGCAGGATGCGCCCATGCCACAGGCCTTCGCAGAGGATCGGCAGCGGGTCGTCGGCGTGGCGCACCAGCGCCAGCACACAGACAAACTGCGCACCGCGCATCGCGTCCGGCACGTCCTTGAGAGCGTCCAGCAACTTGGCGTTGTTGGCCGCGTCGCCCTTGCCGTCGGCATACCGCGCCGAATAAATGCCAGGTGCTCCGCCCAGGAAGTCCACCGCCAGGCCCGAATCATCCGCCAGCGCCGGCAAACCGGAGATACGCGCGGCGTTGCGGGCCTTGAGAATCGCGTTTTCGACAAACGACAGGCCGGTTTCTTCCGGCTCGACCTGGCTGAACTCGCCGATCGAGCGCAGTTGCACGCAATTACCGAGCATCGCCTGGAGTTCTTTGAGTTTGCCGGCGTTATGGCTGGCCAGTACGAGTTGTGTGAGGTTCATCAGTCGGCCGGAAACAGTTCTTGGTTGAATTGGAAACCGTGGGCTTTGCCGCCGGTTTCAACATTGATGGTGAAAATCTTGGTTTCCTGCTGTGGCACCGCGTACTGGGCGACATACAGCGTGGAGCCGTTCTGGATGATTTTCTTGAACGTGAGCATCTCGCTCTTGCCGCCCAGGTCTTTGATCGTGCCGGTGACGGTTGCGTCGATCGGTTCGACGCCCTTGTTCACGAACACATTGATCATGCCCAGCTCTTTGCTGCGTACGATCCCGGCTTCCTGAGCCATTTCCGGCGTCAGGAAACTCGTGGTCAGGGTGTTGTAATGCACCGTGATATCGCCGAATTCTTTCTGGCGATTACCATCGATGGCATCCGCCGCCATGGCGCTGACGCCCAGGCATGCGGTGAGTAGAAATACAGCCAAACGACTCATGTTCGTCCTCCTTGAAAATGGTTAGACGGCAATTTGATGGTCCGTGAGGCCAGGACTGCTGACGCGGTAGATCCCGATTTCGCCCAACAGATTGGGCCATAGCTTACTCGCCCAGCCGTGGCGATGCTGTTGATCGACGGCAAGGCGGTTGATGACTTTGGCCTCACGCTCTCCGCACAAGGCTTCGAAGTCTTCGAAGGTGCAGAAGTGGATGTTCGGGGTGTTGTACCACGTGTACGGCAGGAAGTCCGACACCGGCATCCGGCCCTTGGTGGCCAGGTACCAGCGGCAGCGCCAGTGGCCGAAGTTGGGGAAGGTGATGATGCATTGGCGGCCCACACGCAGCATTTCGTCGAGAATGCGGTCCGGGTAGTGCACGGCTTGCAGGGCCTGGGTCATCACCACGATGTCGAAGCTGTTACTGGCAAAGTTGCCCAGGCCCTTGTCCAGGTCCTGCTCGATCACGTTGATGCCCTTGGCCACGCATTGGGCAATGTTGTCCGGGTCATTTTCCAGGCCGTAGCCGGTGACTTGCTTGTTGTCGCGCAGCCAGCTCAGCAGTTCGCCATCACCGCAACCGAGGTCGAGCACGCGGCTGCCGGCGGGGATCCAGTCTTGGATGATTTCCAGGTCGGCTCTCATGGCGTTCTCACAGAGTTATGCGGTTCATGTAATTGCTGAAAGCCTGCAGGTAGCGCGGGATCGGAATCAGGAAGGCGTCATGGCCTTGCGGAGCATCGATCTCCAGGTAGCAGACATCTTTCTTGGCGGCCATCAGCGCGTCCACCAGCTCACGGGAGCGGGCCGGCGAGAAGCGCCAGTCGGTGGTGAACGACATCACGCAGAACTTGGCGCTGGCACCCTCAAAGGTTTTCGCCAGGTCGTCGTTGAAGTTGGCGGCCGGGTCGAAGTAGTCCAGCGCCTTGGTCATCAGCAGGTAGGTGTTGGCGTCGAAACGCCCGGAAAACTCCTCGCCCTGATAGCGCAGGTAGCTTTCAACCTGGAACTCGACGCTGTGGAAGTCGTAGTTGAGCTTCTCGCTCTTGAGGCCACGGCCGAATTTTTCGCCCATGGAGTCATCGGACAGGTAAGTGATGTGCCCGACCATGCGCGCGAGCATCAAGCCACGCTTGGGGATTACGCCCGCTTCCTGGAACGAACCGCCGTGGAACTCGGGGTCGGTGAGGATGGCCTGGCGCGCCACTTCGTTGAAAGCAATGTTCTGCGCCGACAGTTTTGGTGCCGAGGCAATTGCCAGGCAATGGCGCACGCGGTCCGGGTAGGAGATGGTCCATTGCAGCGCTTGCATGCCGCCCAGGCTGCCGCCGATCACTGCAGCCCACTGGCCGATGCCCAGCAGGTCAGCCAGACGCGCCTGGCTGTGCACCCAGTCTTCCACGGTCAGCACTGGGAAGTCGGCGCCGAACGGTTTGCCGGTTTCCGGGTTGAGGCTGCTCGGGCCGGTGGAACCGTTGCAGCCGCCGAGGTTGTTCAGGCTGACTACAAAGAATTTGTTGGTGTCGATGGGCTTGCCGGGGCCGATGCAGCTGTCCCACCAGCCGGGCTTGCGCTCGTCGGCACTGTGGAAACCGGCGGCGTGATGATGGCCGGACAAGGCATGGCAGATCAGCACGGCGTTGCTCGCCGTGGCGTTCAGTTGGCCATAGGTTTCGTAGATCAGGTCATAGGCCGGCAGCGAACGGCCGCAGGCCAGGGCCAGCGGTTCGCTGAAGTGCGCCACTTGGGGCACGACCAGTCCAACAGAATCGGGGGGGAAGGCAGCTGGCATCGACCCTGCTCTCGTTTAAATGAGGCGTAAGTCTAAAGACCGCTGCACCTAGCGGCAAGCAAAGGCCTGCGCCCGTACAAAGATACAAATGGGGGAGGGGGCTTGTGTGGGAGCTGGCTTGCCTGCGATGCAGTCACCTCGGTGTTTCAGTCACACCGCAGTGATGCAATCGCAGGCAAGCCAGCTTCCCCAAAAGCGGCTTGCACAGTGATCCGCCAGGAATCAAATCAGCCCGAACAGCTCCTTGGGCATGAACGCGTAGTAGGCCAGGCGCGGGATCACCCAGCTTTGCAGCAGCTGGATCGCGATAAACGCGAAGATCGGCGAGATATCCAGGCCGCCCAGGTTCGGGATCAACCGACGGAACGGCGCCAGCACCGGTTCGGTGATCTGGGCCACCAGCTCCGCGCCAGGGCTACGGCTGCCGGGTGCGACCCACGAGAGGATCACGCTGATGATCATCGACCAGAAGATGATCTTCAAAAACAGCGAGAAGATACCGATCAGGCCCCATGGCAACAGCAGCGGGGTGAAGGCCTGGTAGCCGTTGAGCATCAGGATCACCACAAACAGCAAAATCTGCAGCAGCAGCGCCAGCACCAGCGATGACATGTCCAGGCCGAACAGGCTTGGTATCACGCGGCGCAGCGGTTTGAGCAGCGGTTGGGTGGCTTTCACCACGAACTGGCAGAGCGGGTTGTAGAAGTTCGCCCGCACCAATTGCAGGATAAAGCGCATCAGCACGATCAGCAGGTACAGGCTGCCCAAGGTCTGGATGATGAAAATGGCAGCGTCATTGATTCCGAGCATGTTTGTTTCCTATCGGGTCCAGTTGCAGGGGACGACTATTTGCCCAGTTGCTCGGCCATCTCGGCCGAACGATGTGCCGCAGCACCCAGGGCTTTTTCCACCAGGGCTTCAAAGCCACCGGCCTGGAACGATTCAATGGCCGCTTGCGTAGTGCCACCCGGCGACGTTACGCGGCGGCGCAGTTCGGCGGCGTCCACGTCGCTGTCGACGGCCATGTTGGCGGCGCCGAGCGCGGTTTGCTCAGCCAGTTGCTCAGCCACTTCGTGTGGCAGGCCCAGTTTCACGCCGGCGGCGGTCATGGCTTCGATCAACAGAAAGAAGTACGCCGGGCCGCTGCCGGAAACGGCGGTGACCGCATCCAGTTGCTGCTCTTGCTCCAGCCACACGGCGATGCCGACGGCGGACAACAGTTCTTGCGCCTGATCGCGTTGCTCGGCCGTCACTTCGGCGGTGGCGTACAGGCCACTCACGCCCTTGCGCAGCAGCGCCGGGGTGTTGGGCATGCAGCGCACGATTGGCTGTTCACCGAGCCAGGTGTTCATGCTGGCGCAGGTGATGCCGGCAGCGATGGAGACCACCAACTGATGCGGTTGCAGGCTTGGCCGCAGGCTTTCGCACACGGTCTTCATGGCCTGCGGCTTGACCGCCAGTACGATCACGTCAACGCCCTGGATCGCCTCGGCGTTGTCGGCAAAGGTTTCAATGCCGTGCTCAGTGCTGACGCGGGCGCGGGTGTCGGCGCCCGGGTCGCTGGCGCGGATCTGGGAGGCTTCGAGGCCTTTGGCCCGCAGGCCACCGATCAGGCTGGCCGCCATGTTACCGGCGCCGATAAAGGCAATACGCGTGTTGCTCATGACAGGTCCTTATTCAGAGGAAAGTCAGCCATTTCACGGCTGGCCGTAGTCGCGGGCGCCAAACAGGGCGGTACCGATCCGCACCCAGGTAGCGCCTTGGGCGATGGCCGACTCGAGGTCGTGGCTCATGCCCATGGAAAGTGTGTCCAGCGGCAGATTCAGGCTGGCTTGCAGGTCTCTCACCGCTGCGAACGCCGCATCTTGTGCGGCGCGATCTTCAGTCGGCTCGGGGATCGCCATCAAGCCGCGCAGTTTCAGGCGCGGCAAAGCGCTGATCGCATGGGCCAGGGCCGGCAGATCGGCGGGCGTACAGCCGGATTTGCTGGCTTCGCCACTGACGTTGACCTGGATGCAGATGTTCAGCGGCGGCAGGTCGGCCGGGCGTTGTTCGGACAGGCGTTGAGCGATTTTCAAGCGGTCCACGGAATGTACCCAAGCGAAGTTCTCGGCGATCGCACGAGTCTTGTTCGATTGAATGGGGCCAATGAAGTGCCAACTCAAGGGCAGGTCGGTTAATTGCGCCTGTTTGCCCAAGGCTTCCTGCAGGTAGTTCTCGCCAAAATCGTGCATCCCGGCGGCGTAGGCCTCGCGCACGGCTTGCGCGGGTTTGGTCTTGCTCACGGCCAGCAGGTGGATGCTGTTTTCGTCACGTTGCACGGCGTGGGCCGCGGCACGGATTCGCTCGCTAACCAGGCCAATGTTGTCTGCTATCGTCGACATTCAAGATGCACCCGTGGATATGGAGTCCGCGGCATTCTACTGGAAATGGAAAGCCCTATGGATATCACTGAATTGCTGACGGCCAGCGTGCGCCGTGGCGCCTCCGACCTGCATTTGTCGGCCGGCCTGGCACCGATGCTGCGTGTCGATGGCGAGGTCTGGCCGCTGGAAGGCCCGGTGCTCACGCCCCCGCAAGTTGCGGACTTATTGAGCCCTTTGCTCAACAGCTACCAACAAAAGGATTTCAAAACATCTCTTGAAACCGATTTTGCCTTTGAACTGCCGAGCGTGGCGCGGTTCCGGGTGAACGTATTTCAGCAGGACCGCGGCATGGGGGCGGTGTTTCGCACCATTCCCGCCCAGGTGCGGAGCCTTGAAAGCCTCGGGCTGGGGGCGGTGTTCCAGCGGATCGCGCAACTGCCGCGCGGCCTGGTGCTGGTCACCGGGCCGACCGGGTCGGGCAAGTCCACCACGCTGGCAGCAATGATCGACTACCTCAACGGGCATCGACGCCAGCACATCCTCACCCTCGAAGACCCCATCGAATTTATCCACAGGCCGAAAATGGCCTTGATCAACCAGCGCCAGGTGCACCGCGATACCCACAGCTTTTCGGCGGCGCTGCGTTCGGCTCTGCGTGAAGACCCGGATGTGATTCTGGTGGGCGAATTGCGCGACCTTGAGACCATCCGCCTGGCGCTGACCGCCGCTGAGACCGGGCACCTGGTATTTGGCACCCTGCACACCACGTCGGCCGCAAAGAGCGTGGACCGGCTGGTGGACGTGTTCCCGGCAGCGGAAAAAGCCATGGTGCGCTCGATGCTCTCGGAATCGTTGCAGGCGGTGGTGTCGCAAGTGCTGGTCAAGAAAATCGGCGGCGGGCGGGTGGCGGCTCACGAGATCATGCTGGGGACACCGGCTATTCGTAACTTGATCCGTGAAGACAAAGTGGCGCAGATGGTCTCGGCGATCCAGACCGGTGGGGCACTGGGGATGAAAACGTTGGACATGAGCTTGAAGGCGTTGGTCAGCGAGGGGCTGATCAGCCGGGAAGATGCGCGGGGGCAGGCGAGGGTGCCTGGGGACATTTGAGGTCTTGCGGGCAATGAAAATCAAATGTGGGAGCGGGCTTGCCCGCGAATGCGCAGTGTCAGTCACCATCTTGGTTGACTGATCTAACGCATTCGCGAGCAAGCCCGCTCCCACATTGGTTACCGCATATCAGACTGAAATCAGCGCTGCACAACCCGCAGGTTGTTGTTCTGCTCTTTCGGCAGAACCCGTTTGGCAATCACGTAGTTCTTGTCCCAGAACGGCTTTTTCAGCGTGTCGATGCTTACCGACTTGCCACGACGCGGTGCGTGGATGAAGCGGTCGTTGCCCAGGTAGATGGCAACGTGATTGACCTGGCGGCTCTTGAGCTTGAAGAACAACAGGTCGCCCGGTTTCAGGTCTTTACGATCAACCTTCAGCCCGTGACCGGCGGCCATGGCGTTGGACGTGCGTGGCAAATCCACCGCTTTGACGTCATTAAACGCATATTTCACCAAACCACTGCAGTCGAACCCTTTACTTGGGCTGCTGCCGCCCCAACGATAAGGTGTACCGAGCACATTAACCGCGCGGCTGAGGACGTTGCTGCTTTGTTTGGTGTTGACTGCCATCAGGCCGGCGGTTGCTTTACCGTGGGCCTTGCTCACTTGAGTCGGGCGGTTGACGGTCAGCTTTACCGACTTGGCGGTGCCTGGTGTGCTGTGAACTTTAGGGGTGAAACCGTTAACGTTAGGAAGACGTTGCTCACGATTGGTGGCGTGGGCGGCCAGTGGCATTAATAGGCAGATGGTTAGCCATGTCTTGAAAAATGGTCGCATTAGGCGTGGCTCTTTTTGGTTTGCGCGCAACTTTATAACAGCTTTTTGTGTCGTTCTAAGGCCGTTTGTCGACTGAACCCTGGGGTCAAATTCAGGAAAAACGCGACGAATTGCCGCTATTGTCCTGCAGAGGTCAGGTGGCATAAGGCTTTGCGGGAAGGAAGATACCATTTGCCGTACGTCGGGCGCCCGTAAAAAAGTCACAAAGAAAATTAAAAAATTTATCTATCGAGGCAAAAGAGGTACTCCATGAACACCTATCGACAGGATGTGATGCAGCAGGACACCCACAGCAAGGTGATCGGTTACCTGCTGTGGATTTTCGGTTTTACCGGGGCGCACCGCTTCTATTACGGCAAGCCGGTGACCGGGACGATCTGGTTTTTCACCTTTGGACTTTTCGGGATCGGCTGGCTGATCGACTTGTTCCTGATCCCCGCCATGGACCGTGAAGCAGACCTGCGTTTTACCGCCGGGCCGATCGAATACAACGTGGCCTGGGTACTGTTGGCGTTCCTGGGCGTGTTCGGGCTGCACCGCATGTATCAGGGCAAATGGATCACCGGCCTGATCTACCTGCTGACCGGCGGTTTGTTCCTGGTGGGCGTGCTGTATGACTTCTGGACGCTGAATACGCAGGTTTCGATCCGCAATGCCGAGCGCAACAACGGCCGATAAGCGCGCATACATTCAATGCGAGCACGGGCAATGTGGGAGCCGGGCTTGCCCGCGATAGCATCACCTCGGTCTGGCTGAAAGACCGAGGTGCCCGCATCGCAGGCAAGCCAGCTCCCACATAAGCCAGCTCCCACATTAACGGTGGGCCACTTTATATTTTGCGATCTATCAGGCCTGGTAGCTGATCCGCCCATCCACCAAGGTGTACCGCACCGTCGCCGGCAGGCTATGGCCGATGAACGGGCAGTTTTCGCCCTTGGACAGCCAGTGTTCCCCGGCAACCGTGGAGCTGGTCGGATCAAACAGCACCAGGTCCGCCGCCGAACCCACCGCCACCTTGCCCGCCGGCAGCCGCAAGGCCTCAGCCGGGCCGGCACTCAGGCGAGCCAACAGCGTTGGCAGGTCGAGCAGACCGTCTTGCACCAAGGTCATCGCCAGCGGCAGCAACAGTTCGACACTGCTGATGCCCGGCTCGGTCGCGCCAAACGGCGCCAGCTTGGCATCACGCTCGTGGGGTTGGTGATGGCTGGAGATTGCCGACACCACACCCGACTTCACGGCCGCGCGCAAACCGTCGCGGTCGGCCAGCGTGCGCAGCGGCGGCTGCACGTGATAGAGGCTGGAGAAATCGATCAGCGCTTCATCGGTCAAAATCAGCTGGTACAACGCCACGTCCGCCGTCACGGGCAGGCCGCGCGCTTGTGCCTGGGCGATCAGGGCCACGCCGCGCGCGCTGGTCAACTGGCTGAAGTGCGCACGCACGCCACTTTGCTCCACCAGCAGCAGATCACGGGCCAGGGCCACGGTTTCAGCGGTTTCCGGGATGCCCGGCAGGCCGAGGAAACTGGCGACGGCGCCTTCATGGGCCAGGCCGCCTTCGGCCAGGTCGCGGTCCTGGGAGTGGAAGATCACCGTCAGGTCGAAGGTGGCCGCGTATTCCAGGGCGCGGCACAGCGTGCGCGTGCTGCGAAAACTTTCCAGCCCGTTGCCGAATGCCACGCAACCGGCGTCGCGCAGGGCGATCAGCTCGGCGAGTTGTTCGCCTTCCAGGCCTTTGCTCAGCGCGCCAATGGGGAACACTTTGCAATTGCCGGCTTCGCGGGCGCGGTCCAGGATCAGCTCGGTCACCGCCGAGGTGTCCAGGATTGGCTTGGTGTGCGGCGGGCAGCACAGGCTGGTGACACCACCGGCAGCGGCGGCGCGGGTTTCACTGGCGATGGTGCCTTTGCGGCTGTAACCCGGTTCGCGCAGGGCGACGTTCAGGTCGACCAAACCAGGCGCGGCCACCAGGCCTTTGGCGTCGATCGTCTCGCTGGCGTTGAATCCCGCAGGCGCAGCGCCAATGGCGAGGATCTTGCCGGCTTCCAGGTGAAGATCGGTAACTTGATCCAGGCCGCTGGCCGGATCGATGACTCGGGCGCCGAGAATGCTGAGCTTCACTGGGCGTTCTCCTGCTCGAATTGACGTTGCGCGGTTTGCCCGCTCATGGCCATGGACAACACCGCCATGCGCACGGCGATGCCGTAGGTGACTTGATTGAGGATCACCGATTGGCTGCCGTCGGCCACCGCCGACTCAATCTCAACCCCACGGTTGATCGGCCCTGGGTGCATCACGATGGCATCCGGCTTGGCGCCGGCCAGCCGCGCGGTGGTCAGGCCGAACAGGCGGTAGAACTCACCTTCGCTCGGCAGCAGGCCACCGGCCATGCGCTCGCGTTGCAGGCGCAGCATGATCACCACGTCTACGTCCTTGAGGCCTGCGGTCATGTCGGTGTAGACCTTGACGCCGTACTGCTCGATACCGATCGGCAGCAGGGTTTTCGGCGCGATCACGCGGATGTCCGGGCAACCCAGGGCTTTGAGGGCCAGCATGTTCGAGCGCGCGACCCGCGAGTGCAGGATGTCGCCGACGATGGCCACCGAGAGGTTTTCAAAACCGCCCTTGTGCCGACGGATCGTCAGCATGTCGAGCATGCCTTGGGTTGGGTGCGCGTGACGGCCGTCGCCGCCGTTGATGATTGCCACGTTCGGGCACACATGCTCGGCGATGAAGTGTGCGGCGCCGGAGTCGCCGTGGCGCACCACGAACATGTCGGCGGCCATGGCTTCGAGGTTGCGCAGGGTATCGAGCAGGGTCTCGCCCTTGCTCGCCGACGAGGTCGACACGTTCAGTGTGATCACGTCGGCCGACAGTCGCTGGGCTGCCAGTTCAAAGGTGGTGCGGGTGCGGGTGGAGTTCTCGAAGAACACATTGCAGATGGTCTTGCCGCGCAGCAGCGGGACCTTCTTCACCGCGCGGCCACCGACTTCGAGGAACGAGTCGGCGGTGTCGAGGATTTCAGTCAGCAGTTCGCGGGGCAAACCGTCGAGGGACAAGAAGTGTTGCAACTGGCCCTGAGCATTGAGCTGCAGCGGGCGCTTGGCATCTAGAGGCGTCATCGCGGGGACTCTGTACAAGGCGGTTTAAAGGGCAAGGTCTTGCAGTTCGAGTTCGAGCGGCGTGGGACCGGACAATTTTACCCGCTGGTGGGCCTCCAGGGACAGGGTGGCACCGACCACATCCGGGCTGATCGGCAATTCGCCAGCGTCCAGGTCGAGCAGGCACACAAGCGTCACGCTGGCCGGGCGGCCGTAATCGAACAACTCGTTCATGGCGGCGCGGATGGTGCGGCCGCTCATCAGTACGTCGTCGATCAGCACCAGGTGCTGGCCTTCGATCTCGAACGGCAGGGCCGAAGGGCGCACCTGCGGGTGCAGGCCGTTCTGGCTGAAGTCGTCACGGTAAAAAGACACGTCCAGCGTGCCCAGCGGCGAATCACTGCCCAGCTCTTTCAGCAACGCTTGGGCCACCCACACACCACCGGTGCGAATGCCGATGAAGCGCGGTTCGCTGATGGCACGGTGTTGCAGGTGCGCCTTGAGGCGAATCGCCATCTGGCTGATCAGGTCGGCGGGATTGGGCAGGCTCATGGTGGCTCCTTCAAGGCCTCGCGCAGGCAAGGTCCGGGCTCAAACGTAAAAAGACGCGGCAAGCCGCGTCAGTCAGGATTCAAATAAAGCGGTGTTTTCATCCAGCCAACCCTGCAACAGCAGGGCGGCGGCGATGGCGTCCACCGGGTTGTCGCGGTAGCTGCCTTTCTGCCCGCCACGGTCACGGCGCTCACCCTTGGCTTCAAAGGTGGTCAGGCGCTCGTCGTGGGTATAGAAGGGCAGGTTGTAGCGGCCATTGAGGCGGCGGGCGAACTTTTCGGCGCGCAGGCACATGTCGCTGGGGGTGCCGTCCATGTTCAAGGGCAGGCCGACCACGACGGCGTCGGGTTTCCACTCCTTGATCAGGGCCTCGACCTGGTTCCAGTCCGGCACGCCGTTCTGGGCCTTCAAGGTGCACAACTCGCGGGCCTGGCCGGTAATCACCTGGCCGACCGCTACGCCGATCTGTTTGGTGCCGTAGTCAAAACCGAGGATCAAGCGCAAGGCCATCAGGCGTGCCCCGCCTGGCTGGTCAGCAGGTTGAGGTTGACCCGCAACTTGGCTGCCGCCGCTTCCAGGCGCAGCTCGCTGGCGGTGTTGAATAGAATGTCGGCGTCGAACGGGCAGGTCAGCCAGGCATTACTGGCCAGTTCGGCTTCCAGTTGCCCGGCTTCCCAGCCGGCGTAGCCGAGGGTGATCACGCTTTGCTCAGGCCCCACGCCGTCGGCGATGGCGAACAACACGTCCTGTGACGTGGACAACGACACACCTTCCAGGTCGACCGTGGCCTGGAACTTCGGCCCGGTGGGGTGCAGCACAAAACCACGGTCGGTCTGCACCGGCCCGCCGATGTAGATCGGTACGTTTTGGCAGCGCGCCGGCGGGTCGATCTCGGGGCGCAGTTGCTCAAGAATGTCGGCCAGGTTCAACTCTTGCGGGCGGTTCACCACCAACCCCATGGCACCATTGGCCGTGTGCTCGACGATGTAGGTCAAGGTTTGCGCAAAGTTCGGGTCGGCCATATGGGGCATGGCGATCAGGAATTGGTGCTTGAGGTAGGTCGGGCTGACATTTTTCATGTCCGCTAGTGTGGCGTCGGAGGGGCGAACTGACAAGCTGCGGCGGACGCTAATTGTGGTAAGCGGGCTTGCCGTGGCGGGTAGGCTTGTTGTGGCGAGCGAGCTGTTGTGGCGAGCGGGCTTGCCACGCGTTGGGGCGCGAAGCGGCCATGAAATCTGGCGCAGTGGTCTTTCAGGCAGCGCGCGGTGGCCCTGTTGGGGGCCGCTTCGCAGCCCAACGCGGGGCAAGCCCGCTCGCCACGAAAAGCCCGCTCGCCACGACAGCCCCGCTCGCCACACGGGCACGCAGCCTTTGGCAGGGTGTAGGAACGATCAGTTACTGGAAAGCCGATCACCCCGGGCAAACTTCCAGGTGCGGATGATTTCCAGGCGGTCTATGTCGTTCAAGTCGCCGGTAAACGGCGCGAAAGGCGCGGCCAGGCGCACGATGCGCTGGGCCGCCTGGTCCAGCAACGGTTGGCCGGACGACTCCAGCACCTGCACTTCATATAACGAACCGTCGCGGTTGATCGACACCAGTAAGCGCAAATTGCCATAGATCTGCTGGCGCCGGGCTTCGTCCGGGTAGTTGAGGTTGCCGATGCGTTCGACCTTCTTGCGCCATTCGTCCTTATACCAGGCGCCTTTGTCGCGCATGGTCGAGGCGGCGTTCAGGCGATAGATGCGCGGGCGCTTGGCGTACAGCTGTTGTTCGTTGGCCAGTTCGGCTTCGAGGCTGGAGATCTGGTCGGAGAGCTGTGAGCTGTCGAAGGTCGGCGCCGGCTTGACCGGCTCGGGCTGTGGCTCGGTCTTGGTTTTCTCGCGCTGGGTCGGGGCTTTTTGCGGTTTCGGCGCAACAGTGGTCACGGCGGCCTTGGGCGCGGCCTGCTTGACCTCAGGCTTGGGCGTCGGCGGCGGGGTGACTTTATTCACCTTGTTGTCCTGGAACGGCGCCACTTCGGTGGTCTTGGGCACCGCCTTTTTGTCGAGCGTGCCGCTGCCTTGCTGATTGTCCTGGGCGAGAAAGTCAGCCTTTTCGGGCTTTTTTTCGCTCTTGAACGTGGCGAGGGTGATTTCCAGGGTTTTGGTGATCTGCTTGGGCTCGGCAAAGGTGAAACCCAGGCCGAGTAACAAGGCGAGGTGGATCAGCGCTGCCAGAAACAGGGTAAATCCGAGCCGATCAGCCGGGCGCACGCCGCTGTGGGAGAGTTCGGGGGGCAGATCGGGCGGGAGCGTCATGACAAAAAAACCAACATCGCGCGTTTCACAGGTGCCGCATGATAACGCAATGTTGGTGTGTGTCCGGCTGTTCTATGTCACTTGGCTTGCAGCTTGCGCTCGATGGCTGCCATCAACATTTCGCCGATGTTCGTGCCAAATGCGTTGTCGATCTCGCGAATGCAGGTCGGGCTGGTGACGTTGATTTCGGTGAGATTCTCACCAATTACGTCCAGTCCTACGAACAGCAGGCCTTTTTCGCGCAGAGTTGGGCCGACTTGGGAAGCGATCCAACGGTCTTTGTCCGACAGTGGTCGCGCTTCACCGCGACCGCCGGCTGCCAGGTTGCCACGCGTCTCGCCTGCGGCCGGGATACGCGCCAAGCAATAATCCACCGGCTCGCCGTCGATCATCAGGATGCGTTTGTCGCCGTCCTTGATCGCCGGAATGTAAGCCTGGCCCATGATCTGCTGGGTGCCCAGCGCGGTCAGGGTTTCCAGGATCACCGACAGGTTAGGGTCGCCGGCGCGGTGGCGGAAGATCGACGTGCCGCCCATGCCGTCCAGCGGCTTGAGGATCACGTCGCCGTGCTTGGCGGCGAATTCACGCAACACATCGGCGCGGCGGCTCACTACGGTAGGCGGCGTGCACTGTGGGAACAGGGTGGCGAACAGCTTTTCGTTGCAGTCGCGCAGGCTTTGCGGTTTGTTGACGATCAGCACGCCAGCCCGCTCGGCCTGTTCCAGCAAGTAAGTGGAGTAGACGAATTCCATGTCGAACGGCGGGTCCTTGCGCATCAGGATCACGTCCAGATCGTTCAAGGGGCTGTCGATTTCATCCGCAAGCTCGAACCACTTTTCAGGGTTGGCAAACACCTGCAGCGGGCGCATGCGTGCGCGGGCCTCGCCGTCGCCCTGGTAAAGGTCCGGCTGCTCCATATAGAACAGCGTCCAGCCGCGGGCCTGGGCGGCCAGGAGCATGGCCAGCGAACTGTCCTTTTTATAGGAAATGCTGGCAATAGGGTCCATGACAATGCCGACGCGAACGCTCATGGGGGATTTCCTCTAGCAAATTAGGGCGCATAAAAGTGGCGTCAGAGTGGCGCTGCGGCTGTTGTGGGTCAAGGAAAAACCACCTGGCCGGTTGCTCGATAGATTGCGCCCGGAGACTGTGCTAAAAAGACTCCCACGGTGCAGCAGCCCTTGAATTCCAAGGCTTGCAGCGCTCATCCTGTGCAACATCAGGCAGTACACACCGAAAACCGATTCGCTGTGGCGATGGTAGAGCAGATATGGAACAGCATTCCAACGCCTTGAGAGTGATGGTGATCGACGATTCGAAAACGATCCGCCGCACCGCCGAGACCCTGTTGAAGAACGTGGGGTGCGAAGTCATCACCGCCATCGACGGTTTCGATGCACTGGCCCGGATTGTTGATCATCACCCGCACATTATCTTTGTCGACATCATGATGCCGCGCCTGGATGGCTATCAAACCTGCGCGCTGGTGAAGAACAACCCGGCGTTCAAGTCGATTCCGGTGATCATGTTGTCCTCCAAGGATGGCCTGTTCGACAAGGCCAAGGGGCGCATCGTGGGTGTCGATCAGTTTTTGACCAAGCCTTTCAGCAAGGAAGAACTGCTGAGCGCGATCAAGGCCTACGTGCCCGGCTTCGCCGCAGTAGAACAAGCACACTGACACCGCCTCACAAGGGCCGGCGTCCACCAATGTAGTGGGGAAAACCATGGCACGTGTTCTGATCGTCGACGATTCGCCGACCGAAATGTACAAACTGACCGGCATGCTGGAAAAGCACGGCCACCAGGTCCTCAAAGCCGAAAATGGCGCAGACGGCGTGGCCCTGGCCCGTCAGGAAAAGCCCGACGCCGTGCTGATGGACATCGTGATGCCGGGCCTCAATGGCTTCCAGGCCACCCGCCAGCTGTCCAAGGAGCCGGAAACCAACGGCATCCCGATCATCATCATCACCACCAAGGATCAGGAAACCGACAAGATCTGGGGCGCACGCCAGGGCGCCAAGGATTACCTGACCAAACCCGTGGACGAAGACACCCTGATCGCCACCCTGAACAAGGTGTTGGCCGGCTGACGGCACGCCATCATGACCGAGTCACAAACCGCCTTCGAGCTGCTGCTGGACATCGACCGCCGCTGCCGCCTGCTGGCCGCCGACCTGCCGTCCCAGGAAACCCGCCTGCAACGTTGGAGTGGGATCGGTTTTCGCCTGGGGCCGTATTGGTACGTGGCGCCGATGGGCGAAGTCGCCGAGGTGTTGCATGAACCGCGCTGCACCTTGATGCCCGGCGTCAAGCCCTGGGTCAAAGGCGTGGCCAACCTGCGTGGGCGTTTACTGCCGGTGATGGACCTGGGCGGGTTCCTCGACCTCGGGCTGTCCAGGGCCCGCAAGCAACGGCGGGTGCTGGTGGTGGAATTCAACGACTTGTTTGTCGGGTTGCTGGTGGACGAGGTGGTGGGCATGCAGCATTTCGCACAAGACGCACTGTTGGCGAGCACCGCGCCCACCGCGCCGTTTATCCAGGGCCAGTTCGACAGTGACCAGCTGTGGCAGGTCTTCAGCCCCTTCGCTTTGGCCCAGGCCCCAGGCTTCATGGATGTCGCCGCATGACCACCGCTACCACGCCCAAACCGCAAGCCGCATCGCGCAGCCGTTCGCAGATCATCGTGCTGTTTATCGCGCTGATCGTGTTCATCATGCTGTTGTTCGCCAACTTCGCGTACCTCAATACCCAGTCCACGTACGACAAACAGTACATCGGCCACGCCGGTGAGCTGCGCGTGCTGTCGCAGCGCATCGCCAAGAACGCCACCGAAGCCGCCGCCGGCAAGGCGGCCGCGTTCAAGCTGCTGGGCGATGCACGCAACGACTTCGCCCAGCGCTGGGGCTATTTGAAAAAAGGCGATACCGAGACTGGCCTGCCGGCTGCACCGAACGCGGTACGCGCCGAAATGCGCGCGGTGCAGACCGACTGGGAAGCGCTGCTGAAAAACACCGACGCGATTCTCGCCAGCGAACAGACCGTGTTGTCGTTGCACCAAGTGGCCGCGACCCTTGCCGAAACCGTGCCGCAATTGCAGATGGAATCGGAAAAGGTCGTCGACATTCTGCTGCAACGCGGCGCCCCGGCCAGCCAGGTGGTGTTGGCCCAGCGCCAATCATTACTGGCCGAACGCATCCTCGGCGCAGTCAACACCGTGTTGGCCGGCGACGAAACTTCGGTGCAGGCCGCCGATGCCTTTGGCCGCGACGCCAACCGTTTTGGCCAAGTGCTTAACGGCATGCTCCAGGGCAACGCCGGCCTGCGCATTGCTCAGGTTGAAGACCACGACGCCCGTGCACGGCTGGCGGAAATCGCCGAGCTGTTTGAATTTGTCTCCGGCTCCGTGGATGAAATTCTTGAAACCTCGCCGCAGCTGTTTCAGGTACGCGCCTCGGCGAGCAATATTTTCAACCTGTCGCAAACCCTGCTCGATGAAGCCTCGCACCTGGCCACCGGGTTTGAAAACCTCGCCAGCGGGCGCAGCTTCGACACCATCGGCGGCTACGTATTGGGCTTGCTGGCGCTGACCTCGATTATCCTGATCGGCCTGGTGATGGTGCGCGAGACCAACCGCCAGCTGCATGAAACCGCCGAGAAAAACGAGCGCAACCAGAACGCGATCATGCGCCTGCTCGATGAAATCGAGGACCTGGCCGATGGTGACCTGACGGTGACCGCCTCGGTCACCGAAGACTTCACCGGCACCATCGCCGACTCCATCAATTATTCCGTGGACCAGCTGCGCGATCTGGTGGCGACCATCAACCTCACGGCCGGGCAAGTGGCCGGCGCGGTGCAGGAAACCCAGGCCACCGCCATGCACCTGGCCCAGGCCTCGGAGCATCAGGCCCAGCAAATCGCCGAGGCTTCTACCGCGATCAACCAGATGGCCCAATCCATCGACCAGGTGTCGGCCAACGCCGCCGAGTCTTCGGCGGTGGCGGAGCGCTCGGTGGAAATCGCCAACAAGGGCAATGAGGTGGTGCACAACACCATCCACGGCATGGACAACATTCGCGAGCAGATTCAGGACACCGCCAAGCGCATCAAGCGCCTGGGCGAGTCGTCCCAGGAGATTGGCGACATCGTCAGCCTGATCGACGACATTGCCGATCAGACCAACATCCTTGCCCTTAACGCCGCGATTCAGGCAAGCATGGCCGGTGATGCCGGGCGCGGGTTTGCCGTGGTGGCCGACGAAGTGCAGCGGTTGGCCGAGCGCTCGTCCGCCGCCACACGCCAAATTGAAACCCTGGTGCGGGCGATCCAGACCGACACCAACGAAGCGGTTATTTCCATGGAACAGACCACCACCGAAGTGGTGCGTGGCGCGCGGCTGGCGCAAGACGCCGGGGTGGCGCTGGAAGAGATCGAAGGCGTGTCGAAAACCCTGGCAGCGTTGATCCAGAGTATTTCCAACGCGGCGCAGCAACAGACCTCGTCGGCGGGGCAGATTTCCCTGACGATGAACGTGATCCAGCAGATCACCACGCAGACGTCATCGGGCTCGACCGCCACGGCGGAGAGCATCGGCAACCTGGCAAAAATGGCCAGCCAGTTGCGGCGTTCGGTGTCGGGTTTCACGTTGCCAGCCGCCAAGCAGGTGGACGATTGAAATGCTATCCAACTGTGGGAGCGGGCTTGCTCGCGAATGCGGTGTATCAGTCAGCTGATCTATTAGCTGGCCCACCGCTTTCGCGAGCAAGCCCGCTCCCACATTGGATCTCCTTTTGATTTGAGATCTTGGCAACACACGCAATTCACGAATTCTAAGCGGAGCAGTTATGGTTGATCGGCACGACTACGTGGCCCTCGAATGGGTCAAGGGCGACATTGCCGAAACCCTGAAACAGGCCCGTTCGGCGCTGGACACGTTTGTCGAAACCCGCGACAGCGACGCCATTGCCGAGTGCCTGGCCGGCATCCACCAAGTGCATGGCGCGCTGCAAATGGTCGAGTTCTACGGCGCGGCGCTGCTGGCCGAAGAGATCGAAGCACTGGCCCTGGCCCTGCAGGCCGAGCGCGTCAGCCAGCGCGATGAAAGCATCCGCCTGCTGCAACAGGCCCTCGGCCAACTGCCGCTGTACCTCGACCGCGTGCACAGCGCCCGCCGCGACCTGCCATTGGTGGTGTTGCCGCTGCTCAACGACCTGCGCAGTGCGCGCGGTGAAAGCCTGCTGTCGGAGACCAGCCTGTTCAGCCCGCAACTGTTGTCGATTGCGCCGTTGCCCGACGAGGCCTTGGCCCAGCGCATGCTGCCGGACCTTCACGAGCAACTGCGCCAGTGGCATCAATTGCTGCAACAGGCCCTGGCCGGGCTGTTGCGTGAAGACCACGGCCCCAGCAACCTGGAAGACATGGCGCGGGTGTTCGCGCGCCTCGAAGCGCTGTGCCAGGGCGCGCCATTGCTGCCATTGTGGCAAGTCACCTCGGCGCTGGTCGAAGGCATGCTCACCGGCGTGATCGCCAACAGCCCGGCGCTGCGCAGCCTGCTCAAGGCCAGCGACAAGCAACTCAAGCGCCTGCTGGCCCAGGGCATCGGCGGCATCAACCAGCCAGCGCCGGATGAGCTGCTAAAGAGCCTGTTGTTCTACGTGGCCAAGGTCACCCGGCCGACGCCGCGCATGCAAAGCCTCAAGGAACGATACGGGCTGGATGAAGCCTTGCCCGACAGCGCGGTGGTCGATGCCGAGCGTGCACGTTTGGCTGGACCGGACCGCAATGCCATGGGCTCGGTGCTCGGCGCCTTGTGCGAGGAGCTGGTGCGGGTCAAGGAGCGCCTCGACCTGTTCGTGCGCAGCGACCGCCAACACACCAACGACCTCGATGCCTTGCTGGCGCCACTGCGCCAGATCGCCGACACCTTGGCGGTGCTGGGCTTCGGCCAGCCGCGTAAGGTCATCATCGATCAGCTTGCGGTGGTGCTGAGCCTGGTGCAGGGCCAGCGCGAACCCAATGACGCGGTGTTGATGGATGTTGCCGGCGCCTTGCTCTACGTCGAGGCCACGCTGGCGGGCATGGTGGGCACGGTCGAGCCGGAAAGCCGTGAAGAAAGCCGCCTGCCTACCACCGACCTGACCCAGATTCATCAATTGGTGATCCGCGAATCCTGCCAATGCTTGCGTCAGGCCAAAGAGCTGGTGATCGATTGCCTTGAGGCCGATTGGGACCGCCAGCGCCTGGAGTCGCTGCCCGAGCTGCTCAGCCAGGTGCGCGGCGCGTTGGCGATGATTCCGCTGCCACGCGCGGCGAGCTTGATGCGTGGTTGCACCCACTATGTCGATGAACAGTTGATGACCAGCGCTGCGCCGCCGCCCGAAGCGCAGCTGGCGCATTTCGCCGACGTGGTCAGCAGCCTCGAATACTACCTGGAACGCATGCTCCAGGACCCCGACGCCGCCGGCGAACGCGTGCTGGAGCTGGCCACTCAAGGCCTGGCTGCACTCGGCTACCTGCCGGTCGAAAAGCCTTGGCGCCAAGCGCTGGTCGCGCCGGATGGGGCATTGTCGAGCGAGAGCGCGCCGAGCCAATCCCAGTTCGATGCATTGGCCAGCCCCACGTCGCGCCTGAACCCACCCGCCCAGCACCGCCCCGGCAGCCTGCTGCCGCCGCCGGCCGGTGAAGCCTCCATCGACGATGAGCTGCGCGAAGTCTTCCTCGAAGAAACCGACGAAGTCCTCGACGTGTTGCATCGCTACTTGCCCAACAGCGCGGACAAAACCGCCCAAAGCGAGATGCGGCGTGCCTTCCACACGCTCAAAGGCAGCGGCCGGATGGTCCGCGCCCTGGTACTGGCCGAGCTGGCCTGGGCGGTGGAAAACCTGCTTAACCGCGTGCTCGAACGCAGCGTGGCGCTCGACGCCGAGGTGCAACACGTGCTGGATGAAGCCGTGGCCTTGCTGCCGGAGCTGATCGCCGACTTTGCGGCCGACGACCAACGCCAGCGCGATGAAGTCGACGCCCTGGCGGCCCGTGCCCACGCCTTGGCCAGCGGCACTCAACCGGTCGCAGAGCCCCATGACCCGATGTTGCTGGAGATCTTTCGCAACGAAGCCCAGAGCCACCTGGAAAGCCTCAACCACTTTCTGCAACAGGCCGCCGAGCATGTGCCGCTGCAAGTCAGCGATGAACTGCAACGTGCCCTGCACACCCTCAAGGGCAGCGCCTACATGGCCGGCGTGTTGCCGATGGCTGAACTGGCGCGACCGCTCGATCACCTGACCCGCGAATACAAGGCCCACCGCCTGCCGCTGGACCTGGATGAAGTGGAACTGCTGCTGGAAGCCGAAGGCCTGTTCCAGCGCGGTTTGCGTCAGCTGGACAGTGATCCGCTGGTGCCGATCAAGGGCGCGCCGGATTTGATCAGCCGCACGCAAAGCCTGCTCGACCAACAGCTGCAAGCCTTGCTCGACGCGCCCAACACCGGGCTGCGCATCAAGCGCGACCCGCAACTGATCAGCAACTTCCTGGCCCAGGGCATGGACATCCTGCTGGACGCCGAAAGCCTGCTGCGCCGCTGGCAGCAACACCCCGGCGAACGCCAGGAGCTGACCGCGCTGCTGGACGAATTGACCACCCTGGGCGAGGGCGCGCACATCGCCGACCTGCACGCCATCGACGAACTCTGCGAAGCCTTGCTCGACCTCTATGGCGCTGTGGAAGAGAGCAGCCTGGCGGTCAGCGAACGGTTTTTCCATGAGGCCGAACAGGCCCATGAAGCGCTGATCAACATGCTCGACCAACTGGCGGCCGGCCAGGAAATCAACCCGGCGCCGGCGCGGGTAGACGCCCTGCGCGAACTGCTGGATGAAGCCCTCGACCCGTCCGCCACCGGCCTGATCAAAAGCGACGGCGGGCGCGCCCCGAGCATTTCCGAACTGGGCGCCGCCACGGCCCGGTTGGGCCAGGACACGGCGATGGACGACGAGATCGTCGAGATTTTCCTGGAAGAGGCAGTGGACATCCTCGACAGTGCCGGGCAGTCGCTTAAACGCTGGCTGCTGGAACCGGACAGCGCGGCGCCGTTGTCGTCGTTGCAGCGTGACCTGCACACCCTCAAGGGCGGCGCGCGCATGGCCGAAATCGGCCCGATTGGCGACCTCGCCCATGAGCTGGAATGCCTGTACGAAGGCCTGGTGGACCGCCGCTACAGTTACTCGACCGAACTGTCCCAAGTATTGATGGCCAGCCATGAGCGGCTGGCCTTGCAGCTCGATCAATTGCAAGACCACCAACCCCTGAGCGACTCCAGTGATTTGATCGCTCAGTTGCGCGCGTTGCGCCAGAACAACGCGCCCGCCACTGCGCCCACAGAACCTGAAACCGCAGCGGCTGATCCCGAGTTGCTGGATATCTTCCTCGAAGAAGCCGCCGACATTCTCGACAGTTCAAGCAGCGCGTTGCTGCGTTGGCAGGCCGAGCCGAGCAATCGCCAGGAGGTGGAAACCTTACTGCGCGACTTGCACACCCTCAAGGGCGGCGCGCGCATGGTCGAAATCGGGCCGATTGGCGATTTGGCCCATGAACTGGAGTTTCTCTACGAAGGCTTGTCTGCCGGTTTGCTCGCGCCGTCGCCGGAACTGTTCGCCTTGCTGCAAGGCTGCCATGACCGCCTGGCGCAGATGATCGACGCGGTGGCGGGCGGTTTGCCGGTGGGGTCGGTGGATAAACTCATCGAGCGCATCAGAAGCCTGGTGCACCCCGGTGATGAGCCGCTGGCGCCCGTGGCCTTGCCGGCCGGCAAGGCCGACGCGGCGGTGGACCCCGGCGCCGACATGGTGAAGATTTCCGCCGACTTGCTTGATGATCTGGTCAACCTGGCCGGTGAAACCTCGATCTTCCGTGGCCGTATCGAGCAGCAAGTCAACGACGCGCGTATCGCCCTCAACGAAGTCGAAACCACCATCGAGCGCATGCGTGACCAACTGCGCCGCCTCGACACCGAAACCCAGGGCCGCATTCTCAGTCGTCAGCAGGCCGAGGCCGAGCGCTTGGGTTATGAAGAATTCGACCCGCTGGAAATGGACCGTCATTCGCAGCTGCAGCAGTTGTCGCGCGCGTTGTCCGAATCGGCCTCCGACCTGCTGGACCTCAAGGAGACCCTCGACCGCCGCAACGGGGATGCGCACAACCTGTTGCAGCAACAGGCGCGTATCAACACCGAGTTGCAGGAAGGCCTGATGCGTACGCGCATGGTGCCGTTTGAGCGCATGCTGCCGCGCCTCAAGCGCATCGTGCGCCAGGTGGCGGAGGAGTTGGGCAAGGACGTTGAATTCGTGGTCGGCAATGCCGAAGGCGAGATGGACCGCAACGTGCTGGAACGCATGGTGGCGCCGCTGGAGCATATGCTGCGCAATGCCGTCGACCATGGCCTGGAGTCCCGCGAGGCGCGCGTATTGGCCGGTAAACCCGAGAAGGGCCGGATCAGCCTGGACCTGACCCACGAAGGCGGCGATATCGTCTTCGACATGCGCGATGACGGTGCCGGTGTGCCCCTGGACGCGGTGCGGCGCAAAGCGATCAAGCGCGGCCTGCTCGCACCTGATCAAGACATGAGCGACCGCGACGTGTTGCAGTTTATCCTGCAGCCGGGCTTTTCCACCGCCGAAAAAATCACCCAGATTTCCGGGCGCGGCGTGGGCATGGACGTGGTGCACGAAGAAGTGCGCCAGCTCGGTGGCTCGATGTTCATCGACTCGACGCCGGGTGCGGGCGTGCACTTTCGCATTCGCCTGCCGTTTACCGTGTCGGTCAATCGCGCGCTGATGGTGCAATGCGCGGACGACCAATATGCGATCCCGCTCAACACCATCGAAGGCCTGGTGCGCGTGCTGCCCCACGAGCTGGCCGGGCACTATCAGCAAGACCTGCCGCGCTATGAATACGCTGGTCAGCGCTATGAGTTGTTCTACCTCGGCGACCTGCTGCACACCGTCGCCCGGCCGAAACTGCTCGGCCAATACCAGCCAGTGCCGGTGTTGCTGGTGCAATGCAACGAGCGACGCGTGGCGGTGCACGTGGACGCCATGGCCGGTACGCGCGAGATCGTGGTCAAGGGCCTGGGGCCGCAGTTTGCCGGGGTGCAGGGTTTGTCCGGGGCGACCATCCTCGGTGATGGCCGTGTGGTGCTGATCATCGACTTGCTCGCGCACATCCGTGCACGCCAGCCAGCGTTGCCGGCGCAGTCGGTGGACGCGCCACTGGTCCTCAACGACCCGCTGAAAAAGCGCCCGCTGCTGGTGCTGGTGGTGGACGACTCGGTCACCGTGCGCAAAGTCACCAGCCGCCTGCTGGAGCGCAACGGCATGAACGTGCTCACCGCCAAAGACGGCATCGACGCCATCGCGCTGCTCGAAGAACACACCCCGGACCTGATGCTGCTCGACATCGAAATGCCGCGCATGGACGGCTTCGAAGTGGCGATTCAGGTGCGCAACGACCCCCGGCTGATGCGCCTGCCGATCATCATGATCACCTCGCGCACCGGCCAGAAGCACCGCGACCGCGCCATGGCCATCGGCGTCAACGACTACCTCGGCAAGCCGTACCAAGAGTCGGTGCTGCTGGAAAGCATCGCCTACTGGAGCAAGTCCCATGCTTGACCATCGCACCAGCCAACTCACCGGCCTGCTGCTGCCCCTGGCCGACCGCCACCTGGTGCTGCCCAACGTCGCCATCGCCGAACTGATCGACTTCCAGCGCGGCGAACCCGCCAGCGATGCACCGCCGTGGTACCTGCGGCAAGTGACATGGCGCGATCGGCAATTGCCGCTGATCAGCTTTGAAGCCGTGTGCGGTGAAGCCAGCGTGACCGGTGAGCGCTCGCGGATTGTGGTGCTGAACGCGCTGGGCGGGCGGCCGACGTTGAAGTTTATTGCGATGGTGATTCAGGGGATTCCACGTTCTTACAAGTTGGATAGTCAGCTGAGTTATGTCGACGTGCCGCTGTGCCCGCTGGAACTGGCGGCGGTGCAGGTGGGTGAGCATGTGGCGAAGGTGCCTGACCTTATGGGACTTGAAGCGTTGTTGGTCGAATCCGGCCTGGCCTGAGCGTAATCCTTGTGAAGCCCCACTGTGGGAGCTGGCTTGCCTGCAATGGCGGAGTGTCAGTCACTGCATCAGCAACTGACCCACCGCCATCGCAGGCAAGCCAGCTCCCACACTGAATTGTGTTCAATCGCGCAAACCGCTCAGTCGCCTCTTATGCTTTTTATCGTTTTCGGCGCGAACAGTGGATGTGTTATCAAATTCAATCAAACGTTAGGGTTTTCGTGACAAAAAATTGTCGTTGATGATCGTACCTTATCGCCATTTCGGATCTGCTAATGATGAGGGTTGATTGCTCACATGTCGGAATGGGATGGAGTTGCTGTAGGCGAGTTCTGCATTTGGATTAAGCGGGTTTTCAGGCCTGAGTGGAGTGGCTAGCTTCTGCGCTCCTCACTGCCTGCAAGGATCTGCAAATGGCCGTACCGTTAATGCCGCCCGGTGTTTCAATTTTTGAAAACATTGCGATATCTCGATGCAAACGTACTCATCTCAAACCGGGCTCGGCATTCGCCTATTCCTGGTTTTATTCTCAGGTCAGGGCTGCTGGCCCATGGAACTACAAGAGGCGAGGGCGCGAGTATGAGGCTTTTGGTAACTTTAATTACGGCGCTACGGGTACGGTGCTGGGCATTCCCGAGCATGTGTTGTTGCGAGCTGCTGGTGTGGCTCAAACCGCCGCAAAAACCACCCTTCCGGATTTTGGAACATGGTGGGGCGGTGAGCCTTTTGGTGATGACCCACGGGACCAATATTGGATAAGAAAAGGTATTGAATATGCAATTTCGCAAGGCCACTAAGCGCCTCATACCGTTTCTGCGTAATTGCCTGCTTGTGGTTTGCCTGATCTATATCGGTGGCAGTTGGATCCTGTCGTCCGGAACACCGGATCTGGATGAAGTGGTGTTGAAGCATTCATTGGGTAACGGCACCTCTATATACGGTGCGCGAGACGGCCAGGGCGGTGCGACGGTAGGATTTTCCTACAGGTACTACGTCCATGAGGACTTGGGGAGTGATAAGGAAATACTCACCGCATTAGTGTCTGCACATCCTTTTCTGAAAACCAAAGAGCCCGATGTTCAAGTGAGTGATGAGGGCGGTGCGCTGCACCTGATCATTCAGGGGAAGGTCTATGAGTACCACAGCTATGCGCTGGAGGGCCTTGGAGCGGTCAAGGTGATGATGGCTTTGTGATGGGGCAGTCTTCGGATTTTTCCTGCAAGATTTCGGGCTGTACATGAACTTGTTGTGGGTAGCCATGGCGGCTAGTCTTCGTCCCGTCATCGAAAAAACGGTGACACGGACGTGCAAGTCCGGTTACATGTCGGCGCACCAACGCCCATAGCCATCCAACGGGCGTTTTTTATGCCTGCTGTATTTGTTATGGCGGCTGTGCGCGGGAGACTCCTTGGAGTCTGCCGGGGTCCGATATGCCCGGTCTTGCACACCTGCGCACGGCTGCCACCCTATTTCGCGTGCAAGCGGATGAGGGCAGCCTCCATCACATATCGGAGCTGTAAATCATGGCTAAACCCACCCCTAATCCGCCTCTCTTCACCGTCAACCCACACCAAAACACCGAAGCTCTACTGGTCAACGCCAGCGAAACCTTATCGTCGCTAAACGCCATGACCTGCAATCTTGCCTTCAACCTGGACACCTCCCAGCGCGCAATCATGCTCGGCATTCAGCAAATGGCCGAGTTGAGTCAGTTGCTGGTCGATAGAGCGCTGGAACACGTCAGCCCTGCGCAGGTAGGTTGAAGCGGCCCCAAACAGAGATTGATCGGTCCCTGCTTGGCACCGCTATCTAACACCCACCACCGAACAAATGTGGGAGCGGGCTTGCCCGCGAATGCAGGGTGTCAGTCGGTACATGTGTCACTGACCCACCGCATTCGCGAGCAAGCCCGCTCCCACATTTTGTTCTTCATTCGGCTCGAACCCAGTATTTGCTGATTGATCGTTTCCTATATCTCAATCGCCTAACACTTGATCGTTCCCAAAAAGGGACCTATCGTTCCCTTTTTGGGACTCTTTGGCCGTTGCCATGCAAACCTTGCCGCTCATTACTGCACTCTTCACCAACACTCAGCAGAAAGTGCTGGGCCTGCTTTTCGGCAAGCCCGATCAAAGTTTCTTCACCAATGAAATCGCGCGCTGGGCACAGGTGGGCAAGGGCAGCCTTACCCGCGAGCTGGAGCGGTTGCAGCTGGCGGGCATCTTGAGCATGACGCGCCAAGGCAATCAGACCCACTACCAAGCCAACCCCCAATGCCCGATTTACTCGGAGTTGCTGGCCATCGTGCGCAAGACCCTGAGCCTGGACGAACCCTTGCGCAATGCATTGGCACCGTTCGTGGAGCAGATAACCTGGGCCTTTATCTACGGCTCCATCGCCAGGGGTGAGGCGCACTCATCCAGTGACATAGATCTGATGCTGATCGGCGAAAGCCTCAACTACAGTGAAGTCATGGAGCAGCTCATGCCGCTGGAAGAGCAGCTGGGCCGCACCATCAACCCGACGCTTTACACCCCCGAGGACTGGATCGGCAAATGGAATGCCGGGAACAGTTTTGTGCAGCGGGTCTTGGCACAGGACAAGATCAATCTGATTGGGGCCAACCCCCTGGAATCCATGGATGGACAGCAAAGCCAATCTGGAGAATCTGCAACGTAGTGGTGGCTTGAAGGCTGAGCCGCCGGATCGCAAGGAGTGTGATGGGCTGATGCGCTCAGCACGGGACCGGTTAACGGATGCGGGTAATCCACAGCTATCGTTCGCCAGTCGTTTCGACTTGGCCTACAACGCCGCCCACGCTATCGCGCTCACGGCTTTGCGCCTGCAAGGGTATCGTTCTGACAAACGCTATCTGGTCTTTCAATGTCTGATTCACTCCGCCGACGTGAACAGGGTGCAGGTGAGGTTACTGGCGTTGTGTCATGAACGCCGAAACCTGGCGGAATATGAAGGGTATATGGATGAGGACGAGGCGTTGCTGGGGCAGTTGATGGATGGCGCGACAGTACTGCTGAATGAAGTGGAAAACTTGTTGGCTGACCATTGGTGACAATGATGAGATTTCCCTGAACACCACCGAACAAATGTGGGAGCGGGCTTGCCCGCGAATGCAGGGTGTCAGTCGGCAAATGTGTAACTGACCCACCGCATTCGCGAGCAAGCCCGCTCCCACTTTTTGATCTTCATTTGGTCCTGGCTCAGCGATTGCTGACGATCCATTACTCCAGCCGTAACGATCCGCCTTCGGGCTTGATTGATACCCCCCACGTTCACTCCTAAGGTACAGCCCACGACAGCAAACCCCGTGGAGCGACCATGACAACAACCATCACCCCCGACTCGCGCTGGACGCGGCGGCGCGACGAGAAGCAGCGGCGCCTCGGGCTGGTCAAAAAATACGCAGACGGGGCGGTGTTGCCCAGTGACAGAATCGTCGAGGCGCTGGAAGCGCTGATCCTCCCCGGCGACCGCGTGGTGCTGGAGGGCAACAACCAGAAACAAGCCGACTTCCTCTCGCGCTCCCTGGCCAAGGCCGACCCGGCCAAGCTCCACGATTTGCACATGATCATGCCGAGTGTCGGGCGTTCCGAGCATTTGGACCTGTTTGAAAAGGGCATCGCGCGCAAGCTGGATTTCTCCTTTGCCGGCACCCAATCCCTGCGCATCAGCCAGTTGCTGGAAGACGGCCTGCTGGAAATTGGCGCGATCCACACTTACATCGAACTCTATGCGCGGCTGGTGGTGGACCTGATCCCCAACGTCGTGCTCTCGGCCGGTTTCATGGCCGACCGCGCCGGCAATATCTACACCGGCGCCAGCACCGAAGACACCCCGGCGTTGATCGAGCCGGCAGCATTCAGCGATGGCATCGTCATCGTGCAGGTCAACCAGTTGGTGGATGACGTCACCGATTTGCCCCGCGTCGACATCCCCGCGAGCTGGGTGGATTTTGTGGTGGTGGCCGACAAGCCGTTCTACATCGAGCCGCTGTTCACCCGCGACCCGCGCCATATCAAGCCGGTGCATGTGCTGATGGCGATGATGGCGATCCGTGGCATCTACGAAAAACACAATGTGCAGTCGCTCAACCACGGTATCGGTTTCAATACGGCCGCCATCGAATTGATCCTGCCGACCTACGGCGAATCCCTCGGCCTCAAAGGCAAAATCTGCCGCAACTGGACCCTCAACCCACACCCAACCCTGATCCCTGCCATCGAAAGCGGCTGGGTGGAAAGCGTGCATTGCTTCGGCACCGAACTGGGCATGGAGAACTACATTGCTGCCCGCCCGGATGTGTTCTTTACCGGCCGCGACGGCTCGATGCGCTCCAACCGCATGTTCTGCCAACTCGCCGGCCAGTACGCGGTGGACCTGTTTATCGGCGCCACCCTGCAAGTGGATGGCGACGGGCATTCTTCCACCGTGACCCGTGGCCGCCTCGCCGGGTTTGGTGGTGCGCCGAACATGGGCCACGACCCGCGCGGCCGTCGGCATGGCACTCCAGCCTGGCTGGATATGCGCCACGACGACGCGCAGGAAGTTTTGCTCGAACGCGGCAAAAAACTCGTGGTGCAGATGGTCGAAACCTTCCAGGAAGGCGGCAAACCGACCTTTGTCGAGACCCTCGATGCAGTGGAAGTGGCGCGCAAAAGCGGCATGCCGCTGGCGCCGATCATGATCTACGGCGACGACGTCACCCACTTGCTCACCGAAGAAGGCATTGCCTACCTGTACAAGGCGCGTTCGCTGGAAGAGCGCCAGGCGATGATCGCCGCGGTCGCTGGCGTCACCGCCATCGGCCTGCGCCACAACCCCAAGGACACCGCGCGCATGCGCCGCGAAGGCTTGATCGCGTTGCCCGAAGACCTCGGCATCCGCCGTACCGACGCCACCCGCGAGCTGTTGGCCGCCAAGAGCGTGGCCGACTTGGTGGAGTGGTCCGGTGGCCTGTACAACCCGCCCGCCAAATTCAGGAGCTGGTAAATGCGCGCCCTCAAATTGCATGAACTCAGCCTGGCTGATCGCTTGGCAGACATGGCCGTCGACGCATTGATAGATGAGGCGGACTTGTCGCCCAAACCGGCCTTGGTGGACCGTCGCGGCAATGGCGCCCACAGCGATTTGCACCTGGGCCTGATGCACGCTTCGGCGCTGTCGCTGTGGCCGATGTTCAAGGAGATGGCGGAAGCCGCGCTTGAGTTCGGTGAAGTCGGTTTGCCCTTGCGCGAAGCCCTCGGGCGCATTGGCCGTGAAGGCGAGCAGGCGATGCTCACCACCACCAATGGCGTGAACACTCATCGCGGCGCGATCTGGGCGCTCGGTTTGCTCACTGCTGCGGCGGCGCTGGAACCACGCAGCGTCACGCTGACGGCGGCCAAGCTGGCCCTGCTCAACGACCGCTACGCCCCACAGCCGATGAGCCACGGCGCCCAGGTTGCGCAACGCTACGGCGCACGCGGTGCCCGTGAAGAAGCACAACTGGGCTTCCCGTCCGTAATGCAGCGCGGCCTGCCGCAACTGCACAAAAGCCGCCGGCAAAACGCTGGCGAACAGAACGCCCGCCTGGACGCCTTGCTCGCCATCATGACCAACCTCGCCGACACCTGCGTGCTCTACCGCGCCGGCACCGAAGGCTTGCACGCCATGCAACGCGGCGCCCAAGCCGTACTGGACGCAGGTGGCAGCGCGACCCTCACCGGTCGCCGCCAATTGCACGAACTCGACGACCAATTGCTGGCCCTGAATGCCTCCCCCGGCGGCGCCGCCGACCTGTTGGCCGCCTGCCTGTTTATCGACCGCCTCGACGGAGCGTTTTGATGGAAACCTTATCCTTTGAATTCCCCGCCGGGCAGCCGCCCAAAGGCCGTGCGCTGGTGGGTTGCGTCGGCTCCGGCGACCTGGAAGTGCTGCTGGAACCGGGCACGCCCGGCACGCTGACCATCCAGGTGCAGACCTCGGTGAATGGCGCCGAACAACGCTGGCAGCATCTGTTCGAGCGGATCTTCCAGGAGCACACGCCACCCGCTTTGAAGATTGATATCCACGACTTCGGTGCCACGCCCGGCGTGGTGCGTTTGCGCCTGGAGCAAGGCTTCGAGGAGATCGGCCATGACTGACTTGCTCAGCAAACACAGCTTCGTGGAACTCGGTGCCCGGCAGCGGGCCAAGGCCTTGCTGGACGCCGGCACGTATCGCGAACTGATCGACCCCTTCCAGCGCGTGATGTCGCCGTGGCTCAGCCGCCAGGGCGTAGTACCCCAGGCCGATGACGGCGTGGTGATCGCCAAAGGCAGCATCGCCGGAAAGCCGGTGGTGGTGGCCGCTATCGAAGGCAACTTCCAGGGCGGCAGCCTCGGTGAAGTCGGCGGTGCAAAAATGGCCGGTGCGCTGGAATTGGCGGCCGAAGACAACCGCAAGGGCATCCCGACCGGCGCGGTGCTGTTGCTGGAAACCGGCGGCGTGCGCCTGCAGGAAGCCAACCTTGGCCTCGCGGCGATTGCCGATATCCACGCGGCGATTGTCGACCTGCGCCAGTACCAGCCGGTGATCGGCGTAGTGGCCGGCAGTGTTGGCTGCTTTGGCGGCATGTCCATCGCCGCTGGGCTGTGCAGTTACCTCGTCGTCACCCGCGAAGCACGCGTGGGCCTGAATGGCCCGCAAGTGATCGAGCAGGAGGCAGGGCTGGACGAATACGACTCCCGCGACCGCCCGTTTATCTGGAGCCTCACGGGCGGCGAACAACGCTTCAACAGCGGCTTGGCCGACCGCTACGTGGCGGACGATGTGGCGCAGATTCAGCAGACCGTTACCGAGTTGCTGCAACAAGGCTTGCCCACACAACAACGCAGCCGTCAGGTCGATTTTTACCTGGCGCGTCTGGCCGAGCTGGACGCCACGCCGCAGATCGACGCGGCGACGGTGCGCGACCTGTACCAAGGAGATCGCTCATGAGAGGCCTGCAGTGGTTCAACGCATTGAGTGCCGGCGCCACAGCTGTGGATGGTTTGCCGGCCTCGCTGAAAGTCGCCGACGGCGTATTGGGTGAGCAAGCCGTGCGCTTCATCGCCGTGGTCACCGACGCGCACAACCGTTTCCCGCGTGCGCGCAATGGTGAGGTCGGCCTGCTCGAAGGCTGGGGCCTGGCCAAGGCGGTGGACGATGCCATCGCGCGCGGCGACAAGCGCCCGATCATCGCCATCGTCGATGTGCCCAGCCAAGCCTATGGCCGTCGCGAAGAAGCCCTCGGCATTCATCAGGCCCTGGCCGCCGCTGCCGACAGCTACGCCCGCGCGCGGTTGGCCGGCCACCCGGTGATTGCGCTGCTAGTGGGCAAGGCCATGTCCGGCGCGTTCCTCGCCCACGGCTACCAGGCCAACCGCCTGATTGCTCTGCGCGACCCCGGCGTGATGGTGCATGCGATGGGCAAGGCCTCGGCGGCGCGGGTGACCCTGCGCAGTGTCGAAGAGCTGGAAGCCCTGGCCGCCAGCGTGCCGCCGATGGCCTATGACATCGACAGTTATGCCAGCCTTGGTTTGCTCTGGGAGACGCTGTCGGTCAGCCAAATTGAACACCCCACGGCGAACGATGTGGTGCGCGTCAGTGATTGCCTGCTGCACGCCATCAACGATGTCGCGGGCCCCGATTTAAAAGGGCGCCTGGGCGCCACCCACCGTGCCGCTTCCAGCCACGTGCGCCAATTGCTGAGGGAGCAATGGTGAACGCTCACGACTTGCTTTGGGGCATGACCCCGGCGCATCTGCCCGCCGACGCGCCGGCGTGGGTGTTGGAGGCGATCAACGCCGGCCATCCGGTGGTGGTGCGTCGCGCCATCGCCGAGCCGGGCCAGGTGGCCGTCGGCGTGCGCGGGCGTTTGCGTGAGCAGCGGTTTGCGGCGGTGATGCCTATCGCAGCGGTGCAGCGGCGAGTAGTGCCCGAGGCGCTGCGCGCTGTGACCTCATCACGGGATTTACCGGCGTTGCGCGCGCTCGATCTACTACGACCCGTGTTAGCGCAGGAGGCGTGGGGCGTCACCGGCAGCGCAGGTTTCGAGTTGGCCAGCGGAATTGCAGCGCTGCATGCGCAGAGCGACCTGGATTTGATCCTGCGCACGCCCCAGCGGCTGGAGCGCGGTGATGCCGAGGACTTGCTCGCGATATTGGACACCGCGCCATGTGCCGTGGACCTGCAACTGCAAACCCCGTTTGGCGCCGTCGCCTTACGCGAATGGGCGGGTGGCTCGCGCCGAGTACTGCTGAAAACCGTCAGCGGCGCGCACTTGGTGGTTGACCCGTGGCAGGCCGTGGCATGAGCAGCCTTCTGGTGTTTCCGGGGCAGGGCGCCCAACGCACGGGCATGCTCCAGGCGTTGTCGGCTGATGTGCTGGAAGAAGCCAGTGATGCCTTGGGTGAAGACGTTCGCCTGCTCGATTCGGCGCAAGCCTTGGCGAGTACGCGCGCTGTTCAACTGTGCCTGCTGATTGTCGGCGTGGCCCATGCCCGTCAGCTGCAACACACGCCGGATTACGTGGCGGGCCTGTCCATCGGCGCCTACCCGGCGGCCGTTATCGCGGGCGCCCTGGGGTTTGCCGACGCGGTAAAACTGGTCAGCCTGCGCGGCGAGCTGATGCAACACGCTTATCCACAAGGCTTTGGGATGACCGCGCTGATCGGCCCTGAGTTATCCACAGTCGAAAAAATACTGAGCGAAATCCACAGCCCGCAAACGCCGGTGTATTTGGCCAACATCAACGCCGACAACCAAACCGTCATTGCTGGCAGCGATGAAGCGATGCAGCGCGTCGCGGCGCGCATCAAGGGCAACGGCGTCGCCAAGCGCCTGGCGGTCAGCGTGCCGTCCCATTGCGCGCTGCTGGAGGCGCCTGCCCAGGCGCTGGCGCAAGCATTCGTTGCGCTCAAGGCGCCGCGCATTACTTACCTGAGCAGCACCCGCGCGCGGCCGATCCACAACCCCGAGCAACTGCGCGACGACCTGGCCTTCAACATGTGCCGCATCGTCGATTGGCGCGGCACCGTGCAAAGCGCCTACGAGCGTGGCGTGCGCCTGCAAATCGAGCTGCCGCCGGGCGCGGTGCTCACCGGCCTGTCACGCCGCGTGTTCGAGCAGGGCACGGTGATCGCCTGCGAAGGCGCGCGCCTGGACACCTTGCAGGCCCTGCTGCAAGAGGAGGAGCGCCGCCACCGATAAAGCACCACCCAAGGCTTTCGAAGCACAAAAACAACAATTTCGATGAAGCACTTTGAGGACAACAACGATGATTATTTATGGTGTGGCCTTGTTGGCGATCTGCATGTTGGCGGGTGTGATCCTCGGCGACATGCTCGGCGTGTTGCTGGGCGTCAAATCCAATGTGGGCGGTGTCGGGATCGCCATGATCCTGTTGATCTGCGCGCGCTTGTGGATGCAAAAACACGGTGGCATGACCAAAGACTGCGAAATGGGCGTGGGCTTTTGGGGCGCCATGTACATCCCGGTGGTGGTGGCGATGGCCGCGCAACAAAACGTCGTGACCGCGCTGCACGGCGGCCCGGTCGCGGTGCTGGCGGCCATCGGTTCGGTGGTGGTCTGCGGTTGCACCATTGCCCTGATCAGCCGCACGCACAAGGGCGAACCCTTGCCTGCCGAAGAGCCGTTGATCGCTGCTGCGGGAGGTCGCTGATATGTGGCCTCTGATCGAAAAAGGGTTGGAAAATAACAGCCTGGTCACCGCGTTTGCCTTTGTCGGGGTGGTGATGTGGGTTTCCGTGGTGCTGTCCAAGCGCCTGACGTTCGGGCGCATTCATGGCTCGGCGATTGCCATCGTGATCGGGTTGGTGTTGGCCTGGGTCGGCGGCACACTCACCGGCGGGCAAAAAGGCCTGGCGGACATGGCGCTGTTCTCCGGCATCGGCTTGATGGGCGGCGCGATGCTGCGCGATTTCGCCATTGTTGCCACCGCGTTTGAAGTGCAGGCCACCGAAGCGCGCAAAGCCGGGCTGATCGGTGTGATTGCGTTGCTGCTCGGCACGATCCTGCCGTTTATTGTCGGCGCGAGCATGGCCTGGGCGTTTGGCTATCGCGATGCGATCAGCATGACCACCATCGGCGCGGGCGCCGTGACCTACATCGTTGGCCCTGTGACCGGTGCGGCGATTGGCGCGACCTCGGATGTGATGGCGCTGTCGATTGCGACAGGGCTGATCAAGGCGATTCTGGTGATGGTCGGCACGCCGGTGGCGGCGCGCTGGATGGGCCTGGATAACCCGCGTTCGGCGATGGTGTTTGGTGGGCTGGCCGGCACGGTGAGTGGGGTGACGGCGGGGTTGGCGGCGACGGATCGGCGGTTGGTGCCGTACGGGGCGTTGACGGCTACTTTCCATACCGGGCTGGGGTGTTTGCTTGGGCCTTCGTTGTTGTACTTCATTGTGCGAGGGATCGTTGGCTAACCCCGTAATTCAAGTTGATTGGTCTGGCCTCTTCGCGAGCAAGCCCGCTCCCACATTTGGAATGCATTTCAAATGTGGGAGCGGGCTTGCTCGCGAAAGCGATTTGTCAGGTTGGCACCTGGCGGTTGGCATACATCCGGCACTCTGCCAACAACGCCAGCAAATTCGGATCACGCTCCTTGGCCTTCAAAAACACCACGCCAATGTGCTGCTGCAGCCGGTACCTGGGCTGCAGCGGTATCAGCTTCACACGGTTCTCATACACCGCCGCAATCCGCCCCGGCAGCAGCGCATAACCCACGCCCGAACTGACCATGCTCAGCAAGGTGAAGATGTCATTCACCTGCATCGCCACCTTCGGCTCAAACCCCGCCTGGTTGAACACCCGGTTGCCATCCTGGTGCGTGGCGAAGCCTTGGGTGAGGGTGATGAAGGTTGCGTCGCGCACGTCGGCCAGGTCGATTTCCTGCTCGCGATCGAAGGGTGAGTCGGCCGGGGTGGCGAGGAAGATGTCGTCGGTGAACAGCGCGATCTGCTCGCAATCGGGGTCGTTGGCGCGTTCGTCGAGGGAGATCAGGATCGCGTCGACTTCCATGTTCTTGAGCTTGTAGAGCAGGTCAAAGTTGGAGCCCAGGATCAGGTCGATATTGAGTTCGCTGCGCCTGATTTTCAGGCCCATGATCAGCTGCGGTACGGTTTTGACCGTCAGCGAATACAGCGAGCCCAGCTTGAAGCGCTCAGCCGAGAACCCCGCGGCTTCGCGGGTCAGGCGCACACTGTCGACCACGTCGGCCACCAGCTTTTGCGCGCGCTCTTCCAGCACGTAGGCGCTTTCCAGCGGGGTGAGGTTGCGCCCTTCGTGTTTGAACAGCGGGCAGCGCAGCGCGTTTTCCAGCGAGTGGATGGCGCGGTGCACGCTGACGTTGCTGGTTTGCAACTCGGCAGCGGCGCGGGCCAGGTTGCCGGTGCGCATGAACGCCAGGAAGATCTCGAGCTTCTTGAGGGTGAATTCTTCGTCGATCAGCATGGCCGTGGCTCTTAGTCGAATGCCCTCGATTGTGCCCCTAAAACCAGTTCACTCCCAGCCATGCACTGCCCAGGCCCAGCAGCACGCCACAGATGATCAGCCAGATCGCGTTGAGCCGCGTGTAATACACCACGGCGGCGCTGGCCAGGGTCAGCACCAGGCTGGTCGCGTTGTTTTCCAGGCTGTTCATCAGGATGTAGGTTGAGGCGAGGATCAGGCCGATGGAGATCGGCAGCAGGCTGCGTTTGACCCGTTGCACCCACGGCGTTCGGGTGTGCCGTTCCAGCCAGCCGGCGCCCAGGTAAGCCAGCACCGAACAGGGCACCAGCTTGGCCAATAACGCCACCAGCGCGCCAGGCAAGCCCGCCGCCTGCTGGCCGATAAACACCAGGAACATGCCGTTGGGCCCTGGCAACGCCTGGGACAAGGCGAAGAAGGCGACAAATTGCGCGTCGGTGATCCAGTGCATGTCGACCACGGTGTAGCGATGGATATCGCCGATGGCCACCGTGTTGCCGCCAATCGCCATCAGCGACCACAGCGCGCATTGGATCATCAGGTGCAGCAGGACGGTTTGCATCAGCCGGCCACCTTGTTCGAACCGATAAAGCTCAAGGCCAGGGAGCTGGGAATGCAGATCAGCAAGACCATCCACAGCGGCAGCACGAAGACGGCCATCAATACGAAGGTCAACACGAAGGCGCTGTAGTTGGCGAGCGTGCGCGGCATGGCCTTGAGCAGGCGCAGCGTGGTGCCGAGCATCAAACCCGTGGCAATCGGCATCACCGCGCCGAAGACCTGCTGTACCACGTCGTGGCTCCACCACTTGGCATAGGCAAATCCGGCGAGCACGGTGATCAACGAGGGGAACAGGTACAGCCCGCAGACGGTCACAACCGCACCGGGCAAGCCATGCAGGCGCCGCCCGTAGATGATGCCGACGTTGGCGATATTGGGGCCGGGGAAGAACTGGCCGGTGGTCAGCAGTTCATTGAAGCTTTGCTCGCTGACCCAGCGACGGCGGTCGACCATCATCTGCCGCGCCCAGGGCATGACGCCGCCAAAGCCGAACAGGCCGACCATGGCAAAGTTGTAAAACAGCTGCCATACGCTGGGATGAGGCGGGGCGGGTTCTAGCTCGGGCATGGCAATTACCGATAGGACGCTTTTACATGGGCGCTGGCTTGCCTGCGATTGCGGCGTAACAGTCGAGAGAGAGGTTGAGTGTTAGGCCCTTATCGCAGGCAAGCCAGCGCCCACAGGATGAAGCGAATCATCTATGGACATGGGTATTTGGGCAAATGAAGAAAGGGTGTTACCTGATATGGGTAGGGTGGCGTCAGAATGCTCAAGGTGGTAACCGTTATGCGAGGTGAGTGACACATGTATCACGGGGAACGATTTAACGCCTGGAGCCATTTGGCCGGGGCGGTTGCAGCTTTTGTTGGCGCAGTGTGGATGTTGGTGGTGGCAAGCCTGGACGGCAGCCCCTGGAAGATTGTCAGCGTGGCGATTTATGGTTTTACGCTGCTGGTGCTGTACAGCGCGTCCACCGTGTACCACAGCGTGCGCGGGCGACGAAAAGAGATCATGCAGAAGGTCGACCACTTTTCGATCTACCTGTTGATCGCTGGCAGCTACACGCCGTTTTGCCTGGTGACGCTGCGCGGGCCGTGGGGTTGGACACTGTTCGGAATCGTGTGGGGGCTGGCGGTGATCGGCATCCTGCAGGAGATCAAGCCGCGCTCCGAGGCGCGCATCCTGTCGATTGTGATTTACGCGGTGATGGGCTGGATCGTGCTGGTGGCGGTCAAGCCGCTGATTGCCGCGTTGGGCACGGCGGGGTTTGTATGGCTGGCTTCGGGCGGGGTGTTGTACACCGTCGGGATTATCTTTTTTGCCCTCGAAGATCGCCTGCGCCACTCCCATGGGATCTGGCACTTGTTCGTGATCGGCGGCAGCCTGCTGCATTTTGTGGCGATCATGCATTACGTGCTCTAACAGGCGACGCGGGCAAAAACTGGGGGAGCGGGCTTGTGTGGGAGCGGGCTTGCTCGCGAATGCGGTGTATCAGTCGCCGGATGCGTTGAATGACACACCGCTTTCGCGAGCAAGCCCGCTCCCACACTGGTTGGGTGGTGTTCTCACAAGCGTTCGAGCCGTTCACGGGCGCGCTTGCCGAAAATCTCCAGCAGGCTGGCCAGCATATGCGGCGGCGGCTCATCGGCGCGGGTCAGCGCGTACAGGGTGATCGGCAGCGGCGGGGTGAGCGTGCGGATGCAGGTGGTGGCCGTCGATGCGCCGAGGGCAGTGAAGGGATCGATCACGGTCAGGCCGGCGCCGGACTCCACCATGGCCCGGGCCAGAGAATAGGTCTGGACAGAAATGGTCACTCGTGGCGGCGGGTCGACGTTTTCCAGGTAGCTGTCGAGCTTTGCCGCCAAGGGGTCGGCACTGGACAGGCCAATCAACGGCGCCCCCGCCAGGTCAGCCAGTGGCAACGGTTTGCTCATCTCGGCCTCAGGCCAGTAACCCTTGGAAGCCAACGCCACCAGCACCCCGTTGGCCAACACTTGCGTGGTTAAACCCGGGTGGCCGGAGAAGTTGAGCGTCAGCGCCAGGTCGATCTCACGCATCAACAGCTTCTGCACCAGCTCACGGCTGTGGTCGCTGGACAGCTCGCAGGCGATGTCCGGGTAGGCGCGCTTCCACTCCAGAATCGAAGGCGGCAGCAGTGACAATGCCAGGGCAGGGATCGCACCGATGCGCACACTCTGGCCCGGTTCGCGGCGCAAGCTCTTGGCCAGCCGCCGCACACCTTGCAGGCTCTCGGTGACTTTCTCGACTTCGCGTTCCAGCGCCAGGGCTTCCGGGGTGGGCTGCAGTTTGCCGCGCACGCGCAGAAACAGCGGAAAGCCCAGTTGCAGCTCGGCGTGCTGCAACACCTTGGTCACCGCCGGTTGCGAGACGTGCAGCAACTGCGCGGCGGCGCTGACGGAGCCGGTCTGGCGGATGGCCTGGAAGATTTCGATATGACGCAAGCGCATGGCACGTCCATAACCTTTGTTTATAGGTGAGCCATCTTTATTCATTGTCGGTGGCCTGTCACCTGCCCCTAGGCTTGAGGCCTGTCAATTCAATTGCGGGTGAGGGGAATGGCCGAGCGGGTTTGCATCATCGGCGGCGGTGTCATCGGTCTGGCGAGTGCATACGCCCTGGTGCGCGCAGGCCATGAGGTCACGGTGATCGACGCGCGCGACAGCCTGGGCAGCGAAACCAGTTTTGCCAACGGCGGGCAACTGTCTTACCGCTATGTCGCGCCGCTGGCCGACGCCGGCGTGCCCCTGCAAGCGCTGGGCTGGCTGCTGCGTGGGGACTCGCCGTTGACCCTGCGTCCGCGTCTCGATCCCCGGCAATGGCGCTGGATGGCGTCCTTCCTGGGCGCCTGCCGGGGTTCGGTGAACAAGCGTAATGCCGCTCACCTGCTGCGCCTGGCGTCTTTGAGCCAGGCCACCTTGCAGCAATGGCGCGAGGATGATCGCCTGGACGGCTTCGACTGGCGGCGCAACGGAAAGCTGGTGACCTTTCGCAGTGCCGGCACCTTTGAGCTTGCGCGCAGCAAGGTCACCGATTTTCTGCAACAGCAGGTGCTGTCGGCCGCCGAGTGCGCGTGCCTGGAGCCGGCGCTGGTGGGGGACGGTTTTGTCGGCGGTATTTACACGCCAAATGAAGAGGTCGCAGATTGTCATGCCTTCTGCCAACGACTGGCCGCGCGGCTTGAGGCTTCCGGGCGCTGCTCGTTTTTGCTTGGCCGCAAGGTCACGGGACTACGTCACGGCGAGGGTGCGGTGCAGGCCATCGATCTAGGCGATGAAATGATGCCGGTGGACCAGCTTGTAATCGCTGCCGGGCATCGCAGCGCCGAGTTAGCGTTGCCGGGCGTGGCCCTTGCGCTGTATCCGCTCAAAGGCTACAGCCTGAGCGTGCCGATTGGCGCGCAGCACCAGGCGCCGAATGTGAGCATCACCGATTACGACCGCAAGATCGTCTACGCGCGGATCGGCGAGCAGCTGCGAGTCGCCGCCATGGTGGATATTGTCGGCTTTGACGCCCGCCTTGAGCCCAAGCGCCTGGCGCTGATCAAACGCCAGGCGCTGGAGACCTTTCCCCATGGCGGCGATTACGCCCAGGCGGTCGAATGGGCCGGCATGCGCCCGGCCACGCCGACCGGTGTGCCGCTGATTGGCGCGAGTGCTTATCGCAATCTGTGGCTGAACCTTGGCCACGGTGCGCTCGGCTTCACCTTGGCCTGTGGCAGCGGCCAACTGCTGGCCGAGCTGATCGGCCAGCAGGCGCCTTCCATCGATATGCAGGGCCTGGCGCCCCGCGCTGCTTGATTCGTCACACCACCAACGGAGAATAACAATGAAAAAAATCCTGTTGACCGGCTGCACCCTGGGGCTTTTGTTGGGCGCTCAGGCTCAGGCGACTGAAGCACCTCTGGACGGCACGTTGGGCAAGATCGCCAGCGCCAGGTCCATCACGCTGGGTTATCGCGATGCGTCTGTGCCGTTTTCCTACGTAGGTGACAACAGCGGCCAACCCATGGGCTATTCAGTGGAATTGGCGAGCAAGATCGTCGAGCGCATCCAGCAGAAAATCGGCGTGGCCAACCTTGGCGTGAAGTACACCCTGGTGACGTCCCAGACCCGCATCCCGCTGGTGCAGAACGGCACTGTGGACCTGGAATGCGGCTCCACCGGGGTGACCGCCGAGCGCCAGAAACAGGTGGCGTTTTCGTACGGGTTTATCTACGTGAAGGGTCAGTTGCTGACCGCCAGGGACAGCGGCATCCACGGGTTTGACGACCTCAAGGGCAAGAACGTGGTGACCACCGCCGGCACCACCAATGAGCGGTACCTCAAGCACTACAACGCCGAACACAACAGCAACATGTCGGTGATCAGTGCCAAGGACCACGGCGAAGCCTTCAAGATGCTTGAGACCGGCCGCGCGGCGGCGTTTTACATGGACGATGCGCTGCTCTACGGCGAGCGCGCCAAAGCCCGCGACCCGCACCGCTGGGTAGTGGTGGGCAAGGAGCAGTCGCGGGAGATCTACAGCTGCATGGTGCGCAAGGACGACCCGCAGCTTCTGGCGGTGGTCAACGAAACGCTGGCTGACCTTTACCGCTCCGGTGAAATCAACGGGATTTACCAGCGCTGGTTTGAGCAGCCGATCCCGCCCAAGGGCTTGAACCTGGAATTCCCGATGACGGCTGAGTTGAAGGCGATTATCGCCAAGCCGATCAGTGAGCCGGTGGACTGACAACCCAATCCAAAATCTGGCAGCGTGTTTGCTCGCGAAGGCAGTGTGTCAGTTGATAAACAGGCTGACTGATCCACCGCATTGGCGAGCAAGCGCGCTCCCACATTGGGTTAGGGTTTGCACAGCGGGGTTAGAAGTCGCCCCACAGTTGCTGGGCGACGGCCAGCGCCACCACTGGCGCCGTCTCAGTGCGCAGCACGCGCGGGCCGAGGCGGGCGGCGTGGAAGCCGGCGCTTTGGGCGGTGTCGACTTCGTTATCGGTCAAGCCACCTTCAGGCCCGATCAAAAACGCCAGGCTGGCAGGCTTGGCATGGCTGATCATCGGCGCGGCCACCGGGTGCAGCACCAGCTTCAACTGCGCCTCGGCCTGCTTCAGCCAGTCTGCGAGCAGCAGCGGCGGATGAATCACCGGCACCGTCGAACGCCCGCATTGCTCGCACGCGCTGATCGCCACCTGGCGCCAGTGCAGCAGGCGTTTATCGGCGCGCTCGTCCTTGAGGCGCACTTCGCAGCGGTCGCTGAAGATCGGCGTGATTTCATTCACGCCCAGCTCGGTGGCTTTCTGAATCGCCCAGTCCATACGCTCGCCCCGGGACAGGCCCTGGCCGAGGTGGATGTGCAGCGGCGATTCGCTCTGGCCTGCGAAACTTTGCGTGAGCTGCACGCTGACGCGTTTTTTACCGACCTCCAGCAACGTGCCCAAAAACTCCTGGCCGGAGCCGTCGAACAGTTGCACGGCATCGCCTTCGCCCATGCGCAATACACGGCTGATGTAGTGGGCCTGGGCTTCGGGCAGTTCGTGCTCGCCAAGGCTCAGCGGGGTGTCGGTGAAAAAGCGGGACAGTCTCATTTCTGTTCTCTGGAAAATTTAAGTAGGTGCTATCAGCCCGGATCACGGAAGCCTGGGTGGAAGTCTTTCGGCACCGCAACGCTGACTTTATCGTTGGTGGCGATATCGATGCCTTCACTGGCCACTTCAGCCAAAAAGTCGATCTGCTCCGGTGTGATCACATACGGCGGCAGGAAATACACCACGCTGCCCAACGGCCGCAACAGCGCGCCGCGCTCCAGGGCATGTTCGAAGACTTTCAGGCCACGGCGTTCCTGCCACGGGTAGGCGGTCTTGGTGGCTTTGTCCTGGACCATCTCGATGGCCAGCACCATGCCGGTCTGGCGCACTTCCGAGACGTGCGGGTGGTCCGCCAGGTGCGCGGTGGCGGTGGCCATGCGCTGGGCCAGCGCCTTGTTGTTTTCGATGACGTTGTCTTCTTCGAAAATATCCAGGGTCGCCAGGGCCGCCGCGCACGCCAGCGGGTTGCCGGTGTAGCTGTGGGAGTGCAGGAAGGCGCGCAGGGTCGGGTAGTCGTCGTAGAAGGCGTCGTAGACATCGTCGGTGGTGACCACGGCGGCCAACGGCAGGTAGCCGCCGGTGAGGGCCTTGGACAGGCACAGGAAGTCCGGACGGATGCCGGCCTGTTCACAGGCGAACATCGTGCCGGTACGGCCGAAGCCCACAGCGATTTCATCGTGGATCAGGTGCACGCCGTAGCGGTCGCAGGCCTCGCGCAGCAGCTTGAGGTACACCGGATGGTACATGCGCATGCCGCCGGCGCCCTGGATCAGCGGTTCGACGATCACGGCGGCGACGGTGTCGTGGTTTTCGGCAAGGGTCTGTTCCATGGCCAGGAACATGTTCCGGGAATGTTCTTCCCAGCTCATGCCGTCGGGGCGCAGGTAGCAGTCCGGGCTCGGCACCTTGATGGTGTCCAGCAGCAAGGCCTTGTAGGTTTCGGTAAACAGCGGCACATCGCCTACCGACATCGCGGCGATGGTTTCGCCGTGGTAGCTGTTGGTCAGGGTCACGAAGCGCTTTTTGTTCGGCAGGCCGCGGTTGAGCCAATAGTGAAAGCTCATCTTCAACGCGACTTCGATGCACGACGAACCGTTATCGGCGTAGAAGCAGCGGGTCAGGCCTTCGGGCGTCATTTTGACCAGGCGTTCGGACAGCTCGATCACCGGCTGGTGGCTGAAACCGGCGAGGATCACGTGTTCCAGTTGGTCGACCTGATCCTTGATGCGCTGGTTGATGCGCGGGTTGGCGTGGCCGAATACGTTGACCCACCAGGAACTGACCGCATCGAGGTAGCGCTTGCCTTCGAAGTCTTCCAGCCACACGCCTTCACCGCGCTTGATCGGGATCAGCGGCAGTTGCTGGTGATCTTTCATTTGGGTGCAGGGATGCCACAGCACCGCGAGGTCGCGTTGCATCCACTGGTTATTCAAGCCCATCGGTTATCTCCTCGAAGCGGTCCTGCGGCCGGCGCAGGCGTAACAATCGCGCAAGCCTATGCAATGCCAGGCGGTGCCACAACCCATTACGGATGAATTGGCAGTAAACGCGGGACGGTCTGTCACGTTTCTCAGGAATAGTCCTTAATCCATTGTTAACGTACTGTGCATAACCTCTTGATCGTATTTCTCGATATTTCAAAGCGAAATTTTCCGCTTTAATTCGATAGGTAAATCGCTAGTCTTGGGCACAGTTCTTACGGGATTTGGGACATGCAGCTACGTAATTCACCGGCCCGCTATGGTTGGGTCAGCATGGTTTTGCACTGGGGCGTGGCCCTGGTGGTGTTTGGTTTGTTCGCGCTGGGCCTGTGGATGGTCGGTCTCGACTACTACAGCGCCTGGCGCAAAGACGCGCCCGACCTGCACAAGAGCATCGGCATCACGCTGTTCGCCATCATGCTCGTGCGCATCGTCTGGCGTTTGGTCAGCCCGCCACCACCGCCGCTGGCCAGCTACAGTCGTTTGACCCGTTTGGGCGCTGCGTTTGGCCATGCGTTCCTGTATCTCGGGCTGTTTGCCGTGATGATTGCCGGTTACCTGATTTCCACCGCAGACGGTGTCGGTATCCCGGTGTTTGGCCTGTTTGAGATTCCTGCCGTGGTTTCCGGGCTACCGGACCAGGCAGACACCGCCGGTGTGGTGCACTTGTACCTTGCCTGGGTGTTGGTGGTCTTTGCCGGTTTGCACGGCGTGGCTGCATTGAAACACCACTTTATCGATCGTGATGCGACCCTCCTGCGAATGCTGGGGCGCAAAGCCTGATGTTCAACCTCGACTCACAAGGAATAGAAAGCATGTTGAAAAAGACACTCGCCGCTCTGGCAATCGGTTCTGCTCTGCTGTCCGCCGGTTCAGCGATGGCCGCTGACTACGTGATCGACAAAGAAGGCCAGCACGCCTTCGTCGACTTCAAGATCAGCCACTTGGGCTACAGCTACATCACCGGTACCTTCAAGGACCTGGACGGCAAGTTCAGCTTCGACGCTGCCAAGCCTGAAGACGCCAAGATCGAAGTGAACGTGCGCACCGCCAGCGTGTTCACCAACCACGCCGAACGTGACAAGCACATCGCCAGCAAAGACTTCCTGGACGTTGCCAAGTTTGCCGACGCCAAGTTCGTGTCCACCAAGGTCACGCCAACCGGCAAGAATGCTGATGGCAAAGTCACTGCTGACGTAGCAGGCGACCTGACCCTGCTGGGCGTGACCAAGCCAGTAGTGGTCAAGGCCACGTTCCTGGGTGAAGGCAAGGATCCATGGGGCGGCTACCGTGCCGGCTTCGAAGGCACCACCACCATCAATCGCCAGGACTTCGGCAAGCAGATGGACCTGGGTCCAGCGTCCAACTCGGTTGAGTTGTACGTGACGTTTGAAGGTGTGAAAGCGAAGTAATTTTCGCCTCGCACACAAAAATGCCCCGCATCTTTGGATGCGGGGCATTTTTTATGGCGCGTTGAAAATCAGCGGTTGCGGGTCAGCAACGCCGGTTTTTCACCACGAGGACGGCCTGGCAGTTGATCCAACTGCTCGGGTGTCGGGAAGCGGTCAGCCTTCGACTCCTTATGGATGATCTTCGGCGCCGGGCCACCGCGCGGGTTCTGCACGGCAGGTTCGGACGAGCGTGGCTGGTCGTCACGGGCCGGGCGGCGGTTGTTGCTGCGCGAGTCTTCGCGACGGGCTTGACCGTCACGCGGTGCGCCATTGCGTGGGCCGCTGCGTTTGGCAGGTGGCGTGCCGGTGGTGCCGCCGCTGCTGTTGCGCGGACCATTCTGACGGCCGCCCTGCGGCTGGCCGCCACGTGGAGCGGCTGCGCCTGCACCCTGTGCCGGTGCACCTGGACGACGGCCACGGCCCTGGGCCGGTTTGGCCTGAGGCACGTAGTCGACGCGGTTACCGAAGTTGTCCACGTCGTCGTCGAGGAACTCGTCCGGGGCGCGGTCGGCCGCGGCGCGTGGCGGCTGGCTTGGCTGGCGCTGTTCGCGGGCCGGGGTGCCTTCGCGCGGCTTTTGCTCACGGGCTGGGCGTTCGCCACGGCCGTTGGTGGGCGCTTTGTCCTTGCCGCCTTTGTCCTTGCCTTTGTCGCGACGGCCACCGCCACCACCGCCGCCGTTCGGGCCATCGCCCTTCGGACCGCGTGGGTTGCGTGGGTTACGCACATCCGGACGCTCGCGCACTTCAGGCTTTTCAGCCTCTACGGCGCTGGCATCGAAGCCCATCAGGTCGCCGTCGGCGATTTTCTGCTTGGTCATGCGCTCGATGCTTTTCAGCAGTTTTTCTTCGTCCGGGGCGACCAGAGAAATGGCCTCGCCCGACCGCCCGGCACGGCCAGTACGGCCGATACGGTGCACATAGTCTTCGTCGACGTTTGGCAGCTCGAAATTGACCACGTGTGGCAGTTGGTCGATATCCAGGCCGCGCGCGGCGATGTCGGTGGCGACCAGGATGCGCACTTCACCGGCCTTGAAATCGGCCAGGGCTTTGGTGCGCGCGTTCTGGCTCTTGTTGCCGTGGATGGCGACGGCGGTGAGGCCGTGTTTGTCCAGGTACTCGGCCAGGCGGTTGGCGCCGTGCTTGGTGCGGGTAAACACCAGCACTTGTTCCCAGGCGCCGGCGGTGATCAGGTGGGCCAGCAGCGCACGCTTGTGGCTGGCAGCCAGGCGGAATACGCGTTGCTCGATCCGCTCGACCGTGGTGTTCGGCGGCGTGACTTCGATGCGTTCCGGGTTGTGCAGCAGCTTGCCGGCCAGGGCGGTGATGTCCTGGGAGAACGTTGCCGAGAACAGCAGGTTCTGACGTTTGGCCGGCAGGCGTGCGAGAACCTTTTTCACGTCATGGACAAAGCCCATGTCGAGCATGCGGTCGGCTTCGTCCAGCACGAGGATTTCCACGTGGGACAAGTCAACGCTGCCTTGGCCGCACAGGTCGAGCAAACGACCCGGGCAGGCGACCAGCACGTCAACACCGCGGGACATGGCCTGAACCTGTGGGTTCATGCCGACGCCGCCGAAAATGCAGGCGCTAACGAACTTCAAGTCGCGGGCATACAGCTTGAAGCTGTCGTGCACCTGGGCGGCGAGTTCGCGGGTAGGGGTCAGGACCAGTACGCGCGGTTGGCGCGGGCCGTGACGCTGGGATTTGTCCGGGTGACCGTTGGGGAACAAGCGCTCCAGAATCGGGAGGGCGAAACCACCGGTTTTACCAGTACCTGTCTGAGCCGCAACCATCAGGTCGCGACCTTGCAACACGGCGGGAATGGCCCGCTGTTGCACCGGAGTAGGCTCGGTATAGCCCGCTGCCTCGATGGCGCGGACTAAAGCCTCGGAGAGACCGAGGGAAGCAAAGGACATGAGTAATCCTGTTTTAGTTAGGGCTTGGCCCAAAGGGATAATCTTGCCGGGCGTGAATGGCGCTTAGGGGAGCGCAACCCCGTCCGGTCCTGCTGCGTCTGGCGGGCACTCCACCGGCTCGCGCGGGCTGAAAGCTGCGCAGTAGCTGGGTTAGGTGCCTTTTTCAAGACCTCAGCGGCCGGGCGTGAGCCTGGCGGAAAGGCCGGAGTATAACAGAGCAATCACGGCGCGCTGCTTTCCTGCTGCTCAACGGTGTGTTCAGAGGCCGTGATGGCCTGGATTCCACCGTATTTTGCGCTCAAGGCGGCGTAGGCCGGCTCTTGTTTGAAGCGCTTGAGCTCGGCCGCGAAGCGCTGCACCAGCAAATCCATGCCGGCGCCACGGCGCACGGCAAGAAACTGCGGCTGGCGGCTGACCACCACGGGCGCCTGGCTGACCTTGCCCTCCAGGCCTATGGCCTTGATTACATGCTGGCCCACTCGGCGGTCCGTAATGACCAGATCGATGCGCCCCAGCGACAGCTTGCCGAAGTTGGCCTCATGGCTGGGCGCCGGCTCGCGGTTGAACAAGGTCGACTCGCTGAAATCTTCGCCATAGAGGTAGCCAGGGGATGTACCGACGGTGAGCCCGCGCAGATCATCGAGGGTTTCGGCCGGATGAGGGCGGTCGTTGGCGTAGAACAGCACGAATTCGACATCCGACAGCGGCTCGCTGGGGTAAAGCAGCAGGGCGTCGCGCTCATGGCTGTGAAAGATGTCCAGTGCGCCATCGGCGTGGCCTTGGTCGAGCATCGCCAGGCAGCGCTTCCAGGGCAGGAATTGCCATTGCACGTCCACGCCCAGGCGTTGGAACACGGTCACCGTGGTTTCGTAATCCAGCCCGCGCATGCTGCCTTTGTCGTCGTAGACGTAGGGGGCCCAGGGCTCGGTGACAATGCGCAGTTTCTCACCGTAAGCGGTGAGGCTCAGGCAAGTAAAAAACACAGCAGTCAACAACTTGAGAATGACAGGCATGCCCTGAGGTTACGACGCTCTTGCGCTAAAGAGAAGCTCTGGCGCAAGCATTCGCGGGCACGTTGATGTGGCGCATTTAAAACAAAAAGGCCCTCGTATTGACGAGGGCCTTTGAGTCACGGAGCAAGCCTCAGCGTGGCAGCTTGAGGTTGTTCCAGATGGCCAGGCTCGGTTCAGCCTGGTTCAGGGTGTAGAAGTGCAACCCTGGCGCGCCGCCTTGCAGCAGTTGTTCGCACATCTGGGTGATGACCTGCTCGCCAAACGCCTGGATGCTCTTGACGTCGTCGCCGTAGGCTTCCAGTTGCTTGCGCACCCAGCGCGGGATTTCAGCGCCGCAAGCGTCGGAGAAGCGCGCCAGCTTGCTGTAGTTGGTGATCGGCATGATGCCCGGCACGATCGGGATGTTCACGCCCATGGCCCGTACACGCTCGACGAAGTAGAAATAGCTGTCGGCGTTGAAAAAGTACTGGGTGATCGCGCTGTCGGCGCCGGCGTTGGCCTTGCGCACGAAATTCTGCAGGTCGTCTTCGAAATTGCGTGCCTGGGGATGCATCTCCGGGTACGCCGCCACTTCGATATGGAAGTGATCGCCGCTTTCTTCACGGATGAAACTCACCAGGTCATTGGCGTAGCGCAGCTCACCGCTGGCCATGCCCATGCCGGACGGCAAATCGCCACGCAGGGCGACGATGCGCTTGATGCCGGCTTGCTTGTACTGGGTCAGCAGGCCGCGCAGGTCGGCTTTGCTGTCGCCCACGCACGACAAGTGCGGAGCGGCGGGAACTTTGACTTCGCTTTCCAGCTGCAACACGGTGTTGATCGTGCGATCACGGGTCGAACCGCCGGCGCCGTAGGTGCAGGAGAAGAAGTCGGGGTTGTAACTGGCCAACTGCTTGGCAGTCGCCATCAGTTTTTCATGCCCAGCATCGGTCTTGGTCGGGAAGAACTCGAAGCTGTAGCGACGGTCTTGGGACATGGTAATACCCTTGAAAACTCATAAAACCGGGAGATGTACGCCGTCAATATGGGAGGGGGCTTGCCCCCGATGACGATGTATCAGTCGACATAGTTGTTAACTGACATTCCGCTATCGGGGGCAAGCCCCCTCCTACATTAGAAGCCCGCTCCCACAAGGGGAGCAGGCAGCAGGCATATCAGTAGCGGTAAGCGTGCGGCTTGAACGGGCCTTCAACCGTCACGCCGATGTAGTCGGCCTGGGTTTTGGTCAGTTGAGTCACTACGCCGCCAAAGCCGCGGACCATTTCCAGGGCCACTTCTTCGTCGAGTTTCTTGGGCAGCACTTCCACAGTCAGGCGCTCGGCTTTCTGGGCTGGCGACAGGTCGGCGTACTTCTGGCCGAACAGGAAGATCTGCGCCAGAACCTGGTTGGCGAACGAACCGTCCATGATGCGGCTTGGGTGGCCAGTGGCGTTGCCCAGGTTAACCAGACGGCCTTCAGCCAGCAGGATCAGGTAGTCGTCGTTCTGTGGGTCAAAATCGCCAGCGCCGGTGCGGTGAACCTTGTGCACCTGCGGCTTCACTTCTTCCCATGCCCAGTTTTTGCGCATGAAAGCGGTGTCGATTTCGTTGTCGAAGTGACCGATGTTGCACACCACGGCGCGCTTTTTCAGGGCTTTGAGCATGTTCGCGTCGCAAACATTCACGTTACCGGTGGTGGTCACGATCAGGTCGATCTTGCCCAACAGGGCCTTGTCGACGCTCGCTTCGGTGCCGTCGTTCTGGCCGTTGATGAACGGCGAAACCACTTCGAAACCGTCCATGCAGGCTTGCATGGCGCAGATCGGGTCAACTTCGGAGACTTTAACGATCATGCCTTCCTGACGCAGGGACTGGGACGAACCCTTGCCCACGTCGCCGTAGCCGATCACCAGGGCTTGTTTGCCCGACAGCAGGTGGTCGGTGCCGCGCTTGATGGCATCGTTCAGGCTGTGACGGCAGCCGTACTTGTTGTCGTTCTTGCTCTTGGTCACCGAGTCGTTGACGTTGATGGCCGGGATTTTCAGCTCGCCCTTGGCCAGCATGTCCAGCAGGCGGTGCACGCCGGTGGTGGTTTCTTCGGTCACGCCGTGGACGCGGTCGAGGATCTGCGGGTACTTCTTGTGCAGCAGCTCAGTCAGGTCGCCGCCGTCGTCGAGGATCATGTTGGCGTCCCATGGCTTGCCATCTTTGAGGATGGTTTGCTCCAGGCACCACTCATACTCTTCTTCGGTCTCGCCTTTCCAGGCATAGACCGCGATGCCGGCAGCAGCGATAGCAGCAGCGGCCTGGTCTTGAGTCGAGAAAATGTTGCAGGACGACCAACGCACTTCGGCGCCCAGCGCGACCAGGGTCTCGATCAGCACGGCTGTCTGGATGGTCATGTGGATGCAGCCGAGAATCTTCGCGCCCTTGAGCGGTTGCTCAGCGGCGTATTTGCGACGCAGGCCCATCAGGGCAGGCATTTCGGATTCGGCGATAAAGGTTTCGCGACGGCCCCAGGCAGCGAGGGACATGTCGGCGACTTTGTAGTCGGTGAAATCTGCAGGCGTGATTACAGCGCTCATGAAGAGCCTCCATTCGTAGTGTGCGAATGGGCGCCGTTGTGCGTTTAGTATCAAACCCGATAAACCAGGCCTGACAACGCCCCATCCGAGCCTGACAGGTCGAGCCTGCTGCAGCGCCCCTCGGACAGGTGGCGGGAGAACGGTATCAATCAGAGATGACCGTTTTGAAGCGGTGGCGATTATAGCTGTGTGCGCCAGACTTCCCAAGCCTTTCTGTCGGGCATATGAAGATCGCTCATGGGCTTGATAGGCAATGGCTCATAGAGCTTGGGCCTGGGCTCTGCCATGATGTTGCCCATCATTTCGCAATACGCTTTGGAGTGACCATGAACTTCCACACCCGCAAATGGGTAAAACCCGAAGACCTCAACCCCAACGGCACCCTGTTCGGCGGCAGCCTGCTGCGCTGGATCGACGAAGAAGCGGCCATTTACGCGATTGTGCAATTGGGCAACCAGCGCGTGGTGACCAAATACATCTCCGAAATCAACTTCGTCAGCGCCTCGCGCCAGGGCGACATCATCGAGCTGGGCATCACCGCCACCGAGTTCGGCCGCACCTCGATCACCCTGACCTGCGAAGTGCGCAACAAGATCACGCGCAAAAGCATCCTGACCGTAGAAAAAATGGTCTTCGTCAACCTCGGCGAAGACGGCTTGCCGGCGCCCCACGGTCGCACTGAGATCAAGTACGTGAAGGACCAGTTCCAGGAAGACGGCATCAAGGACTAATCCTGCCGCTGGCCAGTGAACGCTATTGATAGGTCAAAGGTCGTACCTGAACAACGCCCCCCGTTCAGGTATCACCATGGCTACGCAAGCAGACGGCAAGACCCCTAACCTGTCGCAGGAAGAACAGCACGACGTCGACAAGAACCAGCCGCCCCGCGCGGCGGTTCTGCATGAAATTATCCGCACCCAGGGCGATCAGGAACTGGAACGCACCGTGGCCGCATTGTGGTGGTCGGCGCTGGCCGCCGGCCTGACCATGGGCCTGTCGTTGATGGGCATGGGCCTGCTCAATTCGCGGCTTCCGGACGGCGAAGGGTTCAAAGTGATCGCCAGTTTCGGGTACTGCGCAGGTTTCCTGGCGGTGATCCTCGCCCGTCAGCAGTTGTTTACCGAAAACACCCTGACGGCCGTGCTGCCGGTGATGAGCAAGCCAACCCTGGCCAACGCCGGACGCTTGCTGCGCCTGTGGACAGTGGTGCTGGTGGGCAACCTGTGCGGCACCTTGCTGGTGGCGTATGTGATGCTGCATTTGCCGATCTTCGACACCAAGACCGACATGGCCTTCCTCGAAATCGGTCGCAAAGTCATGGAAAACGACCCCGGCCAGATGTTCGCGAAGGGCATTATTTCCGGCTGGATGATCGCCACCATGGTGTGGATGATCCCGTCCATGGAAAGCGCGAAAATGTTCATCATCATCCTGATTACCTACCTGATGGCGCTGGGTGACTTCACCCATATCGTCGTCGGGTCGGCCGAAGTCTCGTACCTTGTGTTTGCGGGCGAACTGCCGTGGAAGGATTTCTGGCTGGTGTTCGCCGGGCCGACGCTGGCGGGCAACATCATCGGCGGCAGTTTCATCTTTGCGCTGATCAGCCACGCACAGATTCGCAGCGAAAACAGTTTACCGGGCGAGACCGCAGACCCGCGCCACCCCCAGCAGGTCAACAAAGAGCGGTAAGCCGATTCGTCATAAATGAATGGCAAAGTCGCTGCGCGGCTTTCCATTCATGAAAGAAGGATCTTTATGCGGGCTTCCCCTTTTTTACGGGTGCGCAATGGGTGCGCGCTGATCGTGGCGCTGGGCGTGTTCGGCATGGCGCAGGCCAGGGACGATGCGGCGGATCGCTCGGTGACCATCGAAAAGAATACTCAACACTACGTGATCAACGCCGACGGCAGTTATGTGCTGCAGGCCGATAAGGTCACGTTGATCAACGAAGAGCGAGCCATCAGGTTCAGTGCCCAGCAGGCGGTCAGTTACAACCGCTCGCTGGACAGCCTGGAGATTGTCGAAGCCTTCACGCTCAAGCCCGACGGGCGCAAAGTGAGGGTCACCGCGCCGCAGATCAGGGAGCAACAGGAGCAGGCGTCGGCGAATGCCCCGATGTTTCAGGACTCACGGGTCAAAGTTGTGATTTTTCCTGAGGTGGCGGTAGGGGATCGTCTGAGCCTGCGCTATACACGAACGCGCAAGACGGCGTTATTCCCTGGCGAGTTCACTGACTTCGCCACGCCGAGCCTGAGCCAGACCCAGGATTACAGCCTGACCTATGACCTGCCGGCCGACAAACCCTTGTATGCCGAGGCTCGGGGTTTCAAGGCGGCCCCTGCGCATGCCACGGCCGGGCGCAAGGTCTACCGTTGGGACTATGTGCCGGTTGACAAACTCCGACCTGAGCAGAGTGCTGTGGCCTACACCGACTATGGCCAAATCCTCGCCGTTTCGACCTTTGCAAACTACCAAGACCTGGCCAAAGCGTACCAGGCACGGGCCCAGGTCGAGGTGACGCCGCACATCACTGAGTTGGCGCACACGCTCACGGCCGACCAGCCGACGCCTCGGGCCAAAGCCCTGGCGCTCAGTGACTGGGTGCGCAAGAACATCCGTTATGTGGCGGTGTACATCGATGCCGGCGGCGTGGTGCCACACTCGGCGCAGTCCGTGCTGGATAACCGTTACGGCGACTGCAAGGACCATGTGGCCTTGCTCGAAGCCATGCTAAAGGCCGTGGCCATCGACAGCTCGCCGGCGCTGATCAACCTGGGCAATGCCTACACCTTGCCCACGGTGGCCGCGTTACGTGTGATCAACCATGTGATCACCTATGTGCCCAGCCTTGACCTGTACCTGGACTCTACCGCCCGTTTCATCGCCGCCGGTTACCTGCCGCTGCAGGACCTGGACAAGCTAGTGTTGTTGACGTGCACCGGCGAGATGGCGCGTACCCCGGCCACTCAAGCTGGCAAGTTGTCCAGTGAGTTGGTGTTCAAGATCGATGACACGGGCGCGGCGGATTTTACCCAAACGTCTCTGGCCGAAGGTTGGCGCACGGAAGCGATGCGTTTTGGTATCAGGTCGCTGCCGCCGACGGAGCGTGAGCAGATCATTCAGAAAACGCTACGCAGCCATGGCCTGATGGGCAGCGGTGCGCTGCAAACAGATGCACTCGACGGGGATGCGTCCGGCTTCAACACCACGTTGGCCGGGCGCACGGAAAACCTCGTCAACTTACCGGGGCCAATCGGCGTGCCGGCCCTCAGTCGGCTGGGCAGCAATATTGCTCAGGACGTGCAGGCCCTGTCGGTGGAAAAGGAGCGGCTGCAGAACTTCAGCTGTTTCGCCAACCAGAGTATTGAAAAGGCCCGCTTCGAGTTTCCCGAAGGGGTGAATATTCTGGCGGTGCCCAAGACCGTTTCGCTTAAGGGCGCGGATGTTACCTACGACGCCCGTTATGAGCGCAGCGGCAACACCGTACTGGTTTCCCGCACCCTGGCGTTCAGTCATCCCGAAGCGGTGTGCAGCCCTGCTTGGTTCAAGGCGATGCAGCCGATGATCGAGGCGATGTTCAATGACCTGAAAAGCCAGATCATTGTGCAGACCCTCTGACCGTAATGCGGGCGGCGAAGTCAGCTCGCCGCCCGTGTCCATCAGTGGGTCTCGGCCTGCGGAGCCGGTTCATCCTTGGTCACGTGTTTGACCAGCTTGCCGATGCTCAAACCCTGCAGCAGGATCGACGACAGCACCACGATGTAGGTGATGCTCAGCAACAAGTCGCGCTCCGGCCCCAACGGCAAGGCCAGTGCCAATGCTACCGACACCCCGCCACGCAGGCCGCCCCAGGTAAGGATACGGATAGTGCCGCGCGGTACGGTGCGCCAGCGGCGCAGCAACAGGATCGCCGGGGCCACGGTCAGCAGGCGCGAAAGCAGGATCGCCACCGCCAGCAAACTGGCCGCCAATACGTGCAGCCAGTTGAACGGCAACAGCAACAGCTCCATGCCGATCAACGCGAACAGCAGGGCGTTGAGCATGTCATCGAGCAATTCCCAGAAACCGTCCAGGTAGCGTCGGGTCATGTCGTTCATCGCCAGCTTGCGGCCCAGGTTGCCGATGATCAGGCCGGCAACCACCATCGCAATCGGTGCCGAGACGTGCAGTTCGGTGGCCAGCGCCGAGCCGCCGATCACCAGCGCCAAGGTCAGCATGACCTCAATCTGGTGCTGCTCGATGCTTTTGATCATCAAGTACACCAGGTAGCCGATCAGCCCGCCGAACACCACGCCGCCAATCGCTTCATGGGCGAACAGCATGGCCGTGGCGCCGACGGTTGGCGTTTCACCCAACTGCGCGATGCCCAACAGCACGGTAAACACCACGACCGCGGTGCCGTCATTGAACAGCGATTCGCCGACGATGGTGGTTTTCAGCGGTTTCGATGCGTTGGCCGTTCGCAGCACGCCCAGCACCGCAATCGGGTCGGTGGGCGAGATCAGCGCGCCGAACAGCAGGCAGTAGAGGAAGCTCACGTGCCAGCCAAACAGGGCAAAAATGTAAAACGCCAGGCTGCCGATAACCACGGTGGCAATCAACACGCCAAAGGTTGCCAACAGACCGATGGGCCAGCGATAACTGCGCAAGTCATTCAGGTTGACGTGCAAGGCGCCGGCGAACAGCAGGAACGAAAGCATCCAGTTCATCAACAGATCGCCAAAGTCGATCTGGCCGATCAATTGCTGAATACGCTCCTCCAGGCCTGGGTAACCGATGAAGCTCAGGCCTTGCAGGATCAGTGAGAACAGCAGGGCGGTGACCATCACGCCGATGGTGGGCGGCAGGCCGATAAAACGGAAGTTCACATACGTGAGCAGGGTGGTGAGGCAAATGAAGGCGGCGACAAGTTCAAGCATCCGGGGTCCTTGGAAGGTGGAGTGTGCGTTGGTTAATGGGTGGATGGACCGCAGCAGTGGCGGGATGTTGCAGGCCATGGGGCAAAAGGCCGGTAGAACCTTTGGCGGTGGCGCGGTTCATAGCGGTTAAGTGCGGTGTGGCATTTTTAGTGCTAAAACTCTAACCGCTGGCTAAAACTACAAAAGGAATCAGTGATGACGGTGGCTTTCTGGTGTGTGTTGATCGCAATTTTCCTGCCTTATCTGTGCACGGGTGTGGCCAAGTTCAGCGGCGGCAAGTTCGGGCCTCGGCAGAACCATGACCCTCGGGCTTTCCTGGACACCCTCGATGGGTTCGCCAAGCGCGCTCACAGTGCGCAACTCAACAGCTTTGAAGTGACGCCGGCGTTTGCGGCGGCAGTGATCATTGCGCACTTGGCCGGCACGGCGTCACTGGTGACTATCAATGTGCTGGCGGTGCTGTTTATCACCAGTCGGCTGCTGTACATCATTTGCTACCTGGCGGACTGGGCGATGCTGCGTTCGCTGGTCTGGGCATTGGGCATGGCATTGATTGCGAGTTTCTTTTTTGTCTCGATCTAAGGCCTGATGCAATTTCTCGTGTGACCTGGCTTGTTGTGCCGAGCCCGTTTGTCGTGCCGAGCGGAATGGGTGTGCGAGCGGGCTTGTGGTGGCGAGCGGGCTTGCCCCGCGTTGGGGCGCGAAGCGGCCCCGTTAAAAGCGCCGAGTTCTTTCAGAAAGAACGCGGTGTGTATTTTTAGGGCCGCTTCGCAGCCCAACGCGGGGCAAGCCCGCTCGCCACATCAATCCCGCTCGCCACATTAGGTCTGCTAGTCACACCAGCCCGCTCGCCACACACGCGTGCCCAGCACCATGAGTCGCGCCTGTCAGTAGCACTCAGGTACCGGCAGGTGCATCCGGTACGTGTGGCAACGCTGCGCCTTTGGGCCACAACATCCAGATCTGGCCCTGCTGCTTCATATTCCCCGCCAACTCGCCCGCTGCATCACCGGTGCCCCAGAACAAGTCTGCGCGCACTTCGCCGGTGATTGCACCGCCGGTGTCCTGTGCGGCCACGGGCCGGGCAATGGGCGAGCCGTCAGGTTTGGTGGTCGACAGCCATAACAGGCTGCCCAGCGGAATCACCTTGCGATCCACCGCCACGCTGTAGCCAGCCGTCAGCGGCACATTCAGTGAGCCGCGCGGGCCTTCATTGCTGTCCGGACGCGCGCTGAAAAACACGTAGCTGGGGTTGCTCGCCAGCAGTTGTGGAATACGTTGCGGGTTAGCCTTGGCCCAGGCGCTGATGGCGCCCATGGTCACGTCTTCTTTTTTCAGCTCGCCTTGCTCCACCAGCCAACGGCCGATCGGGCGGTACGGGTAACCGTTCTGGTCGCCATACCCCACACGCAGTTGGCGCCCGCCGGCGAGTTGAATGCGGCCCGAGCCCTGAATCTGCAAGAACTGCAGGTCCATCGGGTTGGTCAGCCAGGCAATCGGCTTGGCGGTGGAGCCCTGGCCGTTGATGGTGCTGGCGTCGTCATATGGCTTGAGCACACGCCCTTCGAGGCGGCCGCGCAGGCGCTTGCCCTTGAGTTCCGGGTAGATGCTTTCCAGGTTGACGATGATCAGGTCATCCGGCACCCCGTACACCGGCACATGGGCAGTGGCGGTTTCGGTCAGACTGCCGGGGTAGACCGGTTCGTAGTAGCCGGTGATCAGGCCGTTCGGCGTGTTGTCGGCCGAGCGCAGGCCGAACACGTCCAGGCGCTCCTTGAGAAAGCTGCGCACCGCCGGGGCGTTGCCCGGCACGCTGGTCGCTGCTGCGCAGGTCGCACCCCAGATCGGGTCGGCTTTCAGGCGTTGGCAGGCGCTGCGCCAGGACTCAAACCCGGCCAGCAGGTCGCTGTCGGAAACAGCCGGCAAGGCTTCCCACGGTGCACTCACATACGTGGCGACGGCATGGGGTTTAACGGTTTCATCTTTGCCGGCGTCTTTGTTGCCATCGCAGCCGGCCAGCAGTGCAATGATCGGCAGAGCCCACGCCAGGCGGCGGGTCCAGGGTTTCAAGGTGACATTCATACAAACACTTCCTGAAGCGATTGCCCGCGCCGCAGCGCGTTTGGGCAACCCTTATTATTAATAGGGCTATTGGTCTTTACGGGCGGGGCGAGGATACTGGCCGCCGTTCCCGTGACCTGAAGCCATCATGACTTTTAAAAGACTGACCGTTGTATTGCTGGCCTGCCTGACGTTATCCGCTTGTGGCGGTGTTGATCCGAATTCACCCCTGGGTCAGCGCAAGGCAATCTTCAAGCAAATGCTCAAGACCGGCGAAGACCTGGGCGGCATGTTGCGTGGGCGCATCCCTTTCGATGGCGCGAAGTTCGCCGAAGGCGCGGTCAAGCTTGACGCGTTGTCCCACGAACCGTGGAAGCATTTCCCGAGTGTGCGCGAAGAAGATCACACCAGCGCCAAGGACAGCGTGTGGCAACAGCAGGCACGGTTCCAGGCGTTGGCCCGAAACCTTGAAACGGCCACCGGTGAACTGGTGATCGCCAGCCAGGTGCAGCCTTACAAAGCCAGCAACCTGGGGCCTGCGGTGCAGAAAGTCGAAGATGCCTGCACGGCTTGCCATAAACAGTTTCGGGATCACTGACCGGGTTTACTGGTCGAGTTCTTCAACAGCGTCCTGCAGCTCTTTGCGTGATTGCGCCAACTTGTCCTTACGCTTGTTGATCTTGTCTGCGTCACCCTTTTTCATCGCCTTGTCGAGGTCGGCCTGACGGCGGCTGACTTCGTGCTTGGCGTCGAGCACCTTGTTTTCGCGTTCTTTCCTCAGGGATGCGTCGGTGCAGTTGGCGGTGACTTCGCTCAGGGCTTTTTCCAGGCCAGCCTGTTGTTGGCTGTTGCCGTGTGCCTTGGCTTGTTCGATCTGAGCGCTGATGGCTTGGCGCTTGGCGGCGCAGCCGGTGAGTTCCGGCACCTCTTCAGCGGCCAGCAGGGGTGTCGCCATGAAGCTTGCAACCGTTAACAAGGCAAAAGGGGCAAGAAATTTCATAAAGGCTCCAGGGTGCAATCAAATGGCAGGATGAATTCTGCCGTTGGTTAAAAAATGGTCGGGCCAGGTTAGAACCCGTCTATCCCCGCCTCGCGGAGTGTCTGAGCCAACGCCTGTACTTGCGGGTCGCGAAAAAAGGCGCTCAATTGCGCTGCGCGGCCCGGGCCGATGCCATCGGTGGCCAGCCAGGCCTGGGTGTCTCTGGCGGCCAGGGTCTGCCAGCCGCCGTCCAGGTCGTTACGTGCCGAGGGCGGTACACCCAAGGCTTTGAGCCATTGTGCAAAGGGACGTTGCCGAGCGTTTTGAATGCTATCGAGCACCCGCGCGCGGCTGCGTTCGCCGAAGCCGTCAATGTTAGCAAGCTCTGCCGCATCCAGGGTCAACCAATCGAGAATGCCGGCGATTAGACCGGCCTGGATCAATATGTTCCAGGTTTCGCGGCCAATATGCGGCATGGCCAGGCCTTGGTTGCCGCTCAGCCAGGTCAGGCGGGCCAGCAATTGCTCCTCGCAACCAGGGTCCAGTTGCCAACAGCTCAAGGCGTGAAAATTACGCGCATCGGGCACTCGTACTTCCACCCTGTTCTCGTTGCGCAGGATCACGTGCTCCAAGCGGGGGATAACATGGCCGGCAAGGCTGATGGACACCTGATCGCCGGGGCGAATATCCAGCACTTGCCAGCGTTTCAGGGAGCCGACGCTCACGCGGTGGATGTGCCGGTCATCCAGCCGTACCGGCTCCAGCTCAAGAATGGGCGTAATACGCCCGGTGCGGCCGATGTTGAACCGCACGTTACGCACCAGCGCGAGCGCCTTGGCGGCCGGGTATTTCCAGGCGACCGCCCAGTAGGGAGCGCTGGCTTGCCAGCGTTTGCCGGGCGCATGCACAGCCTGGTGCAATACCACGCCATCGCTGGCAAACGGCAGGGGATGGTTGTACCAGTAGCTGCGCCAGTGTGAGGCTTCAGCAATGTTTTGAATGCGCTGGCTGTAGCGATGGCTATCGGTGAAGCCCCAGCGTGAGAGGGTGGTCAGGCGCTCGTTGAAGTCGGTCGGGCCGTCAGGCCAGGCCCAGACAAAGAGCCCGATCCCCGCGGCATCGGTGTCGCTCAACTGAAGGCGGTTCATCAACCCGGCCATCTTGCTGCGAGCATTCAGCCCGCCCTGTGTCGCTTGCACATGAGCGTCGAGGCGCCAATAGAGTTCGCCTTGCAGCACCAGGTCGATGGGCTCCGGCAGTTGCTGGACAATGCCGGGGATCCGGCGTGCGGCAGTCGACCAATCCTGGCCGAGGCGTCCGTCACCCCGGCTGATAAGCCGGCTCAATCGGCCCTGGCGATAGACCAGCGTCACCGCGACACCATCGACCTTGGGTTGAATCCATACGTCTTGCCGCGTCCTGAGCCATTCGTCGACAGCCTGCTCATCCAGTAACTTTTCAAGGCCGGTATGCGCGACCGGGTGAGGCCGCGTGCCCCGCGAACTCGCGAGTGGCTTGTCAGCCGTCAGGCCGTTTTTGGGGAAACACGTTCGCCAGTGGTCCAGGCGGTGGCGCGCCTGATCGTAGAGTTCATCGCTCACCGGGGATTGGCCGAGCCGGTGGTAGCTGTCATCCCACAGCGTGATCTGCCTGGCCAGCGCGCCGACCTGTGATCGGGCGTCCTCGGGACAGTCTTCTGCCCACACCAGAAAGGGCAAGGCACTGAGTAACAGAGCAATCAATAAACGCATCATGAGCATCCTTGCTCGGAAGGGGCGCCCAGCCTAAGTGATCCAGGCGGCCACAAAAAAGCCCCGACAGCGCGGGGCTTTTTACCGGGTGTTTCGAATTACTTGAACAGGCCGCCCAACGCTTTCACCGCGTCGTTCTTATTCATCTTGGCTTCCTGTGTTTGCTGCCTGGCGTCGACTTGGGCTTAAGACTCGGCCAGTTTGTTACAACCTTTGTTGACCTGCTCTCGTGCGGCTTTAAAAAGCCTTCACGCTCAGCACGTCGTTCTTGGCCTGCGCCACGTCAATTTTGCTTTGCCGGTCTTTGGCGTGCGGCTGGCAGTCGCCGGGTTTGTCGCCCAGTCGGGTACTCAGGGCGCCAAATGTGTAATGCCTGTTGCGCAGGCAATAAAAAGCCCCGCCGGCGAACCCGGCGGGGCTTTTGGGGCAGCGCGTGCTTACAGGCCGGCGGCGGTGCGCAGGTCGTTGGCGCGGTCGGTTTTTTCCCAGGTGAACGTGGTGAAGGTGTCGTCGCCGACAGTCTTCTGCGCAGGGGTACGGCCGAAGTGGCCGTAGGCTGCAGTTTCCTGGTACATCGGGTGCAGCAGGTCAAGCATGGTGGTGATCGCGTATGGACGCAGGTCGAAGATCTCGCGCACCAGCTTGACGATTTTGTCGTCGCTGATCTTGCCGGTGCCGAAGGTATTCAGCGAGATCGACGTAGGCTGGGCTACACCGATAGCGTAGGAAACCTGGATCTCGCAACGCTCGGCCAGGCCGGCCGCGACGATGTTCTTGGCCACATAACGACCGGCGTAGGCCGCCGAACGGTCAACCTTGGACGGGTCTTTGCCCGAGAACGCGCCGCCGCCGTGACGGGCCATGCCGCCGTAGCTGTCGACGATGATCTTGCGGCCGGTCAGGCCGCAGTCGCCCACCGGGCCACCGATGATGAACTGGCCAGTCGGGTTGATGTGGAACTGGGTGTCCTTGGTCAGCAGTTCGGCCGGCAGCACGTGCTTGACGATCAGCTCCATCACGCCTTCGCGCAGGTCGGCGTAGGACACGTCCGGGTTGTGCTGGGTCGACAGTACAACGGCGTCGATACCCACGACTTTGCCGCCTTCGTAACGGCAGGTCACCTGGGACTTGGCATCCGGACGCAGCCACGGCAGCAGGCCGTTTTTGCGGGCCTCGGCCTGACGCTGCACCAGCTGGTGCGAGAAGGTGATCGGCGCCGGCATCAGCACCTCGGTTTCGTTGCTGGCGTAGCCGAACATCAGGCCCTGGTCGCCAGCGCCCTGATCTTCAGGCTTGGCGCGGTCCACGCCCTGGTTGATGTCGGGCGACTGCTTGCCGATGATGTTCATCACGCCGCAGGTCGCGCCGTCGAAGCCGACGTCGGAGCTGTTGTAGCCAATCTTGGTGATAACGTCGCGCACGATCTGTTCCAGATCGACCCACGCGGTGGTGGTGACTTCACCGGCGATGATCGCCACGCCCGTTTTCACCAGAGTCTCGCACGCCACACGGGCGAACTTGTCTTCAGCAATGATGGCGTCCAGCACCGCATCAGAAATCTGGTCGGCGATTTTGTCCGGATGCCCTTCAGACACGGACTCGGAGGTGAAAAGGGAGTATTCGCTCATCTCGATGTTTTCCTGATATTTACCGATGGTGAGTGTCGCCAGCCGGCCGCTGAAAATGGCGGACCTGAATCTGGAAACCATTACGTAAACCTACATAGAGGCTTTCCCCGGGAACGAGTCCCGCAGCGGTGGCCCAACGGGCCAGATCGTCCTGTTCAAAACCCAACCAGAGATCACCGCAGGCCTCCTTGGCCCAATTCTGGTTGTGGCTGCATAAATCTGTGACCAGCAGGCTACCGCCGGGTTGCAGCAAATTTGCCATCTGCTTGAGGGCGTCGGCGGGGGCGGCGAAATGGTGCAAGACCATGTTCAACACCACGCAATCGGCCCGCAGGTTTGTGTCGTTCAACGCGTCCGCCAGCTGCAGGCTGACATTGCCCAGCGCCTCGCGCTCGCACAACTGGCGCGCCAGTTCGAGCATCGCCGGGCTGTTGTCCAGCGCTGTCACCTGCTTGAAGCGGCGCGCCAGCTCCGGCAGGAAACCGCCATCGCCAGGGCCGACTTCCAGCGCCGTGGCCGAATGACTGAAGCCCAGTTTGTCCAACAGCGCCAGTACGCTTTCGCGGTATTGCGGCAAGCCGGCAATCAGGTCTTGTTGGGCGCGAAACTTCTCGGCGACCCGTGAGAAAAAATCCTGGCTGGCGGCAGCGCGTTGTCCGTGAACTTGGCTGATGCGCGACTGCACGTCGCCGGGCAAGCTCAAGCTGTCCACCTCTTCCAGCAGCGCGGCGTGCAGTTTGCCGCCGAGCAGCTCGGTGTGGGGCAGGGCGCGGCGGTAAAAAATCGCATTGCCCTCGCGGCGGGTGGCCACCAGGTCAGCCTGGGCCAGGACCTTCAAATGGTGGCTCATGCCGGACTGGCCAATGGCGAAGATCTGCGCCAGTTCCAGTACGCCGAAAGAGTCGTTGGCCAGTGCGCGCAATACGTTCAGGCGTAACGGATCACCAGCTGCCTTGCACAAGGCTGCCAGTTCATCGCCGTCGTCAGGACGCAGGGAGGGCACGGGTAGGTTCATAAGGCCAGCAGTCTAGTGACGGGTGGATATCCCCGCAAGGCCAATATCAAAAAGTTTTGATATTGGTCGATAATCGGTAGTTATAAGCAGCCGCTATAACCTTTAGACGAAGCGGTCAGGCTTTTCTGCAAGCGATTAGCGGGCAAACCGCAGGAAAAACACCTCAAGTGACTATCTGTGATTGCCCGCAGGCGGTGGCTGAGGGAAAATGCCGATCCTTTTTTCCGTTTCTTTTAAGCAACCCCAGGAGATCAGCGATGCCCAGCCGTCGTGAGCGTGCCAACGCCATTCGTGCCCTCAGCATGGATGCCGTGCAAAAAGCCAACAGCGGCCATCCCGGTGCCCCGATGGGCATGGCGGATATCGCCGAGGTACTTTGGCGTGACTACCTGAAACACAATCCGAGCAACCCGTCGTTCGCCGACCGTGACCGCTTCGTGCTGTCCAACGGCCATGGCTCGATGCTGATCTATTCGCTGCTGCACCTGACCGGCTACGACGTCACCATCGATGACCTCAAGAGCTTCCGCCAACTGCACAGCCGCACCCCGGGTCACCCGGAATTCGGCTACACCCCAGGCGTCGAGACCACCACCGGTCCGCTGGGCCAGGGCCTGGCCAATGCTGTTGGCTTCGCACTCGCTGAAAAAGTCCTGAGCGCGCAGTTCAACCGCCCTGGTCACAACATCGTCGATCACCACACCTATGTGTTCCTGGGTGATGGCTGCATGATGGAAGGCATTTCCCACGAAGTGGCTTCCCTGGCCGGTACCCTGGGCCTGGGCAAGCTGATTGCCTTCTACGATGACAACGGCATCTCCATCGACGGCGAAGTCGAAGGCTGGTTCACCGATGACACTCCGAAGCGTTTCGAAGCCTACAACTGGCAAGTGATCCGTAACGTCGACGGCCACGATCCGGAAGAGATCAAGACCGCCATCGACACCGCCCGCAAGAGCGAGCAGCCGACCCTGATCTGCTGCAAGACCACCATTGGTTTCGGCTCGCCGAACAAGCAAGGTAAAGAAGACTGCCACGGCGCCCCACTGGGTGACGCGGAAATCGCCCTGACCCGTGAAGCGCTGAAGTGGAACCACGGCCCGTTCGAAATCCCGGCTGACATCTATGCCGAGTGGAACGCCAAGGAAAAAGGCCTGGCGACCGAAGCCGAGTGGGACCAGCGTTTTGCGGCCTACTCCGCCGAATTCCCTGAGTTGGCCAACGAACTGGTACGCCGCCTGGCCGGTGACCTGCCTGCCGACTTCTCGGAAAAAGCCTCGGCCTACATCGCCGAAGTGGCGGCCAAGGGCGAGACCATCGCCAGCCGTAAAGCCAGCCAGAACACCCTGAACGCCTTTGGCCCGTTGCTGCCTGAGATCCTCGGCGGTTCGGCTGACCTGGCCGGTTCCAACCTGACCCTGTGGAAAGGTTGCAAAGGTGTCTCGGCCGAAGACGCCAGCGGCAACTACATGTACTACGGCGTGCGCGAGTTCGGCATGAGCGCCATCATGAACGGCGTGTCCCTGCACGGCGGCCTGGTGCCTTACGGCGCAACCTTCCTGATGTTCATGGAATACGCGCGCAACGCCGTACGTATGGCCGCGCTGATGAAAAAGCGTGTGATCCATGTGTACACCCACGACTCCATCGGTTTGGGCGAAGACGGCCCGACGCACCAGCCGGTCGAGCAACTGACCAGCCTGCGTACCACACCGAACCTGGATTGCTGGCGCCCAGCCGACGCGGTCGAATCTGCCGTGGCCTGGAAACACGCCATTGAGCGTAAGGACGGCCCTTCGGCACTGATCTTCTCGCGTCAGAACCTGCAGCACCAAGTGCGTACCGACGCGCAGATCGCTGCGATCAGCCGTGGTGGCTACGTGCTCAAGGACTGCGTTGGCGAGCCGGAGCTGATCCTGATTTCCACCGGTTCCGAAGTCGGCCTGACCGTTCAGGCCTACGACAAGCTGACGGCCCAGGGCCGCAACGTGCGCGTTGTGTCCATGCCGTGCACCAGCCTGTTCGAAGCCCAGGACGCCGACTACAAGCAATCGGTTCTGCCGTTGCAGGTCAGCGCGCGTATTGCCATCGAAGCGGCTCACGCCGACTACTGGTACAAGTACGTGGGCCTGGAAGGCCGCGTGATCGGCATGACCACCTATGGTGAGTCGGCGCCGGCGCCAGCGTTGTTCGAAGAGTTCGGTTTCACCCTGGAAAACATCCTGGGTCAGGCTGAAGAGCTGCTGGAAGACTAAGTCAGTCTGCGTTGTCTGCACTGGCGCTATCGCGGGCAAGCCCGCTCCCACATTTGGATCGCGGTCTAATGTGGGAGCGGGCTTGCCCGCGATAGCGTCAGAGCATTCAACACCGAACTAACATTGATCGAGAACCCCATGCCCCAACCGCGTCCCTACAAAGTTGCACTCAACGGCTACGGCCGCATTGGTCGTTGCGTCTTGCGTGCTCTGTTTGAGCGAGGGGCGGCGGCCGGGTTTGAAATTGTCGCGATCAACGATTTGGCCGACATGGCCAGTATCGAATACCTGACACGCTTTGACTCCACCCATGGCCGGTTTCCCGGCGAAGTGCGCGTTGAAGGCGACTGTCTGCATATCAATGGCGACTGCGTGAAAGTCCTGCGCAGTGCCACCCCCGAGGGCATCGACTGGGCGGCGCTGGGCGTCGACCTGGTGTTGGAATGCTCCGGTGCTTACCACACCCGTGCCGATGGCCAGCGTTTTCTCGACGCCGGCGCACCGCGTGTGCTGTTTTCCCAGCCGATGGCCAGCGAGGCGGATGTCGACGCCACCATCGTCTACGGCATCAACCAGGATTGCCTGACCGGCAATGAGCTGCTGGTGTCTAACGCCTCCTGCACCACCAACTGCAGCGTGCCGCTGTTGCGCCTGCTGGATCAGGCGATTGGCCTGGATTATGTGTCGATCACCACGATTCACTCGGCGATGAACGACCAGCCGGTCATCGACGCCTATCACCACGAAGACCTGCGCCGCACGCGTTCGGCCTTCCAGTCAGTGATTCCGGTGTCTACCGGCCTGGCGCGAGGTATCGAAAGATTGTTACCGGAACTTGCCGGGCGAATTCAAGCCAAAGCCGTACGGGTGCCAACGGTGAACGTGTCTTGCCTGGACATCACCATGCAGACTGTCAGCGACACTGACGCGACGGAGGTCAACCGGATTCTGCGCGACGCCGCCACCAGCGGCCCGCTCAAGGGTTTGCTGGCCTACACCGAGTTGCCGCATGCCAGTTGCGATTTCAACCATGACCCGCATTCGGCGATTGTCGATGCCAGCCAGACCCGCGTTTCCGGCCCCAGGCTGGTGAACATCCTGGCTTGGTTCGACAACGAATGGGGGTTTGCCAACCGAATGCTGGATGTTGCCGAACATTATCTGCACATCGCCTCCACACAACCTCAACAGTAATTCAGGAACTGCGACCCATGACCGTGTTGAAGATGACCGACCTCGATCTGCAAGGTAAGCGCGTACTGATTCGCGAAGACCTCAACGTCCCAGTCAAGGACGGTGTTGTCACCAGCGATGCGCGAATCCTGGCCTCGCTGCCGACCATCAAGCTGGCCCTGGAAAAAGGCGCGGCCGTGATGGTCTGCTCCCACCTGGGTCGTCCGACCGAAGGTGAGTTCTCCGCCGAAAACAGCCTCAAGCCGGTAGCCGACTACCTGAGCAAGGCCCTGGGCCGCGACGTGCCGCTGGTGGCTGACTACCTGGGCGGCGTTGACGTCAAGCCAGGCGACATCGTGCTGTTCGAAAACGTGCGCTTCAACAAAGGCGAGAAAAAGAACAGCGACGAACTGGCCCAGCAATACGCGGCCCTGTGCGACGTGTTCGTGATGGACGCCTTCGGCACCGCGCACCGCGCCGAGGGTTCGACCCATGGCGTGGCCAAGTTCGCCAAAGTCGCCGCCGCCGGCCCGCTGCTGGCCGCAGAACTGGATGCACTGGGCAAGGCCCTGGGCGCTCCGGCGCAGCCAATGGCGGCCATCGTGGCCGGTTCCAAAGTCTCCACCAAGCTCGACGTGCTCAACAGCCTGAGCCAGATCTGCAACCAGTTGATCGTCGGCGGCGGCATTGCCAACACCTTCCTGGCCGCAGCCGGCCACCCGGTGGGCAAGTCCCTGTACGAGCCGGACCTGCTCGACACCGCGCGCGCCATCGCGGCCAAAGTCAGCGTGCCGCTGCCGGTGGACGTAGTCGTGGCCAAGGAGTTCGCTGAAAGCGCCGAAGCCACCGTCAAGCTCATCGCTGACGTGGCCGCCGACGACATGATCCTGGACATCGGCCCGCAAACCGCAGCCAACTTCGCTGAACTGCTGAAGTCGTCCAAGACTATTTTGTGGAACGGCCCGGTCGGCGTGTTCGAGTTCGACCAGTTCGGCAACGGCACCAAAGTACTGGCCCACGCCATTGCTGAAAGCTCGGCATTCTCCATCGCCGGCGGTGGCGATACCTTGGCGGCCATCGATAAATATGGCGTTGCTGACCAGATCTCCTACATTTCTACCGGTGGCGGCGCGTTCCTCGAATTCGTCGAAGGCAAAGTGCTGCCGGCCGTTGAAGTGCTGGAAACTCGAGCCAAAGGCTAAGGCTCGTGATCCGGAAAAGGAGTATTCCCATGATCAAGTCGTTGGCACTGGTGATTGCAGCCGGCCTGTTGGCTGGCTGCGGCAGCACGCCAAGCGCGAAGCCTGCCGCTGCAGAGCCTGCGCCTACGCAGAAAAAGAGCTGCTACCAGGCTGACTGGCAAGCCGAAACCATGCCGGTGATCAACAAGCGCATCGGCAACGAGCGGCTTGAGCAATACGACGCCGCGCCCAACGGTCAGGAACAGGGTTGCCCTTGACGGGTCTGATCAACTAACCGACAGCTTTGGCGACCTTTTGGGTCGCCGTTCGAGGATTGGCAATGAAAGGCGTTTTCGCCCTGGCAGCCCTGGCCTTGTTGGCCGGCTGCAGCAGCATGAACATGTTCAACAAGGCAGAGCCGGCCGACAAGTGGACCACCTGGACGTGCGACAGCAAGGCCGAGGTCAACTGGCGCTTTGCCAACCAGGCGCGTTCCGAGGTGGATGTACGCCTCGGCGGTTCCGACCAGGTTTATCGTCTTAAACAGGACGTTGCTGCCTCGGGCGTGCTGTACAGCAACGACCAGTTGGCGTTTCACCAAAAAGGTGAGGAAGGCCTGATTTACTGGGTCGCCACCGATGATTTGATTGGGCGAGGCTGCAAGGCCCAGTAGTGAGCCCAATGAAAATCAAATGTGGGAGTGGGCTTGCCCGCGATGACGGTGGGTCAGTTACCGAAGATGTCGACAGACAAATCGCCATCGCAGGCAAGCCAGCTCTCACATTGATCGGGTTTCAAATTGGAGCTTGTGTCAGGTCCGTCACTGCAATAACGATTCAGCAGGCCAAGCCTTAACCCCTTGATCTGCAATAACTTGAATAGCAGCCGCCGCTACGGCAGGCTTGCACGATTAACGACCCACGATCGGGAGAGACAACACAATGGCACTTATCAGCATGCGTCAAATGCTGGACCACGCAGCCGAGTTCGGCTACGGCGTCCCAGCCTTTAACGTCAACAACCTTGAGCAGATGCGCGCCATCATGGAAGCCGCTGACAAGACCGACTCCCCAGTGATCGTTCAGGCTTCGGCCGGTGCCCGCAAATACGCCGGTGCCCCTTTCCTGCGTCACCTGATCCTGGCCGCCATCGAAGAATTCCCGCACATCCCGGTGTGCATGCACCAGGACCACGGCACCAGCCCTGACGTGTGCCAGCGCTCCATCCAACTGGGCTTCAGCTCGGTGATGATGGACGGCTCCCTCGGCGAAGACGGCAAGACCCCAACTGACTACGAGTACAACGTACGCGTGACCCAACAAACCGTGGCCATGGCTCACGCCTGCGGCGTTTCGGTTGAAGGCGAGCTGGGCTGCCTGGGTTCGTTGGAAACCGGCATGGCCGGCGAAGAAGACGGCATCGGCGCTGAAGGCGTGCTGGATCACAGCCAGATGCTGACCGACCCGGAAGAAGCCGCTGACTTCGTGAAAAAGACCCAAGTGGATGCCCTGGCCATCGCCATCGGCACCAGCCACGGCGCTTACAAGTTCACCAAGCCGCCTACCGGCGACGTGCTGGCGATCGACCGCATCAAGGAAATCCACAAACGCATCCCTAACACCCACCTGGTGATGCACGGTTCTTCCTCGGTGCCGCAAGAGTGGCTGGCGATCATCAACCAGTACGGTGGCGACATCAAAGAGACCTACGGCGTGCCGGTTGAAGAAATCGTTGAAGGCATCAAGTACGGCGTGCGCAAGGTCAACATCGACACCGACCTGCGCCTGGCGTCCACCGGTGCGATGCGTCGCCTGATGGCCACCAACCCGAGCGAATTTGACCCACGTAAATTCTTCGGTGCCACTGTGACCGCGATGCGTGACGTGTGTATCGCTCGTTACGAAGCGTTCGGTACGGCCGGTAATGCTTCGAAGATCAAGCCGATCTCCCTGGAAGCGATGTACCAGCGTTACCTGAAAGGTGAGTTGAACGCCAAGGTGAACTGAGCCTCAGGCGTTTAAACAAAAAGCCCGCAGCGATGCGGGCTTTTTTGTGGCCGGGATTTGACCCTTGTGCGTTGCGCCGAGCTGATTCGCCGCAGGGTTGCCCTGCCAATGCAGATTGCCTGTGGGTGCCGGGCTTGCCCGCGACGCGGCGTGTCAGTGACCGAATGGGTTGGCTGACAGTCCGCCATGGCGGGCAAGCCCGGCTCCCACAGGGATCAGCGGCGTGCTTAAACGCGAATAATCCGTGGAGTCGTAGGGCCAGGCCTGCTTGAAATCAGGCGGCACTCATTCGTGATCAATATCCAGCTTCGCAAACGTCACCCGTGCGCCTTCCTTGCTGTTGCCACTGTTGTCCTGCACATACGCGCCGGCCTTGAAATACAGCGGTTTGGCGCCCCACGCGGCACCAATGCGCTCATTCCACTGGCCGTCAGCGGCCTCGACGGTCAGCAGCCCGGCTTTATTGAGGTTGATCACGTAGGTGAAACTCTTCTCCAGCGGCACATTGGAGGCCACGATAATCACGCGGCCTTCATCCTCGTCCGGGCGCATGCGCACTTTGGCGACAATGTTGCCGGTCTGGGTTTTTTCCTTGAATTGATATTCGAGCTTGATCAGGGGTTTCTGGCTGTCGTAGGCGTGGATCTGACCGATGACTACTTTGCCGCTCGAGGGCACCTGGTTGACGGCCAGGGTGGCGCGCAGAAAATTGTCGGCGTCGGGGTAAGTCCAGTTACGCAGACGCCCGTCGGCATAGGTTTCGCGCAATTCGCTGCGCGGGTAGACGGCGTTTTCTGTGCGCGTGCCGGTCACGGGTGTCCAGAATTGCACGTCGCTGCCTTCGGCCTGGAAATATTGGTCCTTGAAGCCGCTAAGCAGTTTCGGAGTGTCGATGGTCGTGGGCGGCGAGCCGACCGGAATGCTCAGGTTCCAGGTGGAAAGGTCGATCATGGTGTTGGCCTTTTTACAGAGGTGAGGCTTTGGCCCGGGGGCCATTCACGTTCTTTATAGGCGGTGATCGTCCGGTTGTTAAACAATTGCTGGCAATTTATTGGCGTCAGAGGAGTGCCAAAAAGCCATGTTTCCCATGGGGCGTGGGCTGTAGCGCTTGACCGTTAGTCGGCTTCCTGAGCTTTGGCGCAATGATGGCACCCGCGTCACTTCTGCTTTTTTAGAACCGGGGCTAGAGTGAGGCCTCAGTGTTTGTCCGGTTTTTATATCAGAAGTGACCGGTACAGCCCTTCAAGGAAGAGACGTAGCATGGATTGCGCTCCACACCCCGGCGATGGTAGTTCGGTTCTTCTGGTGGTTGATGACTACCCGGAAAACCTCATCAGCATGCGTGCGCTTTTGCAGCGTGAAGATTGGCACGTGATGACCGCGGCTTCCGGGCTGGAAGCGTTGGAGTTACTGCTCGCGCACGAAGTCGACCTGGTCTTGCTGGATGTGCGCATGCCCGGCATGGATGGCTTTGAGGTTGCGCGCCTGATGCGTGGCAGCCAACGCACGCGCATGACGCCAATTATCTTCCTGACCGCCCATGCCCAGTCGCCTGCCTCTGTATTGGAAGGCTATGCCAGCGGCGCCATTGATTACCTGTTCAAACCCTTCGACCCACACATTCTCAAGCCCAAGGTGCAGGCGTTGCTGGAACACCAGCGCAACCGCCGTGCCTTGCAGCGCCTGAGCCATGACCTGGAGTCCGCGCGCGCCTTTAACGCCTCGGTGCTCGACAACGCCGCCGAGGGCATCCTGGTGGTGGGCGAGGGCAGTGTGATCCAGTACGCCAACCCGGCCATTTCGCGGTTGCTGAATGCGACGATGGCCGAGTTGCAGGGCGAAAGCTTTTTGAGCTTCCTGCAAAAGCCCCATGTGCCCGCCTGGCTGGGGTTCGCGATGTACGAGGCGTATCGCAAAGGTGAGACATGGCGCCAGCACGACGCCATTTTGCGCACCAGTCGCGGCCAGCAGGTGCCGGTGGCGTTGTCCTGCGCGCCGTTACCCGCCGAGCAGAAGGCCATGGTCGTGACGGTGCTGGACATGTCCGAGGTGCGCCATCTGCACCAGCAGTTGGAGTTCCAGGCGGTGACCGACCCGTTGACCGGCCTGCTGAACCGGCGCGGCTTCCACCAGGCAGTGGAAAACACGTTGCTGCGCAGCGAGCGAACCGAGCAATCGCTGGTGCTGCTCTACCTGGACCTCGACGGCTTCAAGCGGGTCAACGATTCGTTGGGCCACGACGCGGGAGACCGGGTGCTGCGCTGGGTTTCCGAGCAAATGCAGGCGTGTCTGCGTTCCTACGACATTCTTGGGCGCATGGGCGGGGATGAGTTCACCGCATTGGTGGAGCTGGAATTCCCGGAACAGGCGGCGAAGATTTCGGAAAAACTGATCGAACGCGTGTCGGTGTGTCAGCAGGTCGACGGTTTGGACGTGATGCTTGGCGTCAGCATTGGCATTGCGACCTTCCCGGACTGCGGCTCGGACCTCAATGGCCTGCTGCGCGCGGCCGACATCGCCATGTACGAAGCCAAGCGTGCGGGGCGTCAGCAATATCGCTATTACGATCAGGAAATGAACGGCCGCGCCCGCTCGCGTCTGATGCTTGAAGACAGCGTGCGTACCGCGATTCAAAACAAGGATTTCACCTTGGTGTACCAGCCCCAGGTCTCGCTGGAGGACGGGCGCTTGCGTGGCGTCGAGGCGTTGTTGCGCTGGCAGCACCCGAGCGTCGGCGATGTGCCGCCGGGCTTGTTTTTGCCGTTGCTTGAAGAGGCGCGACTGATCAGCCAGTTGAGCGCCTGGATCTACCAGCAGGTCGCCGCCCAACGTCAGGCCTGGCAAACCAGCTTCGATGAAGAACTGGTGCTGAGCGTGAGCCTGAGCAGCAGTCAGTTCAACATGCCCAACCTGGCCGGCCAACTGCAGCAGGTCCTCGAGCGACATGGGTTGCAGGCGCGGCAGCTGGAGGTGGAAATCAGTGAAGACAGCCTGATGAGCAACCTTGATGAAACCAACAAGCAGCTCAAGTTGTTGCGGCGGATCGGCGTGCGTATCGCCCTGGATGACTTCGGGTTGGGCCAGTGTTCGCTGGCCCATCTGCGTGACCTGGAGTTCGATACGTTGAAGCTGGACCCGCAATTGGTGGCGCGTCTACCGGGTTCGGTGCGGGACGCCGCGATGGCGCGCAGCATCATCCAGTTGTGCGGGCATTTTGATGTGTTAGTGATCGCCGAGGGCGTGGAAACACTCGAACAGGCGCAATGGCTGAAAGCCAATGGTTGCTCGTTCGTCCAAGGGCCATGGGCGGCCCAGCCCTTGATTGCTGAGGAAGTGGCCGATTGGTCTCACCCCCGTCTGCTTTAGATTCGCTACACTGGCGCCCATTCGAACCCTGTTGCAGACCCCATGACCGCGCTGAAATACCTCCAGGCTTACCCCGCAGCGCTCCAGGAGCAAGTGCGCCAGATGATCGCCAAGGATCAGTTGGGCGCCTACCTGGAGCAACGCTACCCCGAGCGCCATGCGGTGCAAAGTGACAAGGCGTTGTACAGCTATGCCCTGGCCTTGAAGCAGGAACACCTGCGTAACGCGCCGGCCATCGACAAAGTGCTGTTCGACAACCGCCTGGACCTGACCCACCGCGCCCTGGGCCTGCACACCACGATTTCACGGGTGCAGGGCGGCAATCTCAAATCCAAGAAAGAGATTCGCATCGCGGCGTTGTTCAAAGAGGCGGCGCCGGAATTTCTGCGCATGATCGTTGTGCACGAACTGGCGCACTTCAAGGAATCGGACCACAACAAGGCGTTCTATAAACTCTGCGAATACATGATGCCCGGCTACCATCAGGTGGAATTCGACCTGCGGGTGTACCTCACGTATCGCGATTTGCAGGGCAAGCCCTAACCTCACCAGGCGACCAAGCATGGACGTGAGCAAGACCAAAAGCAGTTTCTATCGCCGCCTGTACGTGGCGTACCTGATCGACAGCGGGCTGGCCAGCAGCGTCCCGGCGTTGACCGACGCCACCGGCATGCCGCGGCGCACGGCGCAGGACACGATTGCGGCATTGGCCGACCTGGATATTCTGTGTGAGTTCGAGCAGGAAGACGGCGCGCGCAATCATGCCGGGCGCTACCGGATTCGTAGCTGGGGGGCGATCGACCGCAAGTGGATCGAGGCGAATCTGGGGGCGATCAAGCAGGTGTTGGGTTATCCCTGAAATAGGGCGGTGATGGGGCTGACGCTTTCGCGAGCAAGCCCGCTCCCACATTCGACCGCGTTTCAAAGGGTGTGCACGGTTAATGTGGGAGCGGGCTTGCTCGCGAAGGGGCCATCAGGCGCGGCGCATGCCAATGTGCGGAATATCGTCCTCCAGGTATTCCTCACCCTCCGCCACAAACCCGTACCGCCCGTAATACCCCTGCAAATGCGCCTGGGCTGACAGAAAAATCGGCGTTTCAGGCCAGATGTCGTCAATCCGCTTGAGGGCTTCTTCCATCATTTGATGGCCCAGCCCGGTGCCGCGTGCCACTGGCGCGACGATCACTCGGCCGATCACCACATCACCGCCCTGGGATTCCGGGTCCAGCAGGCGCAGGTAGGCCACCAGCTCGTCGTCTTTCCAGGCCATCAGGTGGTGGGTATCACCCGAAAGGTCCTGCCCGTCGAGGTCTGGATACACGCACTGCTGTTCAACAACAAAGACCTCGCTGCGCAAGCGCAGAAGGGCGTACAGCTGGTCCTTGCCCAAGTCTTCCTGGTGTTTGCAGACCCAATTAACCGTCATGGTGTGTTCTCTTGTTAATGGCTGTTGCCGATAGTAAGCGTGACGGTCACGACTGTCTAAATTCAGCATTTTTGTGAATGGCGTCAATTTGCCATCATTCAGTGCGAGCGCGGCCCGGTTCTTTGTGTAATCTGCAATGCAGGCTCATTGATGAGCTACTGTTATCAGGCCACTGCCTGCCCGCCAAGGACTTTAAGCATGCCGCGATTTTCTCGTGCCGTTGCTTTGATAGGAGTGTTGTTGCTGGCCACGCCAGCGGTCGCACAACGTCTGCGTTTGGTAGCGGATGCCTGGCCACCGTTTACCGATTCGACATTGATCAACGGTGGGCTGGCCACCGACATTGTCAGCACGGCCCTGGCGCGCGCCGGCTACGCCAGTGACTTTGAGCAGGTACCTTGGGCGCGAGCGTTGATGGGTGTGGGTGATGGCCGCTATGACGTGTTGGTCAATGCCTGGTACGACGAGGCGCGCACGCAACTGGGGCAGTTTTCCGCTGAATACCTGCTCAACCGCGTGCGGTTTATCAAGCGCCGGGACGACCCCATCGATTATCAGAACCTGGAACAGCTGCACGGTGAGCCCATCGCCGTGGTGCGCGGGTATGCCTATTCGGCGGCGTTCGACCAGGATGCGCAGCTGCAGAAAGTGCCGGTGCATAACTTCGCCATGGCCGTGCGCATGCTCGCGGCGCAACGCGTGAGGCTGACGCTGGAAGACGAGTATGTCGCCCGCTATTACCTGGCACGCGAGTCGCCACGGGTGCGCAATACGGTGGAGTTTTTACCCCAGCCGTTGAGTGAAAACAGCCTGCATATTCTGGTCAGCCTGAAGAACCCCGAGCATGCGCAGATCATTGCCGGTTTCGACCGCGAGATTGCCAAGATGAAGGTCGATGGCAGTTATGCGCGGTTGATGAAGGCGCATGGGATGTAGTTTGTAGTGCTCTTGCGGGCCTCTTCGCGAGCAAGCCCGCTGCCACATCAACCGCGCACATCCTTTGTAATGCGGTCGAGTGTGGCAGCGGGCTTGCTCGCGAAGGCGGCCTAAGCCGCGCGGGTGTCCTTGATCAGGTGCGCCGCCAGCGTGCGCAACGGCCCCAGCTGCCGGCAGATCAACGCCAATTGTGTCTGCACCAACCGCTGCCCCTCATCGATCTCATCCGGCATCTGCTCCAGGTCCGCCGCCAGGGCTTCTTCGGCGTCGCTTTGAATCGCGATCGGCTGCTTGTTGGCCAGCCCCGTGGCGATCTCGTCGATACTCGCTGCCAGGCTGTTGCCGGCGCCGTCGATCAAGTGCTCACGCACTTCGGCCGGCAGCTGGGTTTCCCGGTGTGCGCCCAGCCCCGACAGGTAGCTGAGCAAGGTGTGCGACAGCACCAAAAAGCGGAAGCCTACGTCAGCTTCTTTGCGAAAGTGCCCAGGCTCCATCAGCATGTTTGCCAGCGTGGTGGACAGCGCCGCATCGGCGTTGTGCGCGTTGCGCCGGGCCAGGCGGTAGGCCAGGTCGTCGCTCTTGCCGGCGGCGTATTGCTGCATGATCTGGCGCAGGTAGATGCTGTTGCAGGTCAGGGTGTTGGCCAGCACCTTGTTCAGGCGCCGGCCTTGCCAGTCCGGCAGGAACAGGAACACCGCCAGGCCCGCGATCAGGCTGCCAATCAGCGTATCGAACAGCCGTGGCAGGAACAGCCCGTAGCCATCACCCACCTGGTTGAAGCAGAACAACACCATCAAGGTGATCGCCGCCGTGGCCAGGGTGTAGCGGGTGGTGCGGTTGATAAAGAACACCAGGCCGGCGGCGATGGCGAACAGCGATTGCACCAGCGGGCTTGGGAACAGGTCGAACAGGGCCCAGGCCACGGTCAGGCCGATGGCCGTGCCGATGATCCGTTGGCCGAGTTTGCGCCGGGTGGCGCCATAGTTGGGCTGGCACACGAACAGGGTGGTGAGGATGATCCAATAACCCTGGGAGGCGTGAATCGCATGCAGGGTGCCGTAGCCAATGGTCAGCGCCAGGGCCAGGCGCAAGGCATGGCGGAACAGCAGCGAGGTCGGCGTCAGTTGCGTGCGCAGGCGCGTCCACATTTCCTTGAGGTTGCGTGGCGCACGGTCCAGCAGGTTGCTGTCGGTGGCGTCCGCGAGGGCATCGGGGTTGCTGGCGTCGCCGAGCAGGCGGTCAAGGGTCGACAGGTTGGCTGCCAGGGCGCGCAACGAGCGCAGCAGGCCGCGCCAGGCAGGGTTGCTCTGGATGCGCAGGTGTTCCAGCGAGGCATTCAGGTCGCCCAGCGCTTCGGCAAAGCTGTCGTCATAAATGAATGGCTGGCGCAGCTGGATCGACTCGCCCAGGGTTTCGCAGGCTTTGCCTTGCTGGCGCAACAGGCGCTGACAGCGGAACAGCACGTCGCTGTGGAAAAAGGCGTCGGCCAGGGCGTTGTACGGGTAGTGCGAGGAGCTGGCGCGTTCGTGGATGTCCTGAGCAAGGAAGTACAGCTTCAAGTAGCGGCTGACCTTCGAGCCGGGCCGACCATTGCCCACGCGGTGCAGGATGATTTCCTTCGCCGCATTCAGCGCTGCTACAACGCGCCCGTTTTGCTGGGCGAGTTCCAGGCGGCGAGCCTCTACATCCAGCTGGCGGATCGGTTCGAACAAGGATGATTTGAGTTTGAGATAACGCCCCAGTTCGCGAAACAGCCGCGCCAGGCTTTGCTGCACCGGCTGGTTGGAAAACAGTGCCTGCCACAGCACCGAGAGCACGCCATACCAGGCGGCACCCGCCACCAGCAGCAGCGGTTCGTGCCAGAAATCAGAGACGGCGCCCCCGCGCTGGTCCACACCAATCATGGTGTACACCGACAGAATCAGCGTCGCCGAAGCAATCGCGCCATAGCGTTCGCCCAGCGCACCCAGCATGGTCAGGCAGAAACTGGCCAGGGCCAGGGCGATCGCGAAAATCCACGGGTAAGGGAACAGCAGCTCCACCGACAGCGCGGCGATGCTGAAACACACCAGCGTCACCGCCAGAGCGTTGAGGCGGCCTTGCCAACTGTCATCGGTCTCGGCCAGGGCGCTGGCGATAATCCCCAGGAACAGCGGGATCAGCAGCGTCATTTCGTCCTGATACCAGCACAGCGCCATGCTGCCGGTGAGGGCGATGAACACCCGTACGCTGTAACTGAATTTATCCAGCGCCCACAGGCGCCGCATGGACTGCTTGAACGAGGTCGATGACATGAAGGCTGGAGTCTTCCGGGACGATGCCGCTAAATTGAGCTATCAAGGACGTCACGGCAAGCGTGGCGATCACATCAATTGCGCAAAATAACTTCCAGGCGCCCCAAATCTAATGTGGGAGCTGGCTTGCCTGCGATAGCGATGGTAAATCCAACGCCGCTGTCGCAGGCAAGCCAGCTCCCACAGGGTTTTGCATTTCAAGGTTTAAGCGGCGTCAGGCGTATTGCGCGGCGGCGTAGCCCGACGCCCAGGCCCACTGGAAGTTGAACCCGCCCAGGTGACCGGTCACATCCAGCACTTCGCCGATGAAGTAGAGCCCAGGGCTTTTCAGCGATTCCATGGTCTTGGACGACACTTCCCGCGTATCAACTCCACCCAGCGTGACCTCGGCCGTGCGATAGCCTTCAGTGCCCGCCGGCACCAGTTGCCAGCTCGACAGCTTTTGCGCGATGTCAGCGATTTCGGCGTGGGTGTACTGCTTCATCGGTTTGGACGCAAACCAGGTGTCGGCCAGCAGGTTGGCCATCTTCTTGGTAAAGATCTCACCCAGCAGGGTTTTCAACTCGCTGTTGGGGCGCTCGACCTGTTGCTGTTGCAGCCAGGCGTGGGCGTCGTGGTCGGGCAGCAGGTTGATTTCGACCGTGTCGCCGGTTTCCCAGTACGAGGAAATCTGCAAGATCGCCGGCCCGCTCAGGCCGCGGTGAGTAAACAGGATGTTCTCGCGAAAGCTCTGGTCGTTGCAGCTGACCAGGCAGTCCACCGAGGTGCCGGACAGCTCGCCGCACAAGTCCTTGAGCTGGTCGGTGATGGTAAACGGCACCAACCCTGCGCGGGTCGGCAGCAGTTCATGGCCGAACTGCTTGGCTACCTGATAACCGAACCCGGTAGCGCCCAAGGTCGGAATCGACAGGCCGCCCGTGGCGATTACCAGGGATTCGCAGCGCAACTCACCCAGGGTGGTTTGCAACTGATAACCGGCCTCCAGCTTGGCAATTTCCTGAACCGACGTGTCCAGGTGCATGCTCACGCCGGCTTGTATGCATTCATCGAGCAGCATGCCGAGGATGTCGCTGGACTTGTTATCGCAGAACAACTGGCCAAGCTTCTTCTCGTGGTACGGCACGCCATGCTTGGCCACCAGCCCGATAAAATCCCACTGGGTGTAGCGGGCCAGCGCAGACTTGCAGAAGTGCGCGTTGTGCGAAAGGAAGTTGGCCGGCTCGGTGTACATGTTGGTGAAATTGCAGCGGCCACCGCCGGACATCAGGATCTTTTTGCCGGCCTTGTTCGCGTGGTCGATCAACATCACCTTGCGCCCACGCCCGGCGGCGGTCAGCGCGCACATCAAGCCTGCGGCGCCGGCGCCAATGATCACAACTTCGGTCGAGCGCACAGCAATGTCCTCACAAAAAAATTGATCTGAAATGCAATCAAATGTGGGAGCTGGCTTGCCTGCGATGCATCAACTCGGTCGATCTGTCAGACCGAGTCGCCTGCATCGCGGGCAAGCCCGGCTCCCACATTGATTCGGTTCCTACAACAGGAACGCGGTGTTTTTACAGGATGCGCACGCGCAACGAACGGCCTTTGATTTTGCCGTCATTCAAACGCTGCAGCGCCTGCTTGGCGATCCCGCGTTCCACGGCCACAAAGGCCTGGAAGTCAAAGATCGCGATTTTGCCGACCTGGGCACCCGGAATGCCGGCTTCACCGGTCAATGCGCCGAGAATGTCGCCTGGGCGAACCTTGTCTTTACGGCCAGCGGCGATGCACAGGGTGCTCATCTGCGGCAGCAACGGGCCGCCGCTTTGTGGCTTGAGGTTGTCCAGCTGGTCCCAGTTCAGCGGCGACTTCTGCAGTTGCTCGATGGCCTGGGCGCGATGCGCTTCGGACGGCGCCACCAGGCTGATGGCGATGCCGGTTTCGCCCGCGCGGCCGGTACGGCCTACGCGGTGAATGTGGATTTCCGAGTCGCGGGCCAGTTCGACGTTGATCACCATGTCCAGCGAGTCAATGTCCAGGCCCCGCGCGGCCACGTCGGTGGCGACCAGCACCGAGGTGCTGCGGTTGGCGAACATCGCCAGTACCTGGTCACGGTCGCGCTGTTCCAGGTCGCCATGCAGGCCGACGGCGGAAATGCCTTTGGACGTCAGGTGATCCACGGTTTCCTGCACTTGCTGCTTGGTAAAGCAGAACGCCACGCACGAGGCCGGGCGGAAATGCGCCAGCACCTTGGTCACGGCGTCCATGCGCTCTTCCGGCGAGATCTCGTAGAAGCGCTGTTCGATCTGGTCGTCGGAGTGGAACGCTTCGGCCTTCACTTGCTGCGGCGCGCGCATGAACTTGGACGCCAGCTGCTTGATGCTCACCGGGTAGGTAGCCGAGAACAGCAGGGTCTGGCGGCGCGCCGGGGTCTTGCTGATGATGTCTTCGATGGCGTCGTAGAAGCCCATGTCGAGCATGCGGTCAGCTTCGTCGAGGATCAGTGTGTTCAAACCGTCCAGCACCAGCGAACCCTTGCGCAGGTGCTGCTGGATGCGGCCCGGTGTGCCGACGATGACGTGGGCGCCGTGTTCCAGCGAGGCAATCTGCGGGCCGAGGGACACGCCGCCGCACAGGGTCAGCACCTTGATGTTGTCTTCGGCGCGCGCCAGGCGACGGATTTCCTTGGCGACCTGGTCGGCCAGCTCACGCGTCGGGCACATCACCAGCGCCTGGCAGCCGAAGTAGCGCGGGTTGATCGGGTTCAACAGGCCGATGCCGAAGGCGGCGGTTTTACCGCTGCCGGTCTTGGCCTGGGCAATCAGGTCCAGCCCCTTGAGGATCACCGGCAAGCTTTGCGCCTGGATCTGCGTCATCTCGACATAACCCAGCGAGTCGAGGTTAGCCAGCATGGCGGCGGAGAGCGGCAAAGTATTAAAAGCGGTGGCGATGGTAGTCACGGGACTGGCTCTGCAAAACAAAATGTCGCGCAGTGTAGCAGCCCGCCGGGGTTTTTCTCGCAAGTTCTAGACGAGGGGAGGCGGGCAGCGGCAAGTTACGCGCGGCAAGCCGCCGGCTTGAGGCTTACAGCTTGACGCTTGCCGCTGCTGCTAATGCTCAATGTCGTGCTCACGGCTGACCACGCGTTTGCCGTCTTTTGGCGACAATTGCAGGAAGATCGCTGCCGCCAGCATCGCCATGATGCCCACGGTGACGAAGGTCAATTGGAACGCGCCGAGCACGGTGTCGACCCCATCGTTGCCCACTTCAGCGGTGAAACCACCCAGCAGCGCACCGGCGCACGCCACCCCAAGGCTCAGGGACAACTGCGCCACCACCGAGAGCAAACTGTTGCCGCTGCTGGCCTGGGCGTCGTCGAGGTCGATCAGGGTGACGGTGTTCATTGCGGTGAACTGCAAGGAGTTGATCGCACCCAGCACCGCCAGCATTACCAGTAGAAGCGGATAGGGCGTCTGCTCGCTGACCAGGCCCATGCTCGCCAGCATGATGCCCAGCGCCAGGGTGTTGCCGGTCAGCACCACGCGGTAGCCCAGGCGCTCGATCAGCGGCCGGGCGATGGACTTGGCAAACATCGCCGCCGCCGCCAGGGGCAGCATGCTCATCCCGGCTTCGGACGGCGAGTAACCGAGCGCCACCTGCAACAGCAGCGGCACCAGAAACGGCAATGCGCCGCTGCCCAGGCGGGCGAACAGGTTGCCGAGAATGCCCACGGCAAAGGTGCGCGTCTTGAACAGCACCGGCGAGAACAGCGGGTTGTCGATATGCCCGGCGCGCAGCCAATACGCCGCCAGGCACGCCAGCCCGCCGAACAGCAGCAACATCACGCGCAAATGCGGCAAGTGCAATTCGCCCAGGCCCTCCATGGCGATGGTGATCAGCACCATCGCCGCGCCAAACAGCACGAACCCCACGCTGTCGAAACGCGTGCGCTCGCTGCCGCGCAAGTCGGGGATGAGTTTCCACACGGCGTAGCATCCGATCATGCCCACCGGCAGGTTGATCAGGAAGATCCAGTGCCAGGTCAGGTATTGCACCATCCAGCCGCCCATGGTCGGGCCGAGCAATGGGCCGAGCAGGCCGGGAATGGTAATGAAGCCCATGATCCGCACCAGTTCGGAGCGCGGATAAGCGCGTAAGACGACCAGTCGCCCCACCGGCAGCATCAGCGCGCCGCCCAAGCCCTGGATGACCCGCGCGCCCACCAGCATGGTCAAGCTGCTGGACAGGGCACACAGCAGCGAGCCAATGCTGAACAGCATGATCGCGCCAAAGAAGATTTTTTTGGTGCCGAAGCGGTCGGCGACCCAACCCGAGGCCGGGATCAGCAAGGCGACGGTGAGCATGTAAGCAATCACCACGCCTTGCATGCGCAGCGGGTTTTCCGCGAGGTCCCGGGCCATGGCCGGCAGTGCGGTGTTGAGAATCGTCCCATCCAGCGACTGCATGAAGAAGGCAATCGCCACCACCCAGGGGAGCCAGCGGGCGGTCTTGGCGTCGAGAGGGGCGCGATTGGGCATGAGCTACCTTTTTGTTAGCAGGCTATGTGTCGGCGATTATGCGCCATCCGTCGCTCCTTTTCCCACTGGCGGTTCGTCTAAATCTGACAATGTCGCGTGCTCTCCGACGAGGTAATCCAGCAGCGCACGGTGCACCGCCAGCGCAGCCTCGCGGGATTCAAGGTCGAGCAAGTGGCCGGTGTGTTCGGCGACGGCGAACGTGCTGCGGCCCACATACTGTTTGAACAGCCGGGCCTCCGCTGCCGGGGTGTACTCATCCAGCGCGCCGTTGATGAAATGCACCGGTGTTTCGATCTGCGTGAGCGCCGGCAAGTAGTTGCCATCGCCCAGCCCCAGCACCTGGTGGATATGAAAGCGCGCCTGGCGGTACTCGGTGGTGGCCATGTTCGACAGGTGCCGGTGGTTATTGCGCTTGAGCCTGGGTGACAGGTATTTGCCGACCGTCTCGTTGAGCAGGTGACCGACGGCGGACTTGTCATCCGCCTCGATCAACACGCGCACGCGCTCGACATAGTCGAGCATGGCCTGGTTGAGGTTGGGCGCCAGGGCCATCACCACCGAGCTTTCGATAGAGGGCGGGTTGTGCGCCAGGGTCAGCAGCGTGGAGATGCCGCCCCAGGAGGCCGACACCAGGTGGCTGACCTGGAAACGTTCCACCAGGGCACGCAGGATTTGGACTTCGTCGTCCTTGGTGACCAGGTCAAGGTTGCTGTTGTGCTCGCGCGAAAGGCCGGAGAACGGCAGATCGAACAGCAGCACATTGAAGTGTTCCGCCAGGCATTTGCTGGTGCGGGCGAAGGAGCGGGTGGTGGACAGTGCCCCATTGACCATCAGGACGGTTTTCTTTTCCGAATCGTTACCGAGCTGCTCAACGTGAACGTTGTAGTGTTTGAACAGCCCTTCTATGACAAAACTTCCATGGTCCATGTCAACGCTCCAGCTTGCCCAATCCAGGCAAGGTCATGCATCACGTGCGCACACGTGGGGTTAGTGGCGGGGTGCCACTAACCGTTATAACGAGGTTTTTTACGGGCGACAACCGGCCGTGTTCGCGGGCGGCGAAGAAGGGAAATGACAGTAGGAGGGGGTGGAGCAGTGATGTATGAAATCAGCGAAACCCCTTGTGGGAGCGGGCTTGCTCGCGAAAGCGGTGGGTCAGTTAACAGGTATGTCTACTGATACGACGCTTTCGCGAGCAAGCCCGCTCCCACAGGGGGTGGTGGTGTTTACAGGGTGAGAGTCAGGCGTTTGACCAACGCGCCTGGCAACAAGTTGGACGCGGTATTGCGCTGGCTATACGTACTGGCCGACAACAGCAACTCCCGCTCAGCCGTCAGCGCTTCCAGCTGTGAACCGAGCAACTGATAGACGCTGTCATCAAAACGCATGGTGCTGACCGGCGCCTTGATCTCGCCGTCTTCCACCCAGAAGGTGGCAAAACGCGTCATGCCGGTCAGGCGGGCGGCTGGCAGGTCGGAGTAGTTCAAGTACCACAGGTTGCTGATGTACAGCCCGGTGCCCAATTGCTTGAGGATATCGGCCTGGGCGAGGCTGCCCGCCGCCATCTGCAAGGCGCTGGGCGACTCGTCGCTGCTGGCACCGTTGGTGCTCAGGCCGTATTCGGCGGCGCTGCGCGAGTTGATCAACTGGCCCTCGGCTTTGCCCGCGTTGATCAGCGTGACGTCCCCGCGCGGGTAGCCTTCGGTGGAGAACGCCTGGCTCAGCGAGCCGCTGATCTGCTCATCGACTTTTACCAATGGGCTCAACGACTGCTCACCGGCATACAGCTTTTGCAACGAGCTGGCTTTGCTGGCGATGGCCTGAGCGGAAAACCCGCCCCAGGTGATGATGCTGATGATTTCTTCCAGCGCTGCCGGCGCCAAGTAGGCGCGGTACTGCCCAGGGGCGAGCTGGTGCAGCGGGCGCCCAAGAAACGCCAGTTGCTCGCGCGCCTGCTGGAAGCGTGCGGCGAATTCGGCGCTGTTCCAGGTGTGCCCGGCGTAGCTGGCTTTGACCGCTTCGCCATTGGCGTGGAACAGGCTGAAATCGAAGTTGAAACTGTTGGCCTGATGCCAGCCGAACGCGCCGTCGGAACTGGCGAACCCACGGCTGATCGGGCCAGCAGCGTAAAAGCCGACCAGGTCCACGCCTTCTGCGGCCTGGCTGATGTCTTCCAGCACCTGGGCCAGTTCCGGCAGCGGTCGTAACTGCTCGTTATGGCTTTGCCAGGCGTTGTGGTTCAGCAGCAGGTATGGGTCCTGTGGCAGCAAAGGCAAGGTTTCGCGCAACTGTTGCAGGCCATCGGCGAGGCGCTGGCGGTCCAGTTCCGGCTCACCGGCCAGGGTAATGCCGAGGTCGGCGTGGCGGCCGTCGTTGATCAGCTTGAGGTTGAGGCTGGCCTGTTGCACCTGGCCGGCCTGGCGCACCTGGGCGTGGTTGAAGCGTACAAACTCGGATGATTCGTCTGCGTAGCCGAGGTGAAATTGTTCCTTGTCGGTGATGGCCTGCTTGAGCCAGTTCACCAGTGCCTTGAAGTTGTTCATCAGGCATCTCCCCCAAATACGTCGACATCACTGAACACACACGCCGGTGACGCGTGACCCACGCGAATCACTTGGTTGGGCTCGCCTTTGCCGCAATTCGGCGTGCCCAACACCTTGAAGGTGCTGGCGTCGCCGACGGCGCTGAGCTTGCGCCAGAACTGCGCGGAAATCGCACGGTAGTTGGGGTTCTTCACCACGCCCTTGAGCTCGCCGTTTTCGATCAGTTGGCCCCACTCGCAGCCGAACTGGAATTTATTGCGCGCATCGTCAATGGACCAGGAGCGGTTGGTGCTCATCAGAATGCCATGCTCGATGCCGCTAACGAGTTCGGCCTGGGTTTTGTCGCCGGCCTCGATGTTCAAGTTGGCCATGCGGTCGATCGGCGCGCGGTTCCAGCTGCACGCGCGGCTGTTAGCGACCCCGCCGAGCCCCGAGCGAAATTGCGACAGCGCGCCGCCCAATGGCTTGAGCAGCAGACCGTCGCGGATCAGGAACTGCTTGGTGGCGCGGGTGCCGTCGTCGTCATGGCTGTAGCTGGCGAGCTGCTCGGGAATGTCCGGGTCGAAGGTCACGTTGAGCAAGGGCGAGCCGTATTGCAGGTGGCCAAAATCGCTGGCCTTCACAAAGCTGGTGCCGGCGTAATTGCGCTCATCACCCAGGATGCGGTCCAGTTCCAGCGGGTGACCGATGGACTCGTGGATCTGCAGGATCATCTGGTCGGGCATCAGCAGCAGATCACGCGGGCCGTTTGGTGTGTTGGGCGCGAGCAGCAGTTGCAGGGCTTCGTCGGCCACCTGGCGGGCGGCGCCGGCCAGGCCGAAGCGGCGAATCACGTTCGCACTGCCTTGTTGGCCGAAGTTGGTGCCGCCCAGGGTGCGGGTCTGGCTGTCGTTGCCGTCAAACGCGGTGACGCTCAGGCCCGGGTAGACGAAACGCTGAGCCTGGCGCAGTTCGGCACCGGCGCTGTTGAGGTAGATCTGCTCCACGCGGGTGGTGCCCAGGCTGACTTCCCAACTGACCAGACGCTCGTCCTTGGGCACGCTGGCAGACTCATCGCCCAGCAATTGGTAGCAGTCGCTCAAGGATAGGAAGGGCTGGTCGAGGTCCGGTGACAGGTAGTCGGCGACGTCACTGGAGACCGGCTGCGTGTGCAGGTCGAGCAGGGCGTGGGGCAAGATCCGCCGGGCTTGCTGTTCAGCACGCTCAAGGGCGGCTTGCAGGCCGGCAAGGGAGATATCGTTGGTGGCGGCGTAGGCTTCCACGCCGTTCAGACGCACGGTGAGCATGGCGCCCTCGTCGTGGTTCAGATGGGGCGGCTCGGCGACGTTTTTGCGCACAGAGAGGTACTGGCCGGACTCGCGCACGTAGCGCAGGGAGAAGAAGTCGGCGGTGGTGCGCAGGGCACTGAAGTGCTTTTTGAGTGTGGCGTGGTGGTCAAACATGGGGCCTTCCTTGTGGGCGGCTCGGCGCGGGCAGGCAAATAGAGTAGGCCTGGGCTGGGAGCTGATCAAGGAAAGAGGTTTTGCAGCGTCTGGTCGGGCCCTATCGGGGGCAAGCCCCCTCCCACATTTTGACCCTGTGCACCCGATCAAGTGTGGGAGGGGGCTTGCCCCCGATAGGAGCGCCGCGGTGTATCAGTTACTGCGCGGTCGGGCCCACTTCACGCATCGGCTTGCCACGCACTGGCGCGTCGCCTGCCACGTAGTAATCCGCAGTGCTGCGCGGCAGCGGCTGACGGCCACGGATCTTGTCGGCGATTTTTTCGGCGATCATGATCGTCGGCGCGTTCAGGTTACCGGTGGTGATGATCGGCATGATCGACGCATCCACAACGCGCAGACCCTGCATGCCATGCACACGGCCTTCGCCATCCACTACAGCCATCTCGTCGGTGCCCATCTTGCACGAGCAGGACGGGTGGAACGCGGTTTCGGCGTGCTCGCGGATGAACTTGTCGAGTTGCTCATCGGTTTGCACTTCAATACCCGGGCTGATTTCGCGGCCACGGTATTGGTCCAGCGCCGGCTGTTGCATGATTTCACGGGTCAGGCGGATGCCGTCACGGAATTCCTGCCAGTCCTGCTCGGTGGCCATGTAGTTGAAGAGGATGCTCGGGTAATCCCGTGGGTTCTTCGACTTCAATTGCACGCGGCCACGGCTTGGCGAACGCATGGAACCCATGTGTGCTTGGAAACCGTGCTCTTTCACACCGTTGCTGCCGTTGTAGTTAATCGCCACCGGCAGGAAGTGGTACTGGATGTTCGGCCATTCGAATTCCGGACGCGAACGGATAAAACCGCCGGCCTCGAACTGGTTGCTGGCGCCGATGCCAGTGCCGTTGAACAGCCACTCGGCACCAATGGCCGGTTGGTTGTACCAGAGCAGCGACGGGTACAGCGACACTGGCTGGGTGCAGGCATATTGCAGGTACAGCTCAAGGTGGTCCTGCAGGTTTTCGCCGACGCCTGGCAGGTCGTGAACCACCGGGATGTCGAGGCTTTCGAGCAGTTTGGCCGGGCCCACACCGGAGCGTTGCAGCAGTTGCGGCGACGCGATTGCGCCGCTGCACACCAATACTTCTTTACGCGCACGGGCTTCAACGCGCTCTTCTGCGGCGCCGATCAGGTAACGCACGCCAACGGCACGCTTGCCTTCAAACAAGACTTTGTCGGTGAGGGCGTGGGTGACGATGGTCAGGGTCGAACGCTTTTTAGCCGTGTCCAGGTAACCGCGAGCGGTGCTGGCGCGACGGCCTTTAGGCGTGACGGTACGGTCCATCGGGCCGAAGCCTTCTTGCTGGTAGCCGTTCAAGTCGTCGGTGCGCGGGTAACCGGCCTGCACGCCGGCTTCAACCATGGCGTGGAACAGGGGGTTGTTGCCGGCTTTAGGCGTGGTCACGCTGACCGGGCCATCGCCACCGTGGTAGTCGTTCGGGCCGATGTCGCGGGTTTCGGCTTTGCGGAAGTACGGCAGGCAGTCGAGGTAAGTCCAGTTTTCCAGACCTGGCAGCTTCGACCAGTTGTCGTAGTCCATCGCGTTGCCACGGATGTAGCACATGCCGTTGATCAGCGAGGAGCCGCCCAGGCCCTTGCCGCGACCGCATTCCATCCGGCGACCGTCCATGTGCGGCTCTGGATCGGTTTCGTAGGCCCAGTTGTAGCGACGGCCTTGCAGCGGGAACGCCAGCGCGGCCGGCATTTGGGTACGGAAGTCAAAACGGTAATCCGGGCCGCCGGCTTCCAGCAGCAGGACGGTGACGCCTTCGTCTTCGGTCAGACGGGTCGCCAGGGTGTTACCGGCGGAGCCGGCACCCACAATGATGTAATCGTATTCTTGGGACATAAATGCACCCTCTTTGAAGTGTGGTCAGGTCGGGCCTCATCGGGGGCAAGCCCCCTCCCACAGGGGACTGCATGCCAAATGTGGGAGGGGGCTTGCCCCCGATGGCGGCCTCACAGGCAATCCAACGCTTGGGTGTTAGAACACCGAGGCGTAGTCGCCCAGCTCAACCTGTACCGATTTGATGCGGGTGAAGTTGTTCAGCGAGCTGATGCCGTTCTCACGGCCCACACCGGATTGCTTGTAGCCACCGACCGGCATCTTGGCGTCGGATTCGCCCCAGGCGTTGATCCAGCAGATACCCGCTTCCAGCTGATGAATCACGCGGTGAGCGCGGTTCAGGTCTTTGGTGACCAGGCCAGCAGCCAGGCCGAAGTCGGTGTCGTTGGCGCGGCGGATCACTTCTTCTTCGGTCTCGTAAGTGAGGATGCTCATCACTGGGCCGAAGATTTCTTCACGGACGATGGTCATCTCGTCGGTGCAGTCGGTGAACACGGTCGGGGCCACGTAGGCGCCTTTGGCGAAGTTGCCATCGGTCAAACGGTCGCCGCCGCACAGGACGCGGGCGCCTTCTTCCTTACCTTTGGCGATGTAGCCGAGCACGCTTTCCATGTGGGCGAAGCTGACCAGCGGGCCGAAGTTGGTGTTCTCGTCTTGCGGGTCGCCAATGCGGATGCGCGCAACGCGCTCAACGATCTTGGCTTCGAAGGCCGCCTGCAGGTGCTTGGGCACAAAGACACGAGTGCCGTTGGTGCAGACCTGGCCGGAGCTGTAGAAGTTGGCCATCATCGCGATGTCGGCCGCGCGATCCAGGTCGGCGTCTTCGAACACGATCAGCGGGGACTTGCCGCCCAGTTCCATGGTCACTTCTTTGAGCGAAGAGCTCGAAGCGCTGGCCATGACTTTCTTGCCGGTGTCGGTGCCGCCGGTGAACGAGACTTTCTCGATGCGCGGGTGCTCGGTCAGCCAGGTGCCGACTTCACGGCCGCTGCCGGTCAGGACGTTGAACACGCCAGCCGGCACGCCAGCTTCGGTGTAGATCTCGGCCAGTTTCAGGGTGGTCAGCGAGGTGACTTCGCTTGGCTTGAAGATCATCGCGTTACCGGCAGCCAGGGCCGGTGCGGATTTCCACAGGGCGATCTGGATCGGGTAGTTCCACGCGCCGATACCGGCGACCACGCCCAGCGGCTCGCGGCGGGTGTAGACGAACGAGGTGTCGCGCAGTGGGATCTGCTCGCCTTCGATGGCCGGCACCAGGCCTGCGTAGTATTCCAGCACGTCGGCGCCGGTGACGATGTCGACGTATTGGGTTTCGGAGAAGGCTTTACCGGTGTCCAGGGTTTCCAGCGCGGCCAGCTCATCGTTGCGCTCGCGCAGGATGTCGACGGCACGACGCAGGATGCGCGAACGCTCCATGGCGGTCATCGCGGCCCAGATTTTCTGGCCTTTTTCGGCGCTGACCACGGCGCGTTCAACGTCTTCCTTGGTAGCACGTTGCACTTGGGCGAGAACTTCACCGTTAGCCGGGTTGATGGCTTCGAAGGTGGCATCGCTGCCAGCGTCGCTGTAGCCGCCGTCAATGTAGAGTTTTTGCAGTTCGAAACGGGCCATAAAGTCCTCGCAAGTGCATAAGTGGTTGGCGTTACCCGCCGCCGGTGAGCCATGGGGTTTCTGGCAACACTGAGCGGCAGACGTTCAGGGGTTGAGCGGTTATGTGTGCTCTAACTCACCTGCTTGGCCAATTGGAAATCCATGTATTCGTAAGCGATCCGTTGCGCCTGCTCCGTGTCGAAAGCGTCTCCCGACAGGGCGCCGCGCAACCACAAACCGTCGATCAAAGCCGCCAGGCCCCGGGCTGCGCTGCGTGCATCTTCCAGCGGCAGCACTCGGCGAAACTGGCAGCACAGGTTGGAATACAGACGGTGATCGTTGATCCGCTGCAACCTGTGCAATGACGGGTGGTGCATGCTGGTTGCCCAGAAGGCCAGCCAGGTTTTCATCGCCGGGCCGTTGACTTGGCTGGCGTCGAAGTTGCCGCCGATGATCACCTGCAGGTGGGCACGGGGGCTGTCGTCTTTCAACGCTTGCCGGCGTTCGTGGACGTTCTCGATCAGCACATTCATCAAGTACCGCATCGTCGCGGCGATCAGGCCATTCTTGTCCTGAAAGTAGTGACTGATGATGCCGTTCGAGACGCCGGCCAAACGGGCGATCAGCGCAATGCTGGCATCTCCCATTCCGACCTGATCGATGGCCGTCAAGGTGGCTTCGATCAACTGCTGGCGGCGTATGGGTTGCATACCGACCTTGGGCATGTAGCACCTCTCCTTAGGCCTGCCGGTGGGCGATAAACGTCCGTCGGCTTGAAGGCCAGTCTATTTTGTTTTGATTGAACGTTCAATCAACAAAGAATAAGATCTGCGACAAATGGTCGCGACCTGCAGATATTTCCTACCTGTGAGCCACTGCCTCTGACACCTGCAAAAACCCTTGAAACAGGCCGCATCAGGGCCTGGCCACTGCTTCGGCGCGGCTCAAGAATTTTCGGGGTGTCTTTATAACACCCGTCCGTCGACTGCCGAAAAATCGATGTCCCGGGATAACCGTTGCCTTGTGTTTCTCTCTCGCACTGCCTGGAGCATCTGCGCCATGAGTTCTGCCTCTCTTATAAAGACCCCGCCGGAAAAGGTCCGGGTCAACGGTTGGGTGTTCTACACCTCCACCGCGCTCATTCTGTTGTTGACCGCCATTCTGATCATCGCCCCGCAGGAGGCCGGGCGCATGCTCGGCGTAGCACAGGCGTGGCTGTCGAAAAGCTTCGGCTGGTACTACATGGTGGTCATCGCTGCCTACCTCGTGTTTGTGGTCGGCCTGGCGTTTTCGTCCTACGGCAAGTTGAAACTGGGCAGCAAGGACGACACCCCGGACTTCAGCTACGGCGCCTGGGCCGGCATGCTGTTCTCGTCGGGCATCGGCATCTCGCTGTTGTACTTTGGTGCCTCGGAGCCTTTGGACCACTACTTCAACCCGCCCGAAGGCACGGCCGCCAGCAATGGCGCGGCACGCCAGGCGTTGCAACTGACGTTCCTGCACTGGGGCCTGCACGGCTGGGCAATCTATGCCTTGGTCGGCCTCGCCGTGGCGTACTTCGCGTATCGCCACAACCAGCCGCTGGCCTTGCGTTCGGCGCTGTACCCGCTGGTGGGCGAGCGTTGGGTGAAGGGCGCGGCCGGCCACGCGGTGGACGGTTTCGGCATGTTCGTGACCCTGCTGGGCCTGGTGACCAACCTGGGGATTGGCTCGATGCAAGTGTCGTCGGGGCTTGAAAACCTGTTCGGCATGGCGCACAGCAACACCAACCTGTTGATCGTGATCATCGTGATGAGCACCGTGGCGACCATCGCTGCCGTGTCGGGTGTGGAGAACGGCATTCGCCGCCTGTCCAACCTCAACATCGTGCTGTTCAGCGGCTTGCTGATCTTTGTGCTGCTGTTCGGCCCCACCCTGCACCTGCTCAATGGCTTGGTGCAGAACACCGGCGACTACCTCAACGGTATCGTGCTGAAAACCTTCGACCTGTATGTGTACGAAGGCGACGCCGACAAGACCGAGCGCTGGATGGGCCTGTGGACGCTGTTCTACTGGGCCTGGTGGATTTCCTGGGCGCCATTCGTGGGCATGTTCATCGCGCGCATTTCCCGTGGCCGCACCGTGCGTGAACTGGTGGCCGGCGTGCTGCTGATCCCGCTGGGCTTCACTTTGGCGTGGTTGTCGATCTTCGGTAACTCGGCGCTGGACCTGGTGCTCAACCACGGTGCCGTGGAGTTGGGCAAGACGGCGCTGGAACAACCGTCGATGGCCATCTACCAATTGCTGGAGCATTACCCTGCGTCGAAAATCGTGATCGGCGTGTCGATCTTCGTGGGCTTTGTGTTGTTCCTGACCCCGGCGGATTCCGGCGCGGTGATGATGGCCAACCTGTCGTGCAAAGGCGGCAATGTGGACGAAGATGCGCCGCACTGGCTGCGGATCTTCTGGTCGGTCGTGATCACCCTGGTGACCATCGGCCTGCTGTTTGCCGGCAACTTCGAAGCCATGCAAACCATGGTGGTGCTGGCGGGGCTGCCGTTCTCGGTGGTGCTGATTCTGTTCATGTTCGGTTTGCACAAGGCCATGCGCCAGGACGTGGCCATCGAACAGGAGCAAGCGCAATTGGCTGAGCGTGGCCGCCGTGGTTTCAGCGAGCGTTTGACTGCCCTGGACCTGCAACCGAGCCAGGCCACCGTGCAGCGCTTTATGGACAAGCACGTAACGCCGGCCTTGGAAGAGGCGGCGACGGCGCTGCGTGAGCAAGGGCTGGAAGTGCAGACCTTGTTGGGCAAATCCAAGCGTTGCATCGGTGTGCGCATCGAGATGGAAGAGGGCAACCCGTTTGTCTATGAAGTGAGCCTGGATGCGTATTCGTCGGCACCGAGCGACTTGCCCGAAGAAGAGCGCACACGTTACTACCGGGCCGAGGTCTACCTGCACAACGGACCTCAAGAGTACGACCTGATGGGCTTTACCCAGGAACAGATCACCCGGGACGTGCTCGATCAGTTTGAAAGCCATCGGCAGCTCCTTGGCCGTGTCTATAGCTGATAGTTAATCCGAGTGGCGCCTTCCCTGGCGCCGCCGTTTCAAGATTGGAATGGGGTCAAATGTGGGAGCTGGCTTGCCTGCGATAGCTATGTTGGATTCACCATTGCTATCGCAGGCAAGCCAGCTCCCAGATTGACCCAGTTCATTCAGCCGATCTGTGCACTGCTCAGCCCAGGTTCTTGCCTAGCAGGGCATGGTAAAGCTCGCTGTCCCCCAAAATTCCCACCACCTGGTTGTTGTTATGCAGCACCAGTTTGTTCCCGGTGTGATAACGAATCTGCAATGCATCGCGCATGCCGATATTGGAGTCCACCAGCGTCGGTACCCGGCCCAACCCTTCCACGGCTTGCCCCGGTGCCCAGTTCTGCAGGTCCATCACCGCTCCATTCTGGCGGGCGCCCTGAATCGTGTTGCCTTCGGCCAGGTCCAGCCAGGAATCGCCGCCCGGATCGAGGCACACCGAGCCGTTGACCCGCGTGCAGTTGTCCAGCGTGCGCATCAGGCTGCGGCCGCACAGCACGTTCAGCGGGTTGGTATGGGCGACGAAGGTGCGCACATAGTCATCCGCCGGGTTCAGCACGATCTCTTCCGGCACGCTGTATTGAATGATCTTGCCGTCTTTCATGATTGCGATGCGGCTACCCAATTTGAGCGCCTCATCGAGGTCGTGGCTCACGAACACGATGGTCTTGCTCAGCTTGCGTTGCAGCTCCAGCAGTTCATCCTGCAGGCCTTGGCGAATGAGTGGGTCGAGGGCTGAGAAAGGTTCGTCCATCAGCAGGATATCCGCGTCCATTGCCAACGCGCGGGCCAGGCCGACGCGCTGCTGCATGCCGCCGGACAGCTCGTCCGGCTTCTTGTTACGCCATTGGGCCAGGCCCACCAGCTCGAGCTTTTCATCCACCAGCGCGCGGCGTTCTTTCTCCGGACGGCCCTGCATCTCAAGGCCGAAGCTGATGTTTTCACGCACCGTCAGCCATGGCATCAATGCGAACTTCTGGAACACCATGGCGATGCGCTTGGTGCGCATCATTTTCAGCTCGGCCGGGGTGCACGAAGCGATGTCGATCTGGCGACCTTCATGCTCCACAAACAGTTGGCCACGGCTGACGGTGTTGAGGCCGTTGATGCAACGCAGCAAGCTCGATTTGCCGGAGCCCGACAAGCCCATCAGCACGCAGATCTCGCCTTTCTCGATGTCCAGGCTGGCTTTTTCAACGCCGACAATCTGCCCGGTCTTTTTCAGGATTTCGTTGCGGTGCATGCCCTGGTCAAGCAGCTTGAGGGCTTCGCGTGGGTCTTTGGAGAAGATCACATCGACATTGTCGAATCGGATAATGCTCATGCATCACCCCCTACTTTGGCGTCGGGTTGTTTGCAGATGCGGTCGAGCATGATGGCCAGCAACACGATTGCCAGGCCGGCTTCAAAGCCCAGGGCGATGTCGGCGGTGTTGAGTGCGTTGACCACCGGCTTGCCGAGGCCGTCAGCGCCCACCAGGGCCGCGATCACCACCATCGACAACGACAGCATGATGCATTGGGTAATGCCGGCGGCAATGCTCGGCATGGCGTGGGGCAGTTCAATGCGTGAGAGCAACTGACGGCGCGAGCAGCCAAAGGCCTTGCCGGCGTCCATCAATTCTTGCGGCACATCGCGGATGCCCAGGTAGGTGAGGCGGATCGGCGCGGCAATCGCGAACACCACCGTGGAAATCAGCCCGGGCACCACGCCCAGCCCGAAGAGGGTCAGGGTAGGGATGAGGTAGACGAAGGTCGGCACGGTCTGCATCAGATCGAGCACCGGCCGCATCAGGGTGTAGAACATCGGTTTGTGCGCGGCAACAATGCCCAGCGGCACGCCAATGACCACGCAGACCAGGGTGGCGAACAGCACCTGCGCGAGGGTTTCCATGGTTTCCTGCCAGTACCCCAGGTTCAGGATCAGCAGGAAGGAGGCGATGACAAATACTGTCAGGCCCCATTTGCGTTGAATGAAGTGAGCGAGTAGCGCAATCAGACCGATCAATGCCAGCGGATTGAACCAGGTCAGCGCAAACGTCACGCCGTGGATCATCGTTTCCAGGGTCGATGCGATTGCGTCGAAGTAGTTGGCACCGTGTTGGGTCAACCATTCGACGAAGGCAGCGATGTACTGGCCTAGTGGGATTTTATGTTCAGTCAGCATGGTAGTGAATGTCCACATGCGAAGGGGAAAACATCCCGGGCCAGCGCACCGGCCCGGGGTCAGCGATTACTTGTCCAGGTAAGCTTTGACGGCCTCCAAACCGGGTTTGCCATCCACGGTGGTCACACCGGCCAGCCAGGTGTCGAGCACTTGCGGGTTCTTCTTCAGCCAGGCTTTGGCTGCGGCGTCGGGCTTCATCTTGTCGTCGAGGACGTTACCCATCAGGGTGCTTTCCATGTTCAAGGTGAACGACAGGTTTTTCAGCAATTGGCCAACGTTGCTGCATTCCTGGGTGTAGCCCTTGCGAACGTTGGTGTAGATGGTGGCCTGGCCGTAGTTGGGGCCGAACGAGTCATCGCCACCGGTCAGGTACTTCATCTTGAAGCGGGTGTTCATCGGGTGCGGTTCCCAGCCCAGGAACACGATGGCCTGGTCACGCTTGGAGGCGCGTTCCACTTGCGAGAGCATCCCGGCTTCGCTGGACTCGACCACTTTGAAGCCGGCGGTTTTCAGGCCGAAGGCGTCTTTGTCGATGAGGGTCTGGATGGTGCGGTTGCCGTCGTTGCCCGGCTCGATGCCGTAGATCTTGCCGCCCAGTTCATCCTTGAATTTGACGATGTCGGCGAAGTCTTTCAGGCCCTTGTTGTACAGCGCCTCCGGGACCGCCAGGGTGTACTTGGCGTTTTCCAGGTTGGCGCGCACGGTTTCCACGGTGCCGGCATCACGGTACTGCTTGATGTCGTTTTCCATGGTTGGCATCCAGTTGCCGAGGAAGATGTCCATGTTCTTGCCGTCGGCCAGTGACTTGTAAGTCACCGGTACCGAAATCATCGTGGTGCGCGGCTTGTAGCCCAGGCCCTTGAGGACTTCGCTGGTGGTTGCGGTGGTGACGGTGATGTCGGTCCAGCCGACATCGGAGAAGTTGACGGTCTTGCACTGTTCCGGTTCTGCAGCGTGTGCCAGGACTGGCAGACTCAGCATGGCGGCCAACAACAACGAGGGTGAACCTTTCATCGGGGTAGACTCCTGTGTCTTTTCTGGCGGCATTCGCCGCGCTTTATAAGTGTTGCGGTTGGGGCGTGCATCGCGGCGACGGCACGGTGCCTTGCAAACGAGTCGAGACTGATCATGTACCAGTGAAAATCTGACGCCTACAGGGGGCGTCGTATCCAGTACAGGGATGGTCGTATCCAGTGTCGGTGACGTCGCTTACAGGTTTTTCCAATGGCAAAACCGCAGTTTTTACCAATCTGCACCGCTAAAAACGGCCAAAACGCCCGATCGCACGGGAGCGACGCTGGTGAGCATGGTTACGTCGGTGTGAGACGCCGTGAGGGCAAGCAAAAGCTTGATGATGCCGCCATCTGGGCGATCTGAGCGTAGCACCTCGTTCAAGCCTGGCCGTGCTTATCGAGGAGTTCTACCGCAATGGCTATCAGTGTTTTCGACCTGTTCAAGATCGGCATCGGGCCTTCTAGTTCTCACACCGTCGGCCCCATGCGCGCCGCGGCGTTGTTCGTCCAGGCATTACGTGAACGTGAACTGTTGGAACAGGTCAGGCGCGTTGAAGTTCAGCTGTACGGCTCATTGTCGGCCACCGGTATCGGCCACGGCAGCGACACCGCCACCATCATGGGCCTGATGGGCGAGTGGCCGGACGCAATCGACCCGGCGCACATCGGCCTGCGTATTCACACCCTGCGCGAGACCGACACGCTCTTGCTCGACGGCCACCTGCCGGTGCCCTTCGTCTGGGCGCGCGACATGCGCCTGCTCGACGAAAACCTGCCGTTTCACCCTAACGCCATGACCCTTGTGGTGTTCGGCGATGACGGCGAGCTGCACCGCGATACCTACTATTCGGTCGGCGGCGGTTTTGTGGTGGACCAGGCCCAGGCGCAAAGCGGCGTGGCTGACATGGACCGTACCGAGCTGCCGTATGATTTTTCCAGCGCTGTAGAGCTGTTGCAGCTGTGCAAAACCCATAACCTGCGCGTGGCCGAATTGATGCTGGCCAACGAAAAGACCTGGCGCAGCGAAGACGAAATCCGCAGCGGCCTGATGAAGCTCTGGCGCGCCATGCAGGATTGCGTGGAGCAGGGCCTCAAGCACGAAGGCATCTTGCCGGGCGGCTTGAACGTGCGGCGCCGCGCCGCCAAGTTGCACCGCAGCTTGCAGGAGTTGGGCAAGCCGAACGTGATTGGCTCGACCTTGAGCGCGATGGAGTGGGTCAACCTGTTCGCCCTGGCGGTGAATGAGGAAAACGCAGCGGGTGGGCGCATGGTCACCGCACCGACCAATGGCGCGGCGGGGATCATCCCGGCGGTGCTGCACTACTTCATGAAATTCAGCGACGAGGTGACCGAAGCCAACGTGGTCGACTATTTGCTCAGCGCGGCGGCCGTGGGAATTTTGTGCAAAAAGAACGCCTCGATTTCCGGCGCCGAAGTCGGCTGCCAGGGTGAAGTGGGTTCGGCGTGCGCCATGGCCGCGGCGGGGCTGGCGGAAATTCTTGGGGCCACGCCGGAACAATTGTGCAACGCCGCCGAAATCGGCCTGGAACACAACCTCGGCCTGACCTGCGACCCGGTGGGCGGGCTGGTGCAAGTGCCGTGCATCGAGCGCAATGCGATTGCGGCGGTGAAAGCGATCAACGCCGCGCAGATGGCCCTGCGTGGCGATGGCCAGCACTTCATCTCCCTGGATCGGGTGATCCGCACCATGCGCGATACCGGCGCGGACATGCACGACAAATACAAGGAAACCTCGCGGGGCGGGTTGGCGGTGAGTGCGGTTGAGTGTTGATCCAGTGATACCGCCATCGCAGGCAAGCCAGCTCCCACAAGGGAATGCATTCCAAATGTGGGAGCTGGCTTGCCTGCGATAGCGTTAGTTGCAGCAACACTGCTCATAAAGTGAACACCCGGATCCAAAAGCGCCACCTTTTAGCGCGTCGCAAACAGATAAGTAGCCCCCAAACGATTTCCCGTCCGCCCACCGGGTTCCCGTGCGTGCGGTGACAGACGTTTCCTACGCCCGCAAAGCGCCTTCCCACAAGTGCTACCGATCTGCTCACACCCTGTGAGCGGGCGCGCTCCGACGTCCTTTTCAGGGCCTATCCCGCACTTCCACGCGGGCTTATATAGACGCGTCATCAGGTCGTTTTCAGGAGTTATTGAATGGCCATTCAATTTTAGGCATGGCATTTGCTCTATCAATTCAAAGCCTCTCCTTTCCAGGGTGAGCGCAATAACAAGAGCCTCGCCTGAGGCCATCACCCGCTTTGTGTGAGGAGATACCGCGATGACGTCGTTCAACTCCGGGGCTCAACCCCAGAACCGTGCGCCTCAATCCATCGGCTTTTTGCTGCTGGACAATTTCACGCTGATTTCCCTGGCGTCCGCAGTCGAACCCCTGCGCATGGCCAACCAGCTGTCCGGCCGCGAGCTGTATCGCTGGACAACCCTGAGTGTCGACGGAAACCAGGTGTGGGCCAGCGACGGTCTGCAAATCACCCCCGATGCCTCCATGCACAAAGCCCCGGGCCTGGACACTGTGATCGTGTGCGGCGGCGTGGGAATTCAGCGTACCGTTACCCGTGAGCACGTGTCGTGGCTGCAAAGCCAGGCGCGTCAGTCGCGTCGTCTTGGCGCGGTATGCACCGGCAGTTGGGCCTTGGCCTGCGCCGGTTTGCTCGACGGTTTTGATTGCAGCGTGCACTGGGAATGCCTGGCGTCGATGCAGGAAGCCTTCCCGCGCGTGGCCATGAGCACGCGCCTGTTCACCCTCGACCGCAATCGCTTCACCAGCTCCGGCGGCACCGCGCCGCTGGACATGATGCTGCACTTGATCAGCCGCGACCACGGCCGTGAATTGTCCGCCGCCATCTCCGAAATGTTTGTGTACGAACGCATCCGCAACGAACAGGATCACCAGCGCGTGCCGCTCAAGCACATGCTTGGCACCAACCAGCCGAAGCTGCAGGAAATCGTCGCGCTGATGGAAGCCAACCTTGAAGAGCCGATCGACCTGGATGAGCTGGCGGTGTACGTCGCCGTGTCGCGTCGTCAGTTGGAGCGGCTGTTCCAGAAATACCTGCACTGCTCGCCGTCGCGTTATTACCTGAAGTTGCGCCTGATTCGTGCGCGGCAACTGCTCAAGCAAACGCCGATGTCGATCATCGAAGTGGCCTCGGTGTGCGGGTTTGTGTCCACGCCGCACTTCTCCAAGTGCTACCGCGAATACTTTGGCATTCCGCCGCGCGATGAGCGCGTGGGGTCCAACACCACCCAGCAAGTGGCGATGATGCCGATTCCACAGGCGCTGGTGTTGTCACCGTTGTCCGGGCCGATGTCGGCGTTGAGCCAGGCCAGGAATGAGTCGACGTTTGCGAGTGTGAGGCTCTAGACCGAGTCGCCTGCATTCGCGAGCAAGCCCGCTCCCACATTCGACAGCATTTCAAAGATGGAACTCGGTCAAATGTGGGAGCTGGCTTGCCTGCGAAAGCGATCTATCAGGCGCCAGAGTTCTGCTTGAACTGCACCAACGCCGGCAACAACTGCTTGTCGATCGCCTGGCGCACCGCCGGCAAAATCGTCGCACTGCCGGTGTACATCTGTTCCACCATGCCCTTGAGCGCCTTGGCCCGTGCAGCGCTCAAACCACGTACCGCGCACTCGCAAGCCTGCTCGGCGGTGGCACCGCTGGAGACTTCAAAACCCAGCGAGCGCAGTTGGCCCAGCAGGTCATCCTGGTCAATCAAATCCGCGTGCATCATGACGTTCATCCTGGTGTAGGGAGCGGGGACTGACTGGGATTCTGGTAGCCCCCCGGCCGGTCGGCAAGGGCAGAATTGACGAATGGCTCATATGGCTATGAGCAGGTCGTTTTCGGGTCATTTACCGACAGAAGTAATAGGCACACTGAATGCCAGGCACGCACCTTGAAGGTTTGGTCACCCTCGGGATGTCACGCTCACACCAAGCACTCTGCCTCGATCCAGTCACGGCTTGATCGGGGCTTTTTTTGCCTGGGGTTTGTGGTAACTGCACTGGCCTCTTCGCGAGCAAGCCCGCTCCCACATTTTGAACTGTGAACGCAGTCCAATGTGGGAGCGGGCTTGCTCGCGAAGGGCGCACCTCGGTTTACCTTTGCAACACCAATATCCTGGACAGCAGCTCATCCCGGTCAATGTAACAACCCTGAAAATGCCGCGCCCCGGAAGCCGGGTCAAACGCATTGCGCGCATGCAAGGTGCGGCGGTTATCAAAGCACCACAACTCCCCCGGATTCAGCCGTTTGACCAGCCTGAAACGGTCCTCGCGGGTCATCGCAATAAAGCGCCGATACGCGCGATACAACAACGGCATCTGCTCCACCGGCGCCTCGAACGGCCCGCGCAGAAAGTTGGCCATGCGGATCTCCGCCACGTCACCCAAGGCATCCAGCGCAATGATCGGCGCCAGGCGGCGATAGTCGCTGTGACGGTCTTTATTGCGAAACTCCACGGGGATTTCACACAACGCACGAAACGCTTCAGGGTCTTCGCTGCGCAGTGCATGGGCGATGGCGAACCCATCGACAAAAATGCTCTCGCCGCCCGTGGCCTCGTTCACCAGGCAATGCAGAAATTGCAGCCCCGGTTGCAGCTCGCGCGTTGGCAAATCGCTGTGCAACGGCAGGTTAAAGGCGGTGTACGCATTGCTGTCGGCATCGGCCTTGGACTGCACGTTGAACAGCACACCGAAGTTGCTCTCGCGGATAAACGAAATGCGCTTGGCGATCAGCGCCAGCGAGCCAGGTTCGGTGGGCACGCCACGGATTTGCGTGAGGCCCGAGTCACGCAAGGCCAGCAACCATTGCAGCAGGATGTTCGGGTCTTGCATCACGGCCGCGTAGTCGAAAACGGGCAACGCGAAGGTGCTGTCCCATCGCTGCGATGCGGGCTTGGCTGCACGGCGTTCGGCGCGTGAATCGTCGTCATAGGCATGGGCCCGCAACCAGCCCGGATCGTAGTGGCTGCGATGGCCGCCGCTCCATTGCACACTCAGGCATCCCTGATCGATATGCGCGCTGACGGCAGTCAGGTGTTCGTCGACATCGACAATCTCGAGCACCTGCTCGCGGGTCACGCTGTACACGCATTGCGCGCACGGGCAGTTGTCGCGCAGCCACTGATGATGAAACGGGCTCACCCGCCCATCGGCCCATTGCACGCGTAGCTGATCGGTCAGCACCTGCACCTCGGCGAGGTCGCTGATCGTTGGGTAGGTACGAAAATCGGCAACAGCGGCGGCGGTTTGCATGGTGGCTCCTTATTGTTTTTTGGGCGGCAATCCAATCACGCGGCCGAGGAGGGCGGGGCGCGCCAACTCGGCCTGCTGCGTGCTGATCGCGGTGAGTTTTTCCAGGGTGGCCTCGGTAAACGGCGCCGAATGCGGACCGGCGAGATCGACGTGCAGCAGCATCTGTTCGTTGCCCGCCAATTCCTTCTCGTCACCCACCAGGTGCAGGCTGTGATAGAGGTGCAGGCGCTTGGCATCGTGGGCGATCAGCTGAGTGCGCACCTCCACCTCGGCACCGAGTTTCACCTCATGCAGGTAGTTCAGGTGCAGTTCCAGGGTGAACAATGAATGGCCGCTGGCTTCACGGTTTTCACTGTCCAAACCCAGGGTGTCCATCAGTGCGTCGGTGGCGTAGCTGAAGATCAGCAGGTAGAACGCATCGCGCAGGTGGCCGTTGTAATCCACCCACTCGGGCTGGATTTTGGTGGTGTAGGTGGTCAATGCAGGCATGTCCGGGATTCCAAGTCATTACTCGGTCAACTGTGGGAGCGGGCTTGCCTGCAATGGCGGCGGTGAGTCGTACACCGCTGTCGCAGGCAAGCCAGCTCCCACAGGAAATCAACAGCCGTTACTCAGCGAAGCTCATACCGTGTTTGGCTTTGGTGGTCTTCACCGCCTCCAGCACCGCCAACAGGCAATCATCACGATAGCGTTCCAGCGCCGAAATGCTGTGTGTGCCCAACTGCTCACTGGTGCCATCGACCACATCGTCGATCAACTTGTCGGTCAGCTCCGGTGCCGGCAAATACGTCCACGGCAACTGCAGCGCCGGGCCGAACTGCGCCATGAAGTGGCGCATACCGGCATCGCCGCCCGCCAGCGTGTAGGTGAGGAAGGTGCCCATGAACGACCAGCGCAAGCCGGCGCCAAAGCGGATCGCATCGTCGATTTCACCGGTGGTCGCCACGCCGTCATTCACCAGGTGCAGCGCCTCACGCCACAGCGCTTCGAGCAAGCGGTCAGCGATGAACCCCGGCACTTCCTTACGCACGTGCAACGGGCGCATGCCAAGGGATTCATACACCTTGATCGCCGCCTGAATCGCTTCGGGCGCGGTGTTTTGGCCGCCCACCACTTCCACCAGCGGCAGCAGGTAAACCGGGTTGAACGGGTGGCCGACCACGCAGCGTTCCGGGTGGGTGGAACCTTCGTAGAACTCACTCGGCAACAGACCCGAAGTACTCGACCCAATCAGTGCATTCGGCTTGGCCGCCGCGCTGATTTTGCTGTGCAGTTCCAGTTTCAGCTCCAGGCGTTCCGGGGCGCTTTCCTGGATGAAGTCGGCGTCTTTCACGCACGCTTCAATGGTGGTAACAAAGCGCAGGCGGTCTTGAGACGCACCCGGTGCCAAACCTTGTTTCTCCAACGCGCCCCAGGCGTTGGCGACGCGCTTGCGCAGGGCCGCTTCGGCGCCGGGCGCGGGGTCCCAGGCGACCACATCCAGGCCGTGGGCGAGGGCGCGAGACACCCAGCCGCTGCCGATAACGCCGCTGCCGAGGGCAGCGAAGGTTTTGATTTCAGTGATAAAGCGCATGGCAATTTCCTAAAGTATTCGCAAATTCTGTGTGAGGAACCGGTTCAAATGTGGGAGCGGGCTTGCTCGCGAAGGCGGTGTGTCAGTTGTTGCATTCGGTGACTGATACACCGCCTTCGCGAGCAAGCCCGCTCCCACCTTTTCAATTCGGTTTCGGCAGGAAGTTAGCCGCGCTTGGTCAGGCCCATCTTGATTCGACCTTGCGCCGGGGTCATGACCCGCGCGCCGAGGCGGCTGAGGATTTCACTGGCGCGTTCCACCAGTTGGCCGTTGGTGGCGAGCACGCCCTTGTCCAGCCACAGGTTGTCTTCCAGGCCGACGCGCACGTTGCCGCCCAGCAGCACCGCTTGGGCCGCCATCGGCATTTGCATGCGGCCGATACCAAAGCCGGCCCACACCGCGTCGGCGGGCAGGTTGTCGACCATGGCTTTCATCGTGGTGGTGTCGGCCGGCGCGCCCCAGGGGATGCCCAGGCACAGTTGGAACAGCGGGTTGTCGAGCAAACCTTCCTTGATCATCTGTTTGGCGAACCACAGGTGGCCGGTGTCGAAGATTTCCAGCTCGGCCTTAACGCCCAGCTCCTGGATACGCTTGGCGCCAGCACGCAGCTGGGCCGGGGTGGAGACGTAAATGGTGTCGCCATCGCCAAAGTTCAGCGTGCCGCAGTCCAGGGTGCAGATTTCCGGCAGCAGCTCTTCCACGTGCGCCAGGCGCGTCAGCGGGCCGACCAGGTCGGTGTTGGGGCCAAACTCCATCGGGTTTTCGCCGCCGCCGATTTCCAGATCGCCGCCCATGCCGGCAGTAAGATTGACGATGATGTCGATGTCGGCCTCGCGGATGCGCTCCATCACTTCGCGGTACAGCGCGACGTCGCGGCTGAATTTGCCGGTTTGCGGGTCACGCACGTGGCAGTGCACCACGGTGGCACCCGCCTTGGCGGCTTCCACGGCGGCGGCGGCGATTTGTTTGGGCGTGACCGGCACGTGTGGGCTTCTGCCGGTCGTGTCGCCAGCACCGGTGAGTGCGCAGGTGATGATGACGTCGTGGTTCATGAGTCGGTTCCTTACAGGCGGGCGTAGTGATGCCGCTCGCAGCCAACAGCGCCTGCGACGCGGTGATTCGGATCAGGTTATTGGCTGGTCAATTGCAGGTTGGCTGCGGCCGGTTTGCCATCGAAGGTGGTCACCCCTTCAAGCCAGCGCTGCTGGTCCTGCGGATGGTCCTTGAGCCACTGCCTGGCGGATTCGAGCGCGTCTTTGTGATCCAGCAACGGCTGCATCATTCGGCTCTCGTCGGCGGCGGTGAAGGTCAGGTTGGTCAGCAGCTTGTGCACGTTCGGGCACTGTTCGGCGTAGGTCGGCGAAGTGACGCTCCACACCGTAGCCATGCCTTCGTTGGGGCCCAGGGCGTCGTCGCTGCCGGTGAGGTAGGTCATGGCAACGTTGACGTTCATCGGGTGTGGCGCCCAGCCAAAGAACACCACGGCTTCCTTGCGGCGTACCGCGCGGTCGACGGCGGCGAGCATGCCGGCTTCGCTGGACTCCACCAGCTGGAATTTGCCCAGGCCGAACTGGTTTTTGGCGATCATCGCCTTGATCTGGGTGTTGGCGCCCGAACCTGGCTCGATGCCATAGATCTTGCCGCCCAGTTCTTTCTCGAACCTGGCGATGTCGGCGAAGGTTTTCAGGCCCTTGTCCGCCAGGTAAGTCGGCACGGCGAGGGTGGCGCGCGCGTCTTCCAGGCTGGGTTTTTCGAGGACTTTGACTTGCTTGGCGTCGACAAATGGCGTGATGGTCTGGGTCATCAGCGGGTTCCAGTAACCCAGGAACAGGTCCAGGCGTTGGTCGCGAATGCCGGCGAAGATGATTTGCTGGGAGGCGCTGGTCTGTTTGGTCTTGTAGCCGAGGCCGTCGAGCAACACTTGGGTCATGGCGCTGGTGGCGATCACATCGGTCCAGTTCACCACGCCCATGCGCACGTTCCGGCAAGATTCTGCATCGGCCGCGAGTACGCTGGTGCTCAAAATGGCGCTGGCGCTGAGTGCAAGCACGCAGCGGCTGATCAGTCGGTTCATGGTGGTTCCCTCGGCAGGTCGTTATTGTGGGTTCCGGCGTCTTTGTGCGCCGTGGCATCAAGTTACGTACCTTCGGGCCCGACAAAACGCACGGCGGCGACCCGCTCTTGCACTGCAGCGACCTGTGCTCTTGAATGGCCGGTTGAACTGGCGTATCACAGTGACCACGCTGCCCGTCTTACGAGAGCGCCACCATGTCCCAGGATTTCTATTTCTTGCTGATGCCGGGTTTCTCGGCCATCGGCTTTATCTCTGCGCTGGAACCGCTGCGCGTCGCCAACCGCTTTCGCGGCGAGCTGTACCGCTGGCACGTGCTGAGCGCGGATGGCGGCGCGGTGCTGGCGAGCAATGGCATGTCGGTCAACGCCGACGCCGCATTGGAGCCGCTGAAAAAAGGCGCGACGCTGATGGTGGTCGCCGGCTTCGAACCCTTGAAGTTCACCACGCCTGCGCTGGAGCACTGGCTGCGCCGCCTCGACCACGACGGCGTCACCCTCGGCGCCATCGACACGGGCGCCTGTGTGCTCGCCGAGGCCGGCTTGCTCGATGGCCACCGCCTCACGCTGCATTGGGAAGCCATTGACGCCTTTAAGGAATCTTATCCACAGCTCACCGTGACCCAGGAGCTGTTCGAAATCGACCGTCGTCGCATCACGTGCGCGGGCGGCACGGCGTCCATCGACCTGATGCTCGACCTGATCGCCCAGGCCCACGGCCCGGACCTTGCGATCCAGGTTTCCGAGCAATTCGTACTCGGGCGCATCCGCCCACGCAAAGACCACCAGCGCATGCAGATCGCCACGCGCTACGGCATCAACAACAAAAAGCTGGTGCAAGTGATCGGTGAAATGGAACAACACACCGAACCGCCGCTGACCACCCTGGCACTGGCCGAGGCGATCAAAGTCACCCGGCGCCAGTTGGAGCGGTTGTTTCGTCTGCATTTGAACGACACGCCAAGCAACTTCTACCTCGGCCTGCGCCTGGAAAAAGCCCGGCAGCTATTGCGTCAGAGCGACATGAGTGTGCTGGAGGTGAGTATTGCGTGCGGGTTTGAGTCGCCTTCTTACTTCACGCGCAGCTATCGGGCGCGGTTTGCCAAGTGCCCAAGGGAGGATCGGCGACGAGAGGTGGTTTGACGGGCAATTATAGTCAATTATACTCTTCACTATAATTTATAGTCCTTTCCATAATTGAGTATAAAAGCATGTCGAAGAACAGCGGCTTCGTGTTTCGCCGCCCCGCCCTGGCAAGCAGTATTGCCGACGGTTTGGTGGGGGCCGGTATTCAGGATTTTACCTCTGGCCTGTTTCTGGCGGCGCCGCGCCGCACCGGCAAAAGCACCTTTTTGCGTGAAGACCTGATCCCCGAGTGTCAGCTGCGGGGTTGGCTGGCGGTGTACGTCGATCTCTGGGCCGATAAAGAGAAAGATCCGGCGGAATTGATCGCCAGCGCCATTGCCGCTGCGCTGGTTCCCTTTGAGAAGGGCATTCGCAAATTGGCCAAGAACATTGGCATCGAGAAACTAAGCTTTCTGCGCACCCTGTCCTGGGACTTCACCAAGCCACAATTGCCCGTCGGTGCCACACTGACCCAAGCCCTGGAGTTGCTGCACAGCGCGGCGGAAAAACCTGTGGTGCTGGTGATTGACGAAGCCCAGCACGCCTTGACCACCGAGTCCGGTATCAACGCGATGTTTGCGTTGAAGGCCGCCCGGGATCAGCTCAACCAAGGCCGTGACGAAGAGGGCAGCGGCTTGCGCCTGGTGTTCACCGGTTCCAACCGCGACAAGCTGGCGCATTTGGTGTTGGGCAAAAGCCAGCCGTTCTTCGGCTCCAGCATCACGCCGTTTCCCTTGCTCGGCAAAGCGTTCACCCAAGCCTACACCGCGCACCTCAACGCGCATTTGGCCAGCACCAATCAGTTCGACGCCGCCGACATTGATGAGGCGTTTGAGTTGGTTGGCCGTCGCCCCGAGATGCTGCGCACCATCATCGGTGAAGTGGCGCTGGAACTGGGTGAGGCCAGCAACCTGGGCCAATTGCTGCACAGTCGCGCCGAATTCCTGCGCGCGGGCGTGTGGACGGAGTTCGAAAGTGCCTGGAACAACCTCACCGTCCCCCAGCGCGCCGTGCTGGAAGTGATGGTGGCGCGTTCGCAGAACAACGAACCCTTTGCGCCTTTTACCGACAGCACCCTCACGGCGGTCAGCAAGGCGCTGGAAGACATGGGCAGCGATGTGGTGCCGGGCACCCAGACCATACAGGCGTGTATTGATGCGCTGCGCGACAAGGAGCTGGTGTGGAAGTCGAGCCGTGGCGGGTATGCCCTGGAAGACAAGTCATTCGGGGATTGGCTGCTGCACAAGCGCTGAAGCGCACCACAAAACCAATGTGGGAGGGGGCTTGCCCCCGATAGCGGTGGGTCAGCAGCCTATCAGTGACTGACACCCCGACATCGGGGGCAAGCCCCCTCCCACATCTGACATGCGTCGTGGTTTATTTCTTTACCAGCGCCGAGCACGCCGCTTTGTAAGCCTCGTGCTGATACTTGTTCAGCGAAGCCGGCAACTCAAAGTTGTGCTTCTTGTTCTGCGCATTGATGGTCTGCGGCGACAGCAGTGTCACCTCAACCCCCTCCAGCAACTGAAACACGCCTTCAATCTTGAACGTGGTCGGGCCACCGGCAAATTCGCCTTTCTTGCTGCGCTTCTTGATCGCGATGCGGGTGATGGCGTTTGCCTGCACAAACGCCTTCACCTGGGCGGCGAAGGCTTTGACGTTCGCCGCTTCATCGTCATCTTCAAGCGCGATTTTCTTGGTGGCCAGGGCGACGTGGGTCAGCGCCTGATTGTCCTGAGAGGCGACAGCAATGATGGCTTCGCTGCCTTTGATTTCGATGCCGCAGATAGTCATTCAATGGCCTATTAAAATGGGGCTGAGTGGCGAGTATCAGTAATGCCGGTCTTCTTCTTGATGTTGATAGATCTGATGCGCCGTCCAGAACATCAGTATCGAGAACACCACCATCAGGCCGACGCTTACGCTCATGATGTAGAAATTAGGCGAACTCGATTTAAAGTTCGCCTTGATGTTATGCACCGTCGGAAACCATTTTGAGTACACCACGGGGACCGGGCCGCCCACTTCGTAGCCAGGGTCGTCGACGTAGCTGCTGTTGTTCACCATGCCCTCCATGCGTTGGCCTTCATGCTCGAAGGCGTAATACACGTTGATGCTGGAGGCCCAGGCGCTGAGGCGTTCCAGTTGGGTGATGTGCCCGATGGTTTCGATGGGCGCCGCCTTTATCAGTGCAAACGGTGCGCCCCGGCTCACCGACAAACTCAGCATCAGCGACAGTATCAGCATGGCCAAAAACAGCAGGGCGGCGCGCGTGTAGAGGAAATCCCTCTGCGCTTCGCGTGGGTAATACATGTGAATTCCTTTTCAATAATCCTTGGCGCTTGCAACCGGCTTATTCCTGGCCGATCGACTCCAAAAACTCCGACCGCTCATCACTCATCCGCGCCAGGCAGTCATTGAGTTGAATCGCGTATTCCTTGCTGCCGTTGACTGCCGGGAAGGTGTCCACTGCGCAATCGGCGTCACGCAGTTTTTCCCACTTTTGCTGAGCATCCTTCAGACGAGCGGTAATGTCGGCCAATTGCGACTTGTTGCTGCCATAGGTCGAACCCATGCGTTCCAGCAGGCCTTGATAGTTGTCTTTGAGCAATTGTTCGGCGGTGGTTTTGTTGTAAGTGGCGCATTCCAGGGTTTGTTTGTCGTTTTCGATGCCATCGCAGGGCGTGTTGTCGGTGTCTTCGGCCGCGTGGACGCCGGTTGCGATGAGTGCCAAAGCCAGGAAAATCGATTTCATTGCGCCGTCTCATTTCAGGTGATGCGGAATTCTGGCTCAAGCGTAAGACAAAGAACAGTCGTCAGTCAGACGTGTCATGTAGGCCTTTGTCGCGGATTGACGCTTTCGGCAATTCCCCTGTCGTTTTTGCACCCGGTTCGTTCAGCCCCTGGGCATATGCTGGCCCCAAAGCGCCGGCAGACGATTCGGCGCATGAATCGCCAATAAGGGGACGCCTGATGAGCCCAGCGCAATTGCACGCCGACAGCATCGTTATCGACGGGCTGATCATTGCCAAGTGGAACCGCGACCTGTTCGAGGACATGCGCAAAGGTGGGCTGACCGCCGCCAACTGCACCGTGTCGGTGTGGGAAGGCTTCCAGGCCACGATCAACAACATCGTGGCCAGCCAGACCCTGATCCGTGAGAACAGCGACCTGGTGATCCCGGTGAAAACCACCGCCGACATCCGCAAAGCCAAGGAGCAGGGCAAAACCGGCATTATCTTCGGCTTCCAGAACGCCCATGCGTTTGAAGACCAATTGGGCTACGTCGAGATCTTCAAGCAGCTCGGGGTTGGCGTGGTGCAGATGTGCTACAACACCCAGAACCTGGTGGGCACCGGTTGCTACGAGCGCGACGGCGGCCTGTCAGGCTTTGGCCGTGAAGTCGTCGGCGAAATGAACCGCGTCGGCATCATGTGCGACCTGTCCCACGTCGGCTCCAAAACCAGCGAAGAAGTCATCCTCGAATCGAAAAAGCCGGTGTGCTACTCCCACTGCCTGCCGTCCGGGCTCAAAGAGCACCCACGCAACAAATCCGATGAAGAACTCAAGTTCATCGCCGACCACGGCGGTTTTGTCGGCGTGACCATGTTTGCGCCATTCTTGGCCAAGGGTATTGATTCGACCATCGACGACTACGCCGAAGCCATCGAATACACCATGAACATCGTCGGCGAAGACGCCATCGGCATCGGTACCGACTTCACCCAGGGCCATGGCCAGGATTTCTTCGAAATGCTGACCCATGACAAGGGCTACGCCCGCCGCCTGACCAGCTTCGGCAAGATCATCAACCCGCTGGGCATCCGCACCGTGGGCGAGTTTCCGAACCTCACCGAGACCTTGCTCAAGCGCGGTCACAGCGAGCGCGTGGTGCGCAAGATCATGGGCGAGAACTGGGTCAACGTCTTAAAGGACGTCTGGGGCGAATAAGCCACCGCCAACACTTCTTTTCCCCAGGCCATCCGGTGCCTGGGGCATTCAAACGAATTTTCTGGAGTTAAGTTTCCATGGCCAAGATCGCCCCGCAATTGCCTATCGAAGTCGACAGCGAAACCGGTGTCTGGACCTCCGACGCCCTGCCGATGCTGTACGTGCCGCGCCACTTTTTCGTCAACAACCACATGGGCATTGAAGAAGTCCTGGGCAGCGAGGCCTACGCCGAAATCCTCTACAAGGCTGGCTACAAATCCGCCTGGCACTGGTGTGAAAAAGAAGCTGAATGCCACGGCCTGGAAGGCGTCGCGGTGTTCGAACACTACATGAAACGCTTGTCGCAACGCGGCTGGGGCCTGTTCAAGATCCAGGACATCGACCTCGATAAAGGCACCGCCAGCGTCAAGCTCGAGCACTCGGCATTTGTCTACGTGTACGGCAAGGTCGGGCGCAAGGTCGACTACATGTTCACCGGCTGGTTTGCCGGCGCCATGGACCAGATTCTGCAGGCGCGCGGCAGCCAGATCCGCACCGTGGCCGAGCAAGTGTACGGAGGCTCCGAAGAGGGCCACGACGACGGCCTGTTCACCGTCAAGCCGTTGTAAGTCGAGGAACCGTGCCATGGCTTTCGAAGCAATGTTCGCGCCGATCCAGATCGGCAAACTGACCATCCGCAACCGCGTGCTCAGTACCGCCCATGCCGAGGTGTATGCCACCGACGGCGGCATGACCACCGACCGCTATGTGAAGTATTACGAAGAGAAAGCCAAGGGCGGGATCGGCCTGGCGATCTGCGGCGGTTCTTCAAGTGTGGCCATCGACAGCCCGCAAGGCTGGTGGAAGTCGGTGAACCTGGCCGACGACCGCATCATCCCGCACTTCCAGAACCTGGCCGATGCCATGCACAAGCATGGCGCCAAGATCATGATCCAGATTACCCACATGGGCCGTCGCTCACGCTGGGACGGTGAGCACTGGCCCACGCTGCTGTCGCCGTCTGGCATCCGCGAGCCGGTGCACCGCGCCACCTGCAAAACCATCGAGCCGGAAGAAATCTGGCGCGTGATCGGCAACTACGCCAGCGCGGCGGCGCGCGCCAAGGCCGGTGGCCTGGACGGCGTGGAGTTGTCGGCGGTGCACCAGCACATGATCGACCAATTCTGGAGCCCGCGCGTCAACAAGCGCACTGACGAATGGGGCGGTAGCTTCGAAAATCGCATGCGTTTCGGCCTTGAGGTATTGAAGGCTGTGCGGGCTGAGGTCGGCCCGGATTTCTGCGTCGGCATCCGCCTGTGCGGCGATGAATTTCACCCGGACGGCCTGTCCCACGAGGACATGAAACAGATCGCCAAGTATTACGACGACACCGGCATGTTGGACTTTATCGGTGTGGTCGGCTCGGGCTGTGATACCCACAACACCCTGGCCAACGTGATCCCGAACATGAGTTATCCACCGGAGCCGTTTCTGCACCTGGCCGCCGGCATCAAGGAAGTGGTGAAGGCCCCGGTGCTGCACGCGCAGAACATCAAGGACCCGAACCAGGCCACGCGCATTCTGGAAGGCGGCTACGTGGACATGGTCGGCATGACCCGTGCGCACATCGCCGATCCGCACCTGATCGCCAAGATCAAGATGGGCCAGATCGACCAGATCAAGCAGTGCGTCGGCGCCAACTATTGCATCGACCGCCAGTACCAAGGGCTGGACGTGCTGTGCATCCAGAACGCCGCGACCTCGCGTGAATACATGGGCGTGCCGCACATCATCGAGAAATCCACCGGGCCCAAACGCAAAGTCGTGGTGGTCGGTGCCGGGCCTGCCGGGATGGAAGCGGCCCGCGTCGCCGCCGAGCGTGGGCATGACGTGACGTTGTTCGAGAAGAAAGAGTTTATCGGCGGGCAAATCACCACCGCTTCCAAAGCGCCGCAGCGCGACCAGATTGCCGGGATCACGCGCTGGTTCCAGCTGGAGCTGGCGCGCCTGAACGTGGACCTGCGCCTGGGCGTGGCGGCGAACGCCGATGCGATCCTCGACTTGCGCCCGGACGTGGTGGTGCTGGCCGTCGGCGGGCACCCGTTCCTGGAACAGAACGAACACTGGGGCGCAGCAGAAGGCCTGGTGGTCAGCAGTTGGGACGTGCTCGACGGCAAGGTCGCGCCGGGCAAAAACGTGCTGGTGTACGACACCATTTGTGAATTCACCGGCATGTCGGTGGCGGACTTTTTGGCGGACAAAGGCAGCCAGGTCGAGATCGTCACCGACGACATCAAGCCGGGCGTGGCCGTGGGCGGTACGTCGTTCCCGACGTACTACCGCAGCATGTACCCCAAAGAAGTGATCATGACCGGCGACATGATGCTGGAAAAGGTCTACCGCGAAGGCGACAAGCTGGTGGCGGTGCTGGAGAACGAATATACCGGCGCCAAGGAAGAACGCGTGGTCGATCAAGTGGTGGTCGAGAACGGTGTGCGTCCGGATGAGGAAATCTACTACGCGCTCAAGCAGGGTTCGCGCAACAAAGGCCAGATGGACATCGAAGCGCTGTTCGCGATCAAGCCGCAGCCGTGCCTGAGCGAGCCGGGCGAGGGGTACTTGCTGTTCCGCATCGGTGACTGTGTGGCGCAGCGTAATACCCACGCCGCGATCTATGACGCCCTGCGCCTGTGCAAGGATTTCTGACGAGGTGAACTCGGCCAAAAAGGTGGGAGGGGGCTTGCCCCCCGATGGCGGCGGGCCAGGTGATACAGCTGTAGCTGACCCACCGCTTTCGGGGGCAAGCCCCCTCCCACATTCAGGCCAGTTTCACAGTAGATATGTGCGGTTTGTGGGAGCTTCACCATGTTGAACACCTTGCTGCCTGTTCTTTTGTTCGCGGCGCTGGGCCTGGCTTTGCTGGGCGCCCTGCGCCGGGTGAACATGTGGCGCCGCGGCCGTGCCTCCAAGGTCGACCTGCTCGGCGGTCTGCTGGCCATGCCCAAGCGCTACATGGTCGATCTGCACCACGTGGTGGCCCGCGACAAATACATCGCCAACACCCACGTCGCCACCGCCCTGGGCTTTGTGCTCTCGGCGTTGCTGGCGATTCTGGTGCACGGTTTCGGCCTGCATAACCGCATCCTCGGCTACGCCTTGCTGCTGGCGTCGGTGCTGATGTTTGTCGGCGCCACGTTTGTCTACCTGCGCCGTCGCAACCCGCCGCCGCGCCTGTCGAAAGGCCCGTGGATGCGCCTGCCGAAAAGCCTGATGGCGTTCTCGGTGAGCTTCTTCCTGGTGACTTTGCCGGTGGCCGGGATTCTGCCGGCCGACTTCGGCGGCTGGCTACTGGCGGCATTGCTCAGCCTGGGCGTGCTGTGGGGCGTGTCGGAAATGTTCTTCGGCATGACCTGGGGCGGCCCGATGAAACACGCCTTCGCCGGTGCGCTGCACCTGGCCTGGCACCGCCGCGCCGAACGCTTTGGTGGCGGCCGCTCCACCGGCCTGAAGCCGCTGGACTTGAGCGATAAAACCGCGCCGCTGGGCGTGGAAAAACCCAAGGACTTTACCTGGAACCAACTGCTCGGCTTCGACGCCTGCGTGCAGTGCGGAAAGTGCGAAGCCGCGTGCCCGGCGTTCGCCGCCGGCCAGCCGTTGAACCCGAAGAAGTTGATCCAGGACATGGTCGTCGGCCTGGCCGGTGGCACTGATGCCAAGTTCGCCGGCAGCCCGTATCCCGGCAAACCGGTGGGCGAACACGGCGGCAACCCGCACCAGCCGATCGTCAACGGGCTGGTGGATGCCGAAACCCTGTGGTCATGCACCACCTGCCGCGCCTGCGTGGAAGAGTGCCCGATGATGATCGAGCACGTGGACGCCATCGTCGACATGCGCCGCCACCTCACCCTGGAAAAAGGCGCGACGCCGAACAAGGGTGCCGAAGTCCTGGAAAACCTGATCGCCACCGACAACCCCGGCGGTTTCGCACCGGGCGGCCGCCTGAATTGGGCGGCGGATCTGAACCTGCCGCTGTTCAGTGAAAAAGGCAGCGCCGACGTGTTGTTCTGGGTCGGCGACGGTGCCTTCGACATGCGCAACCAACGCACCCTGCGCGCCTTCGTCAAAGTGCTGAAAGCGGCCAAGGTCGACTTCGCGGTGCTCGGCCTGGAAGAGCGCGACAGCGGCGACGTCGCGCGGCGCCTGGGCGATGAAGCCACGTTCCAACTGTTGGCCACGCGCAATATCCAGACCCTGGAAAAATACTGCTTCAAGCGCATCGTCACCTGTGACCCCCACAGCTTCCACGTACTGAAAAACGAGTACGGCGCCTTCAACGGTAACTATCGGGTGCAGCACCACAGCACCTTTATGGCCGAACTGATCGGCGAAGGCGCGTTGAACCTGGGTCAGCACAAAGGCAACAGCGTGACCTATCACGACCCTTGTTACCTGGGCCGTTACAACGGCGAATACGAGGCGCCGCGCCAAGTGCTGCGCGCGCTGGGCATCGAGGTCAAGGAGATGCAACGCTCGGGCTTCCGCTCACGCTGCTGCGGTGGCGGTGGCGGTGCACCGATCACCGACATTCCCGGCAAGCAACGCATTCCCGATATGCGCATGGACGACATCCGCGAAACCGGCGCCGAGCTGGTGGCCGTGGGTTGCCCGCAGTGCACGGCGATGCTGGAAGGCGTGGTTGAACCACGCCCGCTGATCAAGGACATCGCCGAACTGGTGGCTGACGCTTTGCTTGAAGACGCAGCACCGGCCAAGTCTGCAACCCAACGTGAACCTGCGGAGGTGCATTGATGAGCGACATTATCCGCCGCGACCCACGGGCCGAATGGATCGCCCGCAACCGCCTGCACCCACTGCATGCGGCGATGCAGCCGCAGCAACACAGCTGGATGGGACCCAACGGCGTCATCCGCAAGAACGTACATGGGGTCGGTTTTATCGGCCCTAACGGTATCAAGCGTATCGACCGCAGCGGTGCCCAGCAGGGCGGCGCGGCCAAGCGCAAAGCGGCGGTGGAGGTGCTGTTGCCATTGCATCAGGTGCCAGCGCCGGCGTTTTACATCAGCGTGGTGCCGGACATGGTCGGCGGCCGCCTGAGCAGCCACGACCGCGACGTGCTCGGCTTGGCGCGGCAACTCGCCGGCAGCGACGGCGCCGTGCTGGCGGTGGTGTTTGGCGAGCACAAGGAAAGTGCCTTTGCCACGGCGGGCGTTGATCGCCTGCTGGTGTTGGAAGGTCACGCATTCGACGGTTATTCACCGGAGCAACGCGTGCAAGGCCTGCGGGCTGTGGATAACCAGTTCAACCCGCGCCACTGGCTGCTGCCGGACAGCCGCAGCGGCGGTGGTGAGTTGGGCCGGCGCTTTGCCGCGAGCCTCAAGGAACGCCCGGCCACGCGGGTCTGGCAGATCAAGGGCGAGGAGTGCATTGGCCGCGCGGGTGCGGGCCAGGAAGACCTGGCCCGGCCATTGCCGCGCCTGATCCTGGCGGCCGTGGAGTGCGCCGAACCGGTCAGCGAAACACGTCACGAAGCGTTGCCCGTGGAGTTATCCACACCCTTGGCGCGCAGCTTGCCGCGTATCGAAGACCTCGGCGCGGTGGCGGTGGACCCCGGCGCGATTCCCATGGCCGAAGCGGAGTTTATTTTCTCCGGCGGCAATGGCGTGAAGGACTGGGCACTGTTCCACCGGACCGCCGCGGCGCTGGGCGCCACCGAAGGCGCCTCGCGGGTGGCGGTGGACGATGGCTTTATGGCGCGTGATCGCCAGGTCGGCGCCAGTGGCACCTGGGTCACCGCGAGGGTTTACGTGGCCGTGGGCATTTCCGGGGCGATCCAGCACCTGCAAGGCATTGGCGCCTGCGACAAGGTGGTGGCAATCAACCTCGACCCCGGCTGCGACATGATCAAGCGTGCCGACCTGTCGGTGATCGGCGAGAGCGCCGCGATTCTGCAAGCCTTGATCGCTGCGGTCGAGGCCTACCGTAACGGCGCCAAGCGCGATGCAGCTTAAGGACATGACCATGACAACGCCTGTAATCAGCTTGGTATCCATCGGCGCCCACCCCACTTCCGGCCGGCCACGCCGCGCGGAGCAGGATGCCCGCGCCGTCGAGTTGGGCCTGCAAATGGCGGGGGATAAGTTGCAGGTGCTGCACGCCGGCAACATTCACGAGCCGACGTTGCGCAGTTACCTGGGCATGGGTTTGGCGCAATTGCACGTGCTTGAGCAGCCGGCCGGCGCTGACGCCTTGCCGGCCCTCAGCGATTACCTGCGCGATGCCGGTGCCCAGGTGGTGCTCACCGGCAGCCAGGCGGAAACCGGCGAGGGCTCGGGCATGTTGCCGTTTCTGCTGGCCGAGCAACTGGGCTGGCCGCTGATTGTCGGGCTGGCGCAGGTGGAGTCCATCGACGGCGGCATCGCCCACGTGCTGCAAGCCTTGCCGCGTGGGCAGCGGCGGCGCTTGAAGGTGCGCCTGCCGTTTCTGGCCACGGTGGACAACGCCGCGCCCAAGCCACGGCAAAGCGCCTACGGCCCTGGGCAGCGCGGCGCATTGGCCGCCCATGACGTCGAGATTGAGCAGGACGAGTTATTCACAGGTGCGGTGCTGCAGCCGGCGAAGCCTCGGCCCAAGCGCCTCAAGGTGATTAAGGCCAAGAGCGGCGCCGACCGTATGAAGGCTGCCACGGCCAAGGCCAGCGGCGGCGGTGGGCAAGTGCTCAAGGGTCTGAGCCCCGAGGCGGGTGCCGAGGCCATTCTCAAGCTGCTCATTGAAGAAGGCGTGGTGCGGTGATTTTCTGTCGGAGATGGTTTGTGTGGGAGCTGGCTTGCCTGCGATAGCCTCACGTCGGTCTAACTGATTAACCGAGTTGCCTGCATCGCGGGCAAGCCCGGCTCCCACATTTGATTAGTGGGCTTACCCACAATCCCTGTTGATCCACCTGTGGATAACCTGTTCGCGGCTGTCCACACCCCCTGTATATCAAGCCCTGCAGCCCACTGTACGAAAAATAACCAGCCTAACCGACGGTTTTTGCTTGGGTTTTTCCACAAGCGTGGGCATCGCCCGAGACAGACTTGCCCCCAAAGTCTGTTGGCGCTTCTGTGGATAAGATGTTCGCTATCGGCTACAGGCCTTATAAACAGAGGCTTTCAATGGTTTGTTCAAAATATGATCAATTCGTCTGGTTTGCCGACGGAAACCCCTGAATCGCCTGAATTGTGAAGCTTTGACGCGGTTTTCCACAGCACTGACAAAGTTGCCCCCAAAGTCTGTTGGTGCTTCTGTGGATAAGGTGTTTGCGTACTTCTACAGGCCACGTAATTAGAGGCTTTCAGAGGTTTGGTTAATAAATGATCAGGTAATGTGAAAACTGCGAGACTTGAATAAGTCACGGATTTTCTTCATTTAATTCAAAGGGGAAGGAGCACTTGCCCACAATTGCTGTGGGTGGCTTTGTGGATAAGTTGTTGGGCGAAGGCTGGAGGGCAGAGCTGTAAAGGGTTGCAAGGCAGTTGATCAACTTTTGAACAGTGCGCAAACCTAATGTGGGAGCGGGCGTGCTCGCGAAAGCGGTGTGTCAGTCGCCAGATGGGCTGGCTGATCCGCCGCATTCGCGGGCAAGCCCGCTCCCACATTTTGATCGGTCGTGTGTCAGTTACTTGTGTACGGCCACGCCCTTGAGATACGGCGCCGGTGCCGCCCCCAGGTTGCTCAGCAAACGCTCGCTGTACCAATCCACAAAATTCACCACACCAAACTCATACGTCTTGGAGTAAGGCCCTGGCTGATAGGCGGTGGAGTTGATACCGCGCTGGTTTTCTTCGGCCAGGCGACGGTCCTGGTCGTTGGTGGCGTCCCACACTTTGCGCATGCGCTCCACGTCGTAGTCCACGCCTTCGACGGCGTCCTTGTGCACGATCCACTTGGTGGTAACCATGGTTTCCTGGGCGCTGATCGGCCACACGGTGAACACGATGATGTGATCGCCCATGCAGTGGTTCCACGAGTGCGGCAGGTGCAGGATGCGCATCGAGCCCAGGTCCGGGTTCTTGATGCGGCCCATCAGCTTGTTGCAGCCTTGTTTGCCGTCCAGGGTCATCGACACCGTGCCTTTGAGCAGTGGCATGCGCACGATGCGGTTACGCAGGCCGAAGCTGGCGTGGGCGTAAGGGATCTTCTCGGCATCCCACGCGGCGGCGGAAGCGGCGACGTGGTCCTTGAAGGCCTGGTCGGCGCGCGGGTCGGTGACGTCGTCCCACTCCAGCAGGGTTTTCAACAGTTCCGGGTGCGAGGCGTTGCAGTGGTAGCACTCGCGGTTGTTTTCCAGCACCAGCTTCCAGTTGGCTTTTTCGAACAAGGTGGTCTGGATCGCCACCTTGGTGTTTTCCATGTCGTAGGGTTCCATGTAGTGGTTCAGCGTCGACAGGAAGTCGTCGATGGCCGGCGGGTTCTCGGCCAGGCTGATGAAGATGTAGCCGCCGGCGGTCTTCACGTTCACGGGTTTCAAGCCGTACTGCTTCATGTCGAAGTCGGCGCCCATCTCGGTGCCGGCGAACAGCAGGCGGCCGTCCAGCTCGTAGGTCCACTGGTGGTAGTGGCAGACGAGTTTGGCGACCTTGCCCTTGTCGCTGGTGCACAGGCGTGAGCCACGGTGACGGCACACGTTGTGAAAGGCATGCACCACGCCCTCGGCGCCACGGATCACGATGATCGGGTTCTTGCCCACTTGCAGGGTCAGGTAGTTGCCCTTGGTGGGAATCTCGCAGGTCATGCCGGCGATCAACCACTCTTTCTGGAAGATCTCCTGCATGTCGATATCAAACAGCCGCTCGTCAGAGTAAAACGGCTGCGGCAGCGAAAAAGTGCGCTCGCGCTCTTGCAGCATTTGCGCGGTGGCCTTGCGTGCGGGTTCCAGCGGATCGCCCAAGCTTAAGGTTGCGGTGACGTCCATCGTGTGTGTCCTCAGGGCCATTCTGTGTGGCCGGCGAAAAGTGGCTAATCAGGTTTTGCAGCAAGGCGTAAAGAAAGCGTCTGTGTTGGGAGCGAGTGTGGGCCCGGCAAAGGCCAGAACCTTGTCCATTAGCGACATGGCCCACTCTGATCCCGACGCGCAACCCCCGTGGTATGGGGGCTGGTCGCGATAAGTATGTGAATGTCGCAGATAGGTAAATGGACGCTTCTCGCGTTACGCAGAATCGCCACCATCAGGCCGATATACGGCTGCGGAGAACAGCATGTCCAACAGCTTCCTGAATCCGGTCACCACCCAGACCTGGGCCAATGGTCGGCACATCGTCCGTTGCGTCAAAGTCATCCAGGAAACCTGGGACGTGCGCACCTTCTGCTTTATGGCCGACCAGCCGATCCTGTTCTTTTTCAAGCCGGGGCAGTTCGTCACCCTGGAGCTGGAAATCGACGGCCAGCCGATCATGCGCTCCTACACCATCTCCAGTTCACCGTCGGTGCCGTACAGCTTTTCGGTGACGATCAAGCGCGTGCCGGGCGGCAAAGTCTCCAACTGGCTGCACGACACGCTGCACGAAGGCCAGGAGCTGGCGGTGCACGGGCCGGTGGGGCTGTTCAATGCCATCGATTTCAGCAACCCGAAAGTGCTGTATCTGAGCGGCGGCGTCGGCATCACGCCGGTGATGTCCATGGCGCGTTGGTATTACGACACCAACGCCAATGTCGACATGACGTTTATCCACAGCGCGCGCTCGCCCAAAGACATCATTTACCACCGCGAGCTGGAACACATGGCATCGCGGATCGACAACTTCAGCCTGCACCTGATCTGTGAAAAACACGGCCTCGGCGAGCCCTGGGCCGGTTATCGCGGCTACCTGAACCACAAGATGCTCGAACTGATGGTGCCGGACTTCCTCGAGCGCGAAGTGTTCTGCTGCGGCCCTACGCCGTACATGAACGCGGTGAAGCGTCTGCTGGAAGTGGCGGGCTTTGACATGACGCGCTACCACGAAGAGTCCTTCGGCGCGACGCCGCCGGAAGCGCGGGCCGACGCGGTGGAGCAAGCCGAACAGGCCGCCGACGCCCCCGAAATCGACTTGGCCGACCTGCATCAGGTGGAGTTCATTGCGTCGGGCAAGAGCATTCGCGTGGCGCCGGGCGAAACCGTCCACGCCGCTGCGGCCAAGCTTGGTTTGCTGATTCCCAAAGCCTGCGGCATGGGCATCTGCGGCACCTGCAAGGTGATGAAGCTGGGCGGGGAGGTCGAGATGGAGCACAACGGCGGGATTACCGAGGAAGACGAGGCCGAAGGCTACATCCTGTCGTGCTGCAGTGTGCCGAAGGGTGATGTGCGAATCGAGTTCTGATAGGCCAAACCCTCAAGCGGGCAGGGGCAAATGTGGGAGGGGGCTTGCCCCCGATGGCAGTGGAACAGTCACTGATGCATTGACTGAAAGACTGCTATCGGGGGCAGGCCCCTCTCACATTTTGTTCAGTGGTGAATTCAGGCGCCCATCACTTCGCGTATATCGGCTGCCAATTCGCGCACGCGCTCTTCCTCGGTATCCCAGGCACACATGAACCGCGCGCCACCTTTGCCGATGAAGGTGTAGAAGCGCCAGCCCTTGGCCGTCAGCGCCTCGATGGCCGCTTCCGAGAGCTGCAGGAACACGCCGTTGGCTTGAACCGGGAACATCAACTCCACACCAGGAATGTCCGCCACCAGGCTGCTCAGCAATTGCGCGCAGTGGTTGGCGTGGCGTGCGTGTTTGAGCCAGGCGTCGTTTTCCAGCAGGCCCACCCACGGCGCCGAGAGGAAGCGCATTTTCGACGCCAACTGACCGGCCTGTTTGCAGCGGTAATCGAAGTCTTCAGCCAATTTGTGGTTGAAGAACAGGATGGCTTCACCCACCGCCATGCCGTTTTTCGTGCCGCCGAAGCACAATACGTCCACGCCGGCTTTCCACGTCAGGTCGGCCGGGGAGCAGCCGAGGAACGCGCAGGCGTTGGAAAAGCGTGCGCCGTCCATGTGCAGGTTCAGGCCCAGTTCCTTGCAGGTGGCACTGATCGCGCGGATTTCTTGCGGGGTGTACACGCTGCCGACTTCGGTGGCTTGGGTCAGGGTGACCACGCGTGGTTTGGGGTAGTGAATGTCCTGGCGCTTGAGCGCGATCTCGCGGATCGACTCGGGGGTCAGCTTGCCGTTTTCGGTGCGGGCGGTGAGCAGCTTGGAGCCGTTGGAGAAAAACTCCGGCGCGCCGCATTCGTCGGTTTCGACGTGGGCGGTTTCCGAGCAAATCACGCTATGGTAGCTCTGGCACAGCGAGGACAACGCCAGGGAGTTGGCGGCGGTGCCGTTGAAGGCGAAGAATACTTCGCAGTCGGTTTCGAACAGATTGCGGAAACCGTCGGCGGCGCGGTGGGTCCATTCATCATCGCCGTAGGCGCGCTGATGGCCCTGGTTGGCGAGTTCCATGGCGGCCCAGGCTTCCGGGCAAATGCCGGAATAGTTGTCGCTGGCGAATTGTTGGCTCTTGTCGGTCATGGCCCATTCCTGTGGTCGATGTTGGTGCGCACTGTAACCAAGAATGTTGGGCGGGCGCACGCACTGTAAATGCAAAGTCACTGGGGAATTATGCACGGTACTGAAACGATTCCTGCCAAGCGCGCGCGCGATGGCGCCCTGGACCTGCTCAAGTGGCTGGCGCTGCTGAGCATGGTTTTGGATCACCTGCGCTATGTCGGTTTGAGCCTGGATGGCCTGTACGTGCCGGGGCGCCTGGCATTCCCCTGGTTTTGCCTGGCGATTGCGGCGAACCTGCACCGGGTCAAAGATGCGCCGGTAACGGGCCAATGGCGTTACCTGGGCTGGCTGCTGCTGTTCAGTGTGATCAGTGAAGTGCCGTACCGACTGTTTATCGACGATGCCGATACCTTGAACGTATTGCCGACCCTGGCGCTGGGCCTGCTGGTTGCCAGAGGATGGCAGCAGAAGGCGCTTGTTGATCGAGGATTGGCGCTGATCGCCCTCACTTTAGGCGCGGTGTTTTCCACGCATTTGATGTTCGGTTTTTTCGGTGTATTGCTGCCGCTGGCGATGCTGCTGGTGTTCAGTCGGCCATGGTATTTCGGTGTGTTGCCGGGGTTGGTCTGCGTGGCGGCGAATCAATGGCAGATTTTGCTCAACAGCGGCTCAACCGTGGCGCTGACCGGGTTGGCCGCCTGCCTGATCGCGCCTTTGGCTGGCTTGGTCTTATTGCGACATGCCCAAAACGTCTCGCCGCCCGCCATGCGGCGCTGGGCGTATGCACTCTATCCCGTGCATTTCCTTCTGCTGCTACTCGTGCGCCAGATCATCGCGTAACCCCTGTGGGAGGGGGCTTGCCCCCGATTGCGGTGTGTCAGCCAGCCTAGGTGTAAGCTGATCCGCCGCTATCGGGGGCAAGCCCCCTCCCACATTTGATCCTCTTATTGCGACACGCCAACCCTGTGACGCCGCCCGCCATGCGGCGCTGGGCGTATGCACTCTATCCCGCGCATTTCCTGCTGCTGCTACTCGTGCGCCACATCATCGCCTAACCCCTGTGGGAGGGGGCTTGCCCCCGATTGCGGTGTGTCAGCCAGCCTGGGTGCAAGCTGATCCGCCGCTATCGGGGGCAAGCCCCCTCCCACATTTGCGACACGCCAACCCTGTGACGCCACCGCCCATGCGGCGCTGGGCGTATGCCCTCTATCCCGTGCATTTTCTGCTGCTGCTACTCGTGCGCCAGATCATCGTCTAACCCCTGTGGGAGGGGGCTTGCCCCCGATTGCGGTGTGTCAGCCAGCCTAGGTGCAAGCTGATCCACCGCTATCGGGGGCAAGCCCCCTCCCACATTTGCGACACGCCAACCCTGTGACGCCACCGCCATGCGGCGCTGGGCGTATGCACTCTATCCCGTGCATTTCCTGCTGCTGCTACTCGTGCGCCAGATCATCGTCTAACCCCTGTGGGAGGGGGCTTGCCCCCGATTGCGGTGTGTCAGCCAGCCTAGGTGCAAGCTGATCCGCCGCTATCGGGGGCAAGCCCCTTCCCACATTTGATCGGTGTTGTTGCCGCTATGTCGTAAACGCACCTTTGCGTGGCGTCCGTAGGCATTTGACCTGTCTGCGCCAGCCCTACCATCGCATCAAAGGCCCTGCACGGGCCTCAACAATACGAAAGGCTGGGAGAGACGCGATGTTCAGCAAAAAAGACCAGATCCAGGGATATGACGACGCCTTGCTGGCGGCGATGAATGCCGAGGAGCAGCGTCAGGAAGATCATATCGAGCTGATCGCGTCAGAGAACTACACCAGCAAACGCGTGATGGAAGCTCAGGGCAGCGGCCTCACCAACAAATACGCCGAAGGCTACCCCGGCAAGCGCTACTACGGCGGCTGCGAGCATGTGGACAAGGTTGAAGCCCTGGCCATCGAGCGCGCCAAGCAGCTGTTCGGCGCCGATTACGCCAACGTGCAGCCGCACTCCGGCTCGTCCGCCAACAGCGCGGTGTACCTGGCGCTGCTGAACGCCGGCGACACCATCCTCGGTATGAGCCTGGCCCATGGCGGTCACTTGACCCACGGCGCCAAAGTGTCGTCCTCGGGCAAGCTGTACAACGCGGTGCAATACGGCATCAACACTGACACCGGCCTGATCGACTACGACGAAGTCGAGCGCCTGGCGGTGGAGCACAAGCCGAAGATGGTGGTGGCCGGTTTCTCCGCTTACTCCAAAACCCTGGATTTCCCGCGTTTCCGCGCGATCGCCGACAAGGTTGGCGCGCTGCTGTTCGTCGACATGGCCCACGTCGCCGGCCTGGTGGCCGCCGGTTTGTACCCGAACCCGCTGCCGTATGCCGATGTGGTCACCACCACCACCCACAAAACCCTGCGCGGTCCGCGTGGCGGCTTGATCCTGGCGAAGGCCAACGAAGAAATTGAGAAAAAACTCAACGCCGCCGTATTCCCCGGCGCCCAGGGCGGCCCGCTGATGCATGTGATCGCCGGCAAGGCGGTGTGCTTCAAGGAAGCGGCGGAGCCTGGCTTCAAGGTCTACCAGCAACAAGTGATCGAAAACGCCCAGGCCATGGCCAGTGTGTTTATCAAACGTGGCTACGACGTGGTGTCCGGCGGCACCGACAACCACCTGTTCCTGGTCAGCCTGATCCGTCAGGGCCTCACCGGCAAAGAGGCGGACGCCGCCCTTGGTCGCGCCCACATCACCGTCAACAAGAACGCCGTGCCGAATGACCCGCAGTCGCCGTTCGTGACCTCGGGCCTGCGCATCGGCACCCCAGCGGTGACCACACGTGGCTTCAAAGTGCCGCAGTGCATTGAGCTGGCCGGCTGGATCTGCGACATCCTCGACAACCTCGGCGACGCCGATGTCGAGGCCAACGTGGCCAAGCACGTGTCTGCCCTGTGCGCTGATTTCCCGGTTTATCGCTGAGCGCGGTTTTGGAGTAATGACTATGCAACGCTACTCGGGCTTCGGCCTCTTCAAGCACTCACTCAGCCACCACGAAAACTGGCAGAAGATGTGGCGCACGCCCACACCGAAAAAGGTCTACGACGTGGTCATCGTCGGCGGCGGCGGGCATGGTCTGGCGACCGCCTACTACCTGGCCAAAGAACACGGCATCACCAATGTGGCCGTGGTCGAGAAAGGCTGGCTGGGCGGCGGTAACACCGCGCGCAACACCACCATCGTGCGTTCCAACTACCTGTGGGACGAGTCGGCGCACCTGTACGAACACGCGATGAAACTGTGGGAAGGCCTGTCCCAGGACCTGAACTACAACGTGATGTTCTCCCAGCGTGGCGTCTACAACCTGTGCCACACCCTGCAAGACGTCCGTGACTCCGAGCGCCGCGTCAGCGCCAACCGCCTCAACGGCGTGGACGGCGAACTGCTCAACGCCAAACAAGTGGCCGACGAGATCCCGTACCTCGACTGCTCGAAAAACACCCGCTACCCGGTACTCGGCGCCACCGTGCAACGGCGCGGCGGCGTGGCCCGTCACGATGCCGTGGCCTGGGGTTTTGCGCGAGCTGCCGACGCCCTCGGCGTGGACTTGATCCAGCAGACCGAAGTGATCGGCTTTCGCAAGGAAAACGGCGTGTGCATCGGTGTGGAAACCAACAAGGGCTTTATCGGCGCCAAGCGTGTCGGCGTAGTGACGGCCGGTAACTCCGGGCACATGGCTTCGCTCGCGGGCTTCCGCCTGCCGATCGAATCCCACCCGCTGCAAGCGCTCGTTTCCGAGCCGATCAAGCCGATTATCGACAGCGTGATCATGTCCAACGCCGTGCATGGTTACATCAGCCAGTCCGACAAGGGCGACCTGGTGATCGGCGCCGGCATCGACGGCTACAACGGCTACGGCCAGCGCGGCTCGTACCCGGTGATCGAACACACCATTCAGGCCATCGTCGAGATGTTCCCGGTGCTGTCGCGCGTGCGCATGAACCGTCAGTGGGGCGGCATCGTCGACACCACGCCGGACGCCTGCCCGATCATCTCCAAGACGCCAGTGCCGAACATGTTCTTCAACTGCGGTTGGGGCACCGGTGGCTTCAAGGCCACGCCGGGCTCAGGCAACGTGTTTGCCGCCAGCCTCGCCAAGGGTGAAATGCACCCACTGGCCGCGCCTTTCTCCATCGACCGTTTCCACAACGGTGCGTTGATCGACGAACACGGCGCTGCGGCCGTCGCCCACTAACAGGAGAAATTTCCTATGTTGCATATCTTCTGTCCTCACTGTGGCGAACTGCGCTCCGAAGAGGAATTCCACGCGTCCGGCCAAGCGCACATCCCGCGCCCGCTGGACCCGAATGCCTGCACCGATGAGCAGTGGGGCGACTACATGTTCTTCCGCGATAACCCCCGTGGCCTGCATCACGAGCTGTGGATTCACGCCGCCGGTTGCCGCCAGTATTTCAACGCCACGCGCGACACCGTGACCTACGAAATTCTTGAAACCTACAAGATAGGCACTCAGCCGCAATTCACCGCCAAGGCTTCTGGAGAGAAGGTATGAGCCAGATCAATCGCCTGTCCAACGGTGGTCGCATCGACCGTAACAAAGTCCTGACCTTCAGCTTCAACGGCCAGAGCTACAAAGGCTTTGAGGGCGACACGCTGGCCGCCGCCTTGCTGGCCAATGGCGTCGACATCATCGGCCGCAGCTTCAAGTACTCGCGCCCGCGCGGCATCTTTGCCGCCGGTGCCGAAGAGCCGAACGCGGTGCTGCAGATCGGCGCCACCGAAGCCACGCAAATCCCCAACGTGCGTGCCACGCAACAGGCGCTTTACCAGGGTTTGGTCGCCACCAGCACCAACGGCTGGCCGAGCGTGAACAACGACATGATGGGCATTCTCGGCAAGGTCGGCGGCAAGCTGATGCCGCCGGGTTTCTACTACAAAACCTTCATGTACCCGCAATCGTTCTGGATGACGTACGAGAAGTACATTCGCAAGGCAGCAGGTCTGGGGCGCTCGCCCACCGAGAACGACCCGGACACCTACGACAACATGAACCGTCATTGCGACGTGCTGATTGTGGGCGCAGGCCCTGCCGGTTTATCGGCTGCCCTGGCAGCTGCGCGCAGCGGGGCACGAGTAATCATCGCCGACGAGCAGGAAGAGTTCGGCGGCTCGCTGCTGGATTCGCGCGAAAGCCTCGACGGCAAGCCAGCCACCGAATGGGTTGCCAGTGTGATCGCTGAGCTCAAGGCTCTGCCGGACGTGGTGCTGCTGCCTCGCGCCACCGTCAACGGTTACCACGACCACAACTTTCTGACCATTCACGAACGCCTCACCGACCACCTCGGTGACCGCGCGCCGATTGGCGTGGTGCGTCAGCGCATCCACCGTGTGCGGGCCAAGCGTGTGGTGCTGGCGACCGGTGCGTGCGAGCGCCCGCTGGTGTACGGCAACAACGACGTGCCGGGCAACATGCTCGCCGGCGCGGTCTCGACTTACGTGCGTCGTTACGGTGTGGCACCCGGTAAAAAACTGGTGCTCTCGACCAACAATGACCACGCCTACCGCGTGGCGCTGGACTGGTTCGACGCGGGCCTTACCGTCGTCGCCGTGGCCGATGCGCGCCACAACCCTCGCGGTGCGCTGGTGGAAGAAGCCCGCGCCAAAGGCATTCGCATCCTCACCGGCAGCGCCGTGATCGAAGCGCGTGGCAGCAAGCACGTGACCGCTGCTCGCGTCGCCGCCATTGACGTTAAAGCGCACAAAGTCACCAGCCCCGGTGAGTGGCTGGACTGCGACCTGGTGGCCAGCTCCGGCGGCTACAGCCCTGTCGTTCACTTGGCTTCGCACCTCGGCGGCAAGCCGACCTGGCGTGAAGACATCCTCGGTTTCGTACCGGGCGAAGCACCGCAAAAACGCGTGTGCGTGGGTGGGATCAATGGCGTCTACGGCCTCGGCGATTCCCTGGCCGATGGCTTTGAAGGCGGCGTGCGCGCGGCCAGCGAAGCCGGTTTTGCGCCGGTGGAAGGCACGCTGCCCAAAGCCTTGAGCCGTCTGGAAGAGCCGACCCTGGCGCTGTTCCAGGTGCCGCACGAGAAAGCCACTGCACGGGCGCCGAAGCAATTTGTCGACCTGCAGAACGACGTCACCGCCGCCGCCATCGAACTCGCCACTCGCGAAGGTTTCGAGTCGGTCGAGCACGTCAAACGCTACACCGCGCTGGGCTTCGGCACTGACCAGGGCAAGCTCGGCAACGTCAACGGCCTGGCCATCGCGGCCCGTTCGCTGAATGTGACCATCCCGCAGATGGGCACCACGATGTTCCGCCCCAACTACACGCCGGTGACCTTCGGCGCCGTAGCGGGCCGCCACTGTGGGCACATCTTCGAACCGGTGCGCTACACCGCGCTGCACGCCTGGCACGTGAAAAACGGCGCCGAGTTTGAAGACGTCGGCCAGTGGAAACGCCCATGGTATTTCCCGCGCAACGGTGAAGACCTGCACGCCGCAGTGAAGCGCGAATGCCTGGCCGTGCGTGACAGCGTCGGCCTGCTGGACGCGTCCACCCTCGGCAAGATCGACATTCAAGGCCCGGATGCCCGCGAGTTCCTCAACCGCATCTACAGCAACGCCTGGACCAAGCTCGACGTGGGCAAGGCGCGCTACGGCCTGATGTGCAAGGAAGACGGCATGGTCTTCGACGACGGCGTGACCGCCTGCCTCGCTGACAACCACTTCCTGATGACCACCACCACCGGCGGCGCCGCGCGCGTGCTGCAGTGGCTGGAGATCTACCAACAGACCGAATGGCCGGACCTCAAGGTGTACTTCACCTCGGTCACCGACCATTGGGCAACCATGACCCTGTCCGGCCCCAACAGCCGCAAGCTGCTGGCCGAAGTGACTGATATCGACCTGGACAAGGACGGCTTCCCGTTCATGACCTGGAAAGAAGGCCTGGTCGGCGGCGTGCCGGCGCGGGTGTTCCGTATTTCGTTTACCGGCGAGCTGTCGTACGAAGTCAACGTGCAGGCCGACTACGCCATGGGCGTGCTCGAGCAGATCGTCGAGGCCGGCAAAAAGTACAACCTGACCCCGTACGGCACCGAGACCATGCACGTGCTGCGGGCCGAGAAGGGTTTCATCATCGTCGGCCAGGACACCGACGGCTCGATGACCCCGGACGACCTGAACATGGGCTGGTGTGTAGGCCGCACCAAACCGTTCTCGTGGATCGGCTGGCGCGGGATGAACCGTGAAGACTGCGTGCGTGAAGAGCGCAAGCAACTGGTGGGCTTGAAGCCGATTGATCCGACGGTGTGGCTGCCGGAAGGCGCGCAGCTGGTGTTCGATCCGAAGCAGACGATCCCGATGAAGATGGTCGGCCACGTGACCTCAAGCTATGCGCATAACTCGCTGGGTTACTCGTTTGCGATGGCGGTGGTGAAGGGCGGTTTGAAGCGCATCGGCGAGCGGGTGTTCTCACCGCAGGCCGATGGCAGCGTGATCGAGGCGGAGATTGTGTCCTCGGTGTTCTTTGACCCGAAAGGTGAGCGGCAGAACATCTGATAGACCGAGGTGCCTGCATCGGGGGCAAGCCCCTCCCACATTGTGAAATGCATTCCCCTGTGGGAGGGGGCTTGCCCCCGATGAGGCCAGTAGCCCCACAACAGAATTCAGATAGGTGCTTTATGACAGCAGCCAATGTTTACCAACAACGCCCCACCGCCGGCGCCAAGGCCGAGTCGTCGCTGCACCATGCCGACCTCGCCAGCCTGGTGGGCAAGGGCCGCAAGAACGCCGGCGTGACCGTGCGTGAAAAGAAACTGCTCGGCCACCTGACCCTCCGTGGCGATGGCCACGATGCGGCCTTCGCTGCCGGCGTGCACAAAGCCCTCGGCATCGAACTGCCTGGCGCCCTGCAAGTCATCATCAACGGCGAAACCAGCCTGCAATGGCTCGGCCCGGATGAGTGGCTGCTGGTGGTGCCAAGCGGTGAAGAATTTGCCGCCGAGCAAAACCTGCGGGCTGCCTTGGGCGACCTGCATATCCAGATCGTCAACGTCAGCGGCGGCCAGGAGATCCTCGAGCTTAGCGGCCCGAACGTGCGCGACGTGTTGATGAAGTCCACCAGCTACGACGTGCACCCCAACAACTTCCCGGTGGGCAAGGCGGTGGGCACGGTGTTCGCCAAGTCCCAACTGGTGATCCGCCACACGGCTGAAGACACTTGGGAACTGGTGATTCGTCGCAGCTTCTCGGACTACTGGTGGTTGTGGCTGCAGGATGCCTCGGCCGAATTCGGCCTGAGTGTTCAAGCCTGATCGAATGAACACCAGAGGGCTGTTGTGGCTAGGGGGCTTGCCCCCCGTTGGAGCGCGCAGCGGTCCCAGGATTCGCGTATTTTTCTGAAACAGCCGAGTGGCAGGTTTTGGGGCTGCTTCGCCGCCCAACGGGGGCAAGCCCCCTCGCCACAAGGGCCTGAGGATTCACTATGAGCCGCGCACCTGATACATGGATTTTGACCGCCGACTGCCCCAGCGTGCTCGGCACGGTGGACGCGGTCACCCGCTATCTGTTCGAACAGGGCTGCTACGTCACCGAGCACCATTCGTTCGATGACCGACTCTCGGGCCGGTTTTTTATTCGCGTGGAATTCCGCCAGCCCGACGGGTTTGACGAGCAGGCGTTTCGCGACGGCCTGGCCACGCGCGGTGAAGCGTTTGGCATGATCTTCGAACTGACGGCGCCGAATTACCGGCCAAAAGTGGTGATCATGGTCTCCAAGGCCGATCACTGCCTCAACGACCTGCTGTACCGCCAGCGCATCGGCCAACTGTCGATGGACGTGGTCGCCGTGGTGTCCAATCACCCTGACCTCAAGCCATTGGCCGACTGGCACCAGATTCCCTACTACCATTTTCCCCTCGACCCCAACGACAAGCCGTCCCAGGAGCGTCAGGTGTGGCAAGTGATTGAAGAGACCGGCGCCGAACTGGTGATTCTTGCGCGCTACATGCAAGTGCTGTCGCCGGAGCTGTGCCGCAAGCTGGATGGCAAAGCCATCAATATCCATCACTCGTTGCTGCCGGGGTTCAAAGGTGCCAAGCCGTATCACCAGGCCTACAACAAGGGCGTGAAACTGGTTGGCGCCACCGCGCATTACATCAATAACGATCTGGATGAAGGTCCGATCATCGCCCAGGGCGTGGAGGTGGTGGACCACAGCCATTATCCCGAGGATTTGATTGCCAAGGGGCGGGATATCGAAGGGCTGACGCTGGCCCGGGCGGTGGGGTATCACATTGAGCGGCGGGTGTTTTTGAACGCCAATAGAACGGTGGTGCTTTGACTGACTCCATCGGGGGCAAGGCCCCTCCTACCTTTGATAGGTGAATGCAGTCAAATGTGGGAGGGGGCTTGCCCCCGATGAGGCCCTGACAAACAACGCAAACACAGCATCTGTAACCCGAGCACTTAAACGCGCTGCCTGCCTGGGCAACGCGGTTCCATAAAAACAACAGCGAGGTGAAAGCATGTCTGGTAATCGTGGTGTCGTGTATCTCGGCAACGGCAAGGTCGAAGTACAGAAAATCGACTATCCCAAAATGCAGGACCCCCGTGGCAGGAAGATTGAGCACGGCGTCATCCTGCGCGTGGTCTCCACCAACATCTGCGGCTCCGACCAACACATGGTGCGCGGCCGTACCACTGCCCAGACCGGCCTGGTCCTGGGGCACGAAATCACCGGCGAAGTGATCGAGAAGGGCAGCGACGTCGAAAACCTGAAAATCGGCGACCTGGTCTCGGTGCCGTTCAACGTCGCATGCGGCCGCTGCCGCTCGTGCAAGGAACAACACACCGGCGTGTGCCTGACCGTCAACCCGGCCCGTGCCGGTGGTGCATACGGTTATGTCGACATGGGCGACTGGACCGGCGGCCAGGCCGAATACGTGCTGGTGCCGTACGCCGACTTCAACCTGCTGAAACTGCCGGACCGCGACAAGGCCATGGAGAAAATTCGCGACCTGACCTGCCTCTCCGACATCCTGCCAACCGGCTATCACGGCGCCGTCACCGCTGGCGTTGGTCCGGGCAGCACGGTGTATATCGCCGGCGCCGGCCCGGTTGGCCTGGCCGCGGCCGCTTCGGCGCGGTTGCTGGGCGCCGCTGTGGTGATCATCGGCGACGTCAACCCGATTCGCCTGGCACACGCCAAGGCGCAGGGCTTTGAAATTGCCGACCTGTCCAAAGACACGCCGCTGCACGAACAGATCGCCGCACTGCTGGGCGAGCCCGAAGTTGACTGCGCCGTCGATGCGGTGGGCTTCGAAGCCCGTGGCCACGGCCATGAAGGCGCCAAGGCAGAAGCACCGGCCACCGTGCTCAACTCACTGATGGGCGTGGTCCGCGTGGCGGGCAAAATCGGTATCCCTGGCCTGTACGTCACCGAAGACCCAGGCGCCGTCGATGCCGCCGCGAAAATGGGCAGCCTGAGCATTCGCTTCGGTCTGGGCTGGGCTAAATCCCACAGCTTCCACACTGGCCAAACCCCAGTGATGAAGTACAACCGCCAGCTGATGCAGGCAATCATGTGGGACCGCATCAACATTGCTGAAATTGTTGGTGTGCAGGTCATCAGCCTGGATGACGCACCGCGTGGGTACGGCGAGTTCGATGCCGGTGTGCCGAAGAAGTTTGTGATTGATCCGCATAAGCTGTTCAGTGCGGCGTAAAACTTAGGCCAAACAAAAGGGCGACCCATGGGTCGCCCTTTTTGCATCGAGTGCTTAAGTCTGCAAGCGCCGTGAGCAAGTCGTTTGGCCGACGACGATCAAAATGTGGGAGCTGGCTTGCCTGCGATGGCGGCGGGCCTGTTGACCTATCCTTGGCCGACCACCGCTATCGCAGGCAAGCCAGCTCCCACAGGTATCGAATGGTGTCAGCGAGAGGCCAGTGCGCCTTGGTACAGGACCGGTCCGGTTGGCTGCCCGGTCGGCGAGCCGCCTTGCGGCTCCAGGCTGACGGCGAGGGTCACGGGTGCAGCCAGCAGCGCTTGCTGTTCCTTGCTCAGCTGGATTCGGCCTTTACCCGAGCTGGGCACCAACCCCAGAGAAACCGGTTTGCCACCGGGCGCAATGACCCACAGTTCCAGCGCGCGCGTCGGCTCTACCGCCGCCAACGTCAGCGGCTCCACTTGCAGGTGATCGCCAAACGCCTGGATTTGCATTGCCGGTTGCTGGTTAGCCGCGACCAGCGTGGCGTTGTACTCGGCGCCGATATCACGCTGATAAAGCACTCCGACCAACACGGCGACCACGACTGCGCAGGCAGCCGCCAGCAGACGCACGTTCATCCAGAACGGTTTCTTCGCCGGCACATGCAGCACTTGCGGCTCGATCCGTGCCTTGATGCCTGCCCACACATGATCGGGCACCGGCCGTTCGGGCAGCGCGCCGGTCAGGCTGGCGAGGGCATCCTGCCAATGGCCGAGTTCGACGCGCAGCGCAGCGTCTTCCAATAACAGGGCGTCGAAGCGCCGACGGGCGGTAGCCGGCATCAGGCCGATCGCGTAGTCGGCGGCGAGGGCGCGGCGCAGGGCGGTGGTTTGGTAGTTCATGATTCAAGGCACCTGCGCAGGCGCTCCATGCCGCGGCGAATCCAGGATTTGACCGAGCCCAGGGGCGCCGCCAAGTGGTCGGCCAATTCCGAGCACGACAGGCCCTGGAAGTAAGCCACGGTGATCGATTGGCGCTGCATGCCATCAAGCGTGTCGAGGCAGCGGTTCAGGGCGCGGGCCTCGCGCTCGCTGTCGAGTTGCTCGTGGGCGCTGGGGCTGTCGTCAAGCATTGCGTCCTGCTGGCCATCGGCCAAGGGCTGTTCACGGTGCTTGCGCAACTGGTCGATGGCCAGGTTACGGGTGATATTCACCATCCAGGTCATCGGCGCCGCCAGGTGCGCCTCGTAGCGCGAAGCGTTGTACCAGATGCGCACAAAGGCTTCCTGCAGGACTTCTTCAGCCAGGTCCTTGCGGCCCATGAACCGGAACGCAACACCGTGCAGGCGTGGCGAAACACTGCGGTAGAGGGTCTCGAACGCTTGGCGGTTGCCCAGGGCGCACTGCGCCAGCAGGGGCTGCAACGGGTCAGCATCGTTGATCGAAATAGGGCTTCTCCAGGCTCTCGAACGAGGGCGACGGGACTGCGCACGGTAGGCAGAGGGTAGTCCAGCTTGAGCATTCATTCCATCCGACTCCGAGCGGTGCATGCTGGGTATACGCGCGGGCGGGTAATTTGGATGCAGCTTTTTCTGAACTAATCTTCAGGTGGGAACAATCCTTCGGGACTGTCAGTCCAACGCCTGCTTTTAGCTCCTACATTCAGAGGTTGTCTTGATGAAGATTTCACGCGGTTTTGCCCTGTCCTGCCTGATGACCGTGGCCGCCAGCCCGGTGTTTGCCGCAGGTTTCAGCCTCGGTGACGTGGCCAACGCCGTTTCCGGCGCCCAGGGCAGCAACAACAAGGCGGCTGCTGCAGCGCCAAGTTCCCAGACCGCAGGCCTGCTGAGCGCCCTGACTTCGCAACTGAACGTCACCCCTGAACAAGCCATCGGCGGCACTGGCGCCATGTTGGGCCTGGCCAAGAACCAATTGAGCAGCACCGACTATTCGCAATTGGGCAAAAGCGTGCCCGGCCTGGACAAACTCTCGGGGAGCAACTCTCTGGGCAGCCTCGGCGCCTTGAGCGGGATGCTCGGCCAGAGCGGCGGCAGCAAAACCAGCGGCCTGGACAGCGTGCTGGGTAACGTGAAGAACACCAACGACCTGAACACCGCCTTCAGCGCGCTGGGCATGGATAACAGCATGATCGGCAAGTTTGCGCCGGTGATCCTGCAATACCTGGGTGGCCAGGGCGCCAACGAGTCGGTGCTGGGCAAACTCGCCTCGGCCTGGGGCACTGGCAGCTAAATAGGCTCCGCGCGCAGGTGTGTGATGCGCGCGTCCTTCTCCCTCCAGAGCTGGTTCACCCAGTTCTGGACGGTCTGGCGAAACGCCGGATCATTCTCGTAATCGCCCTGCCATAGCGCCGGGTCGAGTTCACGGGTGCGAATGTCGATGATCACTTTGGGCACCGCGCCGCTGATCAAATCCCAAAACCCCGGAATTTTTTGCTGCGGATAGACCACGGTCACGTCGAGCACCGCATCCAGCTGTTCACCCAGCGCTGCCAGCACAAACGCCACACCGCCCGCCTTGGGTTTGAGCAACCGGGCATACGGTGAGTCCTGCTGCTTGTGTTTGGCCGCGTTGAACCGCGTGCCTTCCAGGTAATTCACCACGGTCACCGGCTGGCGCTTGAACAGCTCGCAGGCTTGTTTGGTGATTTTCAGGTCCTGGCCTGCTAGCTCCGGGTGCTTGGCCAGGAATGCCTTGGTGTAGCGCTTCATGAATGGGTAATCCAGCGCCCACCAGGCCAGGCCGAGGAAGGGCACCCAGATCAGCTCTTTTTTCAGGAAGAATTTGAAGAACGGCGTGCGCCGGTTGAGCGCCTGGATCAGCGCCGGAATGTCGACCCACGACTGATGGTTGCTGATCACCAGGTAAGAGGTGTCGCCACGTAGCTGCGCGCCACCGCGGATGTCCCATTGGGTGGGGATGCACAGCGAAAAAATCAGCTTGTCGATTTCAGCCCAGGTCTCGGCGATCCACATCACCGCCCACGAGGCATAGTCGCGATAGCGCCCGGGCGCCACCAGCTTGAGCAGGGCAAACAGCATCAACGGCCCGAACAGCACCAGGGTGTTGAGCAATAGCAGCAGTGTGACGAAACAGCCGGTGAGCAGGCGGCGCATAAGTAACTCTTGCAATCCTGTGGGCGGGCCATGATAAGCAAGCTGAGTCTAGAGGCCAAATCGCAAATCGCTGGACGAATGTTTCACAATATTCCGGGTATGGTTGAGACCTAACTAAGTGCTGCCTTTGCGGTCTAGAATCCGCCTACTTCTTTCGAGGAAATCACTTCGTGAAACTGCTCCTTGCCGCGTTCGCCCTCGTTCTTCCTGTTGTGGCTGCCCAGCCTGTCCTGGCCGCCGAACCGACCCTTTACGGTCGCTACGAATACATCCAGTTGCCGGAGATCGGCGAAACCTTCAAGGCCAAGATGGACACCGGTGCGCTGACCGCCTCGCTGTCGGCCCGAGACATCGAGACCTTCACCCGTGATGGCGACGATTGGGTGCGCTTCCGCCTTGGCGGCAAGGACGCGACCAACAAGGTCTACGAACACAAAGTCTCGCGCATCAGCAAAATCAAAAGCCGCGCCGACGAAGACGATGACAAGGACGAAGCCACCGTGGCCAAGCGCCCCGTGATCGATCTGGAAATGTGCCTGGGCAACGTCAAGCGCACCGTTGAGGTCAACCTCACCGACCGCAGCAGCTTCAACTACCCGCTGCTGATCGGCGCCAAGGCGCTGCGTGAATTCGGCGCAGCGGTGAACCCGGCGCGTCGTTACACTGCAGACAAACCGGACTGCTGACGGACCCACATGCCGCATATCCTGATTGTCGAAGACGAAGCGGCGATAGCCGATACGCTGATTTTCGCCCTGCAAGGCGAGGGCTTCACCACCACCTGGCTGAGCCTTGGCCAGGAGGCGCTGGCCCATCAGCGCCAGTCGCCCGCTGACTTGATCATCCTCGACATCGGCCTGCCGGACATCAGCGGCTTTGAAACCTGCAAGCAATTGCGCCGTTTCAGTGAAGTGCCAGTGATGTTCCTCAGCGCGCGGGATGCCGAGATTGATCGGGTGGTGGGCCTGGAGATCGGTGCCGACGATTATGTGGTCAAGCCGTTCAGCCCGAGGGAAGTGGCGGCGCGGGTGCGCGCCATCCTCAAGCGTGTCAGTCCAGGCGCCGCGCCTGCCGTGTTCCAGGTTGATCTGGAACGCATGCAAATCCATTACCGTGGTCAGGCTCTGAGCCTGACGCGTCATGAGTTCCGCTTGCTGCAAAGCCTGCTCGAGCAACCCGAACGCGTGTTCAGCCGCGAGCAATTGCTCGACGCGGTGGGCGTGCCTGCCGACGCTGGCTACGAACGCAATATCGACAGCCATATCAAAAGCCTGCGCAGCAAACTGCGAAGCGTGGCCGCCGACGCCGAGCCGATCCAGACCCACCGTGGCCTGGGTTACAGCTACAGCCCGAGCCATAGCTGATGCGCCTGGGGCTGCGGATTTTTCTGGTGTACGCGCTGTTTATCGGCCTGACCGGCTATTTCGTGCTTAACACCGTGATGAAAGAGATCCGCCCCGGCGTGCGCCAGTCCACCGAAGAAACCCTGGTGGACACGGCCAACCTGCTGGCCGAAATCCTGCGGCTGGACGTGAAGAACGGCACCCTCGGCCAAAGCCACTGGCCGGAGCTGCTCAAGGCCTACGGCAGCCGCCAGCCGGGCGCGACCATTTGGGGCCTGCCGAAAAACCAGGTCAACCACCGTATCTACGTGACGGACGCCAAGGGCATTGTGTTGCTCGATTCCACGGGCGAGGCGGTCGGCCAGGACTATTCCAAATGGAACGATGTGTACCTGACCTTGCGCGGCGAATATGGCGCGCGGTCGACCAAAAGCGAACTGGATGACCCCAACTCGTCGGTGATGCATGTGGGCGCGCCGATCCGCGATAACGGCCAGATCATCGGCGTGGTCACCGTGGCCAAGCCCAACAGCTCGTTGCAGCCCTATGTCGACCGTACCGAGCACCGGCTGCTGTGGTACGGCGCCGGGTTGGTGATCCTCGGCCTGCTGCTCGGCGCAGTATTGTCGTGGTGGCTGAGCGTGGCGCTGCATCGGCTGACGGCGTATGCCCAGGCTGTGAGCGAAGGCCGGCGCGCCGAGTTGCCGCATTACCGTGGCGGCGAGCTCAAGCAGCTGTCCACCGCCGTCGAGCACATGCGCACGCAGCTGGAGGGCAAGGCCTACGTCGAGCGTTACGTGCACACATTGACCCACGAGCTGAAAAGCCCGCTGGCGGCAATTCGTGGCGCGGCGGAGCTGTTGCAGGGCGACATGACCCGTGAGCAACAGCAGCGTTTCGTCGGCAATATCGACAATGAAAGCGCGCGCTTGCAACAGTTGATCGAGCGCCTGCTGAACCTCGCCCAAGTGGAGCAGCGCCAAGGTCTGGAAGAGCAAGTCAGCATGCCGTTGGCGGCCTTGGTCGACGAGGTACTCAAGGCCCAGTGCGCGCGCATTGAAGGCGCCGGCTTGCACGTCGAACAGGCGATTGCCGCGGATGTGAAGGTATTTGGCGAGCCGTTCCTGCTGCGCCAGGCCTTGGGTAATCTGCTCGATAACGCTCTGGACTTCACGCCGCCCGGTGGCACCTTGAGGTTCAGCGCACACACGCAGCACAACGACGTGCAGGTCAGTCTGTTCAACCAGGCCGCCGCCATTCCCGACTATGCCTTGCCGCGCCTGAGTGAGCGTTTCTACTCGCTGCCACGCCCGGCCAGCGGGCGCAAAAGCACCGGCCTTGGCCTTAATTTCGTGGAAGAAGTGGTGAAGTTGCACGGCGGCGCGTTGCAGATCGGCAATGTGCAAGGCGGCGTGCAAGTGGTGCTGCATCTCCACACAGTCTCCACATTGCCCACATAAATCTCCCATCTGCGCGGTTCACGCTCTGCCCATCAAAACAGGGAGAGACCTATGAACCGCAGCCTGCTTTTCAAACTTGGCGCGATTGCGCTACTGATTCTGCTGTTGCTGATTCCGTTGCTGATGATCAACGGCATTATCAGCGACCGCCAGCAACTGCGCGATGGCGTACTGATGGACATCGCCCGCAGCTCCAGTTACAGCCAGCGCCTCACCGGCCCGGTGATGGTGGTGCCGTATCGCAAGACGGTCCGGGAGTGGAAGCTCAATGAAAAACTCAACGAGCGCTACGAGCAAGTCAGCGAGGTGCGTGGTCGTCTGTATTTCCTGCCGGAGCAGTTTGAACTCGACGGCAAGGTGCAAACCGAGCTGCGCTCGCGGGGCATTTACCAGGCGCGGCTGTTCCATGCCGACAACCGCATCAACGGGCGGTTTGTGCTACCGGAGCAACTGGGTATCAAGGAAAACTTCGCCGATTACCGCTTTGACCCGGCGTATCTGGCGGTGGGTATCAGTGACATTCGGGGCATCGAGAATGCGCTGAAACTGGAGCTGGGCAGCCAACGCCTGGAGTTCTCGCCAGGCACTCAAGTGGCGTGGCTGGGCGAGGGCGTGCACGTGATGCTGCCCGAGCAAGACAGCAAAAAGCCGGCGCCGTTTGACTTCGCTTTTGACCTGCGCCTGCAAGGCACCGAGCAGCTGCAAGTGGTGCCGGTGGGCAAGATCAGCCAGGTCAAACTGGCATCGAATTGGCCGCACCCCAGCTTCATTGGCAACTTCCTGCCGGCCCGGCGTGAGGTCAGCGCGCAGGGCTTCAGCGCCAATTGGCAGACCACGTTTTTCTCCACCAACCTGGAAGAAACCCTGCGCGGCTGTGAGTGGGACAAAGTGTGTGACGACTTCAATAGCCGCAGCTTCGGCGTGAACTTCATCGACCCGGTGGACCAGTACCTCAAGAGCGACCGTGCGATCAAATACGCGCTGCTGTTTATCGCCCTGACGTTTGCCGGCTTCTTCCTGTTCGAAGTGCTCAAGAACCTGGCGGTGCACCCGATTCAATACGCGTTGGTGGGCGTTGCCCTGGCGTTCTTTTACCTGCTGTTGTTGTCGTTGTCCGAGCACATGGGCTTTGGCCCGGCGTACCTGTTGTCGGCGAGCGCCTGTGTGTTGTTGATCGGCTTCTACGTGTGCCACGTGCTGCGCAGTATTGCCCATGGGCTGGGCTTTTCGGCGGGGCTGGCGGCGTTGTATGGCCTGTTGTATGGGCTGCTCAGTGCCGAGGATTACGCGCTGCTGATGGGCTCGCTGTTGCTGTTCGGGCTATTGGGCACGGTGATGGTGCTGACGCGCAAACTGGATTGGTATGGCGTGGGCAAGCGCAAGGTGCAGTTTGACTTGGAGGCGGTGCAATGATTGGGTTACGGGAAGATCAGCAGTTGGGTGAGCAGTTGGCCGCCAGCATTGTCATTTTCCTCAACTCCACCACCTTCCAATGTGGGAGCGGGCTGGCCCGCGAAGGCGGTGGGTCAGAAACAGATGCGCTGAATGACCCGCCGCAATCGCGGGCAAGCCCGCTCCCACAGTAGGTTGGGGTGAGTATCAGGCCGGCGGCTGGGTCTGCAGCATCGACGGCCGCTGGCTGACCTTGGCGTACCAATCGGCAAGCTGGGGGTTCGCGGCGCGCCATTGCAGGTCAGGGTGGCGGAAGTCGAGGTAGCCCAAGGCGCAGGCCACGCTGATCGACGCAATGTCGAAGTGGCTGGCCAGCTCGGCAATCGCATTGGCTTCCAACTCCGCCAGGGTGCGACGGATCTTGTTGCGCTGCTCATTCAGCCATTGGTCCCAGTGCTTTTCTGCCGGGCGCATGGCGGTTTCGTAGCGCACCAGCACGGCGGCGTCCATGATGCCGTCGGCCATTGAGGCCAGGGTCAGGCGGCGCCAGCGTGCCGAGCCGTCACGAGGAATAAGGGGGGTGCCGACATGCTGGTGGTCGAGGTAATCGAGGATCACCCGGCTGTCGTGCAGGGCGCTGCCGTCGGCCAGGCGCAGGGCCGGGATCTTGCCCACGGGGTTTTCGTGCACCAGCTGCGCGTCCGGGTTGACCGGTGTCGGCATGCAGCCTTGCAGGGTCACGCGATCCTGCTGGCCGGTTTCGATCAGCAGCACGCGGACTTTACGAACAAAGGGTGAGGCTGGGTTGTGAAACAAGGTCATGCTGGGCGCGGACATGGGCATTCCTCGAAATGGGCAGTGGCTAGCCTAGAGGGTTGCGCTGTGGCTGGCGAGGGGGTCTTTGGGTGTTTTTGAGGGCCTCATCGCAGGCAAGCCAGCTCCCACGGGGGCAATGTATTTCAAGGTGGGAGCTGGCTTGCCTGCGATAGCGCCCTCAGCCGCGCCGCTTGAATAATGCCCAAACACCAATGACCGCAGGAATCCCCAAACCGACCCAGCTCAATGAATCCCACAGCCCATCCCCGAGCAACGCGGCAAACAACCCGGCCGCGCTGAGCACGCCAATCCCCAGCGGAATGCCAAACACCTTCCAGAAGTTCGACTGACGCGGCTTCATACCTTGGCCGCCTTGCGCCGCACGATCCACAGGTAAACGCCGCTGCCCAGCACGATGATGGTCAGCACATCGAGCACCGCCCAGAGAATCTTCATCGGCATGCCGCCGTAGTCACCAAAGTGCAATGGCTGGGACATGCCCATGGCGTCCATGTACCAGGGCCGCTCAGCGATGGCGGTGATGGCCAGGGTGCTGGCGTCGATCAGCACCGGCGTGAGCAGGTGCGAGGTCAGGTGCGTGCTGCCCTTCATGAACACCGCGTAATGGTGCTCACTGGAAAAACGCGTGCCGGGGAAGGCGATAAAGTCCGGCTCCATGCCGGGCGCGGCCTTGGCGGCAATGCTCAGCAGCTCGGTGGCCGGCGCGCGTTGGGTCAGTGGCGGCGCGTTTTTGTACGGCTCGATCATGGCGCTGAGGCTGTCCTGGCGCCAGGCGGCGATGATCAGGTCGGCGCAGGCACTGATCACGCCGGTCACGCCCACCACCAGCGCCCACGTCAGCGTGACGACGCCGATCAGGTTATGCAGGTCGAGCCAGCGCAAGCGCGTGGACTTGTCCTGGCGCACGGTGGCGAACTTCAAGCGGCGCATGAACGGCAGGTACAGCACCGTGCCCGAGACAATTGCCAGCACAAACAAAAGGCCCATGAAGGCCAGCAGCAACTTGCCCGGCAGGCCGGCGAACATGTCCACATGCAGGCGCAGCAGGAAGAGTGTCAGGCCGCCATTGGCCGCTGGGGTTTCGACGGCTTCACCGGTGCGCGCATCGAGCATGAAGGTGTGCGACGAGTTGGGTTCGGTGCCGGCCGTAGCGGCCATGATTGCGATCACGCCGTTCTTGTCGTCTTCGTCCCACGCCAGGTATTGCATCGCCTCACCCGGGCGATGCGCCTGGGCTTTGGCCACCAGTTGCTCAAGGTTCAACTGCGGGGTGTCGGCGGGCATCTGCGCCAGTTCAGGCTCATTGCCCAGCAGGTGATCGATCTCATGGTGAAACACCAGCGGCAGGCCGGTAAGGGCGAGCAACAGGAGGAAGACTGTGCAGATCAGGCTGGTCCAGGTGTGGATGAAGGACCAGCGGCGGATGGTTTTGCTTTTCATTTTCTAGCCTTCAGACACACCGAAGCCGCCCCGGGGGACGGCCTGGTTATTAACTCAGCCAATTACCACTGGTAGGTAGCGCTGGCGACTACGCTGCGCTGGTCACCGAAGTAGCAGTAGGAGGCATCACAGGTGGAAATGTAGTCTTTGTTGAACAGGTTAGTGGCGTTGAGTTTCAACGAGGCACCTTTGAGGCTGCTGTCGAGGCGGCCCAGGTCGTAATGCACCGCGCCGTCGAACACCGTGTAGGCATTTGCTTTACCCAGCCACGTGTTGGCTTGGTCGCCATAGGTGTTGCCGGTGTAGCGGGCACCAAAACCGATGCCGAAACCATCGAGTACACCGTTGTGCCAGGTGTAGTCGGTCCACAGGGAGGCTTGCTGGTTTGGCATCAGCTGCAGGCGGTTGCCCTTGAAGCTGCCTTTTTGCACTTCGGATTTTGCCAGGGTGTACGCAGCGATCACTTTGAGGTTTTCGGTGACGTCGGATACGGCTTCCAGTTCCAAGCCTTTGACTTTCACTTCGCCGGTTTGGTCGGTGACAGACTGGCCGCCTGCGCCGGTGCTAGAGACAAGCACGTTTTTCTGGGTCAGGTCATACACTGCCGCACTCAGCAAAGTGTTTGAGCCGGGAGGCTGGTATTTGATCCCCAGTTCCCATTGCTTGCCTTCGGTGGGCTTGTACGACTTGAGCGGGTCAACGCTGGCATTGCTCGCGGGCTGGAAAGATTCGGCGTAGGACAGGTACGGCACAAAACCCGAGTCGAACACGTAGCTCAATGCCGCGTTGCCACTGAAGTTTTTGCTGCGGTCGGTATTAGTCGCGTCGCTCTTGTTGAAGTAGGTCGTGCCTTGATGCACCCAGTCTTCACGCCCGCCGAGGGTCAGGCGCCATTTGTCCAAAGCCATCTGGTCTTGCGCATAGAGGCCGGTCTGTACTGTCTTCTGGTTATAGTCGTAATAAGCATCGGCGCGTGCCGGACGCACTACCGGTGCTGTGTTGACGGGGTTGAAGATGTTGACGCTCCCTGCGCCGCCGTAGATCGACAGGTAAGAAGTGTCGGTGCGCTGGTGGTCCAGGCCCAATAGCAGGGTATGGGTGACATCGCCGGTCGAGAAGTCGGCTTGGAAGTTGTTGTCGACCGCGAATTGGCCGATGTTCTCGTCCACGTTGGTCGAGGTACGGTCGATATTGCCCGCTGGATCAACTGGATAATAGCCGAAGGCGCCCACGGTCAGTTGCTGGAATGACAGCTCGGACTTGGTATAGCGCAGGTTCTGCTTGAACTGCCACGTATCGTTGAAACGATGCTCGAATGCATAGCCCAGCGCGTAGTAGGTGCGGTCGTAGAACTCGTAATCCGGATCGCCCAGGTTCTTGTGGTGGGAGACTTGACCCAGCGGAGAGTCGATTTTGGTACCCACAATAGGCAAGAACTGACTGGTAGCACCCGTATCGTCGCGGGTGAACTGCGAGAGCAGGGTCAGCTTGGTGTCGGTATCAATATTCCAGGTCAGGCTCGGCGCGATGTTGTAGCGCTTGTTGTCGATGTGATCGACCTGGGTGCCGGCATCGCGTACCACGCCGCTGACGCCATACAGGAACTGGCCTTCATCATCGATTTTGCCGGTGCTGTCGAAGTTGATCTGGCGGTAGTTGTCACTGCCGTATTGCAACTGGATAGCATGGCTCGACTCCTCGCTGGGACGGCGGCTGACCATGTCCAGCAGGCCGCCTGGTGGTGTCTGGCCATAGATCGACGAGGCCGGGCCACGCAGCAGGGCGAGGCGGTCGAGGTTCCAGGTTTCGGCTTTAGGGTTGGCGTACACGCCGCGCGGCAAAGGCAGGCCGTCGAGGAATTGCGTCGGTTCGAAACCGCGCACGCGCATCCAGTCGTAACGGGTGTCGCTGCCGTAGCTGGACGATACGATGCCGGGCATGTATTTGACGGCATCATCGAGGTTCTGGACGTTGCGGTCCTGCATCTGCTCGCGGGTCGCCACAGAGATCGAGCGCGGTGCTTCAACCAGTGCGGTGTCGGTCTTGGTGCCGGCCGCAGTGCGCGTCGCCAGGTAGCCAGTGACCGGGCCCCATGCACTTTCAGTGTCGCCTTGCGCAGTGATACTGGTCTCAGCCAACGCCACGACGCCTTCCGGAATCGCCACCAGCGTAAACGTCCCCGCGCTGCTTTGCTCCAGCTGCAGCCCGGTGCCACGCAACGCCTCTCGCAGCGCGCCCTGCGCATCGAACTGGCCGTTGACCGGTGCCGAGGTCTTGCCCGACGCCAACGCTGGGTTGAGGGTCAGCGCAAGGCCGGCCTGGCTGGCGATCTGGTTCAGCGTGCTGGCCAACGGTGCAGCCGGCAGGTTGTAGGCGCGCACGCTGGAAGCCTGTTCGGCGGCGATCAGCGTGGTGCTCGCCAGCGGGGCGCTGAGGGCGATGGCCACGGCTAACAGGCTGGGGCGCAACAAGGTGTCTAGCGTGCGGGACATAGGGCGGCTCCTGAATGGAAACATTTCTCAATTGCCTAGGTGCCGGACGAGAATCAAAAAGTGATAGGGCCAAGCGAAAATAAATCTGCGAAGGTGCGCAACTGATCGAACGGCATGGCCCTCAAGGCTCAGGGTAGCTGGGTTTTTCAGCCGACTGCCCACTGCAGTTTGTCGGCCAGGGCGTCGGGGTAATGATCGGTCTGGGCGATTGCCGCGCGTGTGGCTGCGCCATGACCGAAGGCTTCGATCAACACGTCAACCTGTGTGGCCAGAAAGTCGCTCAGCGAATCAAGCCGAGCCTCAAGGGCGCGGTAGCGGGCGATGTCCATGAGGCCCTCGCTGATGAACCAGGCGGCATGCTTGTTCAGGTATTCCAACACGTAAAGGCCGCACAGCGCGTTGCCCAGTTCCCTGGCCAACCCGTGGGGCAGCAAGCTGCCGGCGCGAATTGCGCTGTCGATGGCAAGACGCTGGGCGTAAGCCTCTCCTGCGCGGGCAACGACCATCAACTGCGCGTTCCAGACCTGCATGTCGTCCTCTCCCTCGCCACGGTGCCGGGCAATATGGTCGGCCACGTGCTTGAGCAAACGGTACTCCAGGGTGTGAGCCATGGCTTGCCAGTACCCGGCGTCATCCAGCCCGGCCTGGGGGTTGGGGGGTGTGGGTTCGCTCAAGGGTTGGCCGACCAGTACCTTGGCGGCGTCCAGCAGGATCATGCGGTTATTGCCACCGGCATCCTGGTAGATTTTGGCCATGCCTTCGTAGTCGGCGAAGCGATTGAGGTTGAGCGCACCGGCCACCCCGCAGCGCAACCGGCACTCTGTCGCCAGCGCCTCGGCGGCGGGTGCACACAGCGCCTTGGTCAGCGCCAGGGTTTGGCTGATGGCGGCCCACGGTGTCCACGTTACGTCGCCTGTGCCGGTGGTGTGCAGTGACGCCTGACTGGCCGTGCCTTCAATCCACAGGCGGGCGGAGTCGTTGGCAAAGCACTTCATGACATACGCCGTGGCCAGGCAACCGAACAGCGCGCGGCGTTGGGTGCGAAAAGCCAACAGGCCGGTGCCGTTACCGATCCGCGCCTGGGTCGTGCGTCGGTTGGCATGGGTCAGGGCCAGGGTTGAACAGGCAAGCATCACCGAACTCAAGCCGACGCCGACCATCGCCCACACATTCTTGGGCGCAAACAGTGAGCGAATCAGGCGACGGTCCGTACTGCCCAATGGGTCGTGGAACTGGTTGGACGCGTCGATCGAAGCGCCATCGCGCAGCCACGCGTCGAAGGGCAGGCGCACGTTGTCAAAGCTCGCCAGGCCATAATCCAGCGGCACTGCGCGGATTTCCGCCGGTGACGACATGGAAACTCCCGGGCGCGGGCCGTTGGCGTCACTCAATGGCAGCATGAACGCGAAGACGCCACAGGGCTGGCCCTGAACGATCACTTGGGCAAACACCACGCCCAGCTTGTCCAGGTTGCTGATCCCGACGTTGGCGAATTTAAGCGCGGCCTTGTTGGGTGTGTTCAGCACGAAAGTGCGCGTGTCGGCGTCGAATACTGCCTCGACACTCGCGCCCATGTGGGAGTTGCTGCGGCCTATCTCGGTCAGCGCGTACACCCCCAGAGTCTCGCCGGTCTCCAGTTTGCGTCGCCACTGGGTGGCGCTCGGGTGATCCTGCTCGAACGCCAGCAGCGTGCCGATACACAACCCCTGCTGAATGACGCAGCCCATGAACAGCGAAGGATCATTGAGCGCCGCGTGGGTAGCCTCGGCCATCAATAACTGCGGCTGCGCAAAGCCATGGATACCGTCGGGCAGCTGGCGCATCAGGTGCTGCAAGCGCTGGTAGGTGTGGCGATGGCCGTCATGAAAACTCTGGTTGGCGCGAGGATGGAGTTCGGGGTCGCTGAAAATCTTCGCCATTTGCGCGTGAACCTCGGCATCGACGGGCCCGTTGGCCAGCTGGCGCAAGGCAATCACGGCCTTTTGCGCGGCGGGCGCGTTGACCAGCAAATGGCGCAGGGTTTCGATGGGTTGCGCCAGCGGCGCGTAGGTTTGTGCGGGATGCAGGCTTTTGCGTATGCACACCGACAGGCCGCTGTTCACCCCAAGGTCGATAAACACGGTGTGTTTGTCCGTCGGCAGTTGCGCCAACGTGTAGGGCAGGTTGGTGGGTTGCGTGACGCCCAGGGTAAACAGGTGATGCAAATCGTCCTCGGGCTCGTAGCGACGCCCCAGCACGGTTGAGTAGATCGGTGTTTTGAAGGGTTTGGGGGCCAGCGGCCGCAGGTTTTCGTGAAGTCGCCGGGCGACCTCCGTGTGAGGCGGATAGTGCGACGCGTAAGCGATCGAGACCGGGCGCAAGGGGTGTGCGCTGTCATCGTGGTGAGCAAGCAGGTGCTCCAGGTCTGCCGTCTCGCCGCTGATGATGCATTGGGCCGGCGCGTTGACGGAGCCCAGCACCAGGTTCGACTCGGGGTAGCGGTCCAGCAGTGCTTGCGTGTCCTGCGCTGAAAGGTTGACCAGCAGCATGCTGCCTCGGCCTTCCTCGCTGCGGTAGGCGGCGTTGAGGGCACAGACCGCGCGGGCACCCTGCGCAATGTCGAGCACGCCGCCACACACCCTGGCAGCAATTTCGCCGAAGCTTTGCGCAACGATCAGGGAGGGAACAATGCCCGTGGCCTGCAGCAACTGGTTAAGCACCACTGCAGCGCCGTACAGCGCCAGTTGCGCCACACCCGAAGGCAGCGGCAGGGCGTGATCGCGGGTCAATAGAACCTGGGTGATCAACCCTGAATGGGGATCAGGTTCGTGCGCCGCCGCCTCGGTTTCGATGATTGCCAGAATCGTGTCAATTGGGTCCCGGGCTTCGGGTACATGCTGATACAGCTCCGCCAGAGCGCCGCACGGATCGCTCCCTTGGCCAGGAAAGGCGAAGACATAGTTCTGACTGTAGATGTTGAGTTGGGTTGACATGGGTCCATCCTCTTTAGCCGAACAGGATCGCCTCACCAGCAAAATGCTGGAAAAAACGAAGGCTCATTGGATGGCAAAAGACAGGGCTGCGTACCTGTGAGAAATGACAGTTTTTTGTAACGTTTCGAGATAGTCTCGATTCAATTATTGCTACCCGACCCTCCTTGCGCCGGCCTTGCGACCACCTGGGTCCACCACAGTGTGTGCTGCTCGATCTGTACCGGCAGCGTCGGCAGCAGCGCGTTCAGCGCCAGCGTCGTGTCGTGCAGCGGGAAGCTGCCGGTGATGCGCAGATCGGCCACGGTTTTATCCACACCCAGATACCCGCTGCGGTAGCGGCTGAGTTCTTCGACCACATCGCCCAGGCGGGCGTTGTCGACCACCAGCATGCCGCGCGTCCAGGCGTCGGCGGCGGGAGAGACGGCCAGCGCAGGGTCGAGGCCGTCACTGCGCATCAGCACTTGCTGGCCTTCCTTGAACATCTGTTCCTTGTGCAGTGCCTGGGGCTGGGCAGCCACGGCGGACTGCAGCACGCTCAAGCGTGTGGCGTGGTCTTCGCGCTTGACGATAAACCGCGTCCCCAGCGCTCGCAGGTTGCCATCGCGGGTTTGTACATAAAACGGGCGCGCATCGTTGTGGCCGGTTTCGACCAGAATCTCGCCTTCCTGCAACACGATCAGCCGGCGTGTTTCGTCGAAACGCACGTCGATGGCGGTGTGGGTATTGAGGTTGATCAGCGTGCCGTCCGCCAGTTTCATTGTGCGTTGCTCGCCGGTGGCGGTGCGCTGGTCGGCCAGCCAATAATGGATCGGCACATATCGCTCACCGGCAAACAATGCCAGGCCGCAGAGCAGCGCGATGCTTGCCACGCCGCGTCCAAGCTTGCGCACGCGCTGGCGAATGCCTTCGCGCGAGTGCAGCAGCGCCGCGCGCGCGGGGCCCGAGGCCACGCTGAAACGCTGGTCGAGCATGCCCAGCTGGCGCCAGGCGCGTGCATGTTCTTCATCGCTGGCCAGCCATTTGGCGAACTCTTCCTGTGCAACGAAGTTGCCGTCACCTGAGTCCAGGGACAGTTGCCACGCAATCGCGGCATCCAGCACGCGCGCCGAGACCGGCTTGGCGCTGACCACGCTCACAGCGGCTCGCCATACAGTGCGATGTAACACTGGCGAATGCCTTGCGCCAGGTACTGGCGCACGCGGGGCACCGACACGCCAAGACGCTGGGCAATGTCGGCGTGGCCCAGGCCGTCGAGGCGGTTATAGAGGAAGGCGGTGCGGGCCTTGCTCGACAGTTTGCCGAGCAAGCGGTCGATGGCCTTGAGGTCTTCGAGGATCAGTTGCTGCTCTTCCGGCGACGGGTGTTCGCTTTCCGGGATCAGCATCAGTTCAGTGAGGTAGGCCTGTTCCAGGGCCGCGCGCCGGAAGTAGTCGAACAGCAGGCCCTTGGCGATAGCCACCAGAAATGCCCGTGGCTCGCGGGGTTCGCGCAACTCGTCACGGCCCAGCAGGCGCATGAACGTGTCCTGGCTCAGGTCTTCGGCGCGGCTCGGGCAGGCCACGTTGCGCCGCAGCCACGCCAACAGCCAGCCACGATGGTCGCGATACAACGCGCCAACAAGCTCAGTGTGTGGGGTCTGGACCGACGACAAGGTATCACCAAATAAACAAGGGGTTTAAACTAACGAGAATTATTCGCGATTGTGTCAGAGGCAAGGAACGCGCGCAATTGGCGTCTGTCGGGCGGTGCTATTAAAACGATGGCGCATGTTTGCGCCGTTTCCATTGGCTCACGCGTGCTTGAAGCGCCTGCGGGGAGTCGATGTGCTGCGCACGCGCACGGCTCAACAGGATGAGCATCAACTCTGCCGTGGCCAGGGCGTCGGCGCTGGCGTGATGGCGCTCACCGACCTGCAGCTTGAAGTGGTTGATCCAGTCGTCCAGCCCCGCTTCACGGATATTCGCGTCGGGGCACAGCAGCGGGGCGATGTCGGCGACGTCGAGGAACGGGTGCGCCAGGCGATAGCCGAGGCTGTCCTTGAGCGCGCGGCACAGCATGTGTTGATCGAAGGGGGCATGGAACGCCAGCAGCGGGCTGTCGCCAACAAACGCCATGAAGTCCAGCAGCGCCTCGACCGGGTCGGTGCCGGCGGCGATGGCGCTGGGCCCCAGGCCGTGAATCAGCACGCTGGGGCTCAGCTTTGTTTCGGCACGGCGCAAAGTGCGTTCGAACATTTGCGAAAAATCCACCGCACCGTCCTCAATCACCACCGCGCCAATGGACAGCACTTGGTCGCGGTTGAGGTTAAGGCCGCTGGTTTCCAGGTCGACAACTACCCAGCGCTGGTTGCGCAGGGCGCCATCCCCCAGCACGGCAGGTGCGGGCAACTGCGCCAGGCGCTTGAGCTGGGTCGCGTCGAGCCCGGGCTTTTTCGCACGCAGCCAACTGAACAAACTCACAGTTGGTACCGAAAGGTCAGGCTGCTTTGCAGGCGCTGCGCCTGCCGCAGGGATTCACGCAGGATGCGCCGGTCCAAGTGGTTGAGGCTGTCAGGGTCGACGCGGTTGGAATACGGCTGGTTCTCGCGGGTTTGCAGTTGGTGCTGCTGCATGCGGGTTTGCTGGATAAAGTGGTAGGCCTCTTCATACGCGGCGCCGTCCAATCGCTCAATGACCGCTTTGTCCACCAACTGGCGCAGCCGCTCCAGGGTGTTGTTGGCGTGGATGCCGTTGGCCAGGGCCAGCAGGCGCGCGCCATCGACAAAGGGCGTAAGGCCCTGCACCTTGAGGTCGAGGGTGGCCTTTTCGCCACCTTTGCGCGTCAGCACAAAGTCGCGGAAACGCCCCACCGGCGGGCGCTGACGCAAGGCGTTCTCGGCCAGCATGCGTTGGAACAGCCGGTTGTCCGCGACTTGATCGAGAATGCCCTGGCGCAATTGCTCGCAGCCCTGTTCATCGCCCCACACCACGCGTAAATCGAAATAGATGCTCGACCCCAGCAGGTTCTCCGGCGTGGCCTCACGGATAAACGCCCCGAAGCGCCGCGCCCATTCGGCCCGCGACAGGCACAGTTCGGGGTTACCGGCCATGATATTGCCCTTGCACAGGCTGAAACCACACAACGCCAGGCTCTGGTTGATCTGCTGTGCCAAGGGCAACAAACGGCCGCGGATCTCGGCGGCTTCGGCGGCATCCTTGGCGTCGAACAGGATGCCGTTGTCCTGGTCGGTATACAGCGTCTGCTCGCGGCGGCCCTCGCTGCCGAAACACAACCAACTGAACGGCACGCCGGGGTCGCCCTTGTCGGCCAGGGTCAGTTCGATCACACGGCACACGGTGTGATCGTTGAGCAGCGTAATAATGTGGGTAATCTGGGTGGACGATGCGCCATGGGCGAGCATGCGTTCGACCAATTGGCCGATCTCACCGCGAATCGCCACCAGGTTTTCCACGCGTGGCGCATTGCGGATGGTGCGCGCCAGGTGCACCAGGTCCACCCGCTGCAGGGAAAACAGGTCGCGCTCGGACACCACGCCACACACGCGCTGGTCTTTGACCAGGCACACGTGGGCGATGTGCCGTTCGGTCATGGCAATGGCGGCGTCGAAGGCGCTGTGGTCCGGGCTCAAATAGAACGGCGCCTGGGTCATATGGGACTCGATGACCTGATTGAAGTCACTGGTGCCATCGGCCACTACCTGGCGCAGGTCGCGCAAGGTGAAAATTCCCAGGGGCGCCTTGTGCGCGTCGACGATGACGATGCTGCCCACTTGCTGTTCATGCATCAGCGTGACCGCCTCGCGCAGCGGCGTGCTCGGGCTGCAAGTGACGGGATGGCGCATGGCCAAGTCGCCCAAGCGCGTGTTCAACGAGTATTGGGTGCCGAGGGTTTCCACGGCTTTTTGCTGCACCTGTTGGTTCACTTGGTCCAGCAGGCTGCTGACGCCGCGCAGGGCGAAATCGCGAAACGGGCTCGAAAGCGCGAACAGCTTTATAAAGGCCGGCTTGTTCAGTTGCAGGCAGAAGGTGTCTTCGGCGGCCTTGTGCTCGGTGCGGGTCGCGCGTTCGCCCAGCAGCGCGGCCAGCGGGAAACACTCGCCGGTGGTGATTTCAAAGGTGGTTTGCGTCGCGTCTTGATTGAGCAACGGGCGCTCGCCGACCACGCGGCCTTGCTTGACGATGAAGAAATGCTCCACCGGCCCACCCGACGGCTTGAGGATGCTGTCGCCCTGACCATAGAAGCGCAGTTGGCACTGTTCGACCAGATACGCCAGGTGTGCGTTTTCCATCTGGTTGAACGGGGGAAAGCGTTGCAGGAATTGCAGGGTGCCGTGGATGTTCTGCAACACGGCGGTTTTTCCCGCCTGCGTGAAAGCATCAGCTTTACTCATAACAGTGACCGCAGTTTCTTGTCGTTATCGTCCTTTATGGTCGGCCCCCGTGCCCTGGGTGCCCATTGGACGTAAGTCTAGGTAGCGGTCAAACCATTGGCGACTAGGGAAAAACCTTACATGGCTACCGTGCAAACCCCGTAGAACGCCCACTAGTCAAACTTTCCGACGAAGTGCACATTGTTCGCCCTTCCGCAGATGTCTGACGAGTGTGCTGGGAGATTGATGAGAACTGCTGAGAAACGTATGCCCGACCACGATATTTTGAGTGATGCAGAGCGCGAGGCACTGAGCGCTGTGATGCTGGAGCCTGATTTACCGCCACAACGTGTGTTGATCGTCGATGACGACAAAGATGCGCGCGAATTACTGGCGGAGATTCTGGGCCTGGACGGCATTCGCTGCATGACCGCCGACAGTGGAGAGGCGGCGTGGGATTTGTTGAGCTCCAGCAGCTCCATCGGTCTGCTGATCACCGACCTGCGCATGGCGCCGAGCAATGGCCTGGAATTGATTCGCCAAGTGCGCAGCTCTACTCGGGCGGCGCTGCCAATCATCATCATGTCCGGGGACGCTGAAGCGCCGGATGTCATCGATGCGATGCACTTGAGCGTGGTGGACTTTTTGCTCAAGCCTATCGACAGCGTGAAGTTGGCGAAGATGGTCAAGCGCGAGCTGGGAATGGCGCAGTAACGTCCACTGGTCGGTATCAGCTAAGCACTGTCAATTCTGACAGTAGGCAAGCAATAGGTGGGGCTGTTTACTGGATGAGTGCGCGGCGATCGGGAACGGTTGCCCCCTTCATTCACCACCAGGAGTCAGTCATGAAAATAGCTGGCAAGATTAAGGCGGATATTTTCCACAACGGTAAGCTTTTGCGCACCACCAGCTCCACGAGCGTTTCGGGTGACAGTAATCACTTTCAAAGTACAGATTCTGCGACCCGTACATCAGTCTCGATGTCATTTGTTCCCGCCATCGAGGATGGCACCACGACGTACAAGTTCGAGGAAACTGATTCGAAATTCGGATGCAGCTTGGGCGATATCCTTCTGCCTATTGCCGGAACGGTTGAAGTGACCTCCACCAACTCAACCGACAACTTGAAATATACGTTCAGTGGGAAGTTCAACGATGGAAGGCGCGACCTGGAGATCAAGGGGACGGCTGAGTTGAACTACCTCTATCCATGATCTGAATGCCCCTGCAGGATCAGTCCCTGATCTTTTGATCAGGGACGTCTCCCTTCGTTAGTTACACACCCATTTTGGCTTTGAACTCACGGCGCCGACGGTGCAACACCGGCTCGGTATAACCATTGGGTTGCTTGGTCCCTTCAATCACCAACTCCACCGCTGCCTGGAACGCGATGTTGCTGTCGAAATCCGGCGCCAAGGGGCGATACAGGGCATCCCCCGCATTTTGACGGTCTACCACCGGCGCCATGCGCTTGAGGCTTTCCATCACTTGGGCTTCGTTGACGATGCCATGGCGCAGCCAGTTGGCGATGTGCTGGCTGGAGATGCGCAGGGTGGCGCGGTCTTCCATCAGGCCCACGTCATTGATGTCCGGCACTTTCGAGCAGCCGACGCCTTGATCGATCCAGCGCACGACATAGCCAAGGATGCCTTGGGCATTGTTGTCCAGCTCGTTGCGGATTTCCTCGTCAGACCAATCGGTGTTGCTGGCCAGAGGAATGGTCAGGATATCGTCCACCGACGCGCGCTCGCGTTTGGCCAGTTCGGCCTGACGCGCGAACACATCGACTTTGTGGTAGTGCAGCGCGTGCAGTGCAGCCGCCGTGGGCGACGGTACCCAAGCGGTGTTGGCGCCGGCCAGTGGGTGAGCGATTTTCTGTTCAAGCATCGCTGCCATCAGGTCGGGCATCGCCCACATGCCTTTACCGATCTGTGCACGCCCTTGCAGGCCGGTGCTCAGGCCGATATCGACGTTCCAGTTCTCGTAAGCGCCGATCCATTTCTCGGCCTTCATGGCCGCCTTGCGCACCATCGCGCCAGCTTCCATGGAGGTGTGGATTTCGTCGCCTGTACGGTCGAGGAAGCCGGTGTTGATAAACACCACGCGCTCGCTGGCGGCCTTGATGCAGGCTTTGAGGTTGACCGTGGTGCGGCGCTCCTCGTCCATGATCCCGACTTTCAACGTATTGCGCGGCAGGTTCAGTACGACTTCGATACGCCCAAACAGCTCGTTGGTGAACGCAGCTTCTTCGGGGCCATGCATTTTTGGTTTAACGATGTACACGGAGCCGGTGCGGCTGTTCTTGCGGCTGCTGGTGCCGTTGAGGCTGTGGATGGCCGCCAGGCTGGTGAGCAAACCGTCGAGAATGCCTTCCGGTACTTCGTTGCCGTCTTTGTCGAGGATCGCGTCGATGGTCATCAAGTGGCCAACGTTGCGCACGAACAGCAGCGAACGGCCATGCAAGGTCACGTCCTGGCCATCCACGCCGGTGTAGACACGGTCGGGGTTCATGGTGCGGGTGAAGGTCTTGCCGCCCTTGGCCACTTCTTCGGCCAGGTCGCCCTTCATCAGGCCGAGCCAGTTGCGGTAGATCACCACTTTGTCATCGGCATCGACGGCGGCGACGGAGTCTTCGCAGTCCATGATGGTGGTCAGTGCAGCTTCCATCAGCACGTCTTTGACGCCGGCCGCATCGGTCTGGCCGACAGGCGTGCTGGCGTCGATCTGGATTTCGAAATGCAGGCCGTTGTGTTTCAGCAAAATGGCGATCGGCTGGTCCGCCGGCCCCTGGAAACCGATCAGTTGTGCATCGTCGCGCAGGCCGCTGTTGCTGCCGCCCTTGAGGCTGACGATGAGCTTGCCATCAGCGATCTTGTAACCGGTGGAATCGACATGGCTGCCGGCGCTGAGCGGCGCGGCTTCGTCGAGAAAAGCACGGGCGAAGGCAATCACCTTGTCGCCGCGCACTTTGTTGTAGCCCTTACCCTTTTCGGCGCCGTCGGCTTCGCTGATGGCGTCGGTGCCATACAGCGCGTCATACAGCGAGCCCCAACGTGCGTTGGAAGCGTTGAGGGCAAAACGGGCGTTCATCACCGGCACAACCAGCTGAGGGCCGGCCATGCGGGCGATTTCGTCATCGACGTTTTGGGTCGAGGCCTGGAAGTCTGCGGCTTCTGGCAGCAGGTATCCGATGTCTTGCAGGAAGGCTTTGTAGGCCACCGGGTCGTGGGCCTGGCCGGCGTGGGTCTGGTGCCAGGTATCGATCCGCGCCTGGAAATCGTCGCGTTTGGCGAGTAGGGCTTTGTTCTTCGGTGCCAGGTCGTGAATGACCTTGTCGGCGCCGGCCCAGAACTGGTCGGCAGTGATGCCGGTACCGGGAATGGCTTCGTTGTTCACGAAGTCGAACAGGACTTTGGCGACCTGCAGGCCACCGACTTGAACGTGTTCAGTCATTGCTTGCCTCACTCTGCGGAGCTTATGCGCTTTTCAGCTTTTCAATTTACCAATGAAGCCTCTGGCCATTTAAACCACGAACCCGATCCCCCAGTACATGCCGTTAAGGCGGCTGGGCTGGCGGGTTATCGCGATACGTTGGTGCCTTGGCAGACATCGACCTAACGTTATGTAGTGCGCGGTTTTGCATACTACATGATGAGTTGCGGTTGTGAAAATTTGACTAAATACGTCGTTTAGCGACCCACTTTGGTCATGCGGTCACAGTGGGGTATTGGATGTTCTCAAAAAACTATCAGATTGTTCCAGATAAATATAAAAATGGTACACGATTTGTTTTCGAGGGCGCCTGCGTCCACCTTGTAGATTGAATTCAGAGGGCTTCGCCATGGACCATCTTGTACTCACTATTATTGCCGCCGACAAACCCGGCCTGGTTGAACGCATTGCGCAGAATATTGCCGCCCACGGTGGCAACTGGCTGGAGAGCCGAATGGCGCACATGGCCGGGCAGTTTGCCGGGATCCTGCGGGTCAGCGTGCCCGCCGAAAGTCGTCAGGGTTTGGTGAATGCGCTGGAGGACTTATCCACACACGGCATTCGCGTGCTGGTGGGTGAGGGCAGTTCAGGGCAGACCGCGGCGTCCAAGGCCATCCTGATGACGCTGGTGGGCAACGACCGTTCGGGCATCGTGCGCGAGATTACGGCCCTGTTGAGCAAACAGGGCGTGAACCTTGAAAGCCTGAGCACGGATGTGCGCCCGGCGCCTATGAGCGGTGATCCGTTGTTTACCGCCGAGGCATTGTTGCAGGTGCCCACCGCGTTATCCCTGGATACCTTGCAACTGTCCCTGGAAACCCTGGCGGATGACTTGATGGTGGAGTTGCACCACGAAGAATAACGGCCTGCCCACAGGGTTATGCATGGAAATCTTGCATGGGCCTGTGGATAACCTGTAGAGACCCGGCGCCAGGCCACGTCGGCCGGGCTTCTCCTCGAATTGAGCAAAAAACGAGCGGTTTCAAGGGTTTGTGCACAAATGGCGGGGATCAGGTTGTGGATAACCTTGGGGTGGATGTCTGCAAGCCAGGCCCGCTGTGGCTTGCAGAGCTTTGTACGTTATTTGATCAGCGTTTGCGGATCGTCAGCCAGGCGTCCAGGCTGTAAACCACCAGGCCGGCCCAGATAAACGCGAACGCGATCAGCGTGCTGGTGGCCAAGTGTTCACCGAACAGGAACACCGCTTCCAACAGCACCAGGGTAGGCGCCACATACTGCAAAAACCCCAGGGCGGTGTAGGGCAAATGCCGCGCTGCAGCGTTGAAACACACCAATGGGATCAGCGTGACCGGGCCGGCCGCTACCAGCCACCAGGCTTCGCCGGTGCCCCAAAATTCAAGCTGTGCGCTGTGTGCCGACGGGTTGAACAGCAGCCAGGCGACAGCGATCGGCACCAGCATCCAGGTTTCCACCACCAACCCCGGTAGCGCCTTGACGGGTGCCTGCTTGCGGATCAGCCCGTAGAAGCCAAAGGTCAGCGCCAGCACCAGCGACACCCACGGCAAACTGCCCACCTGCCATACCTGTTGCGCCACACCCACCGCCGCCAGCCCGACGGCCATCCACTGCAAGCGCCGCAGGCGTTCGCCGAGAATCAGCATGCCCAGCAGCACGTTCACCAGCGGGTTGATGTAATAACCCAGGCTCGCCTCGAGCATGCGCCCGCTGTTGACCGACCACACATACGTCAGCCAGTTGGCGGCAATCAACGCACCGCTGAGTGCCAGAATCGCCAGGCGCTTGGGGTTGTCGCGCAGTTCACGAAACCAGCCCGGGTGTTTCCACACCATCAACAGCACAGCGCCAAACAGCGCCGACCACAGCACGCGGTGCACGATGATTTCGGCGGCGGGAACGCTGGCGATGGCTTTGAAATAGATCGGGAACAGGCCCCAGATGACATAGGCGCTCAGGCCCAGGATGTAACCCTTGCGGGGGTTGGCGGGTTGCATTGCAGAATCCTTGCATAGGCAGCTAACAAAGGCGCAATTGTAAGGATTTTTGTCAGACGATGGGATGCTGCTTTTCTGTGGGAGCTGGGTTGTCGGGTCGCCAGCGCCCACAAGGCGTCGCGGCAGTGTCAGAACAGTTTCAGCGGTTCTTCATTGAGTGCCGACAGTTGCTCACGCAACGCCAACACCTGATCGCCCCAATAACGTTCGCTGCCGAACCACGGGAAGCTGTGGGGGAACGCCGGGTCATCCCAGCGGCGTGCCAGCCAGGCGCTGTAGTGCATCAGGCGCAAGGCGCGCAAGGGTTCGATCAGCGCCAGTTCGCGCGGGTCGAAGTCGTGGAATTCCTGATAACCGTCCATCAATTCCGACAGTTGGCCCAGACATTCCTGGCGATCACCGGCGAGCATCATCCACAAATCCTGTACGGCCGGGCCCATGCGGCAGTCATCCAGGTCGACGATATGAAACATCTCGTCGCGGCACATCATGTTGCCGGGGTGGCAGTCGCCGTGCATGCGGATGTTCTTGTGCGGTGTGGCTTTGTAGACCTCTTCCACGCGCTTGAGCAGGTCGCGGGCCACGGACTCGTAGGCCGGCAGCAGGCTTTTCGGAATGAAGTTACCTTCCAGCAAGGTCGTGAGGGAGTCGTGACCGAAGTTTTTCACCCCTAACGCCTCGCGGTGTTCGAACGGGCGGGTCGAGCCGACGGCGTGCAAACGGCCAAGCAGCTGACCCAGGCGATACAGCTGATCAAGATTGCCCGGCTCCGGCGCACGGCCACCCCGGCGCGGAAACAGGGTGAAGCGGAAACCCGCGTGTTCGAATAGGCTTTCGCCGTTGTGGATCAACGGGGCGACCACCGGTACTTCGCACTCGGCCAATTCGAAGGTGAAACGGTGTTCTTCAAGGATCGCTTCGTTGGTCCAGCGCTGCGGCCGATAGAACTTGGCGATCAGCGGTTCAGAGTCTTCGATACCCACTTGGTAGACGCGGTTTTCGTAGCTGTTGAGCGCCAGAATGCGAGCATCGCTGAGGAAGCCGATACTTTCGACAGCGTCGAGAACCAGGTCGGGGGTGAGTGTTTCAAACGGATGGGCCATGCGAACTCCTGCGCGCAGCAGGGCGCCGCGTCCGGCCCGGTATGGTAACGCACACGGCGATAGATAGGTGGTGTCTGTACTGGCCGCATCGGGGGCAAGTCCCTCCCACGAAGACCGCGTTTGACCTTAGGAACGCGGTCGAGTGTGGGAGGGGGCTTGCCCCCGATTGGGGCCTATCAGGCGCCGACGATCCCGCCATCATCCCGCCGAATTGCCATCACCGACGAACGCGGTTTGCCGTTCGGCAGATGCTCCGGCCAGCTCGAGCCGCCGGTTTCGCCCGGGTGCTGAATCCCCACAAACAGCGTCTTCTGATCTGGCGAAAAGCTGATCCCCGTCACCTCGCACGCCACTGGCCCGACCATGAACCGGCGGATTTCCCCGGTGCTCGGGTCGGCGCACAGCATCTGGTTGTTGCCCATGCCGGCGAAGTCACCCGCGTTGCTGTAGTCGCCATCGGTGAGAATCCACAGGCGCCCGGCCTTGTCGAAACCCAGGCCGTCGGGGCTGTTGAACATGTTTTGCGGGTTGATATTGGACGAGCCACCCTTCGGCGTGCCGGCATGCACACCGGGGTTGCCGGCCACTACAAACAGGTCCCAGGAGAACGTGTTGGAGCCATGGTTATCGGCATCGGCTTTCCAGCGCAGGATCTGGCCGTAGACATTTTTCTCACGCGGGTTCGGGCCGCCTACCGGCTGGCCTTCCTCGCCACGCTTGGCGTTGTTGGTGAGGGTGCAATAGACCTGACCATCCGTGGGGCTGACCACGATCCATTCCGGGCGGTCCATGCGCGTGGCCTTGACCACGCTGGCGGCCAGGCGCGCGTGGATCAGCACTTCGGCCTGGCTGGCGAAACCGGTGCTGGCGTCAATGCCGTTTTTGCCATGGGTGAGTTCGACCCATTGGCCGGTGCCCTTGGGGTGGTCGGCGTTGCCGTCGCCTGCGTCGAAGATCGCCACATACAAGGTGCCGTGGTCGAGCAGGTCTTTGTTGGCCTTGGGGTTCTTGTGGTTGATCTTGTCGCGGCTGACGAACTTGTAGATAAACTCGCCGCGCTCGTCATCGCCCATGTACACCACGGCGCGGCCATCGCGGGTTTCAGCCAGTGCGGCATTTTCGTGCTTGAAGCGGCCCAGGGCGGTACGTTTGGTCGGCGTGGATTGCGGGTCGAACGGGTCGATTTCTACCACCCAGCCATGGCGATTGAGTTCATTGGGGTTCTTGGCCATGTCGAAACGCGGGTCGTGTTGATGCCAGTTGATCTCTTTGCTGGCCGCCACCACGCCGTAGCGCTTTTGCGCGGCGTCGAAGGCCTGTTGTGGGTTGCTGCTGCCAAAGCAGTCGGTGAAGTTCTCTTCGCACGTCAGATAGGTGCCCCATGGGGTCTTGCCGTTGGCGCAGTTCTGGAAGGTGCCGAGGACTTTTTTACCGGTTTTGTCGGCGCGGGTTTTCAGCCAGTCGTGACCCGCCGCCGGACCGCTCAGGCGGATCGGCGAGTTGCCATGGATGCGCCGGTTGTAGCGCGAGTCCTGCACGAACTGCCAGGTGTCGCCCTTGCGCCGCACTTCGATCACCGACACGCCTTCACTGGCCTGGGCCTTGTGCACGTCCTCGGCCGATTGCGGCGCGCCGCCGTGGGCGTAGAGGTAACGGTAATTGGTGTATTCGTTGTTGATCGCCATCAGCGCGCGGTTGTCGTCACCGGGGAAGGCGAACAGGCTCATACCGTCGTTGTTGTCACCGAACTGTCGCTCCTGGGCCTTGGCGCTGCCGTTGCCGGAGGGGTCGAACGCCGGGGCATTTTTGTGCAATGGCTGGCCCCAGCTGATCAGCACTGAGGCGCTGTAGCCAGGTGGCAGGGTGATGGCGTCGCGGGTGGCGGCGGCGATGCTGGGGAACCCCAGCAACGGGCTGCTGGACGCGGCGTTGACAGCCAGGGCGCTGCGGCTCAGCAGGTTGCCGCCGAGGAACATCGCGGCGCCGCACAAAGCCCCCGCGCCGATGAAACGGCGACGGGTGAGGCCGACCATCTGTTCAAGGTCGGTGGCTTGGTTGTCTTCTAATAGGCTCATTTCAGGCTCCCTGCGGTTTTTGCAGACACCTTAAGGAGCACGCGTGACGAAATTGTTGCAGTTTGAAGTAGCCCTCGCGCTACACCGGCGTGCCGAGCAACACGTTGCTGGGCGAGAACTGCACCTGAATTGGCTGGCCCTCGGCGGCCTTCAGCGCCTTGAGCGCGGCGGGCTGCGCCAGGGCGCATAAAACCTGGCCGTTGGGCAGGGTGATGCGCACCTCGCTGGGGCCGTCGTCGGCGTCGAGAATCGTCTCGATCACGCCGCTCATGCAATTGTGTCCAGGTGTTGCTACCTGCCCCAGGGCGAGCAATTCCAGCCAGCCGGCCTTGATCAAGGCGACCACTTCCACGCCGGTCTCCAGTTCCAGGCGCAGCGTGCTGTCGTGGGTGATCTGCGCGCTCAGGCTCAAGGCGCCCGACAGTTGCAGGCGGATCATGTCATTGCGGCCATGGCTTTCAATCGCGATGACCTGGCCGTGCAGTTGGTTGCGCGCGCTGGTGCGCAGCATCAGCCGGCCGAGCAGGTTGAAGTCGCTCGCGTCTTCGTCCGAGCCCAGCACCTGGGCCTGCAACACTTGCAAACGCTGGTAAAGGCGCAGCACGCGCTCACCCTCGGCCGTCAGCTTGGCACCGCCGCCGCCTTTGCCGCCGACGCTGCGTTCCACCAGCGGTTTTTGCGCCAGGTTGTTCAGTTCGTCGATGGCATCCCAGGCGGCCTTGTAACTCAAACCGGCGCTCTTGGCCGCGCGGGTGATCGAGCCTTGCTCGGCGATGTGCGCCAGCAAGGCGATGCGCTGGGGGCGGCGGATGATGTGTTGGCTGAGCGAGGTCGGCAGAGACATGTGGATACGCTTCGATAAGGTCAGCGGACGTTGCAGGCGTGGCGCACGCGAGTCAAGTCATGCCCCGGGTTTAGGTGTGCGTGCCAGGCAGTACACGTCGACTTGCCGCGCTCCCGCGTCCATCAACAACCGCGCCAGGCTGTGGGCGGTGGCGCCGGTGGTCAGTACGTCGTCGACCAGCGCCAGGTGGCGGCCTTGCACCTGGGCGTCGGGAGCCAGTGCAAACGCGGCGAGCAGGTTGCGTTTGCGGGTTTTGGCGTCGAGGGCTTGTTGCGCGACGGTTTCATGGGGGCGTAACAACAGATGGTCATCGTGCGGGATAGCAAGCTGCTCACTCAGCCAGCGTGACAGCATCAGCGCCTGGTTGAAGCCACGTTCGCGCAGGCGTTTACGCGCCAGGGGCACGGGCAGCAGGCAGTCGGGGCGCTCGAGTTCGGCGTTGTCAAAACGGTGTTGCAGGTGATGCCCCAGCAGGCGCGCGAGCAGATGGCCGAGAGGCCAGCGTGACTGATGCTTGAAGCGGCTGATCAGGGTGTCGACGGGAAAGCTGAAGGACCACGGCGCGACGACGTGTTTAAACGCAGGCGGGGTTTTCAGGCATTGGCCGCAGATCAAACCGCTGGTTGGCAGCGGCAAGGCGCACACCTCGCATTGTTCCAGCAACCATGGCAGCTCTGTTTCGCAGACGTTGCACACACAATCGGCCGATTCTGTGGCCTCATCGCAAATTAAACAGGTCTGGTTGTTTTTTAGCCAGATGTAAACCTCGTGTTTGTATCCAGGTTGACAGTGCATGAATCTTCCTTAAATATGCCGAGCATCCGTGTCGTGACTGTGGGTATTGCCCTTCCCGCAGCGAAAGCCCAAGCATAATGAAGGAATCGCCCATGAGCGCCAGCACCACTGCCAACCTGCGTCACGATTGGTCCTTAGCCGAAGTCAAAGCGCTGTTCGTGCAGCCTTTCAATGACCTGTTGTTCCAGGCGCAGACCGTGCACCGCGCGCATTTCGACGCCAACCGCGTGCAGGTGTCGACGTTGCTGTCGATCAAAACCGGCGCCTGCCCGGAAGATTGCAAATATTGTCCGCAGTCGGGCCACTACAACACTGGCCTGGAAAAAGAAAAGCTGATGGAAGTGCAGAAGGTCCTCGAAGAGGCCGCCCGCGCCAAGGCCATTGGCTCGACTCGCTTCTGCATGGGCGCCGCCTGGAAACACCCGTCGGCCAAAGACATGCCGTACGTGTTGGAAATGGTCAAAGGCGTGAAGGCCATGGGCCTGGAAACCTGCATGACGCTCGGCCGTCTCGACCAGGACCAGACCGAGGCCCTGGCCCAGGCCGGCCTCGACTACTACAACCACAACCTCGACACCTCGCCTGAGTTCTACGGTTCGATCATCACCACGCGCACCTACGGCGAGCGCCTGCAAACCCTGGCCTATGTGCGCGATTCGGGCATGAAGATCTGCTCGGGTGGCATCCTCGGCATGGGCGAGTCCCTCGACGACCGCGCCAACCTGCTGATCCAGCTGGCCAACCTGCCGGAGCATCCGGAGTCGGTGCCGATCAACATGCTGGTGAAGGTGGCCGGTACGCCGCTGGAAAACGCCGATGACATCGACCCGTTCGACTTCATCCGCATGCTGGCCGTGGCGCGCATCCTGATGCCGCAGTCGCACGTGCGCCTGTCGGCCGGCCGTGAAGCCATGAACGAGCAGATGCAGGCCCTGGCGTTCTTCGCCGGCGCCAACTCGATCTTCTACGGCGACAAGCTGCTGACCACCGCCAACCCGCAGGCTGACAAGGACATGCAGCTGTTTGCGCGCCTGGGCATCCTGCCGGAAGCCCGTGAAGAGCATGCCGATGAAGTGCACCAGGCGGCCATCGAGCAGGCGTTGGTGGAGCAGAAGAGCAGCGAGCAGTTCTATAACGCCGCGGTTTGACGCCGATCCTCCTATTTGGAATGCACTCCAAATGTGGGAGCGGGCTTGCTCGCGAATGCGGTGGATCAGTGAAAGATAGGTTGACTGACGCACCGTATTCGCGAGCAAGCCCGCTCCCACATGTTTGACCGAGTTCACCTGCTAATCCGAGGCCTGCATGTCTTTTGATCTCGCCGCGCGTCTCGCTGCCCGTCGTGCCGAACACCTTTACCGTCAACGCCCTTTGCTCCAGAGCCCGCAAGGCCCTGAAGTCGTGGTGGACGGCCAACCGTTGCTGGCGTTCTGCAACAACGATTACCTGGGCCTGGCCAATCACCCGCATGTGATCGAAGCCTGGCGCGCCGGTGCGTCCCGCTGGGGCGTGGGCGGTGGCGCATCCCACTTGGTGGTTGGCCATGCCACGCCGCACCATGAACTGGAAGAAGCCCTGGCCGACCTGACCGGGCGCCCACGCGCGTTGCTGTTCACCACCGGCTACATGGCCAACCTCGGCGCCGTCACGGCGCTGGTGGGGCAGGGCGACACGGTGCTGGAAGACCGTCTCAACCATGCCTCGTTGCTGGATGCCGGTTTGCTCAGCGGTGCGCGGTTCAACCGCTATTTACACAACGACGCCGCCAGCCTGGCCAAGCGGTTGGAGAAGGCTACCGGCAACACGCTGGTGGTCACCGACGGCGTCTTCAGCATGGACGGCGATCTGGCCGGCCTGCCCGCGCTGGCCCGTGAAACCAGGGCCAAAGGCGCCTGGTTGATGGTGGATGATGCTCACGGCTTCGGCCCGCTGGGGGCCACTGGCGGCGGGATCGTCGAGCATTTCGGCTTGAGCCCGGAGGATGTGCCGGTGCTGGTTGGCACGCTGGGCAAAGCCTTTGGCACGGCCGGGGCGTTTGTGGCGGGCAGCGAAGAGCTGATCGAAAGCCTGATCCAGTTCGCCCGGCCTTACATCTACACCACCAGCCAACCGCCGGCGTTGGCCTGCGCAACCTTGAAAAGCCTGGAGCTGCTGCGCACCGAGCATTGGCGACGCGAGCATCTCAATGGCCTGATCCGCCAGTTCCGTCAGGGCGCCGAACAGCTCGGCCTGGACTTGATGGACAGCTTCACGCCGATCCAGCCGATCCTGATTGGCGACAGCGCCCGCGCCGTGCGCCTGTCGCAGCTGCTGCGCGAGCGCGGCCTGATGGTCACCGCGATCCGCCCGCCCACCGTGCCTGCCGGCGGCGCGCGTTTGCGCGTGACCTTGACGGCGGCCCACAGCGCGGCGCAGGTGCAGCTATTGTTAAACGCATTGGAAGAGTGCTTCCGCTTGTTAGGCGCCACGGAGCCCGACCATGCGTGATCGACTGATATTGCTGCCCGGCTGGGGCCTTGGCGTATCGCCACTGGAGCCCCTGGCCGCAGCCTTGCGCGGCCTCGACGAACACCTGCAGGTGCAGATCGAGCCATTGCCAACACTGCCATCGAGTGACGTGAGTGAATGGCTCGACGAACTCGACGCCACGCTGCCCGACAACGCCTGGCTGGGTGGGTGGTCCCTGGGCGGCATGCTCGCGTCGGAGCTGGCGGCGCGGCGCGGCGAACGTTGCTGCGGCTTGCTGACGTTGGCGAGCAACCCGTGTTTCGTCGCCCATGCCGGCTGGCCCAGCGCGATGCCGGCTGAGACATTCGATGCGTTTCTCGCCGGCTGCCATGCCGACTCCCAGGTCACCCTCAAACGCTTCGGCCTGCTGTGTGCCAAGGGTGCGCAAGACCCGCGCGGGCTCTCGCGTTTACTGGTCAGCGGCGCGCCGAATACGCCTTCCAGCGAATTGATGACCGGCCTTGAGTTGCTGGCTCAACTGGATACCCGCGAAGCTTTGCTCGGCTATCGCGGCCCACAGTTGCATCTGTTCGCAGGCTGGGATGGTCTGGTGCCCGCGCAGGCGGCTGGCGACCTGCTGGCGCTGCTCCCCGATATAGAAATCGGCCTGATTGAACAGGCTGGTCACGCTTTTCTTCTGGAAGACCCTCACGGTGTAGCGGGGGCCATCCAGGCTTTTTTGCACGAGTGCGTTGATGACTGATTTATCCCACCCAACACTGCCGGGCGCCTTGCCGGACAAGCGCCAGGTGGCGGCGTCTTTCTCCCGTGCCGCCGCCAGTTACGACAGCGTCGCCGCGTTGCAGCGCGCCGTGGGCCACGAGCTGTTGGCTCGCCTGCCGACGGGCACCGCGCCGCAACGCTGGCTGGACCTGGGCTCGGGCACCGGTTTTTTCAGCCGCGTGCTGGGCGAGCGGTTGCCCGCCAGCCAGGGGGTGGCGGTGGATATTGCCGAAGGCATGCTCAACCACGCGCGGCCGTTGGGCGGCGCCGAGCACTTTATTGCCGGTGATGCTGAACGCCTGCCGTTGCAGGGCAGCAGTTGCGGGCTGATCTTCTCCAGCCTGGCGGTGCAGTGGTGTGCGAATTTCGACGCCGTGCTCAGCGAGGCTTATCGCGTGCTCCAACCCGGCGGGGTATTGGCGTTTGCGAGCTTGTGCGCGGGCACCCTGAGTGAGCTGCGCGAAAGCTGGCGGGCCGCAGACGGCCTGGTGCACGTCAATCGCTTCCGCACTTTTGAGGCTTATCAACAGCTGTGCGCCGCCAGCGGCTTGCGGGTGGTGAGCCTGGAGCGCCGGCCGCACGTGTTGCACTACCCGGATGTGCGCAGCCTGACCCATGAACTCAAAGCATTGGGCGCGCACAACCTCAACCCGGGCCGCCCGGGAGGGTTGACGGGGCGCGCAAGGATTGTTGCACTGGTGGACGCTTACGAGCAGTTCCGTCAGGCCCAAGGCCTGCCCGCCACCTACCAAGTGGTGTATGCCGTACTGGAGAAACCTCTATGAGCGCCGCTTACTTCATCACCGGTACCGACACCGATGTTGGCAAGACCACCATCGCCGCCGGCCTGCTGCATGCCGCAAGGCTTGCGGGTAAAAGCACCGCCGCTGGCAAGCCCGTGGCTTCGGGCTGCCAGGTCACCCCCAAAGGATTACGCAATGCCGACGCCTTGGCGCTGTTGGCCGAGTGTTCGTTGCCGTTGAGCTATGCCGAGGTCAACCCGGTGGCGTTCGAACCCGCAATTGCGCCGCACCTGGCGGCGCGCGAGGCGGGCGTGGCGCTGACGGTGCAATCGCTGTTGAAACCGATGCAGCAGATTCTGGCGCGGCAGGCGGATTTCACCTTGATTGAAGGCGCGGGCGGCTGGCGGGTGCCCCTGGCCGATCAGGACAACCTGTCGGACCTGGCCAAGGCGCTCAAGCTGCCGGTGATCCTGGTGGTGGGCGTGCGTCTGGGTTGTATCAGCCATGCGTTGCTCACCGCGGAAGCCATAGCGCGAGACGGTTTGCCGTTGGCAGGCTGGGTGGCGAATATCATCGACCCCAAGACCTCTCGTCTGGAAGAGAACCTCGCCACCCTGGCTGAGCGGTTACCGGCGCCTTGCCTTGGGCGCGTGCCGAAACTCAAGCAGGCCAGCGCCGAAGCCGTCGCCGAATACCTGGAACTGGACCTGCTTGACTGATTTTGGCTATCGCTAAGGCATTATGCCATTAGTGTTTTTGACGGGCGTTTTGCCGGGATGTCTGCTTCAATTCAGGTTCACGATTCTCTAAAGGCAGGCTTACGCCATGGAAATCTCTGGAAGCAGCGCGTTTTATTCGGGGCTGAGCACGATTCAGGCCGGGCAGAACCGCGTCGACCAGGCCGCCGGCAAGATTGCCAGCGCCGCGACGACCCAGCCATCGGACGCACAAAGCGATCGTCTGCAAGCCAACGACCGGGCTCAGCCGTCCAACTCGGCGAGCAATATGGTCGAAATGGCCCAAGGCAAGTTTCAAGTGGAGCTGGGCGCCAAAGTCGCCAAGGCTTCGGATGAAATGCTCGGTACGTTGATCGACACCTACGCTTAATCCCTTTCTCTAGATCCGCCGGCTTTCTTTTGGGAGCTGGCTTGTGTGGGAGCTGGCTTGCCTGCGATGCAAGCACCCCGGTATTACGGGTAGACCGCGGTGATGCTATCGCAGGCAAGCCAGCTCCCACATTTGTCTCGCTTCGCCCTCTCTAACTTCTAAACTCCTTTTTGCTGTGGCAACCCGCCGCAGGCCTTGCCGTGCGCGCCGTTGATCCGCGTCATGACAAATGGCGTCTGGACGATGCTTGACAACCCCAGGTCGTAAACGTATGTTTCAAACACCTGTTTGACCGCCACAACGCATCCACGCGGTTGTTCATCCCAGATTCATCAGCAGAGGTTTATCGCTATGCCTGACTACAAGGCCCCCTTGCGTGATATTCGCTTCGTTCGTGACGAACTGCTCGGTTATGAAGCGCACTATCAGAGCCTGCCGGCTTGCCAGGACGCTACCCCGGACATGGTTGACGCCATCCTCGAAGAAGGCGCCAAGTTCTGTGAGCAAGTGCTGGCACCGTTGAACCGCGTGGGCGACATCGAAGGCTGTACCTGGAGCGAGTCAGGCGTTAAGACCCCGACGGGTTTCAAAGAAGCCTACAAACAGTTCGTTGAAGGCGGCTGGCCAAGCCTGGCCCACGACGTGGAGCACGGCGGCCAAGGCCTGCCGGAATCCCTGGGCCTTGCAGTCAGCGAAATGGTTGGTGCTGCCAACTGGTCGTGGGGCATGTACCCGGGCCTGTCGCACGGTGCGATGAACACCATCTCCGAGCACGGCACCCCTGAGCAGCAAAATGCCTACCTGACCAAACTGGTCTCGGGCGAGTGGACCGGCACCATGTGCCTGACCGAACCCCATTGCGGCACCGACCTGGGCATGTTGCGCACCAAGGCCGAGCCTCAGGCCGACGGTTCCTACAAAGTCTCCGGCACCAAGATCTTCATCTCGGCCGGTGAACACGACATGGCCGACAACATCGTCCACATCGTGCTGGCTCGCCTGCCGGACGCACCGGCTGGCACCAAAGGCATTTCGCTGTTTATCGTGCCCAAATTCCTGCCAAACGCAGACGGTTCGATTGGCGAGCGCAACGCGGTGTCCTGTGGTTCCCTGGAACACAAGATGGGCATCCACGGCAACGCCACCTGCGTGATGAACTTCGACGCGGCCACCGGTTTCCTGATCGGCCCGGCTAACAAAGGCCTGAACTGCATGTTCACCTTTATGAACACCGCGCGCCTGGGCACTGCCCTGCAGGGCTTGTCCCACGCCGAAATCGGTTTCCAGGGCGGCCTGAAATACGCTCGCGATCGCCTGCAAATGCGTTCGCTGACCGGCCCGAAAGCACCGGACAAAGCCGCTGACCCGATCATCGTGCACCCCGACGTGCGCCGCATGCTGCTGACCATGAAAGCCTTCGCCGAAGGCAACCGTGCGATGGTGTACTTCACCGCCAAGCAAGTGGACATCGTCAAATACGGTACCGACGATGAAGCGAAGAAGCAGGCCGATGCCCTGCTGGCCTTCATGACTCCGATCGCCAAGGCGTTCATGACCGAAGTCGGTTTTGAATCCGCCAACCACGGCGTGCAAATCTACGGCGGCCACGGCTTCATTGCCGAGTGGGGCATGGAGCAGAACGTTCGCGACAGCCGCATTTCGATGCTGTACGAAGGCACCACCGGTATCCAGGCGCTGGACCTGCTCGGCCGTAAAGTGTTGATGACTCAAGGCGAGGCGCTCAAGGGCTTCACCAAGATCGTGCACAAGTTCTGCCAGGCCAACGAAGGCAACGAAGCGGTCAAAGAGTTCGTCGCACCGCTGGCTGCACTGAACAAGGAATGGGGCGAGTTGACCATGAAGGTCGGCATGGCCGCGATGAAAGACCGTGAAGAAGTCGGTGCTGCTTCGGTGGATTACCTGATGTACTCCGGCTACGCGTGCCTGGCTTACTTCTGGGCCGATATGGCACGCCTGGCGGCCGAGAAACTGGCGGCCGGCACCACCGAAGAGGCGTTTTACACCGCCAAGCTGCAGACCGCGCGCTTCTACTTCCAGCGCATTCTGCCGCGTACCCGCACTCACGTTGCAACCATGCTGTCGGGCGCCAACAACCTGATGGACATGAAAGAAGAGAACTTCGACCTGGGCTACTAAGCCTCGGCGGGTTCATGAAAAAGCCGCCGCTCTTTCGGGAGCGGCGGCTTTTTTGTGGGGGCCAGCAACGCGGCGCTTAAGGTGTCGGGATAAAAGGCGCGCCGTCGCAGTAGGTGTTGCCCGGCAAAACGCCCCTGACTGGAATGTCCGTCGGTGGCGACTGAAGCAATTGCCCGGCGGCATTCTGCGTCGTGTAGCTGAGGTACATGATGTCCCTGCCGATCACCCGCATGGTGGCCGAATACTGCAGGTACACGGTTTGCCCGGTGGTGGAAGCCGAGGCAGCCCACACAATCGGGAACGTCAGTGGGGGCGCAATGGGGACTGAACCGTCATCCTGACGGCTCATTACGCACGTCAATGTTCCCGCCGTGTTGGCACGCAACAGCGCAGAGGGCGGGATAAATACACCGATAGACCGGTTTAGAAAGGTCAGGCTCGTAGGCTGTGGCGAGGCGCAGGTGAGATTGCCGCCGATAAGGTTGAGCACCTGCGGCTGCGCCAGTGTCATCAACGGCGAGAAGTTCAGGATGATATTCCTGGTAGGTCCCTCCACGAAGGTGGTCCCCCGGGTGATCCGGAATTTTATCTGGGTGGGTGTGTTGTTGCTGGCGGCGCCCGGAAGGATGGCCAGTAATTGCGCCGTCGTGATCACTAGGCGCAGCGGCAGTGGTTGGCCCACGTAAATCACAGGTGGCGCCAAGACGGTATTCGTGCCCACGACAACGGCCACAGCGTCGTTGATCTGCAAATTGGTGACACTGTCCAGCCAAACCTCCATCCCGCCTTGCCCGCTCAGGTCGATATCGGCCTGAGTCACCGTGTTGTCGGGCGCAATCGCCTGTGTCACGCGCGGAGCGGCAATGTTTGAAGGGGTCAGTTGCAGCGCGACCCTGAGTTCCAGAATCAACGAATCACGAGAGCGGTTGCCCAGTCGGTCCAGGAAGCGGTAGGTCAGTTGCATGAGGCCGTTGCCGCGTTCGCGAATCACGGAGGCCGGTATGGAGAGCACGCGCGGGGCCGGATAGTCGGGCAAGGTAACGGGGCCTGGAAGTGCAAACGGAAACTGCATGTGCCGGTCGGTAATGCCGTAGTAGGGAATGACCCTCAGCGCGACCTGGGTGTTGATCTCTGCGTGCTCGGGAATCCGGAAGACGACCGGGTCATTGCTGGCCAGATACTCTTCGGTAATCACCGCAGTCGCCAGGTTCAATGGCAGCAGCGGGGCTGGCGGTGTGATGGTCAGGTAACCAAAAGGTGGCGTTTTATGCACCCGCAGCGGCGTGCTGGCAGTGGCACACAGCACGTTGTCGCCGGCTTCCAGGATGTAGGTCAGCAGATAATCGCCCTCACTGCTCACGAAGCGGCGCGGCACTGGCATATCAATGTCTGCTGTGGGGTAAGACGGCAACCGGAGGTACGCGATGACTTGGTGTTCATGCGGCGGGGGCAGTTCGGCGTACACCCGGATAGTGGGCTGGGCCCCGGCAGGCCCGGGCTGCGGCAACGCTGGAATCCGAATGCGCAGATCACGTTCTGCCGTCGTCAGAGGCACCATGCCGCCCGTCCCGGGCAGAGCATCCACCACGATCAGGGGCGGCAGCGCGGGTATTGCGTTACGAATCAGGAACTGAGAGCTGGTGCTCACGAGTTCGGATACCAAGGTTTCCATGAGGGTCACTCCCATCGTGTTTAAGGGACACTCCCTGTCCCGAATACTCGCTGGGCGGTATTGAGTGGTACGCGCAAGTAAACATGCCAATTCCCTCGACGACTACTGTCATAACTGACAGTACAAGGTGGCCTGCGCATTGCATCCGCCTCTTTTATGCGCAATGGCATGTAAAAAAACCGCAGCGCAACACTCAGGGATTAAGCCGAGCGGCCGTTAAAGTGATGGCAATGTGATACACCTCACATTGAATGTGCTTAACTGTGCGCAGTGAAGGCACTGTGCCATCTTTTTGAGTGGGTCGGAGCTTTACCCTTGTCACGCGCGTCCGCTGTACGTTTCAGTCATTTCCTACCTTCACTGCTGTTACTGCTGGCGGGGCTGTCGGCTGCGTACGTGAAGGACCTCAATGTGTTCTTCACCTCGCTTTTCAACGTGCTGCCGACCTTGGTGCTGCTGCTGGGCGGCTCGTATTGCGCGGTGTATCGGCGCCAGCGTGAACTGTTTCTGATGATCACGGTGTACGTCGTTTATTTCCTGTTGGACACCCAGACCGATTACTACCGCGACAATGGCCGAGTCCGGGAAGACGCGGCGGTGGTGTTTCATCTGTGCTGCCTGTTGCTGCCGTTATTGTTCAGTATCTACGCGCTGTGGCAGGAGAAAACCCACCTGTTTCGCGATTTCGTGGCCCGTTGCGCCGTGCTCATCGCAGTCGGCAGCGTGGCCCTGGCGCTTGAGCAAAGCTTCCCGCAAGCCCTGTTGAGCTGGCTGGCGGAGATTCGCTGGCCGGCCTTGCACGGCAGCTGGATGAGCCTGATCCAGCTGTCGTACCCCATGTTCCTGATTGGATTTGTCACCCTGGCGGCGCAGTACTGGTATCAGCCGCGCCCGTTGCACGCCGCGCAACTGGTTGGCTTGCTCGGGCTGTTCTGGATGTTGCCGCAGACCTTTATCCTGCCCTTTACCCTGAACATCATGTGCAGCCAGGTGATGCTGATGATCGCCGCGGGCGTGGCGCATGAGGCGTATCAAATGGCCTTCCGTGACGAACTGACCGGCTTGCCGGGCCGCCGCGCGCTCAACGAACGCATGCAGCGCCTGGGGCGCAACTATGTGCTGGCAATGAGTGACGTCGATCACTTCAAGCGTTTCAACGACACCCACGGTCATGACGTCGGCGACCAGGTATTGCGCCTGGTCGCCAGCAAGCTCTCCAAGGTCAATGGCGGCGGGCGTGCCTACCGCTACGGCGGTGAAGAGTTTGCAGTGGTCTTCGCCGGTAAAACGCTGGATGAGTGCATGCCGCACCTCGAAGAAATTCGCGAGATCATCGCCCACTACGACATCAAGCTGCGCAACCCCGACCGCCCTCATGACGACCAGCAGGGCCGCCAACGCCGCGCGGGCAGCGGCGCGTCGAGTGTGTCGGTAACCGTCAGCATCGGTGTGGCCGAGCGCCAGGCCGAACAGCGCACCCCGGAAGAAGTGCTCAAATCCGCCGACGAGGCGCTTTATGCTGCCAAGGGCGCGGGACGTAACTGCGTGGTCGCGGCCGGGCAAACCCGGCGTGGCGCGGTGCGCATGGCGAGTGCTGCCGGTTGAGTGATGGCGACGTATTCAGCGGTTCTACAGTGATTGTCCGAGACCGTGGCCGGCAGTAGGTTTAAACCATCTGCTGCCGGAGACATCGCCATGCCTGAGTACAAAGCTCCCCTGCGCGACATGCGCTTTCTGATCGACAACGTGTTTGATTTCCACGGCCACTACGCGGCCCTCGGCGCCACAGACGCCAGCCCGGATATGGTCAGTGCGATCCTCGAAGAAGGCGCCAAATTCTGCGAAAACGTGCTTGCGCCGCTTAATCGCAGCGGCGATGAGGAAGGCTGCCATTTCGACAATGGCGTGGTCACCACACCCAAGGGCTTCAAGCAAGCTTTCGCCCAGTACGTGGAAGGCGGCTGGCATGGCGTGGCAGCGGACCCAGCCTACGGTGGGCAAGGCTTGCCGCACTCGCTGGGGCTGGTGTTGAGCGAAATGATCGGCTCCAGCAACACGTCCTGGGGCATGTACCCGGGGCTGACCCATGGCGCAATGTCGGCGATCTACGCCCATGGCACCGAGGAGCAGAAAGCCACCTACCTGACCAAACTCACCGCCGGCGAATGGACCGGCACCATGTGCCTGACCGAAGCCCACTGCGGCACCGACCTGGGGCTGATCAAGACCCGCGCCGTGCCCCAGGCCGACGGCAGTTATGCGGTCACCGGCAGCAAGATCTTCATCTCGGCCGGCGAGCATGACCTGAGTGCGAACATCATCCACTTGGTGCTGGCCAAACTGCCGGATGCGCCGGCGGGCACCAAAGGTATCTCGCTGTTTATCGTGCCCAAGTTCCATGCCGACTCGGGTGAGCGCAACGCGGTGCACTGCGGCTCCATCGAGCACAAGATGGGCATCAAGGCCTCGGCCACGTGCGTGCTCAACTTTGACGGTGCCAAGGGGTTTCTGATTGGTGAGGCGAATAAAGGCCTCAACTGCATGTTCACCATGATGAACCACGCACGGCTGGGGACTGGCATGCAGGGCCTGTGCAATGGCGAGGCGAGCTTCCAGGGCGCGGTCAAATACGCCAATGATCGCCTGCAAATGCGCTCGCTGACCGGCGCCAAAGCCCCGGAAAAGGCCGCCGACCCCATCATCGTGCACGCTGATGTACGCCGCATGTTGCTGACCATGAAAGCCTTCAACGAAGGCAACCGCGCGCTGGCGTATTTCACCGCGCAATTGCTCGACACCGCGCACCTGAGCAACGACGCGGGCCAGCGCCAGGAGGCTGAAGACCTGTTGGCGTTTCTCACGCCGATCTGCAAAGCCTTTATGACCGACACGGGCCTGGAGGTGACCAACCACGGCATGCAGGTATTCGGCGGTCACGGCTATATTCGCGAATGGGGCATGGAACAGCTGGCACGCGATGCGCGGATCGCGCCGATCTATGAAGGCACCAATGGCATCCAGGCGCTCGACCTGCTGGGGCGCAAGGTGTTAGGTAGCCAGGGCAAGCTGCTGCGTGGTTTTACCAAAATCGTGCATAAATTCTGCGCGGCAAATGCCGAGCACCCGCAGCTCAAGGCCCATGTGGCGCAACTCGATCAACTGAACCAGCAATGGGGCGAGCTGACAATGAAGGTCGGCATGGCCGCCATGAAAAACCCCGACGAAGTGGGCGCGGCGGCTGTGGATTACTTGATGTACAGCGGTTACGTGATCCTGGCCTACCTGTGGTTGCGGATGGCCATCGCGGCTCAAGCACAGGACGACACCGAGTTTGCCCAGGCTAAGTTGGCGACCTGCGACTTCTACTTCAAGCGTTTGCTGCCGCGCACGGCCACGCACCGGGCCGCGGTGGAGACGGGCAGCGAGTGCCTGATGAGCCTGCCTGCTCAGTTGTTTGCACTGTAGGCGGCTGATTCTTCTGCAGGTAACTGTGTGCGGGCTTGTGTGGGAGCTGGTTTGCCTGCGCTGCAGTCACCTCGGTAGGTCAGTGAAACGGCGGTGATGCCATCGCAGGCAAGCCAGCTCCTGCATTAGATCTGTGCGTGACTTATAAATACTTAATAGTCACGAACGGACCCTATGTGTCTGAAAAGTTGTTCGGGTACACTCGGAGCCTGTAAAACCGATCCTACCGACTTACTTTTCACGTTCTCACGAGGTTTGCCATGGCTGATTACAAAGCGCCGCTGCGTGATATGCGCTTCGTCCTCAACGAAGTCTTTGAGGTCGCCACGACTTGGGCCCAATTGCCGGCATTGGCAGACACCGTGGATGCCGAAACCGTCGAGGCGATCCTTGAGGAAGCCGGCAAGGTCACCGCCAAATCCATCGCACCGCTGAGCCGCAATGGCGACGAGCAAGGCTGCCGTTGGGCCGATACCGTGGTCAACACGCCGGATGGTTTCCCCCAGGCCTACAAAACCTACGCCGAAGGTGGCTGGGTGGGTGTAGGCGGCGACCCTGTCTTTGGTGGCATGGGCATGCCCAAGGCGGTGTCGGCCCAGGTCGAGGAAATGATCAACTCGTCGAGCCTGGCGTTCGGCCTGTACCCGATGCTGACCTCTGGCGCCTGCGTGTCGATCAACACTCACGCCAGTGAAGCACTCAAGGCCACCTACTTGCCGAAGATGTATTCCGGCGAGTGGGCCGGCTCCATGTGCCTGACTGAAGCACACGCGGGCACCGACCTGGGAATTATCCGCACCAAGGCTGAGCCGCAGGCGGACGGTTCCTACACCATCAGCGGCACCAAGATCTTCATCACCGGTGGCGAACACGACCTCACCGAAAACATTATCCATCTGGTGCTTGCAAAGTTGCCCGATGCGCCGGCCGGTCCCAAAGGCATCTCGCTGTTCCTGGTGCCCAAATTCATGGTCAATGCCGACGGCAGCCTGGGCGCGCGTAACCCGGTGAGCTGTGGCTCGATCGAACACAAGATGGGCATTCAGGCGTCTGCGACCTGCGTGATGAACTTCGACGAAGCCGTGGGTTACCTGGTGGGCGAGCCGAACCGTGGGTTGGCGGCGATGTTCACCATGATGAATTACGAGCGTCTGGGGGTGGGTATCCAGGGGCTGGCATCCGGCGAGCGCTCTTATCAGAACGCGATTGAATATGCGCGTGATCGCCTGCAAAGCCGCGCACCGACCGGCGCCCAGGCTAAAGACAAAGTGGCCGACCCGATCATCGTGCATCCGGACGTGCGCCGTATGCTGCTGACCATGAAGGCTGCGAATGAAGGCGGTCGCGCGTTCTCCACGTACGTGGCAACGCAATTGGACATCGCCAAGTTCAGCGAGGACGCCGCCGCCCGTGAGCGTGCGGACAATCTGGTGGCACTGTTGACGCCCGTCGCCAAGGCGTTCCTCAGCGACCTGGGCCTGGAAACCACCGTGCTCGGTCAGCAAGTGTTTGGCGGCCACGGCTACATTCGCGAGTGGGGCCAGGAGCAACTGGTGCGTGATGTGCGCATCACTCAGATCTACGAAGGCACCAACGGCATTCAGGCGCTGGACTTGATGGGCCGCAAGATTGTCGGCAGCAACGGCGCGTTCTATACCCTGTTCGCCGACGAGATCCGTCAGTTCATTGCCACCGCGGGCGCCCAACTGGGTGAGTTCACCCGTCCGCTGAGCGCGGCGGTGGACAACCTGGATGAGTTGACCGCCTGGGTGCTGGACCGCGCCAAGACCAACCCGAATGAAATCGGTGCAGCGTCGGTGGAATACCTGCACGCCTTTGGCTACATGGCGTACGCCTATATGTGGGCCCGCATGGCGAAGGCTGCGTGGGGCAAAGAGTCGGAGGAAGACTTCTACGCAAGCAAGCTGGGCACGGCGCGTTTCTACTTTGCGCGCCTGCTGCCGCGTATCCATTCGCTGAGTGCGTCGGTAAAAGCCGGTAGCGACTCACTGTTTTTGCTGGATGAGGCACTGTTCTAAGGGCTTGGAGGGCGTGTAAGCATTCTCTTACATGACGTGCTGCTATTCGTCCTCTATCGCCAAATTGGATCCACGGATAATCTACTTCACATGGACGTCGCGCAGGAAGCGCAAAGCAACAACACGGACACGTAGGATTCTGCCAGGACGGCGGAGTGAAATGGATGTCAGGGAAACAGTCTGCAAAACCCCGCTTCGGCGGGGTTTTCTTTTGCCCGCGAAAAAGTCAGGCAGGCGCCTGCGGGGCATTCATCACGTCTTCCAGCAGCGTGCGCAATAACGCCACCGTTGCTTGCTGGCGCTGTACATCGCGGCACACCAGGCCCACTTTCAGCGCCACCCTGGGCTCGCTCAAGGGTTTCCACAGCAGCGCCTTGCTGTTGTGCTCATCCTGCGACCGCCCGGGCAGTACCGTGGCCAGTTTGGTATGGGGCAGGCTGTCGAGAATCCCGACCATGGTATTCAGTTCGGCCTGCACCTGTGGGCGGCGCCCGAGGTTGGCGAGCTGGCCCTGCCAGATCTGCCGCACCTGAAACTCCTCTCCCAGTAGCAGCATCGGTAATTCGGCCGCCTGTTTCAGCGAAACCTTCTTGAATTCGCGCAGGGGATGGTCTTCGGGGATTACCACCTTCAATTCGTCTTCATACAACAGCACGCCGTGCAGCCCTGGCTGGCGCGGCGGCAGGTAGCTGATGCCGATGTCCAGCGAGCCGTTGAGCAAGCGCCGTTCAATCTCCAGGCCGGTCAATTCGTAGATCTGCACCACCAGATGCGGTTGGGCCTTGCGCACGCGCTCAAGCATTTGCGGGACGAGGCTGGTGTGCACCGTTTGCAGCACGCCGATGGCCAGAGTGCGCATGGCCTGGCCCTTGAAGTTGCGCAAGGCTTCGACGGCTTGTTGCATACCGTCGAGCAGCGGCAATGCGTGGTTGTACAAGGTATGCGCGGCCAGCGTCGGCAGCAGGCGCTTGCTGCTGCGCTCGAACAGGCTCACATCCAGGTTCTGCTCCAGTTGGCGAATCTGTTGCGACAGGGCCGGTTGGGAGATCGACAGACGCTCCGCAGCGCGGCCCACATGGCCTTCCTCATACACCGCGACGAAATAACGCAGTTGCTTGAAATCCATAAGACTTACTTATCGAAAAAGCTGGAAAATCGAAATGGCCGGTGGGCCCCGAGACGCCTAGTCTAGCGCCTATTCGCAAGGCTTACAGGGCCGGATCTGGCAATGAATAGCGTTTATGTTGATGGCGTTTACATAGGCAAGACAAAAAACCTCAAGGCAGTCTTTGTAGAGGATTGCGACCAAGGTCAGGTTGCCATCGGGGGTGAGGTGTGAATCTGTTTCGCCGCCCTGCACCAAGTCTGGACGATCTGATTCTCGACGCGCCGCACGAGGATCTGCCCAGCGATGCCCTGATGCCCACCGCTGCAAGGCCTGCGCAGGTCTTCGTGCGCGGCCAGGGCTCCTGGCTCTGGGACAGCGACGACCGTGCGTACCTTGATTTCAGTCAGGGCAGCGCTGCCAACAGCCTGGGCCACAGCCCGCAGGTGCTGGTCAAGGCCCTCGCCGATCAGACTCAGGCGCTGATCAACCCCGGCAATGGCTTGCACAATCGCCACCAACTGAACCTCGTCGACCGGTTGTGCCATCACACAGGCAGTGATCAGGGATACCTGCTTAATAGCGGCGCTGAAGCCTGCGAAGCTGCGATCAAGCTGGCGCGTAAATGGGGCCAACAGCACCGCGGCGGCGCGTACCACATCATCAGCGCCAGCACCGGTTGCCATGGCCGCAGTTTCGCGGCGATGGCGGCTTCGACGGGGGCGGGTGGCAACCGTTTTGAACCGCAATTGCCGGGTTTCAGCCATGTGCCTTTCAACGACCTGCCTGCGTTGCACGCGGCGGTGGATGCGCAGACCGTGGCCATCATGCTGGAACCGATTCAGGGCGCAGCCGGCGTGATCCCCGCCACCGAGCACTACCTCAAAGGTGTTGAACGCCTGTGCCGCGAGCTGGGAATCCTGCTGATTCTCGATGAAGTGCACACCGGGATCGGCCGTTGCGGCACCTTGCTCGTCGAACAACAGTACGGCGTGCGCGCCGACATCATCACCCTTGGCAAAGGCCTGGGCGGCGGCGTGCCGTTGGCGGCCCTGCTGGCGCGCGGCAAGGCCTGTTGCTTCGAGGTGGGCGAGCTGGATGGCACCCACCATGGCAACGCGTTGATGGCAGCGGCCGGGGAGGCGGTACTGAAGACGGTGGTGGAGGAGGGCTTTCTGGAGCAGGTGCGCGAGTCCGGCCTTTACCTTGGCGAAGGCCTTGCCCGCCTGGCTTATCGCTACGACCACGGCCAATTGCGCGGCCATGGCCTGATGTGGGGCCTGACGTTGTCGGATGATTCTGCAGATGCCGTCGTAAAAGCAGCATTGCACGAAGGATTGATCCTTAACGCCCCGCGACCCAACTGCCTGCGCTTCACCCCAGCCTTGACGGTCAGCAAAAGCAATATCGACGAAATGCTTCTGCGCCTGGCTCGCGCCTTCTCCCGAGTGCGCACCGCGCAGTTGCAATGCCGCAAGGGCATCGCCGTTTAACCCACATTCCAGAACCGTCTCGCGGCCTACGCGGCGCCCTCAGCCTGATTCTTTTGGCTGGGGGCGTTTTTTTGTCTGCGCACTTCAAGGTGGCCCAGTGCCAGATCCCACTGAACCCTCACGAATGCTCAAGGTCGATTAGCTACACGGCTCACACGAGCCGACTTTCTGGAGCTGACCCATGGACATCATTCGCATCATCATCGCCATTCTGCTGCCGCCACTGGGTGTGTTCCTGCAAGTGGGTTTCGCCGGCGCGTTCTGGCTGAACATCCTGCTGACCCTGTGCGGTTACTTCCCGGGCATCATCCACGCCGTGTACATCATAGCCAAACGCTAAAACCGTCAGCCTTTTGCAATGAGCCGCGAGTTGCGCTCGTTGCGAAAGGCCAATTGCTCGATGGTTTGGGTGGCGTGCTCGGCTTCTTCGCGCGCTTGCAGGATGATGCCGTGCTGCTCGGACTTGCTGCACACCGGGTCGGCGTTGCTCGCGTCCCCCGTGAGCATGAACGCCTGGCAGCGGCAGCCGCCGAAGTCCTTTTCCTTTTCATCGCATGAACGGCACGGCTCGGGCATCCAGTCGTAGCCGCGAAAGCGGTTGAAGCCAAACGAGTCGTACCAGATGTGCTGCATGCTGTGGTCGCGCACGTTGGGAAATTGCACCGGCATTTGTCGGGCACCGTGGCAGGGCAGGGCGGTGCCGTCCGGCGTTACGGTAAGAAAGATACTGCCCCAGCCGTTCATGCAGGCTTTTGGGCGTTCTTCGTAGTAGTCCGGTGTAACGAAGATCAGCTTGCACGGGTGACCTTGGGCTTCGAGCTTGGCCCGGTACTCGTTGGTGATGCGTTCGGCGCGCACCAGCTGTTCTTTGGTCGGCAACAACCCCACACGATTGAGCTGCGCCCAACCGTAGAACTGGCAGGTAGCAAGCTCGACGAAGTCTGCTTCCAGTGCGATGCACAGCTCGATGATGCGGTCGATCTTGTCGATATTGTGCCGATGCGTGACGAAGTTCAGCACCATCGGATAGCCATGCGCCTTCACCGCGCGGGCCATTTCCAGCTTTTGCGCGAAGGCTTTTTTCGACCCGGCCAACAGGTTGTTCACTTGCTCGTCGCTGGCTTGAAAGCTGATCTGAATGTGATCCAGGCCGGCTTTCTTGAAGTCGCTGATTTTCTGCTCGGTGAGGCCGATGCCGGAGGTGATCAGGTTGGTGTAGAAGCCCAGCTTGCGCGCTTCGGCAATCAGTTCGGCGAGGTCCTGGCGTACCAGCGGTTCACCGCCGGAGAACCCCAGTTGTGCCGCGCCCATCTCCCGGGCTTCGCGAAACACTTTGATCCATTGCTCAGTGCTCAGCTCCTTGCCCTGCTCGGCGAAATCCAGCGGATTTGAGCAGTACGGGCATTGCAACGGGCAACGGTAAGTCAGCTCGGCGAGCAGCCACAGCGGCAGGCCAACAGGTGGCTTTTCAGGCAAGTTCGATCCAGTGCTCAGCACGGGCGACCTCCATGAAATCCTCGATGTCTTGACCGAGTTCAGGTACGCCGGGGAATTGTTTATCCAGCTCAGCGATGATGGCAGCCACGTCGCGTTCGCCATCGATCAGACCACCGATCAACGCGGCGCTGTCGTTGAGCTTGATCATGCCTTCGGGGTAGAGCAATACGTGGCCTTTTTGCGCGGGCTCGTACTGGTAGCGATAGCCCTGGCGCCAGGTCGGTGTTCTGCTGCGATCAAAGCTCATAGGGTGATCCCTTTATGCCATACACGCTGATCAGTCACGCTGTGATACGGCGGGCGGTTCAGTTCGTAGGCCATACTCATGGCATCCAGCATGCTCCACAAAATGTCGAGTTTGAACTGGAGAATCTCCAGCATGCGCTCCTGACCTTCGCGAGTGGTGTAGTGCTGCAACGTGATCGCCAAACCGTGCTCCACATCGCGACGGGCCTGGCCCAGGCGAGTGCGGAAATACTCATAACCGGTTGGGTCGATCCACGGATAGTGCTGCGGCCAGCTGTCGAGGCGCGACTGGTGGATCTGCGGCGCGAACAGCTCGGTCAACGAGCTGCTGGCGGCTTCTTGCCAACTGGCACGGCGGGCAAAGTTGACGTAGGCATCCACGGCAAAACGCACGCCGGGCAGCACCAGTTCCTGGGACCGCAGCTGGTCCGGGTCCAGACCAACGGCCTGGCCCAGACGCAACCAGGCTTCAATGCCGCCGTCTTCGCCGGGAGCACCGTCGTGGTCGAGCAGGCGCTGGATCCATTCGCGACGGATTTCACGGTCCGGGCAATTGGCCAGGATCGCGGCGTCTTTCAGCGGGATATTCACCTGATAGTAGAAGCGGTTGGCGACCCATCCCTGGATCTGCTCGCGGGTGGCGCGGCCTTCATACATCGCCACGTGGTACGGGTGATGGATATGGTAAAAGGCGCCCTTGGCACGCAAGGCTTGCTCGAACTCGGCGGGCGTCAGCGGTGTGTCAGTCATGTGGTCTGCTCCTACAATTCAATGCTCATGCCGTCGTAAGCCACTTCGACGTTACGCCGTGCCAGCTCGGCGCGTTCGGGGGAGTCTTCATCGAGGATCGGGTTGGTGTTGTTGATGTGGATCAGCACCTTGCGCTGCTCGGGCAACTGCTCCAGCACTTCGAGCATGCCGCCGGGGCCGTTCTGAGCCAGGTGGCCCATCTCGCGACCGGTGCGGGTGCCGACGCCACGGCGCTGCATTTCATCGTCGTCCCACATCGTGCCATCCACCAGCAAGCAATCGCTGCCGGCCATGATCTCCAGCAATGGCGCGTCAACCTTGCCCAGCCCAGGGGCGTAAAACAGTTTGCCGCCGGTGCGCAGGTCTTCGACGATCAGGCCGATGTTGTCGCCTGGGTGCGGGTCGAAGCGGTGCGGCGAGTAGGGCGGCGCGGCGCTGCGCAATGGCAGCGGCGTGAAACGCAGGTTGGGGCAGGCCGGGATGGTGAAGCTGGCGTCCAGCTCGATGCGGTTCCAGGCCAGGCCGCCGTTCCAGTGCGTGAGCATGGTGAACAGCGGGAAACCGCTACTCAAATCTTCATGGACCATGTCGGTGCACCACACCTGGTGCGGGCAGCCTTCGCGCAGGCTCAACAGGCCGGTGGTGTGGTCGATCTGGCTGTCCATCAGGATGATCGCGCTGATACCGGTATCGCGCAGCGCGCGGCCGGGTTGCATCGGGGCGAAGCCTTGCAGTTGCGCGCGGATATCCGGCGAAGCGTTGCACAGTACCCAATTCACGCCATCGTCGGAGATCGCGATGGACGACTGAGTGCGCGCCTGGGCCCGTAGGCTGCCGTCACGAAAACCTGCGCAGTTCACGCAGTTGCAGTTCCACTGCGGGAAGCCACCGCCGGCGGCGGAACCTAGAATCTGGACAAACATGATTGCTCCATCACGCAAAGCTCAAAACAAAAACGCCCCGGGCGAACCGAGGCGTTGTATTACTCAGCCAATCAACGGCTGGCGAAGTACATGGTGACTTCGAAACCGATACGCAGATCAGTGTAAGCAGGCTTGGACCAGGTCATATTCATACTCCTACGAAGGGATGGGACGTTCACTACTCATACATATAGTCCACCTCCAATCGGAGATGTTCAGAGGTGTGCGTATGAATGTTACGCAATTCTTTTCAAGTTAGCGCTGTCTTGGTGGCAAAAGCCTTTTGCAGGGCCAGCAATGATCAGCCTGCCGTTTGCCAGGAACCGTCGATGGGCGGGCCGTTAGCCACGCAGCGCCAACCGCCTGCAGCGTCATTGAGCTGCCCTGCGGCACGTTGCAGATCCTCGCGCGTGCAGGTTTGGATCAACTGCTGAAGCGGCGCCAGATAACCCGACGAATGGCCAGCCAACTGCGCCTGCCAGAGCAGCTCGGCGGCTTGGGCGATCGGTAATGCCTGGGCCGTGAATTGCTCTGCCAGGGTTTGGTTGCCCAGTTCGGCGCTGTTGTCGATCAACGCCGGAAGCTGCGCCAGGAAGGTCTTCACGTGCTCGAAGATCCCGGCCAAGGAAACGCTTGGGGATTGCACGCCAAACAGCAGGCCGGTTTGCCCGTTGATCTGTCGGATGCCGCTGAACACGGCGTAGCCGACTTGCAGTTCGACCCGCAGTTTTTGGTAAAACGGCCCCTGTAGCAGATGCCCGAGCAGTCGCCATGCCGCTTCATCGGCCAGGGATTGGCTTGGCGTTGGGCAAAACAGCAGCAACGCGGCTTCGCGGGCGTCGGTGTTCACTTCGTGCCAGAGTCGCTGGCCGTCGAGGGTTTTCGGCGTGTGTTCGAAGCTTGCCGGCTGGCCTGGCAATCGCGTGGCTGCGGTTTTGATCGCCGCTTCACAGGCAGCGGGCAAACCTGTTCCCAGGCCCTGCCAGCGTGCGGTGGTCCATGACGCTGGCGTCTCGCCGGCCCCGGAAGCGATGCCGGCACAGCAGGCAGGCAACGCCTTGAGCAGTTCCCGAATGGCAATCATCGGCGTTTGTGCGGGTGACAACAGCGGCCCACAGAACTGGCTCAGGTTAAGCGCCAGCGCCTCGACCACAGCCGCGATTGGTTGGTGAAGGCCGACTATTTTCACCCGCCAGTCATTGGCGAGGGTTTCGAAGGCCAATTCGACGCCCGCCTGACGGGTCTGCTCACGCAACGGCTGCAACGCATTTTCCAGGCCTGCGGGTACCAACGAATCAAAGCGCCATTGCAGGTACAGCGCGCCTTCATCGGTGCTATCCGCCAAGGCCTGGCTGAAAGTCAGCGCCGCCACTTCCCGTCGTCCCCGCGAGCGATCCTGGGCGAACGTGCGCAAGCCACGGTGGGCGCTGGTCTGGCCGCGAATCAGGCCGGCGCGCTCTTGCTTGACCGCTGGGCGCAGAAAGGGGTTATTGGGCGGCAACTGCCAAGCGTGCTCGGAGGGCGGCAGGTGCAGTGAATCGAGCAGGTTCTTCAGGGCCGCCACGCCCTGTTCCGATAGAGCCTCGCTGTCGTTCCGAGCCAGGGCCAGGGCGCCCTGGATTTGCTGCTGGCGAGCGTTCAGCAAGGCGAACTCTTCTCGCAACGGCGTCCAGTCGCTCTGTGCGAAAAAGCTCAGCCAGTCGTGCAATAGCGTTTCGATCCGAGTAGCCGACCCGTCTTGAGCGATGAGGAAAAAGTCGATATCCAGCAACGCTTGCCCGGCGAAGTGATACAGCACGGACGCGCGCAGTGCGTGGGCCAGGTTTCGCGTCCGCAGCTCGGCCAGTAACCCGCCGGGCGCTGAGGCGTTCAGCCAGGTGCAGAGAAAATCCAGCGCTTCGCGGGGCACGTCACAGGCAATGACGTGGTGCCGATGATTATCGGCGGTGTATTGGTAACTCACGGCCTGATCGGGCAACAGCGAAGGCGGCTCGGCCTGTGGGTGCAAAGGCCCGCAGGCCAATGCCTCGCTGAATCGCTGCGCCAAGGCTTGCAGCTCGTCCAGCGGCTGCGGGCCGGCCAGGCTCAACGTCATCTGCCCGCTCTGATAGAAGTGCGTGTGAAATGCGCGCAGTGCTTGCTGAAAAGCCTCACGCTCCACCGGCAGGCTGTCTCGGTTGCCGGCGTGAAAGCCGCGCAGTGGGTGATTGGCGGCCAAGCCCTCCAGCAGCGCGACCTGTTGCTGAGCCTGGGCATCCTGGGACCATGCAACAAACTCTGCGTGCAACACTTCGCGCTCACGCATCTGGTCTTCAATTGCCAGGCGCGGGTGGGCCAACATGTCCGCCAGGCGCTCCAGCCCGTCGGCAAAGGTCGCCAGCGGCAATTCAAAGAAAAAGTCCGTCGTACGCTCCTGGGTACTCGCGTTGACCTGCCCGCCATGGCGCTGCACGTAGGCCATCAGCCCTTCATGTGCAGGAAAACGCTGTGTGCCGAGAAACAACAAATGCTCAAGAAAGTGCGCCAGACCCGGCCAGGCCAAGGGCACGTCATGGCTGCCGGCAGCCACGCGCAGCACCGCAGCGCAACGCTTCAGACGTGGCGCATGGCGCAGGGAAACCCGCAGGCCATTAGCCAGGGTCAGGTGAAGGTGATGAGGGTGGGCCGGCGCAGGCATGGGCACTTCCGAAACGTAGGAGGTGGCCATGTTATCAAACCGCTGACGAACCGGCTGGGTCAGGGCTTGTGCAATGCGCCGTACAGCTCCGGGCGCCGGTCTTGCAGGTAGTGGTTGGCGGCGCGGGCGTCGAGGATGGACTGGCGGTCCAGCGCACCGACGATCAACGTCTCATCCAGCCCGGCCTGGGCGATGCGCTGGCCATTCGGCGCGGCGATGCTGCTTTGCCCGCAATACTGAATCTCGCCTTCCTGCCCGCAGTAGTTGGCGTAGGCCACATAACACTGGTTTTCAAAGGCCCGCGCCCGCACGGTGACGTCGGCGATAAAGTCGAACGGCACCATATTGGCAGTCGGCACCAGGATCAGCTCGGCACCGGCCAGCGCCAGGCGACGGGTATTTTCCGGAAACTCCAGGTCGTAGCAGATCAAGAAGCCAAGCTTCCAGCCGTTCAATTCCACCACCGGGAAATCATCTTCCCCGGCACTGAACATCGAGTGGTCCAGGTCGCCAAACAAGTGGGTCTTGCGGTAGTTGCACAGGCGCTGGCCGTGGGCGTCGATCAACTGTACGGCGTTATAGATCTGCCCGTCCTCGGCCCGCTCCGGGTAGCCGTACAGAATCGCCAGCCCGGCGCTTTTGGCCAGTGTGGCAATCGCTTGCGCGGATGGCCCATCCTGAGGTTCGGCAAGGGCGCCGACCGCTTCGGCGCCGATGTTGTAGCCGCTGAGAAACATCTCTGGCAGCACCAGCACATCGGCATCCGAGGCCTCATGCGCCAGTTGGTGCAGGCGCTTGAGGTTACCGGCCACATCCAGTGGCAGCGGCGGGCATTGGTACAGGGCAACGCGCATGCTCAACTCCTTAATCGGCCAGGGCGATTGGGCCGATTTCGTCAAAGACATCACCTGGGCCCGGGTTCTCCGGATGCGTGCTGCCGCCGAAGTGGGTCATGATGCCCCACACTGCGTTCAGCGAGGTTTGCACCGCGCCTTCGACCCAGGCAGGCGTCCAGGACACGTCATCACCGGCGATGAAAATCCCGCGTTGTTCGGCGGGCATGTCCTTCTGCATGAAGTGCGCATACATCCGCTGGTTGTAGCGATAGTGGCCGGGCAACGCGCCCTTGAAAGCCCCGAGGAAATGCGGGTCGGCTTCCCACGACACGGTGATCGGGTCGCCGATGATGCGCGCCTTGATGTCGACTTTCGGGTAGATCTTTTTCAACGCATCCAGGGCCAGCTTCACGCGCTTATCGATGGGCTGCGGGAGCATTTTCAGCGCGTCGCTCATCCACGAATACGACAGGCAAATCACGCCGGGCTTGTCGTCGCCGTTGTCGAACAGGTAAGTACCACGGGTCAGGCGATCGGTGAGCGTCATGCTCATCAGGTCGCGACCGGTTTCCGGGTCTTTGTCTTTCCAGAACGGACGGTCGACCATCACGAAGGTTTTCGACGATTGCATGTAGCGCGTGCGGTCCAGGGCCATCCACATTTTCTGCGAGAACAGGGTTTCGTCGCATTCGATCTGGGTGGTCAGCAGCCAGCTTTGGCAGGTGGTCAGCACGGCGGCGTATTCACGGGTGTCGCCGTAGTTGTCGGTCACGGCGAAGCGGCCATCGGCGGCGTGGGCTATGCGGCTCACACCGGCCCGAGGCGCGCCGCGATGCAACGAGCTGAGGCTGGTGCCGGCCGGCCAGTGCGCACAACGCTCGGGCACGTGGCGCCAGATGCCCATGGGCACTTGCGCCACGCCGCCGACCACCAGGTGCTGGTGGTCGTCGCAGTTAGTCATCACTACGCGGAAGATTTCCAGCATCGAGTTGGGGAAATCCGAGTCCCAGCCACCCGTGCCGAAACCTACCTGGCCAAACACTTCGCGGTGCGCGAACGAGAGTTTGGCAAAGGCCTTGGATGTAGCGACGAAGTCATAGAAGGTGCGGTCGTCCCACAGCGGCACGAGCTTGTTCCACAGCGCTTTGAGGCGCGGCACGTCGCGGTCGCGGATGGCTTGCTGGATGTCACCGAACTGCGAACCGGCTTCCAATGCATCGGCCCAGGCGTCGGCAACTTCCTGGAACAGCACCGGCAAGTCCGAGAGTTTTTGTGCGTAATGAGTCTGGCCTTCCAGGTCGATCACCGTGCTCCCGGAGGCCGGCGTCAGCGGGTTGGGGAAGGGTTTGGTCTCCAGGCCCAGCTTGTCCACATAGTGGTAGAACGCGGTCGACGACACCGGAAAACGCATGCCGCCCAACTCGGCGATGATGCCCTCCGCCCCTTCAAATGCTTGGGAACGCAAGCGGCCGCCCATCTTCGAGGCTTCGTACACCACTGGCTTGAGGCCCAGCTTCATCAGCTCGTAAGCGGCCACAAGACCCGCGATCCCCGCACCGACAATCGCCACCTCAGCGCCATGGTTGGCGGCCGGAATACTGCCCAGGCCGGCCGGATGCTCAATCCAGTCATCAAAGGCAAACGGAAAGTCCGGGCCGAAGATGGTGATGGGTTTTTTACCGTCGGCGGGGTGGCGATGGGTCTTGCTGATGGTGCTGGACGGAATGCTCATGGCTGACCTTACTGGCGACTCGGCGGGATGTGGCCCGTTGAGTATAGGAAAAGATGGCAGCCAGTTTAGGGAGCGTAGCGTTCGTTAATAAGACGCAAAGTGTCGTCGTATTGGATTGTTTTCAGTCAGAGTGACGAAGAGGGTGGTCAGACTGGCTGACCACGGTCCAATTTGTTACTGAGAATGATCGACGTGGTGGTTTTTTCCACGCCATCGACACTGCCGATCTGGTCCAGCAATTGATCCAGTTGCTCCGGTGAATCGGTGCGCAGCCAGGCCACGTAATCAAATTCGCCACTCACCGCACACAGCTGCTGCACCTGCGCCATTGCACTCAACCGACGCAACACTTCCTTGCCCGAGCGCGCTTGCACGGTGATCCCGACATACGCCTGCAAGCCACCATCGACCACACGCTGCCCGAGGCGCACGCCATAACCGGTAATCACCTGGGTTTTCTCCAGGCGCGCCAGGCGCGACGTCACCGTGGTGCGCGCGATGCCCAACTGTCGGGCGAGCATGGCCACGCTTTCACGGGCGTTGATCTGCAAGGCGGCGATCAGTTGGCGATCGATTTCATCGAGGACGGGCAAGGGCAGGGCTCCAGTGCGGGCGGCAATGGGTCGCCATGTTACAGGCTTGTGCCCGTCTGGAGCGCTGTGATCTGCGAGATCAAGGCGCCTTGCAGACTTTCGCGGCGGCGGGATCGTTCGGGATAAACGAGTCCGGCGCGCCAGGCTTGAGCACTGCGTAGCCACGGCGCCACGGTTGGTCGTCGATCAGGTTCCAACGATGGCCGGTGCCGGTGTTGTCTTCGGCAACCAGCACTTCACCGGGGTGCAGAGTGAACGTCTCGCCGCCTCGGGTGGCGAAGGCCAGGGTGCCGGACAGCGTCATGACGTATTGCGGCTCGGGATCGTTATGCCAATCGTAAGAAGCGTGCGCCGGGGTTGTCTTGAAATGAATGGCAGTGACGTCGTTGCGCATGCTCTGGTCGATGGTGCCCTCCAGCACGTGCGATGCGTTATCTGCGCCGGTGCAGAGTTTGTACGCCTTGATGGTGGCCGGAGCGGGCGATGCTGCGTGTGCGTTGCCCAGGGTTGCGAGGGTGATGGCAAGAGCGCCTGCGGTGCGCAGGCTGAGGGTAAAAATAGACTGGACTAAGGCGCGGGGTGAACGGTTGGCGTGTGGCATGGAGCCGGGTTCCTCGTGCTTGTTGAGTGGCCGGCCATGGTCTGTGCCGCAGCAGTTGAGGACAATTAACAAATCTTTCATTGCAGACAATTGCGTGAGAGCCAGCGTCCCCTTTTCCATACGCCAGACACGCGAAAGCCGCGCAATGCGCGGCTTTTTTGTTTGGTGGGCCCACACGGACTTGAACCGTGGACCAAAGGATTATGAGTCCTCTGCTCTGACCAACTGAGCTATAGGCCCTTGTAACAGGTCGCGGATTATAACGATGGTTTCCCTGCTGTGCCATCCGAAAAGTCTGAAACGCTCAGATGAAGAAAAGCCTCGGCAAAAAGCTCGGGCGGCAGGGGCAGGCTGACGATGTAGCCTTGCATCTGTTCACAGCCCTCGGCGGCAAGAAAGGCTTGTTGCGCGGGGTTTTCCACGCCTTCGGCGATGATGGTGAATTGCATGCTGTGGCCCAGGGCGATGATGGCGCGCACGATGGCGGCGTCGTGTGGATCGTCGGGCAAGCCGCGCACGAAGGACTGGTCAATCTTGAGGAAATCCAGCGGCAGGCGCTTGAGGTAGCTGAGGGATGAATAGCCGGTGCCGAAATCGTCAATCGCCAGCTGCACGCCCAGGCGTTTGAGTTGGTGCAGCACTTCCAGGGCTTCCTCGGCCTGGCTCATGATGAAGTTTTCGGTGATCTCCAATTGAAGGCAGCCGGGCTCCAGGCGGTAGTCGCGCAGCAGCTGTTCGATGCGCGCGAGCAGGTTGGGGTGGCGCAGTTGTGCGCCGGCAAGGTTGACCGACAGGGGGCCGAAGCCCTCATAAACCGTTTGCCAGGCGTGCAGCTGTTGGCAGGCTTGTTCCAGTACCCAATCGCCGATTTGCAGGATCATGCCGTTTTCTTCGGCGAGGGCGATGAAATGCTCAGGCGGCACGTCGCCAAAGGTTGGATGGCGCCAGCGGATCAGGGCTTCGGCGCCGATCAGTTCCTGGGTGATCAGGCTCAGCTTGGGTTGGTAATACAAAAATAACTCTTCACGCTCGATGGCGCGGCGCAGTTCGTGTTCCAGGGCCACGCGCTCGTTGGCTTGGGCGGTGAGGTCACGGGTATAGCTTTCGACGCGGTTGCGGCCCTTGGCCTTGGAGCGGTACATCGCCGCGTCGGCGTTTTTCACCAGGGTGGCGACGTCAGTGCCGTCCTGCGGGTACAGGCTGGTGCCGATACTCGCGCTGATAAAGAATTCATGCTCGCCGGCCTGGAACGGCGGCGTGAAGCAGGCCAGCAGCTTATTGGCCAGGTGCTCGGCATCGCTGGCGTGTTGCAGGCCGGGCAGCAGGATGATGAACTCATCGCCGCCCAGGCGTGCCACGGTGTCGACATCGCGCAGTTGCTCCTTGAGGCGCACGGCGATGTCCTTGAGCAGCAGGTCGCCGACGGGGTGGCCGAGGCTGTCATTGATGTGTTTGAAACGGTCCAGGTCGAGAAACAGCACCGCGCCTTGGTTGCCGCTTTCCTGCTGGCCATTCAGTGCGGCCTGCAACCGGCTTTCGAACAGGGTGCGGTTGGGCAATCCGGTCAGTGGGTCATGGTGTGCCTGGTAGTCGAGGCGCGCCTGGGCGTGCTTGAGGCTGGAGATGTCGGCAAACACGGCGACAAAATGGGTGATCAATTGCTCACGGTTGCGCACGGCACTGATGGTCAGCCAACTGGGGTACAGCTCGCCGTTCTTGCGGCGGTTGGAAATCTCGCCCTGCCAGTGCCCTTGGGCGGTCAACTGGTGCCACATGGCCGCGTAGAAGGCGCTGTCGTGCAGGCCGGAGGCGAGCAGGCGCGGCGTGCTGCCGAGGGCTTCGGCTTCGCTGTACCCGGTGATTTCGCTGAACGCGCGGTTGACGGCACTGATGTTCTGTCGGGTGTCGGTGATCAACACACCCTCGGCAGTGCTCTCGAATACCGTGGCGGCCTGTTGCAGTTTTTCCTGCATGAACTGGCGTTCGGTGATGTCTCGCGCAATGGTCAGCATGCAATCTTCATCGCCGATGGGCAGCGGCCGACTGGACACTTCGCAGAGGCGAATCTGCCCGTCGTTGCGGCGTATATGGCAGACGAAATCGCGCACAAACCCATCGCGACGCATCAGTTCCAGCATGTGCTTGCGCTCGTTCAGGTCGACCCAGATGCCCAGGTCCAGGGTTGACTGGTCGAGCGAGGTCACACTGGTGAAACCGGTAAGTCGGCTGAAGCCCTCATTCACTTCAATCAGCAGCCCATCACGTTGACGGCTCAGCAGCAGGCCATCGGGTGAGGCGTGGAAGGCCTTGGCGAATTTCTCTTCCGAGGTTTGCAGTTGTTGCTGGGTTTTCTTGAGTTGGGTGATGTCGCGCACCACCACCACCAAGGCCTCGGTGGTGTCGAGTTGGAACGGTTCCGCCGAGATCAGCCCGGTAAACGCCTGGCCATTGCTGCGTCGGAACGACATCTCGAGGTTGCGGATGCTGGTGGTCTGCACGCGTTGCAACAGGTCGGGCCCGACGCCCGGAATGCCCCAGATATTCAATTCTGTGGCGGTCTTGCCCACCACGTCCTCGGCGCTCAGGCCGATCTGGTCTTCGAACGCCTTGTTGACCTCCAGCAGGCAGCCATCGGACATCCGCGCAATCACCAGGATGTCCGGACATTGCTGGAACACCGAGGCAAATTTCTGCTCGGAAAGCTGCAGGGCTTCTTCGGTGCGCTTGGCTTCGCTGATATCGATCATCAAGCCGCGCAGCACCGGCTCGTGGCCGTGCTCGATAAGGCTGACAATGTCGCGTACCCACAGGCAGCGCCCGTCGGCGGTGATGACTCGGTAATCGAGGCTGTGGTCGCGGTTGGCACGGGTTTCTCGGTAGCAGTAGGCCTCGGCGCGGGTCAGGTCGGCGGGGTGGATAATGTTGCGCCAGAACCCTGGAATCAGCCAATGCGCGCGGGGGTAGCCGAGCAGGTCCTCGGCATGCGGCGACACGTAGCTGTAGGTGAAGTCTGTGATGCTGGCTTCCCAGGCAATGGCGGACAGGCTCTCCACCAGGCCGCGGTAGTGGTATTCGCTGCTGCGCAGTTCTTGCTCAAGGGCCACCCGCCGGGATATTTCCGAACTGAGCCGACGATTGATTCGAATCACGATGGCCAGCACGGTACTCAACAGCAGCACGGCTGGCAGGCCGTACATCAACAGGTCGGCCCAGAATGTGCGGTGATCGGTGAAGCTGCCTACCCAGTGTTGCTGGATGGCGTCGGTTTCGTCTGAGCTGAGGTCGGCGAGCACCTTGTCCAGGATACCCACCAGCATTTTCTCATCGCGCGGAACGCCCATTGCCAGTTGATAGCGGTAGGGCGTTTCACCGCTGACGTATAACCCATCGAGTTTGAGTTGGCGCAGGCTCCAGACGCTGGAGGCGAGGTCACCGACGACAGCATCCACTTCATCAGTGGCCAGGGCTTGCAGCGTCGAGCTGACGTTGGGCATGGCCACCAGATTGAGGTCGGGATGATGGGTGCGCAGCAGTTCGTGAGGTGCGTAGTTTTCCACCACGGCGATCTTCAGCCCGTAAAGGTCCTTGAGGTTGCGCGGTTTGGCGCCGCCTTCGTGGGCGAGGATGACAATGGGAAAGTCCAGATAAGGCCGTGTGAAGGCCAGGAAACCCTGGCGCTCCGGGGTGGACATGATGCCGGGCAGCAGGTCGAGCTGGTTGTTTTTGGCCTGTTCGAGCACGGCGGTCCAGTTGGCGGGCTCGATCAGTTTGATCCTGACGCCCAAGCGGTCCTGGATCAGGCGTACATAGTCGGCGGCAAGGCCCTGATAACGACCATTTTCGTCACGGTATTCGAAGGGTGGCCAAGAGGTGTCCACTCCCAGTCGCAGCTCCTGATGGTCCGCCAGCCAGCCACGCTCTTCATCGGTGAGAGTCAACGCGCCAGCCGTTGCGGTCCAGGTGAGCAGCGACAGCAGTATCACGGTCGGCAGTCTGGGCATAACGGTCTCGTTATGGCACGGGGAATGTTTCGAGTGTAGACGGGCATTGCGGGGGAGGGGTGTTGCGCGGCAGTTAATCTGTAGAAAGTGATCTGCACAAAGCAAAACCCCCGGCCTGGGCCGGGGGTTCTGGTATCACTCGTCGAGGAAGGAGCGCAGATGCTCGCTTCGCGTCGGGTGGCGCAGCTTGCGCAGTGCCTTGGCTTCGATCTGACGGATCCGCTCACGGGTCACGTCAAACTGCTTACCGACTTCCTCAAGGGTGTGGTCGGTATTCATGTCGATGCCGAAACGCATGCGCAGTACCTTGGCTTCACGGGCAGTGAGGCCGGACAGTACGTCGCGAGTCGCTTCTTTCAGGCTCTCAACAGTGGCGACATCGATTGGCGACTGCATGGTCGAGTCTTCGATGAAGTCACCCAGATGGGAGTCTTCGTCATCACCAATCGGCGTTTCCATGGAGATCGGCTCTTTAGCGATCTTCAATACCTTGCGGATTTTATCCTCAGGCATTTCCATGCGTTCGCCCAGCTCTTCCGGGGTCGGTTCGCGACCCATTTCCTGCAACATCTGCCGGGAAATACGGTTGAGCTTGTTGATTGTCTCGATCATGTGCACCGGAATACGGATGGTGCGGGCCTGGTCGGCGATCGAGCGAGTGATCGCCTGACGGATCCACCAGGTGGCATAAGTCGAGAACTTGTAGCCGCGACGGTATTCGAACTTGTCCACAGCCTTCATCAAGCCGATGTTGCCTTCCTGGATCAGATCGAGGAATTGCAGGCCACGGTTGGTGTACTTCTTGGCGATGGAGATCACCAGACGCAAGTTCGCTTCAACCATCTCTTTCTTCGCGCGGCGGGCTTTGGCCTCACCGATCGACATGCGACGGTTGATGTCCTTGATTTCGGCAATCGTCAGACCGGTTTCAGTCTCAAGCGCAGTCAGCTTCTGCTGGCAACGGATGATATCGGGCTGCAGACGACCAATGGCTTCGGCGTATTTCGCCTTGCCTTTGGCCAGTGCGTCGGTCCAGCTTTCGTCAACTTCGTTGCCCGGGAACTGGCGCAGGAAGTCAGCACGCGGCATGCGCGCATCACGTACGCACAGCTGCATGATTGCGCGCTCTTGGGCACGCAGACGCTCAAGGGCACTGCGAACACGCTCAACCAGGCCTTCGAATTGCTTCGGCACCAGCTTGATCGGCATGAACAGCTCAGCCAGGGCGATCAGCTCGGCAATGGCCTGCTTGTTGCCACGACCGTGCTTTTTCAGGGCCTTGCGGGTGATTTCCATTTGATCGGAAACCGCACCGAAACGCTGGGCAGCGATGATCGGGTCCGGACCGCTTTCAACTTCATCTTCGTCGTCGCTGCTGGCTTCAGCATCGTCGTCTTCGGAATCGTCGTCGGCTTTCGCGGCTTTCGCATCGACAGGCGGCGGTACTTCGGCAGCAGGCGGCGCAATGCCATCGTCCGGGTCGATATAACCGCTCAGAACGTCGGACAGGCGGCCACCTTCGGTGGTAACGCGGGTGTACTCGGAGAGAATGTGGTCAACCGTGCCAGGGAAGTGCGCAATTGCGCCCATCACTTCACGGATGCCCTCTTCGATACGCTTGGCGATTTCAATTTCGCCTTCGCGTGTCAGCAACTCGACCGTACCCATTTCACGCATGTACATGCGCACAGGGTCCGTCGTGCGACCGATATCGGTCTCCACTGCTGCCAACGCTGCTGCTGCCTCTTCGGCCGCGGCCTCGTCAGTATCGGCGTCGGCCAGCATAAGGGAATCCTTATCTGGCGCAGTTTCGAATACGTTGATCCCCATGTCGTTAATCATGCGGATGATGTCTTCCACCTGCTCTGGATCTGAAATATCCTCAGGCAGGTGGTCGTTGACCTCGGCGTAAGTCAGGTAACCCTGCTCACGACCCAGTGTGATCAACTCTTTGATACGAGACTGCTGTTGCGCTTTTCCGGACATAACACCCTATCCACTGAAGGTCTTGGCGGGCAAAAAACAAGCCGAGGATTATACCCGAGCTATGACCTCACACGCCAGCTGAGGTCGGGTTTGATGCGGAAACATTCTGTTTTAAGAGGTCGCGCATCTGTTTTGCTATCTGAATCTGCTCTTCAGCCGATAATCCCGGCTGCCTTGCTCTCTTGATGAGTTCATCGAGGGTCTGCGTGTGCTGACCCGCGGATAACCTAGTAATGGTGTCTAAAAACTGTTGTTCAAGGTTATCGCCGTCAATTAGCCACTCCTTTTCTGCGAGTGCTTTCAAGAGGCGGCCTTGTTCGGTGCCATGCCAGCGAGCCATCAACTGAATTGAGTTTAGCTTAGGATTTTTCTGTACCGCCTCGATCAAGGCGATCAGTACCTGAGCGTACGTGTTGCTCTCGTTGGCAAAATGATCGGCGCTCTCAACTTTCTTCGCCAATTGCGGGTAGTGGATCAGCGTGCGCAACGCAATAAGCGTCGGGGCTTCCACCGCCACCGGTGTGCGTGGCGCGTAGGCCTCATCGCGATCACCGCGCTTGCCGTTCTTGCTCCAGGGTTTCTTGTCCCATTTCTTGCCGCCGGCGCCGGGTTTCTTCGGTGTCCACTCCTGCTGGGGCGCGTAGGCCTCCTGCGGTTGGTGAAAGTCCGAGTAATCCGGCATGGCGTCGTAATCCATGCCTGGGTCGTAAGCCGGCGGTGCGTCTTGCGGTGCGTTGTGCACCAGCTGGCTGACGGCCTCGCCACTCAAGCCGGTGATTTCCAGCAGGCGCATGCGCATCAGTGATTTCAGGTTGGCGCCCGGCACTTTGTCGATCAACGGCGCCGCGAGCGTGGCCATGTGGGCCTTGCCTTCAAGGGAGCGCGGGTCGGCTTCTTCGGTCAATTGCTGGAAGAAATAGTCCGCCAGCGGCTGCGCATGTTGATTGATGCGCGCGCGGAACGCGTCGGTGCCTTCGGAGCGCACCAGGGTGTCCGGGTCTTCACCTTCCGGCAGAAACAGAAAACGTGCACGGCGGCCATCCTGCAGGCTCGACAGCGTGGCCTCGAGCGCGCGCCAGGCGGCGTTGCGGCCGGCCTGGTCGCCGTCGAAGCAGAACAGCACGCTGGGCACCACGCGAAACAGGCGCTTCATGTGTTCTTCGCTGGTGGCGGTGCCCAGGGTGGCCACGGCATTGCGCAGTCCTTGCTGGGCGAGGGCGATCACGTCCATGTAGCCCTCAACCACGATGATTTCATCGAGGTTGCGGTTGTTTTTACGCGCTTCGAACAGGCCGTAGAGTTCCTGACCCTTGTGAAACACTGGGGTTTCCGGGGAGTTCAGGTACTTGGGCTTATCGTCGCCGAGCACGCGGCCGCCGAACGCGATGATCCGGCCACGGCTGTCGCGGATCGGAAACATCACGCGGTCGCGGAAGCGGTCATAGCGCTTGCCGGTCTCGGCGTTTTCCACCAGCAGGCCAGCGTCGATCATGGCTTTCTGCTGCAGGGTGTCGCTGCTCAGGTGCTTGTAGAGGTTGTCCCAGCCTGGCGGCGCGAAACCGAGGCCGAAGTCCCGGGCAATTTCACCGGTGAGGCCGCGCCCCTTGAGGTATTCGACAGCGGCCTTGCGCTGCGGATGGCTTTTGAGCGCCTGACGGTAGAAGTCGGCAGCGGCCGTCAGCAGCGGGTACAGCGGCGAGTCGGTGGGTTGCCGCGGTTTGTGCGGGCGGCCACTCTCTTCGCGGGGGATTTCCATGCCGGCGGCTTTGGCCAGGTCCTCGATAGCCTGGGGGAAGTCCAGGTTGTCGTGGTCCATGAGAAAGCCGAGGGCATTGCCGCCCGCGCCGCAGCCGAAGCAGTAGTAGAACTGCTTGTCGGGGCTGACGCTGAACGAGGGGGTCTTTTCTTTGTGGAACGGGCAGCAGGCGGTGTAATTCTTGCCGGCTTTTTTCAATTGCACGCGCGAGCTGACAACATCGACGATGTCGGTGCGGTTCAGAAGGTCGTCAATAAAGCTCTGGGGAATTAGCCCGGCCATGGCGTTCTCGTCATCACTGCGTATCAATGAGGCCCGCGAAGTGCTCAGGCGCACACATTGTGCGGCTCGATCAACTGTCGTCTGGTTGGGCTGTCAGGGAGTGTATCTGCCGAACATTCACTGACGTTAATTTCTATCAGTGTTCGGCCTGGAAATGTTGCCCGGGCGTCCGGTGTTGGCCAATGGCGGGCCTCGGAAACGCATCGTTGGGCACAGCCGACACAGTTGATCGTCTGTTTGAAGAATGAGTGTGCTCGTCAGTAGCCTTGTTAGGCTCGTCAGAAGAGACGCGCACCGCTGGCAAAAGAGCCAGTCCTGACGTGTGAAGCAGTGTCTCGGTCGCGTGTGCGGCGTCGACGGTGAAGCATCAAGCGATATCCGCAAATGCCAATAGCCCGGCTGAGGGCCGGGCTTGGCAGAAGCTTGCTACGTAAGTCTGTGTATTAGTACAGACGAACGGCGCGGCGCTGCTCGCGCTGAACTTTCTTAGCGTGACGCTTAACAGCGGCTGCTGCTTTGCGCTTACGCTCAGAAGTTGGCTTCTCATAAAATTCGCGGCTACGAACTTCAGCCAGAACACCGGCTTTTTCGCAGGAGCGCTTGAAACGACGCAGAGCTACGTCGAAGGGTTCGTTCTCTTTTACTTTGACGGCTGGCATCCAGAGCTACCTTCTTTCATTACCGGGAATCAACGTTCTCGTCGCAAAAAATTCGCGGCTGAGGTCGTCGGTTTTTAAGGGTTGCGGATGTTAACCCCTCATTGCCCGGAATGCAAAGCCTCTGATCGAAAACCGCTAGTCGGGAGGGGGAGTGGCGACTATTATGCGCGCCTTCGAATTCAGCCTCTACAAGGCGCAAACCCATGCTAGTACTGGGACTTGAAACCTCCTGCGACGAAACCGGTGTCGCACTTTACGACAGTGAACGCGGGCTTTTGGCCGATGCACTGTTCAGCCAGATCGACCTGCACCGCGCCTATGGCGGCGTGGTGCCGGAGCTCGCCAGCCGCGATCACGTCAAGCGCATGCTGCCGTTGATTCGCCAGGTGCTGGACGAGGCGGGCTGCGTGCCGACCGAGATCGACGCGATTGCCTACACCGCCGGCCCCGGATTGGTCGGAGCCCTGCTGGTTGGGGCTTCTTGCGCCCAGGCGCTGGCGTTCGCCTGGGGCATTCCGGCCCTCGGCGTGCACCACATGGAAGGCCATTTACTGGCGCCCATGCTGGAAAAAACACCGCCACAGTTCCCGTTCGTCGCTTTGTTGGTTTCGGGTGGGCATACGCAGCTGGTTCAGGTCGATGCGATTGGCCAATACACGCTGCTGGGTGAGTCTCTGGACGATGCCGCCGGTGAAGCGTTCGACAAGACGGCGAAGATGATGGGCCTCAATTATCCCGGCGGTCCGGAAATTGCGCGTCTTGCCGAAAAAGGCGTGCCGGGCCGTTACACCTTTCCGCGCCCGATGTGCGATCGCCCGGGCCTGATGTTCAGCTTCAGCGGCTTGAAAACCTCCGCACTCAACACCTGGCAGCAAAGCGTCAGCGCCGGGGACGACAGTGAGCAAGCCCGTTGCGACATCGCACTGGCGTTCCAGCAGGCCGTGGTGGAGACTTTGACCATCAAGTGCAAGCGCGCCCTGAAACAGGCGGGCATGAAGCGCCTGGTGATTGCAGGCGGCGTCAGCGCCAACAAAGCGCTGCGCACCTCGTTGGAAAAAATGCTCGGCGACATGCACGGCGACGTGTTTTATGCGCGCCCTGAGTTTTGCACCGACAACGGCGCAATGATCGCCTACGCCGGTTGCCAGCGTCTGCAAGCCGGGCAGCACGAAAGCCTGGCGATCAGCGTGCAGGCACGCTGGCCGATGGAGCAACTTTCACCGCTGTAAGGGCTCACGTGAGCCGGGCTCATCGAACGTATTTAAAAATGCCGTTCGCGCCCGGCAAACAGGTCGCGTAAATTGCCGCGGTGGCGCCAGACGATCAGCAGCGTCAGCACGCTCATCGGCAACAGCGCTGCAGGCGCCTGCCAGGCCAGCAATGGCAGGGTGAGCGGCGTGGCGATCAGTGCGGCCAGCGAGCTGGTGCGGGTCAGGTAGAACGTCAACAGCCAGGCCAGCACCGCCAGCAGCGCCGCTGGAGGGTAAATCCCCAGCAGCATGCCGGCCGCCGTGGCGACACCCTTGCCGCCGCGAAAGCGGAAGTACAGCGGAAACAGATGGCCGAGGACAGCGCACACGCCCACCCAGGCCTGCTGTTGCAGGGTGAGGCCGGCGAGGCTGGCGATGAGTACGGGCAACAGGCCCTTGCAGATATCGCCCAGCAGCGTCAGCACGGCGAGTTTTTTGCCGGCCAGGCGCAACATGTTGGTGGCACCGGCATTGCCTGAGCCACTCATTCGCGGGTCGGGATTTCCCGTCAGGCGGCTGAGCAAAATGGCGAAGGACAGCGAGCCGAGCAGGTAGGCGAGAATCGCCAGTGACCAAAACATGCTAACTATTCCGGGCGAGGACGCCCTGATTCTAACGGGGCAACGCGCCCTTGTCGTGCTGCGGAGAAGAGCTTGGACAGAGTGTTTATCGAAGGCCTGGAAGTCGACACCGTGATCGGGGCCTACGACTGGGAGCGCGGCATCAAGCAATGCCTGCGCCTGGACCTGAGTTTCGCCTGGGACAATCGCCCTGCCGCCGCGGGCGACGACCTGACCCTGGCGCTCGATTACGCCAGCGTGTCCGCGCGTATTCAGGCCTTCGCCGAGCAGTCCCAGTACCAGCTGGTAGAAACCTTCGCCGAACGCCTGGCTGAAGTGTTGATGAGCGAATTCCAGATTCCCTGGTTGCGCCTCAAGCTGACCAAGCCGGGTGCCGTGCCGGCAGCCAAAGGCGTGGGCGTGGAGATCGAGCGCGGATGTCGCTAACTCAGGTTTACCTTGGTCTTGGCAGCAATATCGAGCGCGAGCGCCATCTGCGCGCCGGCCTGGATGCACTGGCGAGCTTCTTGACGGATGTGCGCTGCTCACCTGTGTTCGAAAGCCAGCCGGTGGGGATCAAAAGCGGACTGTTTTTCAACCTGGTGGTGTCGGCCTATACCGACTTGCCGTTGATGGAGCTGGATCGCCGGTTGAAATTCATCGAGGCTGACAATGGCCGCTATGCACCGGACCGCAAAGGGCTACCGTTGGACATCGACGTGCTGTTGTACGGCGAATTAGTCGGGAATTTTGACGGCTTGATCCTGCCGCGCGCAGAAATCCTCAAAAACGCTTTTGTGTTATGGCCCCTGTCTTTGATGGCGCCGGAGCGCGTGCATCCTGAGGTGGGCAAGACATTGGCCGAGCTGTGGCGCGATGCGCAGATCGACCAGGTGCTGGCACCTGTCGCGTTTGAATGGCAAAACCAGCCACTCACCCCGAAAAATCTCCTGTAACGCCCGTCTGCCCGGATTCAAAGGTGGACGCTGGCTCGCAAATCCAGTGGCGAGCGGGCTTGCCCCGCGTCGGACTGCGTAGCAGCCCCACAACAGGCGCTGAGTTTTACCAGCAAATCTCAGTGCCTTTACTGGGGCTGCTG
>NZ_CAWOAW010000006.1:479937-527350 GCF_963879675.1 Pseudomonas sp. Larv2_ips
GGGCAAGCCCGCTCGCCACAAGGCTTGCTCGTTAAACGTTGTGGTGTTCCTTGTAGGCTTTCAGCGCCTTGAGCCGCTCGCGCTTGAGCGCCTCGCCCAGCGCAGGTCCTTTGAAGCCTTTCTCCAGCAGGGGCGCCACCGCGACTTCGCGCGCAACCTTGGCCGCGCCGCGCAAATAATCCGCCTGTGGATAACTTCGTTGCTCAAGGCCCTTGCGGCCGCGTGCATCCATTTCACAGCTCACCACGAACTCCTCAAACCGCTGAGGCCGGCGATACACGTCAAAACTCTGCAGCAGCTCCAGCAATGTCGAGGCCTTGAGTTCCAGAGCGCGGTGGCCATGAGTGTGATATTGGCCCACCAGCAGCGCCAGCTCCTGGCAATCCTTAGGCACCTTGAAGCGTTCGTTGACCGCCTTGATCAGCTTCAAGCCTGTCTGTTCATGAGCAATATGCTGCGGCAACTTATCCACAGCCGTCAGGCCCTTTCCCACGTCATGCAGCAGGCAGGCCCAGCGCACGGTGAGGGGTTGTTTGTGCAGGGCGGCCTGTTCCAGCACGCTCAAGGTGTGCAGGCCGGTGTCGATCTCGGGGTGATGGGCCTCCGGCTGTGGCACGCCGAACAACGCGTCCACTTCCGGCATCAGGGTTTTCAGCGCATGGCAGTCACGCAGCACCTGGATGAACACCTGAGGTTGATCTTCCATCAAGGCCCGGGAGATTTCCTTCCAGCTACGCTCGGGCGTCAGGGCTTCCAATTCGCCGGACTCGCTGAGTTGGCGCATCAGGCCGAGCGTCTCAGGCGCTACCGTGAAACCCAGATGGGCATAACGCGCTGCGAAGCGCGCAACACGCAGTACACGCAAGGGATCTTCGGCGAACGCCGGGGATACGTGACGCAGAATGCGCGCCTGCAGGTCGCGCTGGCCGTGGTACGGATCGGTCAGGTTGCCGTCACCGTCCTCCGCCATGGCGTTGATGGTCAGGTCGCGACGAATCAGGTCTTCTTCCAGCGTGACCTCGGGGCTGGCATGAAACACAAAGCCGCCATAACCCCGGCCACTCTTGCGCTCGGTGCGGGCCAGGGCGTACTCGTCGCCGTTTTTCGGGTCCAGGAATACCGGGAAGTCAGCACCCACCGGCTTGTAGCCCTTGGCGAGCATTTCTTCAGTGGTTGCGCCGACGACCACGCGGTCGATGTCGGTGACCTCGATGCCGAGCAGACGATCACGCACCGCGCCGCCGACTGTGTAGATTTTCATGAAAAAGCCTCCATTAGCGGCACAGGATACCGCCTGTGCCTGACCAATGGAGGCTTTGCAGTTTCAGAGATGAACGACGGCCAGGTCCAGGCGGCCGTAGTCGTTGTCGCTGTGATCGCTGCGCGGTGGCACATGGTGAGTCTTCATCACCTGGTCGCCCTGCAGGGTTTCCAGGTGAATATCGAAGCCCCACAACCGATGCAGGTGCTTGAGTACCTCCTCAGTGGATTCGCCCAAGGGTTTGCGGTCGTGCTGCTGATGACGCAGGGTCAGCGAGCGGTCGCCGCGCACATCGATGCTGTAGATCTGCACATTGGGCTCGCGGTTGCCCAGGTTGTATTGCGCCGCCAATGTCTCGCGGATGGTGCGGTAGCCGGGCTCGTCGTGAATGGCCGGCACCAGCAGGTCGTCCTTGAGGTCGTCGTCCATGATGCTGAACAGTTTGAGGTCGCGAATCACCTGGGGTGACAGGTACTGCAGGATGAAGCTCTCGTCCTTGAAGCTGCTCATGGCGAACTTGATGGTCGACAACCAATCGCTGCCGGCGATTTCCGGGAACCAGCGGCGATCCTCTTCGGTGGGGTGTTCGCACATGCGCCGGATGTCGCGGTACATGGCAAAGCCCAGTGCATAGGGGTTGATGCCGCTGTAGTACGGGCTGTCGAAGCCGGGTTGGAACACCACGCTGGTATGGGAGGTGAGGAACTCCATCATGAAGCCGTCAGTGACGAGGCCTTCGTCGTACAGGTCATTCATCAAGGTGTAGTGCCAGAACGTCGCCCAGCCTTCGTTCATCACCTGGGTCTGGCGCTGTGGATAAAAATATTGGGCGATTTTGCGCACAATACGCACGATTTCGCGCTGCCACGGCTCCAGCAGCGGCGCGTGTTTTTCCAGGAAATACAGGATATTTTCCTGAGGTTCGGCGGGGAAGCGTGCATTGTCTTTATCGCTGTTTTTCCCGGTTTTCTTCGGAATAGTGCGCCACAGGTCGTTGATCTGCTTCTGCAGGTGCTCCTCGCGCTCCTTCTGGCGCAGGCGCTCTTCCTCGGCGGAAATCGGGTACGGGCGTTTGTAGCGGTCAACGCCATAGTTCATCAGCGCATGGCAGGAGTCGAGCAGGTCCTCAACCGCGTCGATGCCGTGGCGTTCCTCGCATTGCATGATGTACTGCTTGGCGAACACCAGGTAATCGATGATCGAACTGGCATCGGTCCAGGTGCGGAACAGGTAATTGCCCTTGAAAAAGCTGTTGTGCCCGTAGCACGCGTGGGCAACCACCAGCGCCTGCATGCAGATGGTGTTTTCTTCCATCAGGTAGGCGATGCACGGGTCGGAGTTGATGACGATCTCGTAGGCCAGGCCCATCTGGCCGCGTGTGTACGACTTCTCCGTACTCAGGAAGTGTTTGCCGTAGGACCAGTGGTGATAACCCAAGGGCATGCCGACTGAGGCGTAGGCATCCATCATCTGTTCGGCGGTAATCACTTCGATCTGGTTGGGATAGGTGTCCAGGGCATAACCCGCCGCGATACGGCTGATTTCCCGGTCATAGGCCTGGATCAGTTCAAAGGTCCACTCGGAGCCGGTGGAAATGGGTTGGCGCTTATGCTCTTTTTTGGCGGTCATGTCACTAACCTGCGCTGGAAGAGTTCACGGAAGACCGGGTAGATATCGCCGGCCGAGACCAGTTGCTGTTGGGCGAAAGTGTCGGCAAAGGCTTCACCGATACGCTCATATTCAAACCACAGGGCCTGGTGCTCACGGGGAGTAATTTCGACGTACGTGTAGTACTGCACAAACGGCATGATCTGGTTGATCAAAATATCGCGGCAGATCGGCGAGTCGTCGTTCCAGTTGTCGCCGTCGGACGCCTGAGCCGCGTAGATATTCCATTCATTGGCCGGATAGCGCTCGGCCATGATCTCCTGCATCAACTTCAACGCACTGGACACGATGGTGCCGCCGGTTTCCCGCGAGTAGAAAAACTCTTCTTCATCCACTTCCCGGGCGCTGGTGTGATGGCGGATGAACACCACGTCGATCTTGTCGTAGTTCCGCTTGAGAAACAGGTACAGCAGGATGAAAAAGCGCTTGGCGATGTCCTTGGTCGCCTGGGTCATCGAACCGGACACGTCCATCAGGCAAAACATCACGGCCTTGGAGCTGGGGTTGGGTTGTTTGACCAGCAGGTTGTATTTCAAGTCGAAGGTGTCGAGGAAAGGCACGCGGTGAATGCGCGCGCTAAGTTTCTCTATTTCTGCCTCGATGGCCTGGATATCGCCGAAGTTGTCTGGTTCTTCGCGTTTTAAGCGCGCCAACTCTTCCTTCGCATGTTTCAATTTGGCGCGGCTGCTGCCTGACAGGGCGATACGCCGGGCATGGGCCGAGCGCAAGGTGCGGATGATGTTGATCCTGGACGGGTTGCCTTCGTTGCTGATGCCGGCGCGAACAGTCTTGAAGGTGTCGGTGCCGGTCAGGTTGCGTTTGACCAGGTTGGGCAGCTCCAGGTCTTCGAACATGAACTCCAGGAATTCCTCCTGGGTGATCTGGAACACAAACTCGTCCATACCCTCGCCGGAATTGCCCGCCTTGCCTGGGCCTTTACCGCCGCCACCGCCTTGGGGGCGCTGGATATGTTCGCCGGTGGTGAATTCTTTGTTGCCGGGGTGCACGACGGTCTGTTTGCCGCCGCGACCGTGGTGCAGCACCGGTTCGTCAATGTCGCGTCCGGGAATACTGATTTGCTCGCCATGCTCCATGTCGGTGATGGAGCGGCGGCTGACGGCCTCTTCAACGGCCTTTTTGATGTGGTCACGGTAACGCCGCAGGAAACGCTGGCGGTTTACCGTGCTCTTGTTCTTGCCATTGAGGCGTCGGTCGATCACATAGCTCATGGGGAGCCCTCCGGGCAGCTTCACGTTACAAGCTTCAAGCCGCGAGCTGGAAGCTTAGAGACAAGCGGTCAGCTGCCAGGCCAAAGGCCCGGCAGTACACGCCTGTCGCTGCCTTACTGTGATTTACGAACCCGCAGGTACCACTCGGAGAGCAGCCGTACCTGTTTGTCGGTGTAGCCACGCTCGACCATTCGAGTGACGAAGTCGTTGTGTTTTTGCTGGTCCTCCTTGCTGGCCTTGGCGTTGAAGCTGATGACCGGCAGCAGATCCTCGGTGTTCGAGAACATTTTCTTCTCGATGACCACCCGCAGCTTCTCGTAGCTGAGCCAGGTTGGGTTCTTGCCGTTGTTGTTGGCGCGGGCGCGCAGCACGAAGTTGACGATTTCGTTGCGGAAATCCTTCGGATTGCTGATGCCGGCGGGTTTTTCGATCTTCTCCAGCTCCTCGTTGAGGGCCACACGGTTGAGGATTTCGCCGGTTTCCGGATCGCGGTATTCCTGGTCCTGAATCCAGAAGTCCGCATACAGCACGTAGCGGTCGAAGATGTTCTGGCCGTATTCGCTGTAGGACTCCAGGTAGGCGGTCTGGATTTCCTTGCCGATGAACTCGATATAGCGCGGCGCCAGGTATTCCTTGAGGAAGCGCAGGTAGCGCTCGCGGGTTTCGGCCTGGAATTGCTCCTGTTCGATCTGCTGTTCCAGCACGTAGAGCAGGTGCACCGGGTTGGCGGCGATTTCGTGCGGGTCGAAGTTGAAGACTTTGGACAGGATCTTGAACGCAAAACGTGTCGACAGGCCGTTCATGCCCTCGTCCACGCCTGCGGTGTCGCGGTATTCCTGAATCGACTTGGCCTTGGGGTCGGTGTCCTTGAGGTTTTCGCCGTCATAGACGCGCATCTTCGAGTAGATATTCGAGTTCTCCGGCTCCTTGAGGCGCGACAGCACGGTGAACTGGGCGAGCATCTTCAAGGTATCGGGCGCGCAATGCGCCTTGGCCAGCGAGCTGTTGAACAACAGCTTGTCGTAGATCTTGATCTCATCGCTGACGCGCAGGCAGTAGGGCACCTTGACGATGTAGATCCGGTCGATGAAAGCTTCGTTGTTCTTGTTGTTGCGGAAGGTGTGCCATTCCGATTCGTTGGAGTGGGCCAGCAGAATCCCGGTGAACGGGATCGCGCCCAGGCCTTCGGTACTGTTGTAGTTGCCTTCCTGGGTGGCGGTCAGCAGTGGGTGCAGCACCTTGATCGGCGCCTTGAACATCTCCACAAATTCCATCAGGCCCTGGTTGGCCCGGCACAGCGCGCCCGAGTAGCTATAGGCGTCGGCGTCGTTCTGCGGGAATTCTTCGAGTTTGCGGATATCGACCTTACCCACCAGCGCCGAGATGTCCTGGTTGTTCTCATCGCCCGGTTCGGTTTTTGCCACGCCGATCTGGTTGAGGATCGACGGGTAGAGTTTCACCACGCGGAACTGGCTGATGTCACCGCCAAACTCGGCCAGGCGCTTGGTGGCCCAGGGCGACATGATGGTGTTGAGGTAGCGCCGTGGAATGCCAAAGTCTTCTTCGAGGATCGCGCCATCTTCCGTGGCGTTGAACAGGCCCAGAGGCGACTCGAAGACCGGCGAACCCTTGATCGCGTAGAAGGGCACTTTCTCGATCAGCTGTTTGAGCTTTTCAGCCAGAGACGACTTACCGCCGCCGACGGGGCCGAGCAGGTAGAGGATTTGTTTCTTCTCTTCCAGCCCTTGGGCGGCGTGGCGGAAGTAGGAGACGATCTGGTCGATGCATTCTTCCATGCCGTGGAAGTCTTCAAAGGCCGGATAGCGGCGGATCACCTTGTTGGAAAATATTCGCGACAGGCGCGAATTATTCGCGGTTTCCACCAGCTCCGGCTCACCAATCGCCAATAGCAGACGTTCGGCGGCAGACGCGTAGGTACTGCGGTCCTGTTTGCACAGCTCGAGATACTCTTGCAGCGTGAGTTCTTCCTGCTGTGTGGACGCGAAGCGTTGTTGGAAGTGGCTAAAGATACTCATGACGTCGTCACCTCGCTCGATACGTGGAGCCGACGCCGGGTCAATCAGTCGATGCTGGCAGTCATTGGTGATCAACCAATGGCCGTTTTCCCCCCAAACACCCTGAAACGCTACCGATGACCCGCACGCCGGTGTACCGGCTCTCCCCTGATTCGGATGGCCTGCGCTTAAGGATAGTTCGGAATCCGGGAGGTCAAGGCGGGATACGTAATTAGTTTGGCTGCGCCGTTCGTCAGAAACGGCGCGAGCCCAAGCGTCACGCGGGGTAGCGGGGTGTGAAAAAAATTATTGCGAATCGCCTGAGGCAATTTCTGCAGGATAGGTCGCACGCCACAGCTCAAAGCCGCCGTCCAGGCTATACACGTCAGAGAAGCCCTGGCTGATCAGGTAGGCGGCCGCGCTCTGGCTGGAGTTGCCGTGGTAGCAGGCAACGATCACCGGCGCGTCGAGGTCGGCGGCACGGATGAAGTCGGCAATGTTGGTGTTATCCAAATGTTGCGCACCGCTGATATGCGCGGCGGCATACGTCGGCTGATCGCGGATGTCGACCACCACCGCGCCTTGCTCGCGCAGCGCCTGGGCTTGTTCGGGAGGGATACGTTTGAATTCGCTCATGGCGGGCTCCTATGGCTTGGCGGCCGGCTGTGTCACAGAAAGGGGGGATTCGCACTGGCAGCTCAGGCGCTCGCCGGTGTCGATGTTCATCAGGGTCATGGCGCCGCCCCACACGCAGCCGGTGTCGAGGGCGAACACGCCGGGTTCATCGCATTTGCCTTCCAGGGCCGCCCAGTGGCCGAAGATGATCTTCGTGTCACGGGTCTTGCGCTCCTTGTGGGCGAACCAGGGTTTGTAGCCGGGCAGGGCGGTGTCGGCGCCTTCCTTGCTCTTGAGGTCCAGCTTGCCTTCGGCGGTGCAAAAGCGCATGCGGGTGAAGTAGTTGGTGATCACGCGCAGGCGGGCCACGCCGGTAAGGTCGTTGTCCCACTTGACCGGCTCATTGCCGTACATGCCGTCAAGAAAGGCGGTGTAGAGGTTGTCATCGGCCAGGGCGTTTTCGACTTCGGCAGCGCACTTGAGGGCTTTTTTCACCGTCCACTGGGGCGGGATGCCCGCATGGACCAAAGCCATGTTGCGGCCTTCGTCGTAATGCATGAGCTTTTGCCGACGCAGCCACTCCAGCAGCTCGGTGCGATCCGGCGCTTCGAGGATCTCGCGCAGCGTGTCGCCTTTTTTCAAGCGCTCGATGTTATTGCCGGCCGCCAGCAGGTGCAGGTCGTGGTTGCCCAGTACGCAGACCAGGGAATCACGCAGGCTATATAAGTAGCGCAGGGTTTGGAGGGATTCGGGCCCACGATTGACCAGGTCACCCACTAACCACAGGCGGTCGCTCGCCGGGTTGAAGGCAACTCGCTCCAGCAAGCACTTGAGGGGTTCCAGGCAGCCTTGCAGGTCGCCGACCGCGTACGTCGTCATCAGTGCAGGGCTCCCGGCACGGCGAGGCGGAAGGGCGCGATGACAGCGTCGAACAGTTTGCCGTCAGTGGCTTTCATCTGATAAGTGCCCTGCATGGTGCCGACTTTGGAGGTCATCACCGTGCCACTGCTATACGTATGGCTGGCGCCGATGTCGATCAACGGTTGCTGGCCAACCACGCCGGCGCCGCGCACTTCCTCGACCTGGCCGTCACCGTCGGTGATCACCCAGTGGCGCGACAGCAGCTTGGCCGGCACCTGCCCGTTGTTCTTCACCGTGATGGTGTAGGCAAAGGCGAAACGGTTGTGTTCGGGTTGCGATTGGTCCGCCAGGAAGCGGGTGACGACGCTGACGTCGATCTGGTAGCGAGGATCGGACATGCAAGAGGCCTTAAAAGCAAAAGCGGAGGACAGCAGATGCGGATCAGTCTAGGCCATGAGGAGGGCACTAGGCCAGACATGTGTCGGGCAGCTGGCAAGCGTTATCGGTATAACGCTGAGCAAATGTGGGAACGGGCTTGCCCGCGAATGCGCAGTGTCAGTCACTGAATGTGTAACTGATGCACCGCCATCGCGGACAAGCCCGCTCCCACATTTATATCGAGTTACAGCTTATTCCACGGTCGGCGCGGGCTGGATCGCAAGCTGATCAGCCAGGCGCACAAACGCGGCCAGGTCCAGTTGCTCGGGGCGCAGGCTGCCATCGACGCCGGCGGCTTCGATTTCGGCATTGCTGAGCAGGGCCTTGAGCGTGTTGCGCAGGGTTTTGCGGCGTTGGTTGAACGCCTCGCGTACCACGCGCTCCAGCAGTTTGTGATCCTTGGCCGGGTACGGCAGCACGGCGTGAGGCACCAGGCGCACGATGGCCGAGTCGACCTTCGGCGGCGGGTTGAACGCGCCCGGGCCAACGTTGAACAGGTGCTCTACGCGGCAGTGGTACTGAACCATGATCGACAGACGGCCCCAATCACCACCACCAGGGCGCGCCGCCAAACGCTCAACCACTTCTTTTTGCAGCATGAAGTGCATGTCGCGGATGATTCCTGCGTTGTTCAGCAGGTGAAAAATCAGCGGTGTGGAGATGTTGTACGGCAGGTTGCCCACCACCCGCAGGCTGCTGGGCGCAGCGTTGAGGCTGTTGAAGTCGAACTTCAGCGCATCGCCCTGGTGCAGGTTGAAATTGGGTTTGCCAGCAAACTGCTGGTTGAGGATCGGGATCAAGTCCTTGTCCAGTTCCACCACGTCCAGTTGCCCGCCACTGGCCAACAGGCCTTGGGTCAAGGCGCCCTGGCCCGGGCCGATTTCCAGCAGGCGGTCTTCCGGCTTGGCGTGGATGGAGCGCAGGATGCGGTCGATTACGCCAGCGTCGTGCAGGAAGTTTTGCCCGAAGCGCTTGCGCGCCCGGTGTTGGTAATGCTCAGTCATATACGGGTCTCGGCCATCTGATAGGCGGTTTCCAGGGCCACGTGCAGGCTGCCGGTATCGATCTTGCCGCTGCCCGCCAGGTCCAGGGCAGTGCCATGGTCGACGGAGGTACGGATGATCGGCAGGCCCAGTGTCACGTTGACTGCGGCGCCGAAGCCTTTGTATTTCAGCACGGGCAGCCCCTGGTCATGGTACATCGCCAGCACTGCGTCGCAGTGCTCCAGATACTTGGGGGTAAACAGAGTGTCTGCAGGCAGTGGGCCACGCAGGTCCATGCCTTCTTGGCGCAGACGCTCTAATGTCGGTTCGATGATGTCGATTTCTTCATGGCCCAAATGGCCGCCTTCACCGGCGTGCGGGTTGAGCCCACAGACCAGGATGCGCGGTTGGGCAATGCCGAATTTCTGTTGCAGGTCGGCGTGCAGGATGCGCGTGACACGCTCCAGGCGCTCGGCGGTGATCGCGTCGGCGATATCACGCAACGGCAAATGCGTCGTCACCAGTGCAACGCGCAGGCCGCGTGTGGCCAGCATCATCACTACTTGAGCGGTATGGGTCAGCTCGGCGAGGAATTCGGTATGGCCGGAAAAGGCGATACCGGATTCGTTGATCACGCCTTTGTGTACCGGCGCGGTGATCATGCCGGCGAAGTCGCCGTCGATGCAGCCTTGACCGGCGCGCGTCAGGGTTTCCAGTACAAAGGCCGCATTGGCCTTGTTCAGGTGCCCGGCAACCACCTTGGCGGCAAGCGGAGTGTCCCAAACGTACAGGCTGCCCGCAGGTGCCGGCAGGTCGGGCCAGTTGCCCGGTGACACGTCCACCAGGTTAACGGCCACACCCAGCTGCGCGGCCCGCTCGAGGAGCAGGTCACGGCTGGTAATGGCAATCAGGGGGTGTGGCTGAGGGTGCGAGGCGAGCAGCAGGCACAGGTCAGGACCAATGCCGGCCGGCTCGCCGGGTGTTACCGCGAAACGCTGGGGTTTCACTGTGCTGCCTGGTCGGTGCCTGTTTGCTCGGCGCCTGGCAGCTTGTTTTCCACGTAGGCTTCGTCACGGATCTGACGCAACCAGGTTTGCAGCTCTTCATCGTATTTGCGGTTACGCAACACGGTCAGTGCTTGCTGCTCGCGGGCCTGCGTGGTGTTGTCAGTGGCGCGACGGCCAAGGACTTCCAGTACATGCCAGCCATATTGGGTCTTGAACGGCTTGGACAGAACGCCTTGCGGGGTCTTGGCCATCACGTCCTGGAACTCAGGCACCAGCGCTTTCGGGTCGATCCAGTTCAGGTCACCGCCGTTGAGGGCCGAACCCGGGTCTTCCGAGAAACTCTTGGCCAGCGTGGCGAAATCTTCACCGCCTTCGATGCGGTCATAGATCTTCTGGGCCAGTTCCTTGGTTTGCGCTTCGGTGCGGATCTCGCTTGGTTTGACCAGGATGTGACGAACGTGCACCTCGTCTTTCAGCGAGGTCTCGCCGCCGCGCTTGCCGAGCAACTTGAGGATGATAAAGCCGCCTGGCGTACGTGCTGGCTGGGTAATGTCACCCACGTTCATCGCACTCAGCTCACGGTCGAACGGAGGTGGCAGCTGAGCAGCTTTACGCCAGCCCATGTCACCGCCGTCCAGAGCGTTGTCACTGCCGGACACGGCAATCGCCGTCTGGGCAAAGTCAGCACCGGCTTTCAGGCGGTCATAAACAGCCTGGGTTTTTGCGGCGGCAGCATTGAGCTGTTCGGCGTTGGCGCTGTCTGGCGTCGGGATCAGGATGTTGGCCAGGTGCAGTTCTTCGGAGAGCTGCATCTTGCCAAGGTCCGATGCCAGGAAGTTCTTCACTTCCTGCTCGGACACCTGCACACGCTCGGCCACGCGGCGCTGACGTACACGGCTGATGATCATTTCACGGCGGATCTGGTCACGGGCGTCCTCATAGGACAAACCGTCGTGAGCCAGTGCCGCGCGGAACTGGTCAACGCTCATGTTGTTGCGTTGAGCGATAGTACCGACCGCCTGGTTCAGCTCTTCGTCCGAAATACGGATGCCGGAACGATCGCCGATCTGCAGTTGCAGGTTTTCGACAATCAGGCGCTCCAGAACCTGTGGGTCCAGCACGCTGGTAGGTGGTACGCCGCCGCCACGCTTGGCGATGGTTTGCTGAACTTCCTTGACCCGTTGGTCGAGTTGGCTCTGCATGATCACGTCGTTATCGACGATGGCCACAACCTTGTCCAGCGGTTGAACCGCAGCGTGTGCCGAAGCGGTCCCCAGGAACAGTGCGCCCAGCACGAGTGGGCGCAGACAATCAGAAAGCTTGATCTTCACGTTCACGATAACCTTGAATGCCTTTGTCGAGGAAGCTCTCTACCTTGGCGCCGGTCAGGCCGCCGAGTCCTTTAAGGACGATCTGGAAGAAGAGCCCGTGGTCACCCTTTTCGTTCAGCGGGGCGATCTGGCTGTATTCGTCGTTGGAAACCCAGTAACGGTTGATGACGCGCAGTTTCCAGCAGCAGTTGTCGTACTCGAAACCACCAAAGGCTTCCAGGGTACGGTTGCGGGCATAGTCATATTGCCAACGGGTGATCAGGTTCCATTGAGGAATGATCGGCCACATCATCGAGAAGTCGTGTTGCTGGATTTTGTAGTAATCCTTGATGAAGTTCGGATCGCCTGGCTGGCCGTAATCGCCACCAAACTGCCATTTGCCGGTCAGCTGGTTGTAGACCACTTGGTCGTTGCGGTAGCGGTAACCGACGTTGATGATCTTGTTCGGGTTGTCTTCTGGCTGGTAGTGAAGCATCGCGCTGCCGGAACGAACGCTGTGCTCCTCGGTATCCCAGTTGTAGTCGGCGGTTGCGCGCCAGTCGCGGTTGTAGCGGTATTCGTATTCCAGAGCGATAGGGGAAACGTCAGACTGTGCATCTGCACGGTCGGACGCAAGGATGCCTGGAAGTTGAACCTGGCGATCCTTGAAGTACACCGCCTGGCCCACGGATACGCGCTGACGCTCGAAACCGTTGTCTTCGATCCAGCGACTGGTCACGCCCAACGACAGCTTGTTCTCGTCGCCGATCCGGTCGGAGCCGCTGAAGCGGTTATCGCGGAACAGTGAGCCGTAACTGAACGAGTATTCACTGGTGTCAAATACCGGGATATCGCTCTGGTCCTTGTTAGGCACATAGAGATAGTAGGCACGTGGTTCCAAGGTTTGGCGATAGTCTTTGCCGAACCAGTTCGTGTTGCGGTCGAAGTACAGGCCGCTGTCGATACTGGCAACTGGAATGGCGCGGTCTTGAGAGCTCTTGAATACGCCGCCGGCGTATTGAGTGCCCGCTGCAACTGACGCGTTCTGTTGCGCGATGATCTGGTCTTTGCCTGTGCTGTCCAGGTCAAGATCGTACTTGGTGTAGACATACTTGAGCTTCGGCGTAATGAAGCCGTAGGTCCAGTTCATCGGGTATTCAACAGCCGGCGCAACGTTCAGACGAGTACCGTTTGCACGGGTCAGGCCTGTGACGAATGTGTCGAGTCGATTCGAAACCAGGCCATCTTCATCGGTGAAGGTGCCCTTTTCCAGGCTACGTTCAAACCGGACAGCTTCCGTCTCGTAGGTGAAGTTCACGCCACCCGGGTGGTATGGCAGCATCCCGTTGAAGGTGATCTGCGGCAACCGGTCATACGGAGTGATCTGAGAGATCGTCGCCAGCTGGTAGGCCTGAAGGTTCAGGCGCGCCTGGAAATCGTCGCCACGATAAGCCACGGAACCCTGCTGGTTGACGAAGTCTCGCGGCTGAACGCCTTCTTGGTAGGTCTTCAGATCCTGGAAGAAGTAAGGGTCGCTGATGTTGGTGTAGTCGACCTGCGTCGCTACACGTGAATCCAGACCGCCCTTGTGCTGCCAGTTGACCATGTAACGGTCTTTTTCGTAGTCGCTCTGACCTTTACGCTCGTCGCTGTCATCGTTCAGGTACGCGCCGCCGAACTGACCTTCGCTGGACTTGGTGAGGTAGCGGAATTCGCCTTCCACCATCATGCCGCGCTTGGTCATGTACTGGGGGTACAACGTGGCATCGTAGTTCGGTGCCAGGTTGAAGTAGTACGGCGTAACCAGGGTAAAGCCGGTTTCGCTGCCGGTGCTGAAGCTTGGCGGCAGGAAGCCGGATTGACGACGGTCGTCGATCGGGAAGTAGATATACGGGGTGTACAGGATCGGAATGTTCTTGACCCGCAACGTCGCGTTGGTCGCCGTACCGAAACCGGTGGCCGGGTTCAACGTGATGTTGTTGCCTTTGAGCTGCCAGGCGTTGCTGTCCGGCTCGCAGGTGGTGTACGTACCGTCCTTGAGACGGATGATCGCGTTCTCGGCACGCTTGGCGTACAGCGCGTTACCGCGGATACGCGATTTGTGCAGCACGTATTCGGCGTTGTCGATCTGAGCGGCACCGGTGTCGAGCTGGACCTGGGCATGGTCGCCCACGATCAGGGCGCCGTTGTCGCGCAGACGCACGTTGCCGTTCAGCTCGCCACGGTTCTCGGCCTGATACAGGCTGGCTTCCTGAGCCTCCAGCTGCATGCTGCCCTGACGCATGACAACGTCACCGGCCAGGGTCGCGACCTGTTGTTCCTGCTCATAACGCGAGGCCTTGGCACCGATGAAGGTCGGCGCATCGCTCTTGTTCGTCTTGTCGTTCATGCCAGGACGAACCGGTTCGATGTACGCGCCGGAGCAATAAGGACCGGTTTCAGCCAGTTGGGCTGCGGTCAGCTTCTCGCGAGGCACCCAGTCCAGGTGGCTGTAGTCGGCGCTGCGCGAACGCAGGCCACGGCCCTTGGCTTCGGTGACCAGAGCGGTCTTCGGTTCGGCCTCGGCGCTGCCGTCAGCATTGGCTTGCGCCGTGCTGCCGGCCGAGCTGACGGCTGCGCCGTCATGCACCGGGCGTGGTGGCAACGGGGCTGCGGCGGTTTTCGGCGCGCAATCCCAGGCACCCGAAGCAGAGACTGAGCAGTCATACTGTTCCGCGGCGACCACGAATGAGGTGGCGAAAGGTTGCATGGCCAGCAGACTGCCGGTTACCAGCAACGGAAATTTTCTACGAAACGCGGGGGATTTCAATGCCATCTTATTAGTCCGGGCTTCCTGCGTGCCATCTGCCCGCGGTGTGGGCCGCACGCCTCTCGATGGTCTGAAAAAGATGCGTGATAATAAAGCATGACCCGCTTGACGGCTAGCGCCGTCGGAGACCCTTGTAATGCCCGAGCAAGATCTACGTTTACAACAGCTGAAAGTCTGGCTGGATGAGCAGTTGCCGATCCTTTTCAACGCTCAGGACTGGGGCGCCGTACCCCCGGCCACATTGACCGCGGCCAGCAGCGACGCGAGTTTCAGGCGTTACTTCCGGTGGGAAGGCGGTGGGCAAAGTTTCGTCGTAATGGACGCGCCACCCCCCCAGGAAAACTGCAAACCTTTCGTCGATATCGCTGATTTTCTGGCGAAATCAGGAATAAATGTGCCAAAAATTTATGCAGAAGATTTGCCGCGCGGCTTTCTTTTGCTTAATGACCTGGGCAAAAAAACCTATCTGGACGTGATTGACGAGCAAAACGCCGATCCATTGTTCGCCGATGCCATCGATGCGTTGCTGGCTTTTCAGCAATTGCCGATGGACGCGCCGCTGCCCAGCTATGACGTAGCCTTGTTGCGCCGCGAGCTGGAACTGTTTCCGGAATGGTACGTTCGCCGGCACTTGGGTATCGAGTTGGATACCCAGCAACAGGCCTTGTGGCAGCGCGTCAGCGATCACTTGATCGACAGCGCCCTGGCCCAGCCTAAAGTGCTGGTGCATCGCGACTATATGCCGCGCAACCTGATGATCAGCGAACCGAACCCCGGTGTGCTGGATTTCCAGGACGCCGTCTACGGCCCGGTCACCTACGACATCACGTGCCTGTTCAAGGATGCGTTCCTCAGCTGGCCGAAAGCGCGCGTACGCGCGTGGCAACGGGGCTATTGGGAGCGTGCCGGGCAGTTGGGCATTCCGGTACAGGCCGATTTCGAAGAATTCCAGCGCGCCAGTGACTTGATGGGCGTGCAGCGTCACCTCAAGGTGATCGGTATTTTCGCGCGTATCTGCCATCGCGACGGCAAGCCACGCTACCTGGCGGACGTGCCGCGCTTCTTTGCTTATATAGAAGCGGTGCTGGCAGACCGTCCTGAGCTGGCCGAGTTGGGCGAACTGCTTGCCAGCCTGCGCCAACCTGTCGAGGCGAGCGTATGAAAGCCATGATCCTGGCGGCCGGCAAGGGTGAGCGCATGCGCCCGTTGACCTTGCACACGCCCAAACCCCTGGTGCAGGCGGGCGGCAAGCGGCTGATCGAGTATCACCTTGAGGCGCTGGCCAAGGCCGGCTTCAGCGAAATCGTGATCAACCATGCGTGGCTCGGCCAGCAGATCGAAAGTTACTTGGGCGACGGTGCGCAGTTTGGCCTGCGCATCCAGTATTCGGCCGAAGGCGAGCCGCTGGAAACGGGCGGCGGGATTTTCCAGGCATTGCCGTTGCTGGGTGACGAGCCCTTCCTGGTGGTCAATGGCGATATCTGGACCGACTACGACTTCACCCAATTGCGCCGGCCACTTCAGGGGCTGGCGCATCTGGTGATGGTGGATAACCCGGCGCATCACCCCTCCGGCGGCGATTTCCACCTGGATCAAGGGGTGCTTCATGATGCGGCGCCCGGTGCCGATAACCTGACCTTCAGTGGCATTTCAGTGCTCGACCCTCAATTGTTCGCGGGTTGCAGTGCCGGTGCCTTCAAGCTGGCGCCGCTGCTGCGCACGGCCATGGCCAAAGGTCTGGTAACGGGAGAACACATGACGGGACGCTGGATTGATGTCGGCACGCTGGAGCGTCTGGCGCAGGTCGAAACCTTGCTGACTGCGGGGCAATAAGATGTTGTGGCCAGGGACACTGATCGGTGCCGGGGCTGGCTTTGCCATTGCCAGTATTCCGGGGGCCTTGTTGGGGGCATTGCTGGGGCAGGCGCTGGATCGCCGCCTTCAGCTGCAAAGTTGGGCGCAACTGCGCGAGCGCCTGGGCGGGCGCCCGGCGTTGCGCAATGACGAACTGCTGTTCGTGCTGTTGGGGCGCCTGGCCAAGAGCAATGGCCGCGTGGTGGATGGGCATATCCAGCAGGCGCGCCAGGAGATGCGTGCGCTGGACATGACCGAGTCGGCCCAGCGCCGGGCGATTACCGCGTTCAATCGAGGCAAGTCCGGTTCCGACCGAGTGCGCAATTACCTGCGCGTGCTCAAGGCCCAGCCCCATGCCGCAGAGGGTTTACTGCGCGCCTGTTGGCGCATGGCCTGGGCGGACGGCAAGGTGGATAACGCCGAGCGCGACTTGATCGACCTGTGGGGCAAGTGGCTCGGCTGGACGCCGCAACAGCTGCAGGCGCTGGCTGCCGATTACGTGCAGGAGCGCAAGCCGTTGGCCAATCGTGCGGGCGCCTATCAGGACGCGATGCGAATTTTGGGGGTCACGTCCACCAGCGAACCGAGTGTGATCAAACGCGCCTATCGCCGCCTGCTCAGTCGCCACCACCCGGACAAGATTGCCGGCACTGGCGCGAGCGCCGCACAGGTGCGCGAAGCGACCGAGCGAACCCGTGAGCTGCATAACGCTTATGCGTTGATTCGCGAGCGCCGGGATTTTCGCTAACCAGTACAAATCCCGAGTTGCCAACTCCATTCGTGTGGGCGCTGGCTTGCCGGCGATAGCGGTGTGTCAGCTAAACAGTTGTCACCTACAGCCCGCTATCGCAGGCAAGCCAGTTTCCACAGTTGATTGGGTTATCAGATCAAGGTTACTCAGCAGCAGTCTGCGGGCTCAACCACCCGCGAACCCGCCGATACAACTGTTCCTGCTCAGCCGAACTGTTGCCGGGCAAGGTCTTGAGTGACACCTGTTTATAGCTGGCATTCTTCCCACGCTTGGCGGCCTGGATGCGTGCCAGTGCGTTTTTGCGCTCCTGAGCGCCGTCCTGGTAAAAAACATCCGCCGTTGGCACTTTCAACGCCGGGGCCAATTGTTGCAGGTCTGGCTGCCTGGCCGCCGGCGTCTTACCTGCCACCATCACCAGCTTTTGCACCTGGGACGGTTGTTTCTCGCTCAGGTAACGCGCCGCCCACCAGGCGCCCGTGCCGTGGCCGAGCAGCACCACGCTGCGTGCGCTCTGGGTCTGGGCAAAGGCAACGGCGGCATCGATGCGGTCGAAGATGCGTTTGGCGTCGGTCTTGTCTTGTTCATCGGCGCCCGGCACTACCGCAGGGTCGGTGCCTTCGGCTTCGGCGCTGGCGGCTTGTTCGATGGGTTTGGCCGCGGTGCTGCCGTCTTTGCTGCTGGTATCGACGGCGGCCTTGGGCGATTCCAGGACGCGTGGCGGCAAGGTGTCGACGTTCACGTCCGGCAGCGACAGGCTCAGCGTGGCCCAATTGGCGTCGGGTAATTTGCGCCGCAACGGTGCGATTGCTTGTGGCCAGTCAGCGCTTTCCCCGGCGCCCGGCACGATAATCACCACGCCTTCGGGCTCGGCGCTGTTGGCCGGCTTCCACAGGGCCAGGAATGAATCGCTGCCGGCCTGCAATTGTTGCTGTTCCTGTTGCGGAACCTGACGCTCCAGGGCGCTGGCTTCTTCCTGGCTGCGCTCGGGCAGGGGTTGGCGTTCAGCCGGTTTTTCGGCGGCGGGTGCAGGCGCGTCGGCGGCCTGCACAGAAAAGGCGCTGGTAAATAGCAGCGACAGGCACAATGCTGGCAGTGCCGAACGGTGGATAAAGGGCATCGTTAATTCCCGGCCAGAAGTGATTCCAGCAGCCTAATGGGTTGGCCAGTATTTGTCAGTGATGTGAGACGTGGATCATGGGTTTTCGCTGTCTGCTGGTTATCGGCGGTTTGTGCTTTGCCTTGATGGCGAATGCTGCGCCTGCGCCTGCCATACCGCAGGCGCCGCTTGATGCGCAGCAGCGTGAGTGGCTGGCCCAGCATCCGGAGCTGCGCGTGGGCCTGGTATTGCAGGCGCCGTACGCGCAATACGATCGGCGCCTGCAGCGCTTGTCCGGGGCCAATGTCGAGCTGATGCAGTGGTTGGCCAAGGCGCTGAACATCGAGCTGACCTGGCGCAACTTCCCCAGCCAGGAGCAATTGGACGCTGCTGTGCGCGACGGCGAGGTGGATATCGCCCCCGGCCTGCAGCAAACACCGGCCGGCTTGCGCCTGTGGTTATTCAGCGACCCTTATATGCGCGTGCCCCAGCCTATCGTCGGCATCCGCGAAGGCGGCGGCGCGGTAGAGCTGGAAAAACTCGACGAGCTTTCTCGCGTTGCCGTACGCATGCCCAGCACGGTGGCCGATTACCTGCGCAGCAACTATCCCAACCTCAACCTGCAAGGCGTGCCCATGGAGCGCCAGGCCCTGCAATTGCTGGTGAGCCAGCAGGCGCGTTATGCCGTGGTGGATGAGGCGCAATTGAGCCGCTTGTCCGGTGAGGCCGAGTTTGCCGGGCTGACGGTGGTCGGCGACATCGGCTTGCCGCAATTGCTGCGCGTGGCCACCCGCCGCGAATGGCCGGAGCTGGCGGGCATCATGCAAAGCGCGTTGCGCGCGATACCGGCCCGCGACCTCGACCAATTGCACAGCCGCTGGCTGCAACCTAAATACCCGCAACTGACACAATCGCCGGGCCTGTGGCAAAACCTCAGCCTGCTGTTGGCGATGTTTTTGCTCGCCAGCCTCGCGATGGTGTTCTGGCAGCGCCGTCACCAGCGCGTGCTCGAACATCACCTGCTGGCTGCCCGTGAAGAAAGTGCCGCACGCGCTGCCGGCGCCGAGGCCTTGCGCCTGACGCAGTTCTCCATCGATCAAAGCACCGTCGGCATCCTGTGGGTCAATTGGGACAGCCATGTGCGTTACGCCAACCGCGCCGCCGAAACCATGCTGGGCTATGGGCCGGGCGCGCTGATCGAGCGACCGCTGATCGATTTCGACCCGACCCTGAACATGGACCGCTGGCTCAATGTGTGGAAGCGCGCGCGTGCCAGCGAGGAAGGCCCGCAAACCTTCGCGACCGATTGCGTGCGCGCCGACGGCAGCATCCTGCCGGCCGACGTGTCGTTGAGTTTCCTGCGCTTTGCCGATGCCGAATACCTGGTGGTCTACCTGAATGACGTCACCGAGCGCCGCCGTTATGTGGCCGCCTTGCAGCAAAGCGAAACACAACTGCGCGAGCTGTCGGCCCACTTGGAAACCGTGCGCGAAGAAGAAAAGGCGCGTATCGCCCGTGAGGTGCACGACGAACTCGGGCAGATGCTCACGGTACTCAAGCTGGAAACCTCGATGTGCGAGCTGGCCTATGCCCAACTGGACCCAGGCCTGAACGAGCGCTTGAACAGCATGAAGCGCCTGATCGCGCAGTTGTTCCAGCTCGTACGCGATGTGGCGACCGCGCTGCGCCCGCCGATTCTTGACGCCGGCATCGCTTCGGCCATCGAATGGCAAGCCCGGCGCTTCGAGGCCCGCACCCACATCCCCTGCCTGGTACAAGTCCCGGAAAACCTGCCGGCCCTGAGCGATGCCAAGGCCATCGGCCTGTTCCGCATCCTGCAGGAGGCGCTGACCAATGTGATGCGCCATGCCCAGGCGCATACTGTCGAGCTGACCTTGAGCGTGGAGGGCGCCGACCTGCGGCTGACCATCAGCGATGACGGCGTCGGGTTCGTCGAAACCCAGGGCCGGCCGGTCTCCTTTGGCGTCGTCGGCATGCGCGAGCGCGTGCTGATGATGGGCGGGCAACTGAGCCTGCACAGCGAACCGGGGGAGGGCACCACCTTGAGTGTCACGGTGCCGTTGGATGCATAACCACAAGAGGAAGCCCCTGTGATTCGCGTATTGGTAGCCGAAGACCACACCATCGTCCGTGAAGGCATCAAGCAATTGATCGGCCTGGCCAAAGACCTGCTGGTGGTCGGCGAGGCCAGCAATGGCGAGCAATTGCTGGAGACCTTGCGCCATGTCGCGTGCGAGGTGGTGTTGCTGGATATCTCGATGCCCGGCGTGAATGGCCTGGAAGCGATTGCGCGCATCCGCGCGCTGCACAATCCGCCGGCGATTCTGGTGCTGTCGATGCACGATGAAGCGCAGATGGCCGCCCGCGCCTTGAAAGTCGGCGCGGCGGGGTACGCCACCAAGGACAGTGATCCGGCGCTGCTGCTGACGGCGATTCGCAAAGTCGCGGCGGGCGGGCGTTACATCGACCCGGACCTGGCCGACCGCATGGTCTTTGAGGTCGGCCTCACCGACGCGCGGCCGCTGCATTCGCTGCTGTCGGAGCGTGAGTTCTCGGTGTTCGAGCGCCTGGCCCAGGGCGCTAACGTCAATGACATCGCCCAGCAGTTGGCGCTGAGCAGCAAGACCATCAGCACCCACAAGGCGCGGTTGATGCAAAAGCTCAACATCACCTCATTGGCTGAGTTGGTGAAGTACGCCATGGAACACAAACTGTTGTGACCCATGATGATTTCCACGCGCAGCGTGAGAATGATCGGTGGCAGGCGGCATGCCCAATAACGACACCGCGAAAATACCGCCGCGCCCATTCTTGCCGCTTGTAGCCAGCCCCTTGTAGCGGCCCTGTCCCATCCCCGCCATCGGTGTAGGGCAATCCCTACCCCGAACCTTCCATCCTGCTGATGCAAATCTCTCCTGGCCCCCGATTTCCGGGGCCTCGCGCCTGGACTACGCTTGTGCCACAGCCGTCCAAAACAAAAGGTGTGGGTATGAGCGAGGTGGATTCAAATGATGTGCTGGTCAGCTTTCGTGGCGTGCAGAAGAGCTACGACGGCGAGAACCTGATCGTCAAAGACCTCAACCTGGAGATTCGCAAGGGCGAGTTCCTCACCCTGCTCGGGCCGTCTGGTTCAGGCAAGACCACCAGCCTGATGATGCTCGCCGGTTTCGAGACCCCGACTGCAGGGGAAATCCTGCTGGCCGGGCGCTCCATCAACAACGTGCCGCCGCACAAACGCGACATCGGCATGGTGTTCCAGAACTACGCGCTGTTCCCGCACATGACCGTCGCCGAGAACCTGGCCTTCCCGCTGTCGGTGCGCGGCTTGAGCAAGACCGACGTCAGCGAGCGGGTCAAACGGGTGCTGAGCATGGTCCAGCTCGATGCCTTCGCCCAGCGTTACCCGGCGCAACTCTCCGGCGGCCAGCAACAGCGCGTGGCCTTGGCGCGAGCGCTGGTGTTCGAACCTCAACTGGTGCTGATGGACGAACCCCTCGGCGCCCTCGACAAGCAACTGCGCGAACACATGCAGATGGAGATCAAGCACCTGCACCAGCGCCTGGGCGTCACCGTGGTGTACGTGACCCACGACCAGGGCGAAGCGCTGACCATGTCCGACCGCGTGGCGGTGTTCCACCAGGGCGAGATCCAGCAGATTGCCGCGCCGCGCACCTTGTACGAAGAACCGAAAAACACCTTTGTGGCCAACTTCATTGGCGAGAACAATCGCCTCAATGGCCGCCTGCACAGCCACACAGGCGAGCGTTGCGTGGTGGAGCTGGCGCGCGGTGAAAAGGTCGAGGCGCTGGCGGTGAATGTCGGCCAGCTCGGCGGGCCGGTGACGTTGTCGGTACGCCCGGAGCGCGTCAGCCTCAATGGCTCCAGCGAATCCTGCGTGAACCGCTTCTCGGGGCGAGTGGCGGAATTTATCTACCTGGGCGACCACGTGCGTGTGCGCCTGGAAGTCTGCGGCAAGACCGATTTTTTTGTGAAACAACCGATTGCCGAGCTGGACCCAGCCCTGGCGGTCGGCGACGTGGTACCGATTGGCTGGCAAGTCGAGCACGTTCGCGCGCTCGATCCACTTCTAGAGGCGAATTAATCGCCCCATGGCTTCACCAACCCTGCACGTGGAGAGAACAACAATGTTGAGATCCCTTAAATATTCCGCCCTGGTCATCGGCTTGATGGGCGCGACACAGGCCATGGCAGGCCCGGACCTGACGGTCGTGTCCTTTGGCGGCGCGAACAAGGCGGCCCAGGTCAAAGCCTTCTACGCACCGTGGGAAAGCGCGGGCAACGGCAAGATCGTCGCCGGTGAGTACAACGGTGAAATGGCCAAGGTCAAAGCCATGGTCGACACCAAGAGCGTGTCCTGGGACCTGGTGGAAGTGGAATCGCCGGAACTGTCCCGTGGCTGCGACGAAGACATGTTCGAGCCCCTCGACCCCAAGCTGTTCGGCAATAGCGCGGACTACGTGAAGGGCGCGATCCAGCCGTGCGGTGTGGGCTTCTTTGTGTGGTCCACCGTGCTGGCCTACAACGCCGACAAGCTGACCACTGCACCGACCAGCTGGGCGGATTTCTGGGATACCAAGAAATTCCCGGGCAAGCGCGGCCTGCGCAAGGGCGCCAAGTACACCCTGGAATTCGCCTTGATGGCTGATGGCGTGGCGCCGAAGGACGTGTACAAAGTGCTGGCCGGCAAAGATGGCCAGGACCGCGCGTTCAAAAAGCTCGACGAGCTCAAGCCGTCGATCCAGTGGTGGGAGGCCGGCGCACAACCGCCGCAGTACCTCGCCTCGGGTGACGTGGTGATGAGCTCGGCCTACAACGGCCGCATTGCTGCCGTGCAAAAAGAAAGCAACCTGAAAGTGGTGTGGAACGGCGGCATCTACGACTTCGATGCCTGGGCCATTCCCAAGGGTCTGGCCAAGGACCGCGCCGAAGCGGCGAAGAAGTTCATCGCCTTCTCGGTACAGCCGCAGCAGCAGAAGACCTACTCGGAAAACATCGCCTACGGCCCGGCCAACACCCAGGCCGTGCCGTTGCTGGCCAAGGATGTGCTCAAAGACATGCCGACCACGCCGGAAAACATCGCCAACCAGGTGCAGATCGATGTGAGCTTCTGGGCGGATAACGGCGAGCAGTTGGAGCAGCGCTTCAATTCGTGGGCGGCCAAGTAACCAGCAACACCGCTAAATCCTGTGGGAACCGGTAAGTGTGGGAGCGGGCTTGCTCGCGAATGCAGTGTGACAGTCAACACTTGAGGCGACTGATCCACCGCATTCGCGAGCAAGCCCGCTCCCACATAAGCCCGTTCCCATGTGAGATTCGCTGTGTTGGGCAGAGTGCTTTCATTTCAAATTCCGGAGTTTGCCATGGTTATCGCCATTCCCAGCCCCACCCTCAAGCAGCGCCTGGCGCGAGCCGAGCGGCTCAACCGCTGGAAGGCCCAGGCCTTGATTGCGCCACTGGTGCTGTTTTTGCTGCTGGTGTTTCTGGTGCCGATTGTTGCGCTGCTCTACAAGAGCGTCGGCAACCCGGAAGTGGTAGGCGGTTTGCCGCGTACCGTGGTGGCGGTCAAGACCTGGGACGGTCGTGGTCTGCCGGGAGAGCCGGTCTACCAGGCGCTCAGCGAAGACCTGGGCGAAGCGCGCAAAAACCAGACCTTGGGCGACCTGTCCAAACGCTTGAACATGGAACTGGCCGGCTACCGTAGCCTGCTGACCAAAACCGCGCGGGCGCTGCCGTTTACCGAAGCGCCTGGCTCTTATAAAGAAGCGCTGGAAAGCCTCGACGAACGCTGGGGCGATCCGGCGTACTGGCAGGCGATCCGGCGCAACACCAGCAGCCTTACGCCGTACTACCTGCTGGCGGCGGTCGATCACCGCATCGACGACCTCGGCGAAGTGGCCCCGGCCACGCCTGATCAGGCGATCTACCTGGACATCTTTGCCCGCACGTTCTGGATGGGCCTGGTGATCACCTTTGTCTGCCTGCTGCTGGCGTATCCATTGGCCTACCTGCTGGCCAACCTGCCGGCCCGTAAAAGCAACCTGCTGATGATCCTGGTGCTGCTGCCGTTCTGGACCTCGATTCTGGTGCGGGTGGCGGCGTGGATCGTGTTGCTGCAGTCCGGCGGGCTGATCAACAGCGCACTCATGGGCATGGGCCTGATCGATCAGCCTTTGGAGTTGGTGTTCAACCGCACCGGGGTGTACATCTCGATGGTGCACATCCTGTTGCCGTTCATGATTCTGCCGATCTACAGCGTGATGAAAGGCATCTCGCCCACCTACATGCGCGCGGCGATTTCTCTGGGTTGCCACCCGTTCGCCAGCTTCTGGCGCGTGTACTTCCCGCAGACCTACGCCGGGGTGGGCGCCGGTTGCCTGCTGGTGTTCATCCTGGCGATTGGTTACTACATCACCCCGGCGCTGCTCGGCAGCCCGAACGACCAGATGGTCAGCTACTTCGTCGCGTTCTACACCAACACCAGCATCAACTGGGGCATGGCCACGGCCTTGGGCGGTTTGTTGCTGCTGGCGACTGTGGTGCTGTACCTGATCTATAACCGGTTGGTGGGCGCCAGTCGCCTGCGCCTGAGCTGAGGAGACCTTGCGATGCTGAGCCCTTATATGTCACCGGTGGAGCGGGTGTGGTTCTACAGCTTGCGGATCCTGTGCGGCTTGATCCTGCTGTTTCTGATTTTGCCGGTGTTGGTGATTATCCCGCTGTCGTTCAACAGCGGCAGTTTCCTGGTGTACCCGCTGCAAGGCTTCTCGCTGCACTGGTATCAGGATTTCTTCGCCTCGGCCGAATGGATGCGCGCGCTGAAGAACAGCATCATCGTCGCCCCGGCCGCCACGGTGCTGGCCATGGTCTTCGGCACGCTGGCGGCGATTGGCCTGACGCGCGGCAATTTCCCCGGCAAGGCGCTGGTGATGGCCCTGGTGATTTCGCCGATGGTGGTGCCGGTGGTGATCATCGGTGTGGCCAGTTACTTGTTCTTTGCGCCGTTGGGGCTGGGCAACAGCTTCTTCTCGTTGATTGTGGTGCACGCGGTGCTGGGCGTGCCGTTTGTGATCATCACCGTGTCGGCGACGTTGCAGGGCTTTAACCATAACCTGGTGCGGGCGGCGGCCAGCCTGGGCGCTTCGCCGCTGACCGCGTTCCGCCGGGTCACCTTGCCGCTGATCGCGCCGGGGGTGATTTCCGGGGCGCTGTTTGCCTTTTCCACCTCGTTTGACGAGGTCGTAGTGACGCTGTTTCTTGCCGGCCCTGAGCAAGCGACCTTGCCGCGGCAGATGTTCAGCGGCATCCGCGAAAACCTCAGCCCGACGATTGCTGCAGCGGCCACGCTGTTGATTGCCTTCTCGGTGCTGCTGTTGCTGACGCTTGAATGGCTGCGCGGCCGTAGCGAAAAACTGCGTACCGCCCAGGTCTAAAACCCAGAGGAGATCAAAATGTGGGAGCGGGCTTGCTCGCGAATGCGGTAGGTCAGTCAGTGTATGTGTTACTGATAGACCGCATTCGCGAGCAAGCCCGCTCCCACATTGGTTATGTGTTGAGTCGGGAATAACCATTCAGACCCTGAATGCTAGGCAACCCAAAATACCCAGCTACTCTTGTGCCAGCCCATCATTAATAAGAGGCCGCGCACATGAGTACTTCCTCATTCAAGATCGCCCACAAACTGCTGACCGGCGCTGGCGCCATCGAACAGCTGGCCTTTGAGCTCACGCGCCTGGATGTGGATAACCCGCTGATTGTCACCGACGCCGCGCTGGTCAAGTCCGGCACCGTGGCGCTGGCGCTCGAACACGTGGGCGAGCGTACCTATGAAATTTTCGACCGCGTGCTGCCCGACCCGGAAATCGCCATCGTCGAAGACTGCATGCGCGTGTACCGCGAAGGCGGGCATGACGGCTTGATCGGCGTGGGCGGTGGCAGTGCCATCGACATTGCCAAGAGCGTCGCGGCCTATGCCGGTTATCACGGCGCGCTGGCGGATTTGTTCGGCGTCGACCAGGTGCCGCGCAAAGGCCCGCCGCTGATTGCCATCCCGACCACGGCCGGCACCGGCTCGGAGGTGACCAATGTGGCGATCCTATCCGACAAGGCGGCACAGTTGAAAAAGGGCATCGTCAGCGATTACTTGCTGCCGGATGTCGCGCTGATCAGCCCGCAAATGACCCTCACGTGCCCGCGCAGTGTCACCGCCGCCAGTGGCGTGGACGCGTTGGTGCATGCCATCGAATCCTACCTGTCGCTGAATGCCTCGCCGATCACCGACGCCCTGGCGATTGGCGCGATCAAGCTGATCGCCAACGCGCTGCCCAAAGCCTACGCCAACCCGGCCAATCTGCAGGCCCGCGACGACATGGCCACCGCCAGCCTGATGGCCGGCATGGCCTTCGGCAATGCCGGGGTCGGCGCCGTGCACGCCCTGGCGTACCCGCTGGGCGGGCGTTTCAATATCGCCCACGGCGTGAGCAACGCGCTGTTGCTGCCCTATGTGATGCACTGGAACAAATTGGCGTGTGTGGAGCGCATGCAGGACATTGCCCAGGCCATGGGCGTGAATGTCAGCAGCTTGAGTGTCAACGATGCCGCCGACCAGGCTGTCGAGGCGATGACGCGACTGTGCGCTGCAGTGGAGATCCCGGCAGGCCTGCGCAGCTTCGGGGTTCCCGAGGACGCGATCCCTGCCATGGCCACGGAAGCAGCGGGCATTGAACGCTTGATGCGCAACAACCCGCGCAAGCTCAGCGCGGCGGATATCGAGAAAATCTACCGGGCGGCTTACTAACCGTTGAGTTAGGTCACGGTGCGCGCAGCAAAGCATGAGGTATACAATGCGCGCCATCGTGATTTAGCTCAAAAAAGGTGCGTCATGCAGCCCTTCGTTATCGCTCCATCGATTCTCTCCGCCGATTTCGCCCGCCTGGGTGAAGAAGTGGACAAGGTGTTGGCCGCCGGCGCCGACTTCGTGCACTTCGATGTCATGGACAATCACTACGTGCCCAACCTGACCATCGGCCCGATGGTCTGCGCGGCGCTGCGCAAGTACGGCATCACCGCGCCAATCGATGCGCACCTGATGGTCAGCCCGGTGGACCGCATTGTCGGTGACTTCATCGAGGCCGGCGCGACTTACATCACCTTTCACCCGGAAGCCACGCTGCATGTCGATCGCACCCTGCAACTGATCCGCGAAGGCGGCTGCAAGGCAGGCCTGGTGTTCAACCCGGCCACTCCGCTGAGCGTGCTCGAGTACGTGATGGACAAGGTCGACATGGTCTTGCTGATGAGCGTCAACCCAGGCTTTGGCGGGCAGAAATTCATCCCCGGCACCCTGAACAAATTGCGTGAAGCCCGCGCGCTGATCGATGCGTCGGGCCGTGACATCCGCCTGGAAATCGACGGTGGGGTCAACGTCAACAATATCCGTGAAATCGCTGCCGCCGGCGCCGACACCTTTGTGGCCGGTTCGGCGATCTTCAATGCGCCGGACTACCAGGCCGTCATCGACACGATGCGTGCCGAACTGGCGCTGGCGCGTCCATGAGCGGCTTTGAGCAGCTGTTCCCCGGCAAGCTGCCACGGCTGGTGATGTTCGATCTGGACGGTACCTTGATCGACTCGGTGCCGGACCTGGCAGCGGCGGTGGACCAGATGCTGCTCAAGCTGGGGCGCAAGCCTGCAGGGATCGAGTCGGTACGCATGTGGGTCGGCAACGGCGCGCAGATGCTGGTGCGCCGGGCCTTGGCCAACAACATCGATGCCGAAGGTGTCGATGATGTGGAGGCTGAGCACGCCCTGGAGTTGTTCAACGCGGCCTATGAAAACGGCCACGAGCTGAGTGTGGTTTACCCCGGCGTACGCGACACGCTCAAGTGGCTGCACAAACAGGGCGTGGAAATGGCCCTGATCACCAACAAGCCGGAGCGTTTTGTCGCGCCGTTGTTGGATCACATGAAGATCGGCCGTTACTTCCGCTGGATCATCGGTGGCGATACGTTGCCGCAGAAAAAACCCGACCCGGCGGCGCTGTTCTTCGTGATGAAAATGGCCAATATCCCGGCCTCCCAGTCGTTGTTTGTCGGTGACTCGCGCAGTGATGTGCTGGCCGCCAAAGCTGCGGGCGTGCAGTGCGTGGCGCTCAGTTACGGCTATAACCACGGCCGACCGATTGCCGAAGAAGCGCCGGCGCTGGTGATTGATGACCTGCGTCTGTTAATCCCCGGTTGCTTGGGAGCGGGCGCTGAGATAACGTTGCCCGACATCGAATCAACCCCTTCTGGAAACCCCATCGTGGTGGTCACTCGCAAACTCTGGATGAAAGTCATCAAGGCCCTGGCCCGCTGGCGTTGGCGCGCCTGACTGATCCTGGCCGCGCTGCGGCACGTTTGCACACCTGACCGTTTGACCCTCAAGCCACGAGGCACCTCATGATCCGCGAAGAATTCCTGCGTTTGGCCGCTGCCGGCTATAACCGTATCCCGTTGGCCTGCGAAACCCTGGCCGACTTCGATACGCCGCTGTCGATCTACCTGAAACTGGCCGACGAGCCCAACTCCTACCTGCTGGAATCGGTACAAGGCGGGGAGAAGTGGGGCCGTTACTCGATCATCGGCCTGCCGTGTCGCACGGTGCTGCGGGTGCACGACCATCATGTGAGCATCACGCTCGATGGCGTCGAGATCGAAAGCCACGACGTTGAAGACCCGCTGGCCTTCGTCGAGGCCTTCAAGGCGCGCTACAACGTGCCGACCATCGCCGGCCTGCCGCGCTTCAACGGTGGCCTGGTGGGTTACTTCGGCTACGACTGCGTGCGCTACGTGGAAAAACGCCTGGGCAAATGCCCGAACCCGGACCCGCTAGGCGTACCGGACATTCTGCTGATGGTCTCCGACGCGGTGGTGGTGTTCGACAACCTCGCCGGCAAAATGCACGCAATTGTGCTGGCGGATCCTTCCCAGGCCGATGCCTTCGAGCAAGGCCAGGCCAGCCTTGAAGCCTTGCTGGAAAAACTGCGCCAGCCGATCACCCCGCGCCGTGGCCTGGACCTCAGCCGTCCACCGGCTGCCGACCCGGTGTTCCGCTCCAGCTTTACTCAGGATGATTACGAGCGCGCGGTGGATACCATCAAGGAATACATCCTCGCCGGTGACTGCATGCAGGTAGTGCCGTCGCAACGCATGTCCATCGACTTCAAGGCCGCACCGATTGACCTGTACCGCGCGCTGCGTTGCTTCAACCCGACGCCGTACATGTACTTCTTCAACTTCGGCGACTTCCACGTGGTGGGCAGTTCGCCGGAAGTGCTGGTGCGCGTCGAAGACAACCTGATCACCGTGCGCCCAATCGCCGGCACTCGCCCACGCGGCGCGACCGAAGAGGCCGACCTGGCGCTGGAAGAAGACCTGCTGAGCGACGACAAGGAAATCGCCGAGCACTTGATGCTCATCGACCTGGGCCGCAATGACACCGGCCGCGTCTCGGAAATCGGCTCGGTAAAGCTCACCGAGAAGATGGTCATCGAGCGCTATTCCAACGTGATGCACATTGTCTCCAACGTTACCGGCGAGCTGAAGGAAGGCCTGACCGCCATGGACGCGCTGCGCGCGATTCTGCCGGCGGGCACCTTGTCGGGCGCGCCGAAGATTCGCGCGATGGAGATCATCGACGAACTCGAACCGGTCAAGCGTGGTGTGTACGGCGGCGCCGTGGGGTATTTCGCCTGGAACGGCAACATGGACACCGCGATTGCGATTCGTACGGCGGTGATCAAGGACGGTGAGCTGCATGTGCAGGCGGGTGGCGGGATTGTGGCCGACTCGGTGCCGGCGCTGGAATGGGAAGAAACCCTGAACAAGCGCCGTGCGATGTTCCGGGCGGTGGCGTTGGCTGAGCAAACCCCGCAAAACTAAAGCCAGATGTAGATCCAACTGTGGGAGCGGGCTTGCTCGCGAAGGCAGAGTGTCAGTCACTGGATGTGTCGCTGATACACCGCCTTCGCGAGCAAGCCCGCTCCCACATTGGTTTTTCGCTGATCTTACAAGCAGTTTAGAAATCCAGACTCACCCCCACACTCACCCCTTGCTGGGTCAAATTGTCATCCTTGCTCACGTTATACGCCGCCCGTAACGCCAGCTCCTGGGTCAGCTTGTGGCTGACGCCCACACTCAAGCGATCCGAATTGCTGCGTGGCGTGTAGCCGTCCAGCTTGAAATCGATCCCTGGCACGCTGTTGAGCGACATCTTCACTCTCTGTGTGTCGTTTTCGAACTCATGCTCGTGGGCCACTTCGCCAAACACCTGGGTTTGCGGCGTGACGCGATAGCTGCCCTGCAAGCCGACGCCCAGGCGCTTGGAGTCGCGTTGTTGATCGTCAAAGGTCAGTGCGGTGGAGCGGCTGTCCTTTTCCGAATAGCCATCGACCTCGACCCGCGCATAGTCGGCGCTGACGAACGGTGACAGGTGCCAGTCGCTGCCGGCGCCGGCAATGTCGTAACCCACGCGGCCGCTGAGGGCCCAGAGCCAGCCGTCGGTGTCGCCTTTTTCGGAGCCTTCGCTGACGCCCAGGGCGAACTTGCGCTTGAGGCTGTCGAAGTCCAGTTTGCCGCCGGTCAACGCCGCGTCCGCCCACCAATGGTTTTGCTGGTATTGGGCGAAAGCGGTGCCCATGTAGCTGTTGAGCTTGTAGTCCGAATCGCTGGCGCCGGCTTCAAGCGTCTGCCGATACAGGCCGGCTGCCACGCCTACGCGCCAGTTTTCGTCGAGCCGGTAGCTGCCCCCGACATTCAGGTTGTAGCCACTGCCGTCGCCTTTGGCCGAGCTGTTTTGATCATCGAAGTTCAGGCGCTGGCCGCCACCGGCCACGATGGCACGCCATTGGCCGACGGCTTGCCACTTGCCGTTGTCCGCCTGCCATTGGTTGCGCAGTTCGTCCTGATGGGCGCGCAACGTGCCTTGGGCCATCTCCGGCAGCAAGGTCAGCTCCCACGGCGCCGCAAGCAGTGAATAGGCGTAGTCGGCGATCAAGCGTTGCCCGGCGATGGTGGGGTGGACCGAGTCGTTGTAGATCAGCTTGGTCGGGTCCGGACTGGTGCCGCCAATGCCGTAGGTCGGGTTGGCGGTGCAGCTGTTACCGCTGAAACAGGTACCGGTGAGGTTTTGTCCGGTCGCCAGGCCAAAGCGGGCCGGGTTGGCGAAGGCTTCATTGAGCAGCAGCGGAATATTCAACGGGATGATCTGCGCATCGATCTGAGACAGGCGCTGCACCAGTGACTGGTTGAAGAGGTTGCTCAGGGCCGAACTCGACGCCTGCAGCGGCGTGCCGTTGATGGCTGGAGTCAGGCCCAGGTCGGGCAGCATCCACACCATGATGTACCGCGCGCCGGCCTGTTGCAGCACTTGGGCACTGTCGGCCAGGCGCCCGCCGGCGGCAACAGCCTGGCCTGGGCTGAGGACGCGGCCTTGCAGGAAGTCATTGCCGCCACCGGACAGGAAATACAGCGCGTTGGGGTCGGCTCGCCCGCCGTTTGCCGGCAGATAACCCTGGCGACTGCGCAACACCGTACCGCCACCGGGGTTGCCAGGCGGAATCGCCGCGTTGGAGACCGAGGTAATGGAATCCAGGATGTTGTCGGTACGGTAGCCGCCGACTGCCCAGTTGTTGCCGTCGGGCAAGCCTTGCGCCGCGCGAACCGGCGAGGTGGAGGCATTCAGGTCGTTTGGCGCAACACCCAGCCGGGAACCGAGCAAAGTCGACGAAACCAGGCCGTAATCGCCCTGGAAGGTCGGCCCGGTGCGGTTGGTAAAGCGTAGCGTGGCGCCATTGGAACCATCGGGGAACTGACCGGCATCGGCCAGGCTGTCGCCGAAAACGACCATGGTTGAATACGGTGAGGAGGCTGCGAACGCCTGCGCGCAGGCCAGTGATAAGAGGCAGCCGGCAAGCGGTGCGAAAAACGGAGGTCTGAACATGCAAAATTCCATTTAGTTGTTTTTGTATCGGAAGCGAAACACTAGCAATGTAGTGAGGGTTCTCTGTGAAGAAAACAGTTTTTTCCTATAAAGATTTCGTCGTGTTTACCCCGTATTCGCGGCTCCATATTGCACCGCTGGCGAGGCTACGTTACTGTGCCTGAACGTATGAATGAGACCCTCCCCGTGTTGATCATCAGCAAACTCTTGATGCGAGTAGTCAAGGCACACGCCCGTTGGCGTTGGCGCGCCTGACATTTTTCTCTGCCGGCTTGGCCGGACCTGTACCGATTTGCCTTCTTCACCCGTTGTTTTGACGCCCCTTGCCGGCTAACCCTGGCAACCGGAACGTGCGTCTGGCAGCGGGTCACTCTCGGAAGGCGGTCATTCGAAATCAGTGAATTCAAGAGGTTTGAACCCACATGTTGCTGATGATTGATAACTACGACTCCTTTACCTACAACGTTGTGCAGTACCTGGGCGAGCTCGGTGCCGAGGTCAAGGTCGTGCGCAATGACGAACTGACGGTCGCCGAAATCGCCGCCCTGAACCCGGAGCGCATCGTGGTTTCGCCAGGCCCTTGCACGCCGACCGAAGCCGGTGTGTCCCTGGAAGCGATCAAATATTTCGCTGGCAAGTTGCCGATCCTGGGCGTGTGCCTGGGCCACCAGTCCATTGGCCAGGCCTTTGGCGGTGATGTGATTCGCGCGCGCCAGGTGATGCATGGCAAAACCAGCCCGGTGTTCCATAGAGACCTGGGCGTCTTCCACGGCCTGAACCTGCCGGTAACGGTCACCCGCTACCACTCGCTGGTAGTCAAGCGTGAGACCCTGCCCGAGTGCCTGGAGCTGACCGCCTGGACCCAGCTGGAAGACGGTTCGGTCGATGAGATCATGGGCCTGCGCCACAAGACACTGAATATCGAAGGGGTGCAATTTCACCCCGAGTCGATCCTGACCGAGCAGGGCTACGAGCTGTTCGCTAACTTTCTCAAGCAGAGCGGCGGCACGCGCTAAGGACTTTCCATGGATATCAAGACTGCCCTGAGCCGTATCGTCGGCCATCTGGACCTGAGCACCGCTGAAATGAGCGATGTGATGCGCGAGATCATGACCGGCCAATGCACCGACGCGCAGATCGGCGCGTTCATGATGGCGATGCGCATGAAGAGCGAAAGCATCGACGAAATCGTCGGCGCTGTGTCGGTGATGCGTGAGCTGGCCGACAAGGTCGAACTCAAGACCCTCGACGGCGTGGTCGATGTGGTCGGCACTGGCGGTGACGGTGCGAATATCTTCAACGTGTCGACGGCTTCCTCCTTTGTGGTCGCGGCGGCCGGTTGCACCGTGGCCAAGCACGGTAACCGCGCGGTGTCTGGCAAGAGCGGCAGTGCCGACTTGCTGGAAGCGGCCGGGATCTACCTGAACCTGACGCCGGTACAAGTGGCGCGCTGCATCGACAGCGTCGGCATTGGCTTCATGTTTGCTCAATCCCACCATGGTGCGATGAAACACGCCGCCGGCCCGCGCAAGGACCTTGGCCTGCGCACCCTGTTCAACATGCTCGGCCCGCTTACGAATCCGGCCGGTGTGAAACATCAGGTGGTGGGTGTGTTCAGTCAGGCGCTGTGCCGCCCCTTGGCCGAGGTGTTGCAACGCCTGGGCAGCAAGCACGTGCTGGTGGTGCATTCCAAAGACGGTTTGGACGAGTTCAGCCTGGCAGCCCCGACCTTTGTGGCGGAACTGAAGAACGACCAAGTCACCGAGTACTGGGTCGAGCCCGAAGACCTGGGCATGAAAAGCCAGAGCCTGCATGGCCTTTCGGTGGAAAGCCCGGCCGCCTCGCTTGAATTGATTCGGGATGCCCTGGGGCGTCGCAAAACGGAAAACGGCCAGAAAGCTGCCGAAATGATCGTGCTCAATGCCGGCGCGGCACTGTATGCCGCCGATCACGCCTACAGTCTCAAAGAGGGCGTGGCCCTCGCACATGATGCATTGCACACCGGGCTCGCTCGCGAGAAGCTCGAAGAACTGGGTGCCTTTACTGCGGTGTTCAAGATGGAGAATGAAGGATGAGTGTTCCGACCGTTCTGGAAAAAATCCTGGCCCGCAAGGCTGAAGAAGTCGCCGAGCGTCGCGCCCGCGTCAGCCTGGCCGAGTTGGAAGCTCAAGCGAAGATCGCCGACGCGCCGCGTGGTTTTGCCAATGCCCTGATAAAGCAGGCCAAGGACAAGCAGCCCGCGGTCATCGCCGAGATCAAAAAAGCCTCACCCAGCAAGGGCGTGATTCGCGAGCTCTTTATTCCTGAAGAGATTGCCAAGAGCTACGAGAAGGGCGGCGCAACCTGCCTGTCGGTCCTGACCGACATCGACTACTTCCAGGGCTGCGACCTGTTCCTGCAACAGGCCCGCGCGGCGTGCAAGTTGCCGGTGATCCGCAAAGACTTCATGGTCGACCCATACCAAATCGTCGAAGCCCGTGCCTTGGGCGCCGACTGCGTACTGCTGATCGTCTCTGCACTGGATGACGTGAAGATGGCCGAGTTGGCAGCCGTGGCCAAAAGTGTTGGCCTGGATGTGCTGGTGGAAGTCCACGATGGCGATGAGCTGGAGCGTGCACTGAAAACCCTCGATACACCGTTGGTGGGGGTCAATAACCGCAACCTGCACACTTTTGAAGTCAGCCTGGAAAACACGCTTGACCTGTTGCCGCGAATTCCGCGCGACCGTCTGGTGATCACCGAGAGTGGCATCGTCAACCGCGCCGATGTGGAACTGATGGAAATCAGCGGTGTGTACTCGTTCCTGGTGGGCGAAACCTTTATGCGCGCCGAGAACCCGGGGGCGGAACTGCAGCGTTTGTTCTTCCCTGAGCGTGGCGTGGCGGTCAGCGGCTCCACATTAGACTGATTTGGATTGCGGTCAACAATGTGGGAGCGGGCTTGTGTGGGAGCTGGCTTGCCTGCGATAACATCACCAGGGTGTAACTGATACACCGAGGTGCCTGTATCGCAGGCAAGCCAGCTCCCACATTAGTTTTGTGTCTATTCAGAGAAGTAGGTGTTTGATGATTCAACCCCTATCGATGACCGTAGAAGCAGGCCTCGCTGCCGAACAAGACCTGTTGGCGGCCGTTTGCGCTGGCGAGCGAGCGTTCGGGCTGCTGTTCTGGCAGCCCAGCGACCAAGCATTGGTAATGCCGCGTCGCTTGAGCCGCTTGCCCGCGTTTGAAGTCGCGAGCCGCGTATCAGCCGATGCCGGTTGGCCGGTGCTGCTGCGTGAAACCGGCGGCGAGCCGGTGCCGCAGTCTGGCGCTACCGTCAATATCGCCCTGGTGTACGCGCCGCCACGCAGCGAAGGCGATCAAGGGCGCATCGAAACCGGTTACCAGCGTTTGTGCCAGCCGATCTGCGACTTATTGATTGAGTTGGGCGGTGACGCGTCCGTCGGTGAAATCGACGGTGCGTTTTGCGACGGTCGTTACAACGTCAATCTCAACGGTCGCAAGATGGTGGGTACCGCCCAGCGCTGGCGACAGAGCGGCGGCCGCCCGGTGGGGTTGGTGCACGGTGCCCTGTTGCTGGATGACGATCGCGAGGAGTTGATTGCAGCCGTCAACCGTTTCAATGAAGCCTGCGGCCTCGACCAGCGTGTACGTGCCGACAGCCATATCGCACTGCATCAAGCCTTTCCCGCGCCGGATGCGATCAGCCGGCTGGATACCTTGTACCGTCAGATGCTGGCCGGCTTCCTGGCGGGTTAACGCGTACCGAACACCACCATGGTCTTGCCTTTGACGTGCACCAGGTTGCGCTCTTCCAGGTCCTTGAGTACGCGACCGACCATTTCCCGTGAGCAGCCGACAATGCGCCCGATTTCCTGACGCGTGACTTTGATCTGCATGCCGTCCGGATGGGTCATGGCATCCGGTTGCTTGCACAGCTCCAGCAGGCAACGGGCCACGCGGCCGGTGACGTCAAAGAACGCCAGGTCACCGACTTTGCGCGTGGTGTCGCGCAGGCGCTGGGCAATCTGGCCGCTCAGGGCGTAAAGGATGTCGGGATCATGCTGGGCCAATTCGCGGAATTTCGCGTAACTGATTTCGGCAACGTCGCATTCAATCTTGGCGCGCACCCAGGCGCTGCGTTCCTGCTCTTTGCCGGCTTGCTCGAACAGCCCCAGTTCCCCGAAGAAATCGCCGGTATTGAGGTAGGCGATGATCATCTCGCGACCGTCTTCATCCTCGATCAGGATAGTGACGGAGCCTTTGATGATGAAGAACAGCGTTTCGGAACGTTCGCCCGCGCAGATGATGTTGTGCTTGGCCGGATAACGCCGGCGCTGGCAATGCATCAGCAGCTTGTCGAGATTCTTGATCTTGGGTGTGGGAGTAAGAGCAACCATGGTTGTATCCCGAAAAGACTGCACGGTGTGGTTGGATTTATTTTTTTATCCAGCGATGTCGGCATTGATACACGCTGTACAAAGGATGGCAATGCGCCATTGAATTGGCGCCAGCTTACCAGACACATTCTGCCTCGATTAAGGAATTTACCGAGCAAACGCTGTCATTGATCGCTTTGAAGGCAGGACGCTGCGGTTCCAAGGCCCTGTGCTAAGCTGGCGACCCTTTTTTAGCAGTGGAGTCTGGGCGATGAAGGCACGCATCCAATGGGCGGGCGAAGCCATGTTCCTCGGTGAGTCGGGCAGTGGCCATGTAGTGGTCATGGATGGCCCGCCGGAAGCCGGTGGCCGTAACCTGGGCGTACGTCCGATGGAAATGCTCCTGCTGGGTGTCGGCGGTTGCAGCAATTTCGACGTGGTCAGCATCCTGAAGAAGTCCCGCCAGGCCGTGGAAAGCTGCGAAGCCTTCCTGGAAGCCGAGCGCGCCACTGAAGACCCGAAGGTGTTCACCAAGATCCACATGCATTTCGTGGTGAAGGGCCGGGCGCTGAAAGAAGCCCAGGTCAAGCGTGCCATCGAGCTGTCGGCCGAGAAGTATTGCTCGGCGTCGATCATGCTGGGCGCGGCCGGTGTGGCAATCACTCATGATTATGAAATCATCGAGTTGGGTTGATCGCCAAGCGGCAAAAGAAAAGGGCGCCTGTGTGGCGCCCTTTTTTGTGGGTCAGATTCAATGCACTTAGATGCGATAGGTGCTCTTGGTCATGACTTTGGCCAACAGGCTCATGCCAAACCGCACCGGCGCCGGGAAGCGAAAGCCGCCCGCATCCAGTGCGCTGTCTGCGTGGTGTTCTTCATCGATGCGCATCTGCTCGAGAATGGCCCGGGACTTTTCGTCTTCGGCCGGCAGCTGTTCCAGGTGTTCATCCAAATGTTTGCACACCTGATGTTCCGTCGCTGCGACAAAGCCAAGGCTGACCTTGTCACTGATCAGGCCGGCAGCAGCGCCGATACCAAACGACAAACCATAAAACAGTGGGTTCAGCACGCTCGTATGGCTGCCCAACTGACGAATGCGCTGCTCACACCAGGCCAGGTGGTCGATTTCTTCCTCGGCGGCATGTTCCATCGCCGCGCGCACTTGCGGCAGCTTGGCGGTCAGCGCCTGGCCTTGGTACAGCGCCTGGGCACAGACTTCGCCGGTATGGTTGATGCGCATCAGGCCGACGACGTGGCGGGTGTCGGTCTCGCTCATCTGCGAATCCGGCTGCACGATTGCGGGCGATGGGCGGTACGGTTGGCCGCTGAACGGCAACAGCGTGCGCATGGCCATGTCGGCTTGCAGCAACAGACGGTCAATCGGCGAGTAGTGACGTTGGGTAGTCATGCTGACCTCCGGGAAGAATCTCGGCGGCCAGTTTACCGCAAGAGAGGGCGAAGCGTTTGCGTTGAGTCAAGGGCATGAAGTCGCAGCACTGGGCCGCGACCTCTGCAGGAAGGCTGATCAGCCCGGTGGCCAGTTCATCTGGCGCTGCCCCAGCACGTGCATATGAATGTGATAAACGGTCTGCCCGCCTTCTTCATTGCAGTTCATCACCACGCGAAAGCCTTTCTCGCAGCCCTGTTCCACAGCCAGACGCTGAGCGGTAAACAGAATATGGCCGGCCAGGGCTTTATCGTCTTCGGTGAGGTCATTGAGGGTGCGGATCGGCTTTTTTGGAATGACCAGAAAATGCACGGGCGCCATCGGGGCAATATCGTGGAAAGCGAGGACCTGGTCATCTTCATAGATGATCTTCGCCGGTATTTCCCTGTTGATGATCTTGGTGAACAGAGTATCCACAGCTGTTTCTCCATTGTGAAAGTGCAGGGGAGTGTACCCAGGCCGTCAACGTGGGCAATAGGCCTTGTTGATCGCGCCGGCAATCTTGCGGGTCAGCCAGCGGGGGCTCAGGCGTGGGCTGAACGCCAGCCAACGGTTGCGCCGCCCGGGAATGATGATGGCTTTGTTTCTTTCCAAGGCTCGCACGGTATAAAGCGCGACTTCTTCCGGGCTCATCAGTTGTTGGCTGCGGTCGAGTTTGGCGGTGTCCATTTGCGCGGTACCAAAAAAGGCTGTGCGCGTGGGGCCGGGGCACAGCACCGAGACCTTGATGCCACAGCTCTTCAACTCCTCGCGCAGCCCTTCGGAGAAGTGCAGTACATACGCCTTGCTGGCGTAATAGCTGCTCATCCATGGGCCCGGCTGAAACGCGGCGACCGAAGCAACGTTAAGAATCTGCCCGCCGCCATGCAGCGCCATGGCATTGCCCAGGGCATGGCACATACGGGTCAGGGCCAGGATGTTGACTTCGATCAGGTCTTGTTCGGTCATCCAGTCCTGGGCCAGGAACGGTCCGCTGGTGCCGATGCCGGCGCAGTTGACCAGCAGGTCGATCTGCCGCTCGCCCTCTTCAAGCTCCAGCAGGAACCCGGACAGGCGCAGCGGCTCGCCCAGATCGCAGGCGCGAAACAACACCTCGACGCCAAAGCGTTGAGTCAATTCGATTGCAATGCTTTCCAACTGATCACGCTGGCGGGCCACCAGAATCAAGCTGCGGCCGCGACGGGCCAATGCTTCGGCCAAGGCCAGGCCGATGCCGCTGGAGGCACCGGTGATCAGAGCGTAACGGGTCATGCCTTTCTCCATCGCAACGCCGCCGGGCCTGTGACAGAGGCATCACAGGCGCCGGGCGTTTCTCACTGTTCTGGAGAGTCTACAGGTTCGGCTGCGTCGTCAGCACTTTGCGCGCCGTCTTCTTCATCGACGATGACGCTTTGATCGGTGTCGTCATCGGCATTGATGGAGCTGCTTTCGTAGCTATTGCTCATATTGGCTTCGAATTGATTCAGGTAACCGTTCATGCCCAGCGTGACAAGGATGGCGAGCATCACCGGAATGAACGCCAGCCACATGGCAGCCAGCACCTTCACCGCAGTAGAGTTGCGTGGTGGCGGAGGGCCGTATTGGTTGGCACCTGGATTACCGGGCAGCACCAGCAGCAACAGCGGGAAAACGCTGTTCACCAAGGGCACCAGGTTCAGGAAGTACAGCCAGCCAGACCAGCCCAGATCGTGCAGGCGTTGCACGCCGATTTGCACGCTGACCCAGACGAGTGCAACAAACAGCGCGAAACCCAGCAGCGAGCCGAGAATAGCGCCGGCTATTGGCGAGGCGGTGGCGACGGCGAAACTGGCGGTGCTGATAATGCCCGCGGCGACCAGCATGGCGACGGTCAATACCAACGTCCAGGCCAGGTAGCGCAGGCGACCGATACGCCCGTGAATGGTGAAAACCTTGAGCGTTGCGAATTCCTCGGTGTTATCCCCCACGGCTGCACGGGGTGGCGCGTAAGGCGAGGCGGCGGCGCGCGAAAAATCAGCGGCGCTGGTCTGCGTTTCATGGGTTTCGGCCAGGCTGAACGCCACGGGTTGCTCATCTTCGATGCGGGCATCAACACCGGCGTTTTTCAGCGCAGTCAGGTAGGTCTCGGCATCCGCGCGCGACAGGTCACGCTTGAGCGCAACGGGGCGTCCGGTGAAGAGCTTTTCGATCGACTCGACATCGCTCTTGAACAACTCGGCGAGGTTGAGTTTGGCCGTGGTGCTTTCGACACCCGGGAGCAAGGCTCCGTCAAACACGATCTTGAAACGGTTGTCGCTCATGCGGGCATCCTTGTCACTGGTAAAGGAGGGGAGTTGCCGGCCCGCTTCAATCGGCAGGCCTGGCGAGTGTATCAGCGTGGCCAGCGCAGTTGTGTCGCCTGTTCGCGGGCCTTGCGGTATTCGGCATCCAGGCGGGCAATCAGTTCATCGACGCCGGGCAGATCGTCAATCTCACCGACGCCCTGGCCCGCAGACCATACCGTTTTCCATGCCTTGGCCTCGTCGCTCAACGGCTTGAGCTTGGAGCCGAAGTTGACTTCGCCTTTGCCCTGTAAGGCTGCGAGGTCGAAACCGGCGTTTTCCAGGCTCTGGCGCATAAAGCTGGCGGGCACGCCGGACACTGCGGGAGTGTGCACGATGTCGGCGGCACGCGATGTGAGCAGCATCTCTTTATACGCATCCGGGGCATGGCTTTCAGTGGTGCCGATAAAGCGTGTGCCGAAGTAGGCGAGGTCTGCGCCCAACAGCTGGGCGGCGAGGATCTCGTGGCCATGGTTGAGGCAGCCTGCCAACAGCAGGGTTTTGTCGAAGAACTGCCGAATCTCGGCGATCAGCGCGAACGGACTCCAGGTGCCGGCATGGCCCCCGGCGCCTGCAGCCACGGCGATCAGGCCGTCAACACCAGCCTCTGCGGCTTTCTCGGCGTGGCGCCGGGTGGTGACGTCGTGAAACACCAGACCGCCGTAGCTGTGCACGGCATCGACCAGTTCTTTCACCGCACCCAGGCTGGTGATGACGATCGGCACTTTGTGCGCCACACAGATCGCCAGATCGGCCTCCAGGCGGGGGTTGCTGTTGTGCACGATCAGGTTGACGGCATACGGCGCGGGGTAATCCAGCTGCGCCAGGCCCGCTTCGATTTCTTCCAGCCAGGCCTTGAAGCCGCTGCTTTCACGTTGGTTCAGTGCCGGGAAACTCCCGACCACGCCATTGCGACAGCAGGCCAGTACCAGTTGCGGGTTGGAAATCAGGAACATCGGCGCAGCCACCACGGGCAGGCGCAGACGTTGTTCAAGCAAAGCGGGCAGCGACATTGGAGGTACCCCGAGTGATTGAAGTTAGAACGGTTTGACCACGACCAAAATTACGATAGCCAGCAATATCAGAACCGGTACTTCATTGAACCAGCGATAAAAGACATGGCTGCGGGTGTTTTCGCCACGGGCAAAGCGTTTTACCTGTGCGCCGCACATATGGTGGTAACCGATGAGCAGCACGACCAGGGTCAGTTTGGCGTGGATCCAGGCACCGGATTGAAAGATGGCAGGGTTGAGGTAGATCAGCCAGCCGCCGAATATCAGCGTGGCGATCATCGCCGGGCCCATGATGCCGCGGTAGAGCTTGCGCTCCATGACGCTGAAGCGTTCTTTGCTGACGGTGTCTTCACTTTGGGCGTGATAGACGAACAGGCGGGGCAGGTAGAACAGCCCGGCAAACCAGCAGACGATAGCGACGATGTGGAAGGCTTTGATCCATAGATAGAGCATTTCTAGTTATTCCCAGGTTCACGGTAACTGAAGATAGTAGTGGCTCATGCGCCCGTACGTCACGTTGACGGTTGTCGCAGGGCGATGTGGCCCCTATTATCGACGGCTTTCCAGTGGGTTCGTTGAGGGCAGGTTTATGGTCAAGGTCGGTATCGTCGGCGGCACGGGTTACACCGGTGTCGAATTGCTGCGTCTGTTGGCTCAGCATCCGCAAGCTGAGGTGGTGGTTATCACTTCCCGATCCGAGGCCGGACTGGCCGTGGCCGATATGTACCCCAACCTGCGAGGCCACTACGACGGCCTGGCGTTCAGCGTGCCGGACATCAAGACCCTTGGCGCCTGTGACGTGGTGTTTTTCGCGACGCCTCACGGGGTGGCGCATGCACTGGCCGGTGAACTGCTGGCGGCGGGGACCAAGGTCATCGATCTGTCGGCCGATTTCCGTCTGCAGGATGCTGACGAATGGGCCAAATGGTACGGCCAGCCGCACGGCGCGCCTCAATTGCTGGAAGAGGCGGTATACGGCCTGCCTGAAGTCAATCGCGAGCAGATCAAGCAAGCACGCCTGATCGCGGTGCCGGGTTGCTACCCGACTGCCACGCAGCTGGGTTTCCTGCCATTGCTCGAAGGCGGGCTGGCGGACACTTCGCGCCTGATCGCAGACTGCAAGTCGGGTGTGAGCGGCGCCGGTCGTGGGGCAGCTGTGGGTTCGCTTTACTCCGAAACGTCCGAAAGCATGAAAGCCTATGCGGTAAAAGGGCACCGCCACTTGCCGGAAATTCGTCAAGGGCTGCGGCGTGCCGCTGGCAAGGAGGTCGGTCTGACGTTCGTGCCGCACCTGACGCCGATGATTCGTGGCATTCACTCCACGCTGTACGCAACTGTGGTCGATCGTTCGGTAGATCTGCAGGCGCTGTTTGAAAAGCGTTATGCCTACGAACCGTTCGTCGATGTAATGCCAGCTGGCAGCCATCCGGAAACCCGCAGCGTGCGTGGTGCCAACGTCTGCCGTATTGCCGTGCACCGTCCGCAGGATGGCGACCTGGTGGTGGTGTTGTCGGTCATCGACAACCTGGTCAAGGGCGCCTCGGGCCAGGCGGTGCAGAACCTGAACATCCTGTTTGGCCTGGATGAAAAGCTGGGCCTGTCCCACGCGGGCATGCTGCCGTAAGGCTTGCCTGCTGCTGTGCAAAAGGCCCGTTGATCGGGCCTTTTGTGTTTTTAATGGCGGCAACGCAGATTGATATACCGTAACAATAGTTGACCGCTTTTCTAGGAGAAGCGGATAATGCCCGCCATTACGCATATGGCGGCGGTACGCCGGGAGATTATCAGCATGAGCGTTGAGTCCTTCACCCCCACGGCTTTGCAATTCACCCACGGTGCTGCGCACAAGGTGAAGAGCCTGGTCGATGAAGAGGGTAATGATCGCTTGAAGCTGCGCGTATTTGTTACGGGCGGCGGTTGTTCAGGGTTTCAGTACGGTTTTACCTTCGATGAAGATGTGGCCGATGATGACACTATCGTCGAGCGCGAAGGCGTCAGCCTGGTCGTGGACCCGATGAGCTTCCAATACCTGGCAGGTGCCGAGGTGGATTACCAGGAAGGTCTGGAAGGTTCGCGTTTCGTGATCAAGAACCCGAATGCCACCACGACGTGTGGGTGCGGGTCTTCGTTCTCGATCTGATCCATAGCAGATAAAAAACGCCGCTTGGCTTTGAAAGGCCAAGCGGCGTTTTGCTGTCTGGGAGTCAGGCCGGGTAAATCGCGCCCAGTACCCGCAGCCCACGTGCGCCGGTGACGCTGGGGCGGTTGGCGGCAATGCCTTCAAGGCAGCAATGGGCCAGCCAGGCGAAGGCCATGGCTTCGACCCAGTCGGGATCGACGCCATAAGTGGCGGTGCTGCTGACCTGGGTGGACGGCAGCAGCGCCGCCAGACGGTTCATCAGCGTGGCGTTATGCGCGCCGCCACCACAGACCAGCAGCGTTTCAGTCGCGGACTGTGCGGTTTGCAGGGATTCAACGATGGTCAGCGCCGTCAGTTCAAGCAGGGTTGCCTGTACGTCCTGAGGCTTAAACGCGGGTAATGTGCCGAGGTGTTGCTGCAGCCAGCTCAGGTTGAAGACTTCACGTCCGGTACTTTTCGGGCCTTTGGTGAGGAAGAAGGGGTCGCTGAGTAGGCGGCTGAGCAACTGAGGCTCAACCTTGCCACTGGCGGCCCACTGCCCGTCGCGGTCAAAGTGCTCGCCGCGCTGTTGGTGAATCCAGGCATCCAGCAAGACGTTTCCGGGGCCGCAGTCGAAGCCGGCGACCGGCTTGCCGGTCTCGATCAGGCTGAGGTTGCTGAACCCGCCTACGTTTAATACGACCCGGTTGCCGGCACGCTCACCGAACAACGCCTCATGAAACGCCGGCACGAGCGGCGCGCCCTGGCCGCCGGCAGCGACGTCGCGGCTGCGGAAGTCGCTGACCACGGTGATGCCTGTCAGCTCGGTTAGCAGCGCAGGGTTACCGATCTGAACGGTAAAGCCACGGGCCGGCTCATGGCGGATCGTCTGCCCGTGGCTGCCAATGGCGCGAATGTCTTCCGGCTTGAGGTTCTGCTGTTGCAGCAAGGCGTGGATGCCCTGGGCGGCGAGCGTTACCCAGTGTTGCTGGGCAATCGCTGAACGTGCGATCTCATCCGGGCCGCTGGCGCACAGGCTTAGCAACTCGGCGCGCAGGGTCTCGGGCATCGGGATGTAGTGCGTGGCGATCAACTTGATCGCCGGGTCTTGTTCGATCAGGGCGATATCCAGGCCATCAAGGCTGGTCCCGGACATCACACCTATATAGCGCGGCATACCTTAACGCTTCGCCGAGGCCAGCAGGGTAGAGCGCTCTTGGTCCATGCGGGCCATTAGCGGCTGGCTTTGCTGCAGGAAGCGTGCGCGCTCGGCTTTGGCGATCGGGTCGGCCATCGGCAGCTTCTGGCCCAATGGGTCGACGTGAACGCCATTCACCTGGAATTCATAGTGCAAGTGCGGGCCAGTGGACAGGCCAGTGGTGCCGATGTAGCCGATCACCTGGCCTTGCTTGACGTTACTGCCTGTGGACACGCCTTTGGCGAACCCTTGCATGTGGCCATACAGCGTGCGGTAGGTGTTGCCGTGCTGGATGATCACGGTATTGCCGTAGCCACCGCGACGCCCGGCCAGCAACACCTTGCCATCGCCGGCTGCTTTGATCGGCGTGCCACGCGGGGCGGCATAGTCGACGCCTTTGTGAGCGCGGATCTTGTTCAGGATCGGGTGTTTGCGGCCCATGGAGAAACGCGAGCTGATGCGGGCGAAATCTACCGGCGTGCGGATGAACGCCTTTCGCATGCTGTTGCCATCAGCCGTGTAGTAGCTGGTATTGCCTTGTTTGTTGGTATAACGAACGGCGGTGTAGGTCTTGCCACGGTTGGTGAAACGCGCCGAAAGGATGGCGCCGGTGCCGACCACTTTGCCGTTGGCGACTTTCTGCTCGTAGATCACGTCGAATTCGTCGCCTTGGCGAATGTCCTGAGCGAAGTCGATGTCGTAGCCAAACACACTGGCCATGTCCATGGTCATGCTGTGGGACAAGCCGGCGCGGGCGGCCGATTGCGACAGCGAGCTGTTGATCACGCCATGTATGTAGGCGGAGCGCATCACCGGTTTGGTGGTGATGCGGTTGAAGGCAAAGCCTTTGGCGCCTTTGGTCAGCGAGATGCTTTCGAGGTCGCTGACATTGCTGTGCAGGTTGTTCAGCTGGCCGTTGGGTGCCAGCTCGAACTGAAGCTTCTGCCCGTGCTTGAGCTGAGTGAATTGTTTGGCTTGTTTATCGCTCGCCAACACCTCATTAACAGTAGAGGCGGGCAGGCCCACTTTCTCGAACAGCGTTGAGAGAGTGTCGCCTTTGGCCACGATCACTTCGCGGTGCAGGGGATTCTTGTCCGCAACGGCCGCAGGCGGCTCTTGAGTGGCTTGTTGAGTGTCTTCGGGAGTGCTTTCTATCTGCGCAAAGGGTGATTCGGTTGGTGCATTTGTGGCTTGTTGCGCTTCAGCAGCGTCTTGATCTTGTGTCAGTTGTTCAACTGGACTTTCCGGGTCAAGGCTCAGGGATGTTCGTTTGGCTTCTACGTCACTGGAAGGGAATACCAGGAGTGCCAGGCTGAGAAGAGCGGCGATACCACTTGCGGCGAGCAGGTGGGTCTTCGGGTAAAGCGGCGGCGCTTTAGACGGTTCTGTGGTCATAAGTAATTTTGACTTTGAAGATGAAATGGAAAAGATGAATGACATGATGAAGATGAAATAACTGTATAAAATATAACCAAATCATCTGTGGCGCAAGCTTGCGAATGCTGGGCTTGCTGAACGGTGTCCGTGCGCAGGGCAAAACTTGTAATTAGTCCCTGATCTTGTATGGTTGGTTCCCTTTTGAATCTGAGCCTTGCGGGTCTGTTATGAAGTCGGTTGAAGAGCAGCTAGCGCTGATAAAACGTGGTGCGGAAGAACTGTTGGTCGAGGCCGAGCTGATCGAAAAGCTCAAGCGTGGCCAACCCCTGCGTATTAAGGCTGGCTTCGATCCAACGGCGCCGGATCTGCACCTGGGTCACACCGTGCTTATTAATAAGCTGCGTCAGTTCCAGGAGCTGGGGCATCAAGTCATCTTCCTTATAGGTGACTTCACCGGGATGATCGGTGATCCAAGCGGCAAGAGCGCAACGCGCCCGCCGCTGACCCGTGAGCAGGTTCTCGACAATGCCGAGACCTATAAGACTCAGGTGTTCAAGATTCTCGATCCGGCCAAGACCGAAGTGGCCTTCAACTCCACCTGGATGGACAAGATGGGGCCGGCTGACTTTATCCGCCTGACATCCCAGTACACCGTGGCGCGCATGCTTGAGCGCGATGACTTCGACAAGCGCTACTCCACTAATCAGCCGATCGCGATTCACGAGTTCCTGTACCCACTGGTTCAAGGGTATGACTCGGTGGCGTTGCGCGCGGACGTTGAGTTGGGGGGCACCGATCAGAAGTTCAACCTGCTGATGGGTCGTGAGTTGCAGCGTGCGTATGGGCAAGAGGCGCAGTGCATTCTGACCATGCCGTTGCTGGAGGGGTTGGATGGCGTCAAGAAGATGTCCAAGTCCTTGGGTAACTATGTAGGTATTCAGGAAGCGCCGGGTGTGATGTACGGCAAGCTGGTTTCAATTCCGGACGCGTTGATGTGGCGTTACTTTGAGCTGTTGAGTTTCCGCTCGATGGATGAGATCAATGCGCTGCGTGCTGACGTCGAGGCGGGTGCCAATCCGCGTGACGTGAAGATCAAGTTGGCCGAAGAGATTGTGGCGCGCTTTCATGGTGAAGAGGCTGCGGCAAGTGCTCACCGTGCGGCAGGCAATCGTATGAAGGATGGCGAGTTGCCGGATGATCTGCCGGAGATCGAGCTGACTGCTGCTGAAGCGATGCCGATCGCTGCAGTGCTTAATAAAGCTGGCTTGGTGAAGAACTCGGCGGTTGCGCGTGACCTGTTGGGTTCCGGCGGCGTGCGTATAGATGGTGAGGTTGTTGATCGCACCTTTATATACGAGCTGGGCGCTACCCACGTTTGCCAGGCTGGTAAGAAGGCATTTGCGCGTATTACGCTTAAATCCGAATAAAGCTGAAATTAAGTGTTGACGGCGTTTTATATCTGTCTATAATTCGCCCCACTTCCGGCGCAGTCGAAACGGAAAACTCCTTGGTAAACAAAGAGTTACGCAGAATTCGGCAGCGAGTTGCTTCAGTTCATCGAAGCCCAGAGGGAGTTGGTAGAGCAGTGTTGTTTGGCTCTATTAACGTTTCGATCTTCTCGGTCGAAAGCGGAGAAAAAGAGGTGTTGACAGCAGCGTGTAA
>NZ_CAWOAW010000007.1:0-259 GCF_963879675.1 Pseudomonas sp. Larv2_ips
ATGCGGGAATAGCTCAGTTGGTAGAGCACGACCTTGCCAAGGTCGGGGTCGCGAGTTCGAGTCTCGTTTCCCGCTCCAATTTTTAAGCAGTGTTGCCCTCGGGCGGCATTGAGTGAAACCAGGACCAAGTCTTCGGATGAGGCCTCTGGGCACTGAAATACACACCATGTGTTTCAGTAGCGTGTCCCCTTCGTCTAGTGGCCTAGGACACCGCCCTTTCACGGCGGTAACAGGGGTTCGAGTCCCCTAGGGGACGCCA
>NZ_CAWOAW010000008.1:0-427 GCF_963879675.1 Pseudomonas sp. Larv2_ips
AAGTCTTCCGTCAATTCCTTTGAGTTTTAACCTTGCGGCCGTACTCCCCAGGCGGTCGACTTAACGCGTTAGCTCCGGAAGCCACGCCTCAAGGGCACAACCTCCAAGTCGACATCGTTTACGGCGTGGACTACCAGGGTATCTAATCCTGTTTGCTCCCCACGCTTTCGCACCTGAGCGTCAGTCTTCGTCCAGGGGGCCGCCTTCGCCACCGGTATTCCTCCAGATCTCTACGCATTTCACCGCTACACCTGGAATTCTACCCCCCTCTACGAGACTCAAGCTTGCCAGTATCAGATGCAGTTCCCAGGTTGAGCCCGGGGATTTCACATCTGACTTAACAAACCGCCTGCGTGCGCTTTACGCCCAGTAATTCCGATTAACGCTTGCACCCTCCGTATTACCGCGGCGGCTGGCACACCAATCT
>NZ_CAWOAW010000009.1:0-215 GCF_963879675.1 Pseudomonas sp. Larv2_ips
CACTGCCGAAATAATTGTTGCCTGAACCACCGCTTTCGCAGCCTCGCCGCGGCTCGACAGCTCCCACACGGACCGCGTTCATGCCCAGACGCCGCCGAGGCTTCGGTTGATCCCCTGCGCACGCCCCTACAAGCCCGCCCCCGATCCCCTGTGGGAGCTGTCGAGCTTTAGCGAGGCTGCGAAGGCGGCGGCACTGCCGAAATAATTGTTGCCTG
>NZ_CAWOAW010000010.1:0-53942 GCF_963879675.1 Pseudomonas sp. Larv2_ips
CCGTGGGTAACCCGGCAGGACGCCGGGTTAGCCGTGTTGGGCCATGGATGGCCCGTCACGGCGGCCCACGGATTCAAGACGGAGTGAGGGCACACCGAGCCTAAGCGAGGTGCCGAGTGGTGGGGCAAGAGCCCTTTGGTTACTTTGGGGCTTTTCCAAAGTGACCCGCCGTAAGGGCGGAACCCAAAGCGGCCATCACCCAACCAACGGATATGCCCCCAGCCCCCCCAGCCCCCCCATAACCCCCCCAAAAAAAACATGCAAAAACCCCGAGCCCCCTAAAATTAATCACCGCCAAGTGTGTGCTATACAGTCAACCAAGCAAGTGCTTGGTTGGCTATGGTCGGATCACAAAGGAGCGCGTCCCATGCCCGTCGCTTTTCGTTTGCCGTTGCAGGCCTTCTTCGAACGTGAAGCGCGACACCCGCGCAAACCCTTTCTGGTGCAACCCACCGGCGCCGGCGAGGTGCAGACCCTCACCTGGGGCGAGGTCGCCCACCAGGCCCGTTGCGCCGCGCATTGGCTGCGTGCCCGCGAGCTGCCGCAAGGCTCGCACATCGCGCTGATCTCAAAAAACTGCGCGCACTGGATCATCGCCGACCTCGCGATCTGGATGGCCGGGCATGTCTCGGTGCCGCTGTACCCCAACCTCACCGCCGACTCCGTTGCCCATGTGCTGACCCATTCCGAGGCGGCGCTGGTATTGATCGGCAAGCTGGACGACTGGCCTGCGATGGCGCCGGGTATCCCCGCCGGGCTGCCGACCATCAGCCTGCCCCTGTGCCCGGTCGGCGACTTCGATTACCGCTGGGCCGACCTGCAAGCCTGCTCGCCGATCCAGGACAATCCCGAACCTGGCGCCTCAAGCCTGGCCACCATCGTCTACACCTCCGGCACCACCGGCTTGCCCAAGGGCGTGATGCAGACCTTCGGCGCCTTGGGCTTCGCGGCCACCCGCGGCACTGAGCTATTTGGCCTGGGGGAGGGCGATCGGCTGCTGTCTTACCTGCCGCTGTGCCATGTGGCCGAGCGCATGTTCGTGGAACTGGCCTCGATCTACACCGGGCAAACCGTGTTTTTCGCCGAAAGCCTCGATACCTTTTTGGTCGATTTACAGCGGGCGAGACCGACGGCGCTGTTCGGCGTGCCGCGAATCTGGACCAAGTTCCAGATGGGCGTCTACAGCAAGATCCCGCAAAAGCGCCTCGACAGCCTGCTGCGCGTGCCATTTATCGGCAGGCGCGTCGGCCATAAGGTTCTTGCAGGGTTGGGCCTGGATGCCCTGCGCATTGCGTTGTCCGGGGCGGCGCCCGTGCCCGAAGCATTGCTGCGTTGGTATCAGCGCCTGGGGCTGGATGTGCTGGAGGTGTATGGCATGACCGAAAGCTGTGGCTATTCCCATGTGTGTCGGCCCTGCCAGCAGACGCTCGGCTGGATCGGCCTGCCATGCCCTGGCGTTGAAGTGCGCATCGACACGTCGGGCGAGGTGCAGGTGCGCAGCGGCGCGACCATGCTCGGCTACTTCAAGGACCCGCAGAAAACCGCCGAGACCCTGACCGATGATGGCTTCCTGCGTACCGGCGACAAAGGCGAGCAGGATGCCGACGGCCGCCTGCGCCTGACCGGGCGGCTCAAGGAAATCTTCAAGACCAGCAAGGGCAAATACGTGGCCCCGGCACCGATTGAAAACCGCCTGGCCGAACATGCACGCATTGAGCAAGTGTGTGTGGTGGGCGATGGCCTGACTGCGCCGATCGGCCTGTGCGTGTTGTCCGCCGGGCCTCAGGACCGACACGTCCTGGGCAGCAGCCTCGAACGCTGGCTGGAACAGGTCAACCAGGCACTGGATAAACATGAACGCTTGCGCCAGCTGGTGGTGGTGAAAGACAGTTGGGCGGTGGAAAACGGCTTTCTCACGCCGACCCTGAAGATCAAACGCACGGTGATCGAGTCGACCTACGGTGCCGAGCTTGCGGTTTGGAGCGCGCGCAACGAAGCCATTGTGTGGCAGGATTAAGGTCGTAATAAAACTAATAAGGACAACTTCATGAGCTTGTGGCGCACCCAACCGAATATCGAGCAACTCAACGCGATCCAGAAAAACACCATCGGTGAGCTGCTGGACATCCGCTTCGAAAGCTTCGACGACGAGTCCCTGACCGCCAGCATGGTGGTCGACCACCGCACCCATCAACCCTACGGCCTGCTGCACGGCGGTGCGTCGGTGGTGCTGGCTGAAAGCGTCGGGTCCATGGCGGCTTACCTGTGTATCGATGCCAGCAAGTTTTATTGCGTGGGCCTGGAGGTCAATGCCAACCACCTGCGCGGCGTGCGCAGCGGGCGCGTCACGGCGGTGGCCCGGGCGATCCATATCGGCCGGACCACTCAAGTGTGGGACATTCGCTTGACCAGCGATGAGGGCAAAGCCAGCTGCGTGTCGCGCCTGACCATGGCCGTGGTACCGCTGGGCGAGAACCCGCCGGCGCGATAGGCGTGGCGTGAGTGTCATCATTCCTGGCGGTTACAGTCATTGCTGTAACGGCCGGGCATGGTGACAATCAACTTCTGTTTTTGCAGATGGATCCGGTATGTCGCAGCACGTGTTTTTTGCCCACGCCAATGGCTTCCCTTCGGCCACTTACGGCAAGTTGTTTGCCGCCCTGGCCCCGGAATATGCCGTGGCTCACCTGCCGCAACACGGTCACGACCCCATGTTTCCGGTGGACGACAACTGGCAGAACCTGGTGGACGAGTTGATCCACCATCTGCAGTTGCAGCCGGAACCGGTGTGGGGTGTGGGCCATTCCCTGGGCGGCGTGTTGCATTTGCACGCGGCCATGCGCTGTCCGCAGCTGTACCGCGGCGTGGTGATGCTCGATTCGCCGGTACTGACCCGCGCTGACCGCTGGGTGATCCGTGCCGCCAAGCGTTTCGGCTTTATCGACCGCCTGACGCCGGCCGGGCGTACGCTGGGCCGCCGTGAAGAATTTACCGACCTGGAGGCGGCGCGCAGCTACTTTGCCGGCAAGACGCTGTTTCGCGGGTTCGATCCGGAATGCTTTGACGCGTACCTGCAACATGGCTTGCAACAGGTGGGCGACCGCCTGCGTCTGCGCTTTGATCCGGCCACTGAAATCAGCATCTACCGCGGCGTGCCTCACACCAGCCCTGGCCAGGTTCGTCAGCTGAAGGTGCCGTTGGCGGTGGTGCGCGGCCGCCAAAGCCGCGTGGTGATGCGCCACCATGCCAGCGGCGTCGACCGCCTGCCGATGGGCGAAATGCTCACCATGCCCGGCGGCCATATGTTTCCCCTCGAACGCCCGCAGGACACCGCGACCTTGATCAAGAACCTGTTTTCCCGCTGGGCAGCCCGCGAGCGCAGTTGCGCATGAGCATGCCCGTCGAAGAAGTCCGCCTGAGCCTGCCGCACATCGAGTTGGCGGCGCATCTGTTTGGTCCCGAAGACGGTTTGCCGGTGATCGCCCTGCATGGCTGGCTGGACAACGCCAACAGCTTTGCGCGGCTGGCGCCGAAGCTGCACGGTTTGCGTATCGTCGCGTTGGACATGGCCGGTCATGGGCATTCGGCGCACCGTCCTGTCGGCGCCGGTTATGCCCTGTGGGATTACGTCTTTGATGTACTGCAAGTCGCCGAACAGCTGGGCTGGAAACGTTTTGCATTACTTGGCCACTCCCTCGGCGCCATCGTCTCGCTGGTGTTGGCCGGCGCGTTGCCGGAGCGTGTCACGCACCTGGGGTTGATCGACGGCGTGGTCCCGCCCACCGCCGCGGGCGAGAGCGCCGCCGAGCGGTTGGGCATGGCGCTGCAGGCGCAACTGAACCTGCAAGAGAAGCGCAAACCGGTCTACACCTCGCTGGATCGCGCCGTGGAAGCACGCATGAAAGGCGTGGTGGCGGTCAGTCGCGAAGCCGCCGAGCTGTTGGCCCAGCGCGGTTTGATGCCGGTGCCGGGAGGTTACACCTGGCGTACGGACAGTCGCCTGACGCTCGCCTCGCCGATGCGCCTGACCGATGAGCAGGCGATGGCTTTCGTGCGACGCGTGGGTTGCCCTACACAGTTGGTGGTCGCGGCTGACGGCATGCTGGCGAAACATACAGAATTGCTTTCTCAGCTACCTTTTACGGTGAACACGCTGCCCGGCGGCCATCATTTACACCTTAATGATGAGCCCGGCGCGCTCCTTGTTGCAGACTGTTTCAATCGGTTCTTCCAAGCGCCTTGACTTGACGCGGGCAACTGCCGAGGCTGGGCGGATTGAAAGGGAGTCAACCATGAACGCTATGAACACTGCTGCGACCTCCAATGGCCAGGGCTTACCGATCCGATGAGCCTGCGCAAAGGATGTATCCGTGCCCTCGGGCTGTGCTGTTTCAGCCCCTTGGTGTTCGCCGCGGACCTGCCGGGAAGCCAGGATTTACCGGCCGTGGCCCGTCAGGCCGATGCGCAAATCGTCGATTACCGCCCCGCTGAAGAAAAGGAACGCATCTACCCGATGGGCGCGATCCGCAAGATCAGCGGCCAACTGCGTTACGAAGGCCAAGCCACAGCGCGTGGCCAGACCACCGCCATCACCTATGAGCTGCCCGCCGAGCACACTTCCAGTGCCGCATTTACCGCGACGCGCGAAGCGTTGCAGGCCAAGGGCGCGCAGCTGTTGTTCTGGTGTCAGGCTCGCGATTGCGGCGAAAGCAGCCTGTGGGCCAACGAAGTGTTCGGCAACGCCAAACTGGTCGGCGCCGATGGGCAGCAGGAATACCTGCTGCTGCGTCTGGCGGCGCCGCAGGACAATTCTCTGGTAGCGCTGTACGGCATCACGCGCGGCAACCGTCGCGCCTATTTGCATGTTGAACAGCTCGATGCCAGCGCGCCGCTGGGGGACTTGCTGCCTACCTCGGCCACCTTGCTGCGTGAGTTGAAAAGCACCGGCGAACTGGACTTCCCGGCGTTGGGCGCCGAGCCCGACGCCACCTGGCTGACTCTGATTTCCCGTGGCTTGAACCTCGACGCCACCTTGCGCGTCAGCTTGACCGGGCCGACCGCCGAAGCCTGGCGCCAGGGCCTGATCGACAGCGGCGTACGCGCCGCGCGCGTGGAAACCGGCACCGGTGACGCTAAGGGTTTGCACCTGCATCTGATACGCTGACCCGCAACAGGGCGAACGGACCCGCGCCGTTCGCCTAAGCTCTCTTCCTACAGCCTTATTCTCGAGATACCCGATGCTCAATAACGATCGCCTACTGGTGCAAATCCTGCTGCTGGTGTTGTTTGGTGCCAGCTTCTGGGTGATGGCGCCGTTCTGGTCGGCGCTGTTCTGGGGCGCGGTGCTGGCGTTTGCCAGCTGGCCGCTGATGCGTTTGCTGACCCGCTGGCTGGGCGGCCGGGAATCCCTGGCGGCGGGCATTCTGACCCTGGGCTGGATGTTGCTGGTGGCGGTGCCACTGGTGTGGCTGGGGTTCAACCTGGCCGACCATGTGCGCGACGCCGTGAGCCTGATCAAGGATATCCAGGTTGACGGCCTGCCTGCCGCGCCGACCTGGCTGGGCTCGATCCCCTTTGTCGGCGAGCGCCTGGTGGCGACCTGGGACAGCATCGACCAGCAGGGCGCAGCGTTGATGGTCAGCATCAAGCCGTACCTGGGCCAGGTCGGCAACTGGTTGCTGGCGCGCAGCGCGCAGATCGGTGGCGGTATTCTCGAACTGACCCTGAGCCTGGTGTTCGTGTTTTTCTTCTACCGCGACGGGCCGCGCCTGGCGACGTTCGTGCATCGTCTGCTGGAACGCTTGATTGGCGACCGTGCCGGTTACTACATCGAGTTGGTGGCCGGCACCGTGCAACGCGTGGTCAACGGCGTAATCGGTACCGCCGCCGCTCAGGCCCTGCTGGCGCTGATCGGTTTCCTGATCGCCGGTGTGCCGGGCGCGTTGGTACTGGGCATCGTTACCTTCCTGCTCAGCCTGATCCCCATGGGGCCGCCGCTGATATGGATCCCGGCCACGGCCTGGCTGGCCTGGAAGGGCGATTACACCTATGCGGTATTTCTCGGTGTGTGGGGCACGTTCATCATCAGTGGCGTCGACAACGTGCTCAAGCCGTACCTGATCAGCCGCGGCGGCAACCTGCCGCTGGTGATTGTGCTGCTGGGCGTGTTTGGCGGGTTGATCGCCTTTGGCTTTATCGGTTTGTTTATCGGCCCGACCTTGCTGGCGGTGGCCTACAGTCTGCTGACGGATTGGAGCGCGACCCAGGCGCAAGTGCGTCGCGAAGACAAACCCCTTTAAGCCCTCGGCAACCACATCACGGCGGTCAGGCCGCCGCCTGGGGTTTCCTCCAGGCTCAGGCTGCCGCCGAGGCGTTCCACCGCTTCCTTGGAAATCGTCATGCCCAGGCCGACGCCGCCGGAGTTGCGGTTGCGTGAGCCTTCCAGGCGAAAGAACGGTTCGAATACGGCCTCGCGTTTATCCGCGGCAATCCCCGGCCCGTGGTCGATCACACGGATGATCAAGGCTTCCCGGCTGTCGCTCAGCTCCACCCGCGCCGTACCGGCATAACGCAAGGCATTGTCGATCAGGTTGTTGAGGCACGAGCGCAGTGCCATCGGCTGCACCTGCAAGGGCGCGCAATTGCCCGCGAACTGCACATCGGAGCCTTGATCCTGGGCGTTTTCGCTGAGGGATTCGACCAGCGCCTGCACGTCGAGCCAGTGCCGGGTTTCGCTGGTGCGCTGCTCGTGCAAGTAACTCAGGGTGGAGTCGAGCATGCCGATCATGTCGTCCAGGTCCTGGCGCATCTGACCTTGCAACTTGGTGTCTTCGATCTGCTCCAGGCGCAGTTTAAGGCGTGACAGTGGGGTGCGCAGGTCGTGAGAAACGGCGCCGAGCATGCGTGCACGCTGGCTGACTTGCTCGCGAATGCGTTTTTGCATCAGGTTGAAGGTCGATGCAGCCTGCCGCGCCTCGCGAGGCCCGGACTCGTTAAGTGGCGGGCTGTCGAGGTCGAGGCTCAAGCGTTCGGCGGCTGCGCTCAGGCGCTGGATCGGCCGGCTCAGCAGTTTGGCGCCATACCAGGCGGCAATGATCAGCGAGATAAATTGAAACGTCAGTGGCACCACCGGGCCGCCGAACCAGGAGCGATGGTGCTTGGGCAGCGGCTTCATTGTTCCATCCGGCTGCTCGACAAAGGTTTCCTGAGGCGGCGGCGGTGGCGGGCCGTAGTGGTGAAACCAAAAGAACGCCAGCACGTGGGCCAGCACAATGGCCACCAGCAATACGCCGAACAGCCTGCCGAACAGCGTATTGAAGGTGGCGCGCATCAGCCGATATCCCGCGCGTCAAACAGGTAGCCTTCGCCGCGGACAGTCTTGATCAACTGCGGTGCCTTGGGGTCATCGCCCAGTTTCTGGCGCAGGCGCGAGACCAGCAAGTCGATGCTGCGATCAAACGCCTCGATTGAGCGGCCACGCGCGGCATCGAGCAATTGTTCACGGCTCAGCACGCGACGCGGGCGTTCGATAAACACCCACAGCAGACGAAACTCGGCGTTGGACAGCGGCACCACAAGGCCGTCGTCGGCCACCAGCTGGCGCAGTACGCTGTTGAGGCGCCAGTTGTCGAAACGGATGTTGGCGCGCTGCTCGGTACGGTCATCGCGTACCCGGCGCAGGATGGTCTGGATGCGTGCCACCAGCTCGCGCGGTTCGAAGGGTTTGGACATGTAGTCATCGGCGCCCAGTTCCAGGCCGATAATGCGGTCGGTGGGTTCGCAGCGCGCGGTGAGCATCAGGATCGGGATGTCCGATTCGGTGCGCAGCCAACGGCACAGTGACAGGCCGTCTTCGCCCGGCAGCATCAGGTCGAGTACCACCACATCAAAGGTTTCGGCTTGCATGGCCGTGCGCATGGCGGTGCCGTCGTTGACGCCGACGGCGAGAATATTGAAGCGCGCCAGGTAGTCGATCAGCAGTTCACGAATCGGTAGATCGTCATCGACGATCAGCGCACGGGTGTTCCAGCGCTTGTCTTCGGCGATCACCGCGCCTTTTTGCTCTTCGTTTACAGAGACGGTAGGGGTATGCATAGTGCGATCATCTGCCTGGGTTGTTGCTGTCAGCATAGGCGCCCAGCTCCATGGCTGGAAGTGCTGGACGGGCGGTCATGTGCGCGAGGCTAGACGCGGTGCGTGTTGAGGGCATGTCGTGAATGTATCGGCCTTGACACAATTGCTCCAAATGCCGGGTCACGGGCGCTCGATCAGTATTTTACCGATCATCGGATCCCGCAACGGCGCCGCTTGCGCTACAATCCGCGCCGATTTCGACTTGCCTGAGAGCCCATTCCAATGTCCGTCTGCCAGACTCCTATCATCGTCGCCCTGGATTACCCCACTCGTGACGCCGCACTGAAGCTGGCTGACCAGTTGGACCCCAAGCTTTGCCGGGTCAAGGTCGGCAAGGAACTGTTCACCAGTTGCGCCGCCGAAATTGTCGGCACCCTGCGTGACAAAGGCTTCGAAGTGTTCCTCGATTTGAAATTCCATGACATCCCCAACACCACCGCCATGGCAGTCAAGGCCGCGGCTGAGATGGGCGTGTGGATGGTCAATGTGCACTGCTCCGGCGGCCTGCGCATGATGACTGCCTGCCGTGAAGTGCTGGAACAGCGCAGCGGCCCGAAACCGCTGCTGATTGGTGTGACCGTGCTGACCAGCATGGAGCGCGAGGACCTGGCCGGCATCGGCCTGGATATCGAACCTCAGGAGCAGGTATTGCGCCTGGCGGCGCTGGCGCAGAAGGCTGGTCTTGATGGCCTGGTGTGCTCGGCGCTGGAGGCCCAGGCCTTGAAGACCGCTCACCCATCGCTGCAACTGGTCACCCCGGGCATTCGCCCGGCGGGCAGTGCCCAGGATGACCAGCGCCGTATTCTGACGCCGCGTCAGGCCTTGGACGCGGGCTCGGACTACCTGGTGATCGGTCGCCCGATCAGCCAGGCGGCCGATCCGGCGAAGGCGTTGGCCGCTGTTGTCGCCGAAATCGCCTGAATATCGCTGAGCTAAAATGTGGGAGCGGGCTTGCTCGCGAAAGCGGTATCAGACACACATCCGGTGACTGACACTCCGCATTCGCGAGCAAGCCCGCTCCCACATTTCGATCCACCGTGGTCAGTTAACTTTTAGAATCAACTTCCCGAAGTTTTCGCCGTTGAACAGCTTCATCAGCGTTTCCGGGAACGTCTCCAGCCCCTCGACAATATCCTCCTTGCTCTTGAGCTTGCCGTGCGCCATCCAGCCGGCCATTTCCTGCCCGGCTGCGGCAAAGTTCGCCGCATGGTCCATCACCACAAAGCCTTCCATCCGCGCGCGATTGACCAGCAACGATAAGTAGTTGGCGGGGCCTTTCACGGCTTCTTTATTGTTGTACTGGCTGATGGCACCACAAATCACCACCCGCGCCTTTAACGCGAGGCGGCTGAGCACCGCGTCGAGGATGTCGCCGCCGACGTTATCGAAATACACATCCACGCCTTTAGGGCATTCGCGCTTGAGGGCGGCTGGCACGTCTTCGCTTTTGTAGTCGATGGCTGCGTCGAAGGCCAATTCATCCACGAGGAATTTGCACTTGTCGGCGCCGCCGGCGATGCCGACCACGCGGCAGCCTTTGATCTTGGCAATTTGCCCGGCAATGCTGCCCACCGCACCGGCGGCGCCGGAGATCACCACGGTTTCGCCGGCCTTGGGCGTTCCCGTTTCGAGCAGGGCGAAGTAGGCGGTCATGCCCGTCATGCCGAGCGCGGACAGGTAGCGCGGCAGCGGCGCGAGTTCGGGGTCCACCTTATAGAAGCCGCGCGGTTCGCCGAGGAAGTAATCCTGCACGCCCAGCGCGCCATTGACGTAATCACCCACTGCAAATTTCGGGTTGTTCGACGCAATCACCTTGCCCACACCCAGTGCGCGCATCACTTCACCTATGCCGACGGGCGGAATGTAAGACTTGCCCTCGTTCATCCAGCCACGCATGGCCGGGTCCAGGGACAGGTATTCGTTGTGCACCAGCACTTGCCCATCCCCTGGCGTGCCCACCGGCACTTCCTGATAGGTGAAGGTCTCCCGTGTCGCCGCGCCGACCGGGCGTTTGGCGAGCAGGAACTGGCGGTTGGTCTGGGCAGTCATGGCAAAGGACTCTTTAGAAGTGAACCCCAAGTGATAGACCCCTAACGGCCTGAGAGCAAGGTTGTCCGAGAAGCGCGAATGCCCGCCGATAGGCCTGGCTGATAGTGAGATGGGAGGCCTTATCACTGCGATTCATACACAGCCAACCGGCCTTCTGATAGTGCTGACGCACCCGTCCTGCGGTTGGCTAGACTCGGCCCACGGCTATTTTCCCCACAGGACATCCCCATGAGCATGACGTTTTCCGGCCAGGTCGCCCTGGTCACCGGCGCCGCCGCCGGTATTGGCCGCGCCACCGCGCTGGCATTTGCCGCCGAAGGCTTGAAAGTGGTGGTTGCCGACCTGGACGTGGCGGGCGGCGAGAGCACCGTCGCGCTGATTCAACAGGCGGGCGGCGAGGTGTTGTTCGTGCGCTGCAACGTCACGCTGGAAGCGGACGTGCAGCAGTTGATGGCGCAGACCGTCGCCGCCTATGGTCGGCTGGACTACGCCTTCAACAATGCCGGGATCGAGATCGAGAAGGGCAAGCTGGCCGACGGCAGCCTGGATGAGTTCGACGCGATCATGGGCGTTAACGTCAAGGGCGTGTGGCTGTGCATGAAGCACCAGTTGCCGCTGCTGCTGGCCCAAGGCGGCGGTGCGATCGTTAACACCGCCTCGGTGGCGGGGTTGGGGGCGGCGCCGAAGATGAGCATTTATGCGGCGTCCAAACATGCCGTGATCGGCTTGACCAAATCGGCGGCCATTGAGTACGCGAAAAAGAAAATCCGCGTGAATGCGGTGTGCCCAGCGGTGATCGACACCGACATGTTCCGGCGTGCCTATGAAGCCGACCCGCGCAAGGCAGAGTTTGCCGCGGCCATGCACCCGGTCGGGCGCATCGGCAAAGTCGAGGAAATCGCCAGTGCGGTGCTGTACCTGTGCAGCGACGGTGCCGCGTTCACCACGGGCCAGGCGTTGGCGGTGGACGGTGGCGCGACGGCGATCTAGGACTCGGCGCCACTGCATATTCGAAAAGGCGAGGGGCGCTGTGGGGCGTTTCCAGGGCTGGCACAAGGCCTCGTCAGAATGTGTATCAGTAGGTAAATAATTCAATAAAATCAATACTTTAATAAATTTCGGCGGCAGGTCGAACCCGGCTTCTGTGCTTAACTGTTTGGGGTTGAATAACAGACAGTTGAAGTGAGGGGCTCATGGATTTAGGCATCGATCGACAGGCCCTTGTACCGGTGGTGCAGCAAATCGTCAGCGCGGTGGCGCAATGGATTCGCACGAGCGGGGCAAGCCCGGGCACGCGCTTGCCGTCCATCCGGCAATTGGCCCTCGACAACCTGCTCAGTCAATCCAGCGTCATCGAAGCCTTTGAGCGAATGGTGGCGCAGGGGGTGTTGGTGGCAAAACAGGGCTCGGGGTTTGTAGTGGCCCAACCGCCGGTTTCCCTTGAAAGCCACTGGTATGAAGGCGCCGAGCTGGGCTGGGGCGCCTACGTCGATGGCCCGTTGGGCGAGTTGAAACTGGGCTGCGGCTGGCTGCCGGACGCCTGGCGCGAAAGCGATGATATTTGTTACGCCATACGCGAGGTCAGCCGCACCGACACCGCCGGGCTGTTCAGCTACAGCACGCCGCTGGGGTTGCCTGTACTGCGTGAGCAACTGCTCAAGCGCCTGACGCAGATGAAAGTGCCCAGCAGTCTCGACTGCATTCTCACCACCCATGGCGCCAGCCATGCACAAGACCTGCTCATACGGACGTTGCTCAAGGCCGGCGATACGGTGGTGGTCGAGACGCCCGGGTATGCCAACCTCTACCGTCAGTTGGAGCGCCATGGCGTCAAGCTGCTGCACGTCCCGCGCACGCTGGGTGGCCCGGATATCCCGGTGTTGGAGACGCTGCTGAAAAGCCATCGGCCCAAATGCCTGTTCATCAACTGCCTGTATCACAACCCGACCGGCACCAGCCTGTGCCGTGCCGTGGCCGAGCGCCTGCTGCAATTGGCGAGCAGCGAGAACTTCCTGATTGTCGAAGAAGACGTCTACGGCGACTTGCAGCACGCCAGTTGCACACGGCTGTCGGCGCTGCCCCATGACGGTCGGGTGATCTATATTTCGAGTTTCTCCAAGACCCTCAGCAGTGCCTTGCGTGTGGGGTACCTCAGCGCCAGCGCGGCGATTATTGCGCCCATGGTGACGCTCAAAATGCTGACAGGCATCGGCACTTCGCGGTTTGCCGAGGCGGTGCTGGCCACGCTGCTGGCCAATGGCACCTACCGTAAGTGGGTGCAGCGCCTGCGCAAGCGCTTGAACACACAAATGGCCGCAACCCTGCAGGTGCTGGAGGATGAGGAGTGGGAGGTGTTCGCCGTGCCCGCCGGGGGCATGTTTGTGTGGGCCCGGCCCGGCAGGGGCGATCATTCACGGTTGCAGGCCTGTGCCCGACGGCTCGGTGTGTTGTTGTCGCCGGGGGCGCTGTTCAATCCCAAGGGTGAGCACAGCGACTGGCTGCGCATCAACGTGGCCTATGCTGCTGATCAGCGGGCGCTGGCGTTGTTCCGTGCCATGGGGCCTGCCAGATCGACCTCGACCATTCTGAAAACGACGGGCATGTAGCTTTTTGCCATTATTGTGGCGCCAACGTCTTGTGCCGTTGGCTCGTCGTTGCGAATCTCGCTGCATGGAAACCAGGCTCGATGGCATCTGCCGTTGCAAGAGGATTCAAGTGCAATGATTTCAGGCGTGCAACGACGTTTCGCCAACCTTGGTATGGCGAAGAAACTGGGCTTGGGTTTCGCCCTGGTGCTGCTGTTGACGGCGCTGGTGGCGGCCATTGGCGTGTGGTCCCTGCAAACCGTTGGCCAGCGTTTTGAAGGCCTCAAGGCCATGTCATCGCTCAACAGCGGTTTGCTCAAGGTGCGTTTGATCGAGCAGGACTACGCGCTGCACACCGACCCCAAGTCTGTCGATGCCCTGCATGAAAGTGTCGATGCACTGGCGGCGATGGCCGCCAGCCTCAAGGCCCGGTCAGCCACGAATGTGCCGGTGATGAGCGATGTCGAGCAGGCGTTGGCGGCGTATCGCAAGGCATTCGACGAGTTTGTCGAACTGACCCAGACCAAGGACCTGGCGCTGGAAATGGCCAGTTGGTCGGTGTCCAGTGTGGCCAATAACCTCGATGTGTTGCAGGCCGGCCTGGCCGACGATGGCGCCTACGGCCTGAAAGAAAGCCAGGGTAAGGATGGCGCCGAGTTTATCGAGCAGGCCGGGCAGGTCAGCCAGGTCTCGCGGTTGATGTTGCAAGCCATGAATGAAGCGCGCGTGCGCCTGGATCAGAGCCGCAAGGCCGATGCCGACAACGCCGATCAAGGCAAGATCGAACAGGCCGATCAGGCCCTGGCGCAAGTCGAACAGCTGAAAACCTCGGTCAAGGATGCGGGTTACCAGACCGTGCTCAATGAAGTCTCCGGGCATATCGCGGCATTCAGCGAAAAACTCGGCGAGTACACCGGGCTGCTGGCCCAGGAAAAAATCGTCTACAAGCAGTTGCATGACCGCGCCGACCAAGTGGTCAGCCGGGTCAACCAGGCGTACGACGCCGAAGACCAGTCCATGCAGGCGCAATTGAAGAAAAGCGCGGTGTTGATCATCGGTTCCTCGGCCCTCGCGCTGCTGGTGGGCTTGATCGCGGCGTGGGTGATCACCCGGTTGATCGTGGCGCCGCTGCGCACTGTGATCGCCGTGGCCCAGCAGATTGCGTCCGGCGACCTGAGCGGGCGGATGGAAGTCAGCCGCCGCGATGAAATCGGCCAGTTGATGCAGGCGATGCAGCAAATGGGCAGCGGCCTGAGCCAGATGGTCAGTGGGCTGCAAGCGGGCATCGAGCAATTGGCCAGTTCGGCGCATTCACTGTCCAGCGTCACTGAGCAGACCAATGTTGAAGTCAGCAGCCAGAAGGAAGAGACCGAACAGGTTGCCACGGCAATGAATCAGATGACCGCCACGGTGCACGACGTGGCGCGTAACGCCGAAGAGGCCGCGCAAGCCGCGCAGACCGCCGACGACAAGGTCGACAGCGGTCAGCAAGTGGTGCGCCAGAGCCTGCAACGGATTGAATTGCTCGCGTCCTCCAGCACCAGTGCCAGCGCGAGTATCGAAAGCCTGAGCGCGGAAATCCAGAATATCGGCACGGTACTGGGCGTAATCAAAAGCGTGGCCGAGCAAACCAATCTGCTGGCCCTTAACGCCGCCATCGAAGCGGCCCGCGCCGGCGAGCAGGGCCGAGGGTTTGCAGTGGTGGCCGACGAAGTGCGGGCGTTGGCCAAGCGCACGCAGCAATCGACCGAGGAAATCGAGCGTCTGGTCAGTACGTTGCGCAGCGCGGCGCAGTCGTCGGTGCAGCAGATTCAGCAGAGCGGCGAGCTGGTGAAGTTGGCGGTCAGCGATGCGCTGGAAACGGAGAGCGCGTTGGGCAGCATTGCCGCGGCGGTGTCATTGATCCAGCAAATGAATCAGCAGATTGCCGCGGCGGCCGAGGAGCAAAGCTCGGTGGCCGAAGAGATCAATCGCAGTGTGACCAGCATTCGTGCGAGCGCCGATCAGTCGGCGTTGAGCATGCAGGGCAATGCCGCGTCGAGTATCCAGCTGGCGCAGTTGGGCGCGGAGCTCAAGGGCATGGTGGGGCACTTCCGCCTTTGATCGCGGCGGGTCAGCCGCGAACAAAGGGCAGGGCGCCAATCAGGCGTGGTTGGCGAGGAAGGTCAGCAGCGCTTCATTGACGAAGTCCGGGTTTTCCCGGGCCGAGATATGCCCCGCGTCGGGAATCAGCGTGAGGCTGCAGCCAATCAGTTCAGCCATTTCCTGTGATTCTGCGGGCGGCCGCGGCTTGTCCTGCTCGCCGCACATCACCAGCGTGGTGTCCGAGTCCAGGCGGGGCAACTGGTCCAGAATGTTCTCGCGACTGAAGATCAGGCGCCCCAGTGGCACGATGCTGTTCAGCAGGCGCTCTTTGGGTAAGGCCTGCAACGCCTTGCGAAAATCCTGGTACAGGGCCGACTCGCGGTCGATGCCGGGGCGGAAGAAAATCGGTGCAACCACATCCAGCAACGGCTCGGGGATGGCGCCGGCGTCCTCGATCATCTTGAACAGCGAGAAGTAATACTGGCGCGTGGCGTCGGGCTCGGCGCCCAGGTAGGTGTCCATCAGCACCACGCTGTTGATGCGCGCCGGTGCCAGCAACGCCAGGCGCGCGCCCCACATGCCGCCGACCGACAGGCCGACCAGATTGATTTGCGCGATATCCAGCTGATCCAGCAGCGCCAGGGCCTGACGCGCGAGGTCGTCGAGGGAGCGGGTTTGCGTCGGCAGCGGGCCGGACTCACCGTGGCCCCACAGTTCCGGCACGATCACGCGGTACTGTTGCGACAGGGCTTCAATTTGCGGGGCCCACATGTCGCGGTCCCACAGGTAACTCGAACCCAGCAGGACGACCGGGCCGGAGCCCTGGTCGACATAGTGCAGCGGTTGTCCATCAATCACGGCAACAGGCATAGCAGGCCTCTAACTTCACGGAGTGAGGGGCACTTTTTTACGCTAGTCGGTGGCGGGGGGATAGGTGCAAAGTGATGGCATGTGGCGACCTGGGGTCGCCACATGGGGCAGGCGATCAGTCGTAGATGACTTTCTTCTTCCATTCGGCGTCGGCGTCGACGACTTTCAGGCCTTCGGTCAGTTCGTTGACTTCGTCTTCGGCCGGCTTGCTGTTGGTCAGCACCGTGGAGTTGGCGCGGGCCAGTTGCGATTCCAGCAATTGCAGTTGTGCACTGTAGAGCACCGGCTCCGGCTGTTTGCGCAAGTACTGCACGCCACGCTCGAACGCCAGGCGTGCCTGGCCAGGCTGGCCTTGTTGCAGGGCGTGCTGGCCCAGGTTGTTGAAGAACTCAATGTGCAGCAACACCAAGATATGGCGAATTTCCTTGATCCAGTGCTTGGCTTCGTTGGTCGGCAGAAAACCGTCCTGGGCCGCACGGGTCACTTGACCGTGCAGCGCCTCGAGCAGGAAACGCACGTCCTTGGCCTTGGCTTCGGTCTGGATCGGCGCGGGTGGGTTGGCCACCGGGATCGATTCGCCCTGGCCGATCAGCGCGTTCAGCTCAGCAATACGTGCCTTGAGCGGCGCGCTGGATTTTTTGAGGTGCAACAGGCGCTGGGTGACGTTGAGTTCCAGGCGAGTCAGCAACAGTTTGAGTTTCGGGGTCATCAACTGGCCGGGGAACGTCTCGGTGATCTCACCGCAACGACGCAGCCGATCGTTAAGCTCGATTTCGGTGCGCTGCTTTTCCAGTTTGTTGTTTTCCACCACGTGGTTCATGTAGCCAATGGCGATCAGTATTACGATCCCGGCTATTACCAGCAGGGTGATCATGAGTGGTGTCACCGGTGTGACCTCTTTATAGGGTTTGCTGTGGAGTGTAGTGACTGGGCCATCCGACGGATAGGATTGTTCGACCAGTTGCCCAGGTAGTTTCTGCTATATAGGTAAGCGTTCCCTGCGTGGATGCACATTGCCATCATTTGCCTGGGCGAACTATAGCGCCTTGTCGGGCGCCAGAATATAGGCGTCAAAGCCCGCACGGGCACAATGCCCGCAAAGCCCTGGAAAGCAGGGCGAAGTCATTGATTTAAATAAATTTATCCTTGGGGGTTGACGACCTTTCAATCCATCCATAGAATGCGCGCCACTTACAGCGTAAAGCACACAGCGAAACGCGGTAGGGAGTGAATGTTGTACGTGTGTCCCCTTCGTCTAGTGGCCTAGGACACCGCCCTTTCACGGCGGTAACAGGGGTTCGAGTCCCCTAGGGGACGCCATTTGCGGGAATAGCTCAGTTGGTAGAGCACGACCTTGCCAAGGTCGGGGTCGCGAGTTCGAGTCTCGTTTCCCGCTCCATATTTAACGAAAACGCCGATCAGTGATGATCGGCGTTTTTGTTCGTGTCGCTTTTTTGCCGGCAAAACACACCACGCATGTAGGCCATGTGCTGATGTGCGTAGGAATAGTCTGTAATCAATGTCGGGTAGCTGTGTACCTGTTCCGCTGTCTCTACTCTGGCCAGCCCCTTTTCCTTGTTTACTTCAAAGGACTGTCCAGATGCTTCAGCTCGATTTCTATTCAACCCTGGTCGCTGCCTCCCTGGTGCTTTTATTGGGCCGTTGGCTGGTGGCCCGGATTGGCTTTCTACGTGTCTACAGCATTCCGGAGCCGGTAGCCGGCGGCCTGTTGGTTGCCGCATTGCTGCTGGCGTTGCGTGCGCTGGCGGATGTCGAGGTTCGCTTCGACACCTCCTTACAAACCCCATTGATGCTGGCGTTTTTCGCCACGATTGGCCTGAACGCAGATTTCGCCAGCCTGAAGCGAGGCGGGCGCGTGCTGGGTATTTTCCTGCTGGTCGTGACGGCCCTGTTGGTGGTGCAAAACGCCATGGGGATCGCGTTGGCCAAGGCGCTGGGGCTTGATCCATTGATGGGCTTGCTGGCGGGCTCCATCACCCTGTCGGGTGGGCACGGCACGGGCGCCGCATGGGGCGCGGTGTTCAGTGAGAAATACGGCGTGGCCTCCGCGTCTGAACTGGCAATTGCTTCGGCGACCTTTGGTTTGGTGCTGGGGGGCTTGATTGGCGGCCCGGTCGCGCGCCTGCTGATCAAGCGTGTCCAGGTGCCTGGCGTTGAGCACTCGCAGCCGCGGCGGCCCAAAGGCTTTGAGCGCCCCGATCAGGAGCGCATGATCACCTCGTTTTCATTTATCGAAACCCTGGCCCTGTTGGCGATCAGCTTGCAGGTTGGCACTTGCCTGAGTGGTGTCATCCAAGGCACCGCCTTCGAGTTGCCCACCTTTGTCTGCGTGCTGTTTGTCGGCGTGGTGCTGCGCAATGGCTTGTCGGCGCTGGGTTGGCATCAGGTGTTTGAGCGGGAAGTGTCGCTGCTGGGTAATGTCAGCCTGTCGTTGTTCCTCGCGATTGCCTTGATGTCGCTCAAGCTGTGGGACCTGGCGGCGCTGGCGTTGCCGATCGTCATCCTGCTGGCGGCACAGGCGCTGTTGATGGCCCTGTTCGCGATTTTCGTAACGTTTCGAGTGATGGGCAGCAACTACGATGCGGCGGTGCTGGCGGCCGGGCATTGCGGTTTCGGATTGGGCGCGACACCCACCGCCATTGCCAATATGCAGGCGGTGACACAGCGCTTCGGTCCCTCGCAGATTGCCTTTCTGGTGGTGCCGATGGTGGGGGCGTTTTTCATCGACATCACCAATGCGGTGGTGATCAAGCTGTTCCTCGCGCTGCCGTTTCTCGGCGCGGCGGGCTGAGCGCCGCGCCTTCAGTTCACCGCGTAGACGTCCTGTTTTGGCATGAAGAAACGCGCAAAGAGTTCGGACTGGGACTTGATGTTCAGCTTGGTGTAAATATTGCGCCGGTGCACTTTCACCGTTTCTGTCGACAGGGACAGTTTGCCGGCGATTTCTTTGTTGGAGAACCCGCTCAACAGCAACTTGAGCACGTCCTTTTCACGCGTTGTGATCTGGCTGCCCAGTTGAACAATTGCCTGCGACCAGGGCGGTGTCTCATTGAGGTTTTTTTCAACGTCGATCTCAAAGCACATACGCTGGTGCATCAATGCCAAAACCCAAGGCTTGATGATATCCAGTGTGGTGATCTGTTCCGGGCTGTAGCGCACGTTACTGCCGAATGAAATACACAACGTCCTGTCCTCATCGAGCTGAACGTTGTACTGCACCTCATCCACCGAGACGTACTGGGCGAAATACTGACGGTAATACTCGGTGGTCAGAAAGTGCTCGGGCGCTATGTCTGACAAGTGAAAAAAGCCACTCTGCGGGTTTTCCCGGTTGGCAATGTAGAACGGGTCCAGCAGGTACAGCCCTTTGAGGTAGCGCTGAGTCAGGGCATCCACCTCCTCGGCATCGGCCACTTCAGTAAAGCTGATGACGTTGACCTGTTGATCGCTGAAAACCAGGACAACCCAGTTGTCGATCTGCACATATTCATTCAACACGCGAACCAGCGAGCTCCAGAAAGCCGGGCGATTGAGCTCCATGATCAGCTTGCCGGCCGATCGGTGCCAGGCCAGGTTATGAAGGTCGAGTGACATGTTCTACCCCTTTAGGGTTAGGCGTTCATAGGCGCGAGCTAAGTACTTGTAGGTATTTACTATTAGACGACGCCGGGTATATTCACCTCCCAGCGGATGCAGGCCATGAAGGCCTGTCGTTTTGACAAGGATAGTTATATGAGTCAATCACATTTGCGAGCCATTTTTTTGGCCTCGCTTGTCTGTGTAGGTATCAGCGCGCCTGCAGCGGCGGCGCAACCTCAGGTGAATCTGTACAACTGGTTCGGCTTGATCGCGCCAGAGACGCCCAAGGAATTCGAGCAAAAAACCGGCGCGCGCATGCACGTGGATGCCTTCGACAGCGCCGAGATCATGCAGAGCAAGGTCATGGCCGGGCGCACGGGCTATGACGTGGTTGTCGCCACCTCCAATGTCCTGCCAAGCCTGATCAAGGCGGGCGTGCTTGCACCGCTGGACCGCGACCAACTGAGCAACTTCTCCCATATCGACCCAGAGATGTTGGCGCTGCTTTCGGTGAATGATCCGGGCAACCGCTACGCCGTGCCTTACCTGTGGGGCACCACCGGGATTGGCTATGACGTTGATAAAGTCAAAGCCGCGTTGGGTGACAACGCCCCGGTGGACAGCTGGGACCTGATCTTTAAAGAAGAAAACATCAGCAAGCTCAAGTCCTGTGGCGTGGCGATGCTCGACTCGCCCAGCGAGGTCATTTCGATCGCGTTGCATTACCTCGGCCTGCCGAGCAACAGCCAGAACCCTGAGGATTACCAGAAGGCTCAGGCGCTGCTGTTGAAAATCCGTCCCTATATTCTCTACTTCGACTCCTCCAGAACCTACGCCGACTTTGCCGATGGCAATATTTGTGTGGTCGTGGGCTGGGCGAGTGGGGCGCTGACGGCGCAGGCCATCAATGAGAAAAACAACACCGGGCGCAAAATTGCCTACAGCCTGCCTCGTGAGGGCGGGTTGGTGTGGTCGGAAAACTTTGTGCTGCTCAAAGATGCGCCCCATGCCAAGGAAGGTCTGGCGTTCATCAATTACATGCTTGAACCGCAAGTGATTGCCAAGAGCTCGAACCACACGCTGTACCCGAACGCTAACAAGGACGCCACTGAGTTTGTCGAGCAGAAGCTGCGCGACAACCCTTGGATTTATCCTGACAAGCATACGGTTGCCACACTTGTTCCGCTTGAACCACTACCGTTGAAGTTGGAGCGAATCCGCACGCGGGTGTGGACCAAGGTCAAGAGCGGTACGTAACCTCGCGTGGCATTCATCTTTATTGGCAGAGGGCTTACATGGCTATTTACAAAGAAACCAAAGCCGACACTCATCAATTAGTGACGCTGATAAAGATGGTTGAGGCCTATGAGGCGCAATGCACCCACGGTCTCACGTCACTGGGTAATGAAAAACAACTGCTGAACCGCATCAAGGCATTGCTCCATACGCATGATAGGGGAGTCGCTCGACGAAAGTCGATCAGCGCCGGCGTATGAACGGGGCCATAGCGTCCCAGCGTTAGCCGTCGGCAGACCAAGGGGCTGTCGCAGCGTTTTCAGGGAGGAGAAAAATCATGCGCCAAGCGGCTAACCCATACGTTTTGAAGCCGGACGAATACCAGGCTTACAAGGACATCGAAGAACAGATCGGCCACTGCACGCCCGAACAAGCCTGGGCGATGTATTACGTCTCGAGCGGGATGGTGCGCGAGTTCATCACGCTGGCGGTGATGGAGCATATCGGTCGCGGCAATCGGGCGCTGTTGCTCGAGTTTCCCGACCTTGCCCGGCTTCAAAACAGCGGCCAAGGCGCGCTCTAACGGGTGTTGATGCGTGCGTGTGATCAACGCTTGCTCATCACCCGCGCCAACCGCAGCGTGGCTTCCCGGAGCTCATCCCGATCAAGCGAGGCAAACCCCAGGCGCAGGGCATTTTCCGGCACATTCAGCGGTGAAAACTGACGCGCACTGCGCACCACCACGCCCTGGCCCCGGGCTGTGGCGAGCAACTGATCGACGTCGGTTTCATCCTGGAAGCGAACCCAGAGGGCCAGGCCGCCTTCAGGCTCGCGCACCTGGATTCGATCGCCAAATGCGCTGTGCAAACAGCTCTGCAGCACCTCTCGACGCGCCACATATTCTTTCGAAACACGGCGCAGGTGCTTCTTCAATTCCCCCTGATTGATCAGGTCCGCGAGCATTTTTTGTGCAACCGCGTCGGTGTCGCCTACCACCAGTGCCGCGCTGTTCTGCAGCACCTCAATCACGCTGGCCGGAGCCACCACATAACTGCAACGAAACGTCGACCCCAACGCCTTGGATAATGAGCCGATGTAAATCACATGGCGTTGCGCGCCGTCACTGGCCAACGGCAGATAGGGGCGTCCGTTGAAGTGATATTCGTGGTCGTAGTCTTCTTCGATCACGCAGAAATTGTGCTGCGCCGCCAACGCCAGCAGGTGTTGCCGACGGGCCGCATGCAGGCTCACCGTGGTAGGAAACTGGTGGTGCGGCGTAAGGTAAATCACCCTTACATCATGTGCGTGGCATAACTGCTCGATGTGGTCCGTGCGACAGCCTTCATCGTCCATATCGACAGTGATCAAATGCGCGCCGAGCTTGCGGAAAATTTCCCACGCCGGCGGGTAACTCAGACGCTCCACCAACACCACATCACCGGGTTTGATCAGCAGGCTGGCCGTCAGGTACAGCGACACCTGAGTGCCGGGCGTGAGGCAGATATTCTCGGCGCTGACTGCCAGCCCGCGATTGTTGCGCAGCATCTCTGCCAGCGCGCAACGCAATTCATAGCCGGTGCCTTCGCTGCCGTAGCGCACCGAGTTGGACGCAAAACTGCTGCGCAGGGCATTGCGGTAATAGCGGTGTAAAACGGCCTGGGGCAGCAAGCGGTGGTCGCAGGCACCGTTATCGAAAAACAGCGCGTCATGCCGATGCTGCAGGGCGATGACTTGGGCATTCTGCTCGAAATACGGCACCACTGGCTGCGCCAGCACTGCCGGGGCAAAAGAGTGCTGCGCGCGGTTGGACGCGGGCGTTGGCGCCAATTGCGCATTGACGAACGTGCCCCGGCGCGGCTCGCTGATCAGCCAGCCTTTGGTCGATGCTTCCTCGTAAGCCAGGATCACCGTCTTGCGGTTGACGTCGAGCATCTGCGCCATTTCCCGTGTGCCCGGCAGCAGCGTGCCGGGCGGCAGCCGTCCTTCGAGGATGGCTTGCACCAGGCCTTCGGCAATTTTGCGATAGGACGCCTGGGTGGTGCTCTCGTCGAGCTTGAGCAGCGGGCGCCATTTACGCATCTGGACCATCTTAAGTATCCAAAACTGGAGGTTTTAATGGGCCTAGTCTAGCGCAACAATCAAGCCTCACTCACCCCTGAGGTTGTTATGAACACACGCCATGTCATCGAACTCGCCCCCTCGGGGAAAACCTTTGAAGCCGGCGATGAGCTGTTGCTCGACGCGATGCTCGCCAGCGGCCTGGCTGTGCCGTTCTCGTGCCGGCGCGGGGCGTGTGGTTCGTGCAAGGTGGTGGTCACGCAAGGCCACTACCGCGCCAAGCAGCTGGCGCCGGGCGCGCCCGCGCCGTGCTACCCGCTGGCAGCGAATGAAATGCTCTTGTGTCAAAGCCACGCCTGCGCCGACATGCGCCTTGAGATTCCCGGGTGGTCGCTGGACACCCCCGCGCTGGTGGTCGAGGCGACGGTGCTGAGCAAGCGTGACCTCAGCCCCGACATCATTGAGTTGGTGGTGATGCCGGACACGCCGCTGGCCGTACGGCCGGGCCAGTACCTCAAGTTCCGCCTGGTCGATGGCGACTCGCGCTGTTTCTCGATCGCCAACCTGCCGGCCGACGGCGATGGGCGCCTGGTGTTTCAGATTCGTCGGGTGCGCGGCGGGCTTTTTTCCGAGGCCCTCCTGGACAGCCTTGAGGCTGGCGATCTGTTGACGCTGGAGGGGCCTTTTGGTGCCTGCACCTGGCAGGACGATGACGATGCGCCTGTGGTGTTGTTCGCCACAGGCACCGGCTACGCGGGTATCAAGCCGATCCTGCTGAGCGCGTTGAAGCAGGAGGTGGAGGTGACGTTTTACTGGGGCGGCGCGCAGGCGGCAGACTTTTACGACCGCGTATTTCTGGACCAGGCGGTCATCGACCACCCGCGTTTTCACTGGCACCCGGTATTGGCAGCGCAGGGCAGGGTGCAGGAAGTGGCGCTGAGTCATGGGCACCGTTGGGCGTCGGCTCAGGTGTATGCCTGCGGTAACGGCGGCATGATCAGCCAGGCGCGTGCCGATTGCCTCGAAGCGGGTTTGCCGAGCCATCGTTTTGTCGCCGAAGCGTTTGTACCCAGTGGCCGGTCGAGCGCCGACACGCTGCTCAATGGACTGGATCAAACCTGGGAAAAAGTCGGCCCGCGGTACTCGCTGGACGGTATGCTCGCCGCGCGTGAAAAAACCATCCGCGCCCTGGCGGCGATTGCCAGCCAGCTCACAGTCGGCATGACCACCGGGCAAGCCCTCGACATGGCCGCCGCGCAATTGCAGGCCATGGGCGCCTCGCACACCTGGCACCCGACTTACATTCGTTTTGGCGACGACACGGTTCGCCCGCCCAGGGAAGGCATTGACCCACTGCGCACGCTGCGTGCCACCGATATCGTGGTGGTCGACCTCGGCCCGGTGTGGGACGGCTACGAGGGCGACTATGGCGACACCTTCGTCTTCGGCGAGTCAGCGCTGCACCGCGATTGCTTCAAGGTCTTGCATGAAGTGTTCGAAGAAACCCGCGAGGCCTGGATGCGCGGCCTGACCGGCTGTGAGCTCTATGACTTTGCCGAGGAACGGGCCGTTGCCAAGGGCTGGCGGTTGTCGCGCAACCTGGCCGGTCACCGTATTGCGGATTTCCCCCACGCCTTGTTCGGCAACCAGGAATTGGCTGCGCTTGAGATCACGCCGAGTGAAATGGTGTGGGTGCTGGAGATCCAGCTCTGCCACCCCACCGAGCCGGTCGGCGGTTTCTTTGAAGATATCCTGATGCTTGAGGTTTGAAGGGTTAAGCGCAGCCCGCCGCTGCGCGGGTTGCGACTCCCGGTGCTGGCCGCAACGGCCTGAGCTGGAGCGGGCGTTGCTAAAAAACAGCGGATGGCCGGTAACGTAATCAGTATTTTGTAGGATGTTTGACCGACCCTGTCGAACGGGCGAACCTGGTCCTCGAGGATGAGGTCCATAACGACGACGCACAGCTGTTACATCTATCGCCGGCAGTCCTGCACACCATAATGGCCCAAGGGTCGACCCGTGCGGGTGCCGGTGATTGCGCGTAAATAAGGAGATTGATCCTGTGGCTTAAACACCTGGCGTTAGGTGTGTTGATTGCACCTTTTGTCACTGCTTGCTTTAGCCAGCCATTCCAGCCCCCCACGGCCGATGCCGACTTATGGGAGAAACCCGGCGCCAGCCACCAGGATGTGGTTGCGTCCATGTTGGCGTGTGGTGAAAAGAATGGTTCCGGCATCGATCCCAATGCGAACTTCCAGGAGCGGGCGCAGCGCTTTGTGTGTATGAAGCGTGCTGGCTACACGCGGCGTGACGGTTTCGACCTCTGTGCATTGCACCCCAAGGCGCCGTTGAGGGCCTGTGAGTCGGCGCAATGAAACCACAAAAACAACGCTCTGTTTTTAAGGGCTCGGCATTCAACGCGATAGGGACATCACCTGTGAAATATGCCATCTGCGCCACCTTGCTGCTGTCGCTGAGCGGCTGCCTGACCATGTCGGGTGAATACACTGTCACGGCTCACGACGCCTCCGGCGCCCAGATAACCAGGCTCGGCACCTTCACCGCCGAGGGCCATAACATTTACCCCATACGCAATGCGTTCTGCCTCAATGCGCCGGGGGCGACGGTCATCATTCGCGATGCCCGGACCGGCGAGGAACTGCGCAGCGAAAGCCCTTATCACTGCCGTTAAGCCTCAAAAAAAAGGATTTCCATGAGAGTGTTTCTGATAGCAGGCCTGGCCGTGGCCGTGAGTGGCTGCGGCAATATTTCCAATATCCGTGCTTACAACACGCCCTATGTTGAACCCACAGCAGGGGATACCGCACGCTTGCGCGTGATCACCAATGGCATGGCGCGCGGTGTGCCGGGCCGTGACTGCATCGACTGGCGTGTGCCTGGCGCCGGGGTGATGGCCGTGTCCGAATCCGGCTTTGCGGGTCAGAATAATGGCCGCAGCCTGGGCATGCCCGAGAGCAACCGCCGGGTGGAGGCGCAAGGCTCGGCGCGTAGCGAACTGAAGGTGCCGGCGAACAAGCCCTTTGCCATGAACTTCCAGAGTGAGGGCTATGTTTCTGGCGGCAATGCCTACAGCTGCAGGCAGAGCTTTCACTTCACCCCCAAGGCCGGGCAAGATTACGAACTGATCCTGCTGGACGGTGGCCAGTGCCTGATTGCGTTGCAGCGCCTGAACCCGACGGGGAAACCGCAGAACGTGCCGGTAGAGAAGGCCAAGCTGTGCAATGCGATGGATATGTTTTAGGCCGCAAGCCAGGCCTGTTTAACCACAACGCCGATCAATCTTGATCGGCGTTGTGGTGTTTACCTTGGCTTATCAGAGCTTCGGCAGTTGCCCCACACGGCCCATCATTTCCGTGACGATCTGCAGGTCCAGCAAGAACTGCTCGACGGTCTTGAACTCACCGTCGGTGTGCCCGGTGTACTTCACGTCCGGCTTCGCCAGGCCGAATTGCACGCCATTGGGCAGATCATGCACGGAGGTCGCGCCGGCCGAGGTGCCGAACGTGTGCTCCATGCCGAGGTTTTCGCTGGCCACGGCCAGCAGGGCTTTGACCCACTCACCTTCAGGGTTGCGGTACATCGGCTCGGCCACCGAGTAGGTGACGTTCATCGCCACTTTGGTGTGCGTGTCCCAGGCGCTGATTTTCTCTTCGATTTCAGTTTTGAGCACCTCCGGCGATTTGCCTTTGGGGATGCGCAGGTTCACCGCCAGCTTGAAGGCTTTGTCATCCTGGCCGACAAACGTCAGCGAGGTGGTCAGTGGTCCCATGAACGCATCGGAGAAGCCCACACCCAACTTGCCGCCCAGGTAATCCAGGCCCCAGTTGTCAGCTGCATAGTGTGCAGCGTCGGTGATGTGGTTGTGCTTCAGCGCGATTTTGCCGTCAATGCTGTGGATCAGTTCCAGCATGCGTGCGACCGGGTTGACGCCCGCTTCCGGCTCGGAGGAGTGAGCCGACACACCGGTGAGCGTCAACTTGACCTCTTTGCCGACCACCTTGGCCGTTACGTCGAAATTGCCACCGTTTTGCTTGACGTAGTCAGCGCCGGCTTTCTGCAGGCTGGCGGCCAGTTCAGCAGGCTTGTCGCTGAGCAGGGTGGCGACCGAGACCGACGGAATCTGGTTGGTGGCCATGCCGCCGGTCATCGAGATAATTTCCGCGCCTTTGCCAGTGCCTTTGCGCACCGGGAAGCTCGCCATGACGGTGCCGTAGCCTTTCTCGGCAATCACGACCGGGTAGCCGCCATCCAGCGCCAGGTTGTATTGCGGCACCGGGTTGTGTTCGAAGTAATAGGGGATCGCGTCGCCCATGGTTTCTTCAGTGGTGTCCACCAACAGCTTGAAGTTGCGCGCCAGCGGCAGCTTCTCTTCCTTGATCACCTTCATGGCATACAGGGCTACCACGATGCCGTTTTTGTCATCCTCGGTGCCGCGGCCATACATGCGATCGCCAATCAGCGTGACCTTGAACGGGTCGAGCTTGGTGCCGTCCTTGAGCACCCAGTTTTCCGGCGTCACCGGCACCACGTCGGCGTGCGCGTGAATGCCGACGACTTCATCGCCGCTGCCTTCCAGCGAAATTTCATACACGCGGTTGTCGATGTTGCGGAAGTTCAGGTTGAAGGCTTTGGCCAGGCTCTGGATCTTGTCGGCGATCTTGAGGAATTCCGGGTTCTTGTACTGCGGCAGGCCGTCGACGTTGAAGGTCGGAATTTCCACCAGCTCGCGCAGGGTTTCGAGCGCGGCTTTGCCGTATTTAACGCGGGTGTAAATACCCAGCAGGCGGTTGATTTCGTTCTGCCGGTCGGCGGTCAGGGTTTTGTTGGCCAGGAAGGCGTCGATGGCCGGGCCGACGTCATCGGTTTTCGCCAGGTCGCTTTTGGCCAGAGTGCCGAGGAAACCACGGAAATCGCTGGCTGGGGTTTCGCTGAAATGTTTGATAATGGTCGCGCTTTGTTCGGCGCTGATGTTGGCGAAGGCGGGGGTGGCAATGGCCGAAAAGCTGGCCGCGAACAGGGTGGCAGCCACCAGTTTTTTCAGTGGAAAATGCATGACTAGAGGCATTCCTTTGCAAAAGAGGAGTGGGAAAATTTCTGATCGAAATGTCAGAAACAATTTCACACACTACCATCACGAAGGACTGGTAGGGGAGACCCGGATGAGGGAAATGTCCTACCTCGGTATTTGAGCCACCAGGCATCAACGGTGGGAGCGGGCTTGCCCGCGAAGGCGGTGTGTCAGTCAGCGCCTACGTTAACTGACACTCCGCTATCGCGGGCAAGCCCGCTCCCACTTTGCTTTTTTGCGTAGGAAGAATCGAGTTCAGCTCACGGCTTGCCAGGGTGCGGGTCCGGGTACTGCGCCGCTACCTCCAGCGCTTTGGCATATGGCCCATCCCACATGAGCCACCAAGCATCAACGGTGGGAGCGGGCTTGCCCGCGAAGGCGGTGTGTCAGTCAGCGCCTAGGTTGGCTGACACTCCGCTATCGCGGGCAAGCCCGCTCCCACATTGTTTTTTTGCGTAGGAAGAATCGAGTTCAGCTCACGGCTTGCCAGGATGCGGGTCCGGATACTGCGCCGCTACATCCAGCGCTTTGGCATACGGCCCACCCCACAATTGCGCATGCAGCTCGCCCACCCGCTTGGCCATCGCCGCGTCATGCATCACCACTTCCAATGTGAGCCACCAAGCATCAACGGTGGGAGCGGGCTTGCCCGCGAAGGCGGTGTGTCAGTCAGCGCCTACATTGGCTGACACTCCGCTACCGCGGGCAAGCCCGCTCCCACTTTGCTTTTTTGCGTAGGAAGAACCGAGTTCAGCTCACGGCTTGCCAGGGTGCGGGTCCGGGTACTGCGCCGCTACATCCAGCGCTCTGGCATACGGCCCACCCCACATGAGCCACCGAGCATCAACTGTGGGAGCGGGCTTGCCCGCGAAGGCGGTGTGTCAGTCAGCGCCTACGTTGATTGACACTCCGCTATCGCGGGCAAGCCCGCTCCCACTTTGCTTTTTTGCGTAGGAAGAACCGAGTTCAGCTCACGGCTTGCCAGGATGCGGGTCCGGGTACTGCGCCGCTACATCCAGCGCTCTGGCATACGGCCCATCCCACAATTGCGCATGCAGCTCGCCCACCCGCTTGGCCATCGCCGCGTCATGCATCACCACTTCCAGGTTGCGCGAGTTATCCAGGTACCCGCCCAGCCAGTTGCTGGTGCCGACCCATGCTACTTGCCCGTCAATTTCCATGGTCTTGCTGTGGATCACCCGCGCGTAAGGGATGAAACCTTGCTTGGCCTGCGGCAGCGTGACGATTTTGACCTCTACGTTCGGCAACACGGCGAGGCTTTTGAGGTAGGGCAGTTCCAGCGAGTCGGTGTTCCAGTTGGACACCATCAGCTTGATCGACACCCCACGCGCCGCGGCGGCGCGCACGGCGTTGTCGATCACCGCGTAGTACGGCCGGGTTCGGTCCGGCCCGTAGGACAGCGGCGCGTAGTCGAGCAGTTGCACGCGCACTTCTTTCCTGGCCTCGCTCAACAGGCGCGGCAGTTCCAGCTGTGAATCGCCTACGCCGGGCGGGTTGTAGCGTTGCGGGCTGGCCACCAGATAGTTGCCGGTGCGTGCCGGCTCCTGGCCCGCAGCCGGCAGCGGCACGGGTTGCTTATCTGCAAGCGCGGCCTGGGCCTGCCAGTCCTGATTGAAGATCGCCTGCACTTGGCTGACCACGGTGGCATCGCTGATGCGCAAACCGGTCTCGTGGATATGTTCCAGCGAACGCCAATCGAAGTTCTGGCTGCCGACAAACGCCTGCTTGCCGTCCACCACCATGTACTTGGCGTGGATAATCCCGCCGCTCAACTGCCCATAGGCCAGCACACGGAAGGTCAGGTTGGGAATCGCGCGCAGGCGTTCCAGGGTAGAAGCCTCCGACAGCCGAATGCCTTTTTCCTCAAGCAAAAAGCGAATCTTCACACCACGTTTGCCGGCAGCTTCCAGATGCTCAATCACCGTGTCCATCACCGAGCCAGGATGGTCGGCCGCGTAGAACTGGCCGATATCAATGCTGCTTTTCGCGCCATCAAACAAGGCGATCCACACCGGCCCCGGCTGGCGCAAATCGGCCGTGCCCAGCGCGGTGTCCACTGGCACGGTGTGCACCAGTTCAAAGCCTGGAATCGAAAAGTCCGCCTGGGCCAGCGGACTGAGGAGCAAGCCGGTGAGGCCGGCAATACGCAACTTCATCGAAAGGGACATAGGCGTCTCATCGGGCAAAAAAACGGCGGGCGCAGGTTGCGCCCGCCGTGGGAGGGTCACGCCGTGCGGCTGTGCAACGGCGTCGGCACCAGGTGCGGCACTTCACTCTGCACGCGGGCGCCGGTGGCGGCGCGAATCAGCAGGATTTTCAGCTGGTCGTTGATGCGCTCCAGGCTGTCCTGGAAGAAGTTGTGGAACACCACGCAGAACAGCGCGATGGCGATGCCCAACCCGGTGGCGAACAACGCCGTCCCGATGCCACCGGAGATCTGGCCTGGGTCGGACACGCCGGCACTGGCCAGCGCCTTGAAGGTGTCGATGATGCCCAGGATGGTGCCCAACAAGCCGAGCAGCGGCGCGGCGGTGGTGATGGTCTCGATGATCCAAAGGCTGCGCGACAGCGGTGCGCGGGTCTTCAGGTACTGGGTTTCGATTTCGTCGTCCAGGTCCTTGCGCGAACCCTGAGAAGCCTTTTGCGCCAGCACCGGCAGCACCATGTTCAGTGGCAGGCTGTCGCGACGGGTCAGGCCTTGCGGCAAGTCGCGCTCGCTGTGCACGTTGGCGCCCAGCACCTCGGTCAAGGCCCGCGCCTGGCGACGCACGTAGGCGAAGTAAATGCCGCGTTCGATGGTGATGAAAATCGCAATCGCCATGGCGGCGTACATCACATAAAAGGTGATGTCGTGAAGCAGGTTCATGTCCATGATCTATAGCCTCGCAGTTAGAAATTCGCTTCCAGAGAAACAGTGACGGTACGGTCCAGGCCAACGATGTAGGCCGGGTCGCCATCGCGGAAACCGCTGTAGCTCGCCGCGTTGGTTTTGGTGGTGTACACGCCGTCCAGGTACTTCTTGTCGAACAGGTTGTCGACGTTCAGGCGCAGGGTCGCGTCCTTGACGACTTTTTTATCCACGGGCAGGTAGATACCGGCGCCGAGGTTGAAAATGGTGCGCGCCGAGATGGCTTCGTCGTTGGTCAGGTCGCCATACAGCTTGCTGGTGAACTTGCCGCCGAAGGTGCCGTAGAAACGCCCGTCGTCGTAGCCGACGTTGGCCGCCAGCATGTTGGTCGGTACGTTGGCGAACTGCTTGCCACTGGTGGGCAGCACGATGGGTTTGCCGGCGCTGAAGACGGTCAGGTCGTCCTGCTGCTTGGAGCTGGTGTAGGTGTAGGAGGTGTAGTAATTGAAGTTGTGCGGCAGCTTGCCGCTCCACTCCAGTTCCAGGCCTTTGTTGATCACGGTGCCGGCGTTGATGTCGGCCGAATCCCCGTTGCTGTCCAGGGACGTGAGCTGGCGGTTCTTGAACTGCATGTAGAACAAGGTGGCGGCGAGGGTCATGTCTTCGCCGGTGTAGCGCCAGCCCAGTTCCTGGTTCCAGCTCAGTTCCGGTTTGGAGTCCAGCGAGCCGACGCCTTTGTCGTACAGCACGTAGTTCTGCGGAATTCGCATGTTGCGCGACAGGCTGTAGAACAGTTGGTCACGCTCGTCGAGCTGGTACTTCAGGCCGGCATTGGGCAGCAATTTGTTGTAGGTCTGGTCGGCTTTGCCTGGTTGCTCGGTGAGGCTGCCGTGGTTGGTGCCTTCACGCTCGACATTCATGTAGGCAAGGCCGGCGATCAGGGTCCAGTCCGAATTGATGTACCAGGTGTCCTGGGCCCAGACTTTTTGCGCAGGCGTCACGGTGTAGCGGTCGCGGCCTTGTACGGTGTTGCCGTTGGCATCGACCACCGAGTCGCCATCCGGCCAGGTGTCGCTGGGCTTGCCGCTGTTTTTGAGGGCAATGAACGGCTGGGTCTGGCTTTGGCGCGCGCGTTCGTACCAGTAGCCGAACTGCAGGCTGTGGTCGCCCAGGTCCCAGTTGAGTTTGGTGGTGATGCCCGGGCGCCAGGTCTGTGTGCGCGAAGGGCGGTAGTAAACGCCCGTGGTGGACGAACCGTCGGCGTTGTACTGGGCCGCTGTCGGCAGGTTGCCGAGGTCGAAAACGCCGCCCTTGTTCGAGCCGCTGTTGAGCGCATAGGCGGAGGAGCCCACGCCGCTGCCGTTGCCGTAGTAGTAATACGGGATCACCGACAGCGCCAGGTTGTCGCTCAGCTTGTACTGGGTGTTGAGCACGGCGGTAAAGGTCTGGAACGGGTTCTGCGCGAGGTCGTAGTAGCTGCTGATCTTGCCATTGGCGCCCAGCGCCGGCTTGGCCGGGTACGGGTCATATTTGCGGCCGAACTGCTGGAACTGCGCCTTGGTCAGCTGGCTGTAACTGTTGTTGTCCTGCTCGTGGTACTTGAGGATCAGGTTGGCGGTGTTGCCGTTGCCAGCGTCGAAGAAACTGTTCCACTCCACCTTGTCCGCCCGCACGGCGCCCGAGCCACGCCACATCTGGCCTTCGGTGTGGGACGCCGACAACCAGTTGCTCAGGCCGTTGACCTCACCGGTGTTGAGGCGCGCAAAGGTCTTGCGCGTGGCGTTGCTGCCGACCACTTGTTTAACGAAGGCCCCGGTTTCCTTGGTCGGGCGAATGGTCACGATGCCGATGTTGCCGCCGCTGGAGCCGATATGCGGGCCATCCGCTTCCGACGAACCCTGGGTGACAAAAATCTGCTCGATGTTTTCCGGGTCGCCCAACAGGTTGGAATACAGCGCGTAGTTGCCGGAGTCGTTGATCGGCATGCCATCCACCGACATGCCGACCTGGTCGGAGTTCATGCCGCGCATGGTGAAGCGAAAGCCCGACAGACCGGTGTTGTCCTCGCTGGAAATGTTCAGGCCCGGCGTGTACTTGAGCTTGTCGATGGCGTTGCCGGTGGCGGTTTGCTTGTCCAACGCTTCCTTGGTGACGGTCGAGCGGCCCTTGGCGCTCTCTTCCTGGACCATGTAACCGCCCCCCGCGGTTGCCTTGCCCCCCTGTACCCCAATAGTCCCGACGTCACTGTCACTGGTATCTGCCATGACCACTCCGTGGCTCATGCTAGTCGCGGCAACGAGTGCCAGATGAATACGGGTGAACCTCATCACTGTCGTCCTGGTGTCGGGTGCTTATTGCACGCTGTAGTTGAAGGTGGCGGTGAAGCGTTGCTCGTTACGTCCACCGAAGGCTTGTTCGGGGAACGGCTTGACCTGCTTGATGCGACGCAGGCTATTGGTGGCGGCCCGATTGAGCAGCATGCTCGGCGCCGGGGTCTGGATCCCGGCATCGAGCACGCGACCTTGTCGGTCCACCATCAACCAGACCACCACCTCGCCACTGGGGCGTTCGAGAGATGCCTGGCGGCCGGTGGGGTATTGCTTGTACGTATCCAGCTCGTTGCGCAGGCCTTTGAGGTAGCCGCCTTCCAGTGCCTGGCCATCGACTTTGGGCGGCGCCGGCGGGGCGGGTGGCGCAGGTGTCGGCGCTACGGCGGCCTGTACCGGCTTGGCGGCAACCGGCGCCACTGGCGCTGGCGTTGGGGTCGGTTTGGCGGCGACCACCGGCTTGGGCTTGGGCACCGGCTTGGGTTTGGGTTCAGGTTTTGGCAATGGTTTGGGCGGTGGCGGCGGCGGGGCCGGTTCGGCCTCTTCATCCTCGATCACCGGCGGCGGTGGCTCCTGCTCCACCACGGGCTCGGGCACCACTTCTGGCTCGGGCTCGACCAGGGCAAGTTCAACCGCCGACTCGTCATACTGCGGCTGGATTTTCAGGGGTTGGGACTGGATACCCAGTGCAATCAGCACCAGGGCGATCAGGGCCGGGACACTGCCCAGCAGCCGACGCGCACGAAACAGGGCATACATGATCAGGACTTACGCGTGGCGATGGACACGGAGGTAAAGCCACCCAGGCGCAGGGTGTCCATGACTTCCACCAGGCGCGCAACTTCCACGCCTTTGTCGCTGTTGACGATGATGGTCGACTTGGTATCCGGCTTTTCAGCGGCCTTCAGCGCAGGGACCAGGGCGTCGACCGTGAGGTCCTTGCCATCGAGTTGCAGCTGGCCTTGCAGGCCCAGCGTGAGGATGAATTTGTTCTGCGGCTTGAGTTGCTGCGCGCTGCTGGCGCTGGGCAGTTGAGTCTTCATGCCGAGTGCCGGAATCACGTTCAAACTCACCAGTACGAAAAACACCAGGAGGAACATCATCACGTCGATCATCGGGATCAGTTCGATGTGCGCCTTGCGTTTCTTGGGTTCATCCCAGGTTCTCATTCTGTTGCCCCGTCATTGAATTAGGGGCGACACGCTAACAACCAAAAATGACCGAATGGTTAACTTTAATTGACGTTTTGAAGGCTCTAGGACGCGTCTTGCAGGGGATTTGCCTTGCATTTTTATGACGTAATGCAATTGACATGAAGGCCATACATTCTTGAAGAATTTATCTCCAGAGCCTGCTCGTATGCCCACTGCATTGCCGCATTTACCCACCTCGCGACTACTATTGCGCGCGCTGCAAATGGACCAGGCCGAGGTGCTTTACAGGCTCGCCAATGGGCCGAAAATTGCTGACAACACGGCCAATATTCCGTCGCCCTATACCTTGCAGACCGCCCAGGACTTTATTGCCGGAATCGCCGAAAAATACCGTGCGGGTGAGGTGCTGAACCTGGGAATGCATGTGCGAGCAACCGGCGAGCTGATCGGCATGGTCAGCCTGCGTCTGAATGCCCGTCATCACGCCGGGCATTTGGGTGGCTGGGTGGCGGCGCACGCTCGCAACCAGGGGTATGCGGCGGAAGCGGCGAGTGCGGTGATGGACTTCGGGTTTGCCACGCTGGGGCTGCAGCGTGTCGGTAGCCAGTGTTTTGGTCGCAACAAGGCGTCGGCGCGGGTCATGCAGAAAATTGGCCTGCACTATGAAGGCTGCCTGCGCGAAGCGTTTTTCAAGAACGGTGTGTACGAGGATTTGCTGACATTCGCCAGCGTGCGCAGCGACTGGGAGCGAGCGTTGTGAGTGGCGCAGTGGATCATGATCGGCGCCGGCTGCTCGCCGGGCTGGCGGTTGCCACCGCGTTTTCGATCCTCAGCCCGTTTGCGCGCAGCGCCGGTGTGGATTACCCGTTCACCCTCGGCGTGGCCTCCGGCGACCCGTTGCCGGATGGCTTTGTGATCTGGACGCGCTTGGCGCCGCTGTTCGATGCTGCGGACGGGCGCGGCGGGTTGAGCCGCGCCGTGCCGGTGCGTTGGCGCGTGGCCAGTGATGCGGCGATGACGCGTATCGTCAAGCAAGGCGAGGTGATGGCAACGCAGCATTTTGCTCACTCGGTGCATGTCGAGGTGGCGGGGCTGGAGGCTGGCAGGCCTTACTGGTACCAATTCGACGGCCTCGGCGCACAGAGCCCGGTGGGCCAGGCACGTACCGCGCCGCCGCTGCACGCCATGGCGGCGGCCACCGTGGGGTTTGTCTCCTGCTCGCACTGGGAGCGCGGTTATTTCAGTGCCTATCGCCACCTGGCGGCGGAGCAACCCGACCTGGTGTTTTTCCTCGGCGACTACATCTACGACAGCTCGTACGCAGCGGACTCAGGCAAGATCATCCGCCCGCACGGCAGCGGCAATGCCGTGAGCCTGAGTGACTACCGCAACCGCTACGCGCTGTATAAAACCGACCCGGACCTGCAGGCTTTGCACGCGGCAGCACCCAGCGTGGCCACGTGGGACGACCATGAGGTGCAGAATGACTACGCCAACCGCTGGTCCCAGGACCCGAAGATTCCGGTTGAGCAGTTTTTAAGGCAACGGGCAGTGGCGTACCAGGCGTTTTACGAACATATGCCACTGCGTGTCAGCAGTGTGCCGAAAGGGCCGGATATGCGTATTTACCGGCGCCTCGATTATGGCCGGCTGGCGCGTTTTCATGTGCTTGATGGCCGCCAATACCGCTCCGAGCAGCCGTGTATTCAGGCTAACGGCAGTCACCAGGGGCATATCGCCGCCAACACCTGCAAGGACCTGCGCGACCCCGGCCGCACGATGCTTGGCTGGCAACAGGAAGCCTGGCTGGACCAGGGTTTTGCCCAGTCCAAAGCGCAGTGGAATGTGATCGCCCAGGACTTGCTGGTGGCGCCGCTGATCCAGCGTGACCTGACCAGCCATCAGGTCGGGCATTGGACGGATGGCTGGGACGGCTACATGGCCAACCGTACTCGGATGCTGGCGTCCATCACGCGCAATCAGGTCAAGAACCCGGTGTTCTGGGGCGGTGATATCCATTCGTTCTGGACCACCGACCTGCATGCCGATGGCAACAACCCGGACTCGCCCATCGTCGCAACCGAATTTGTCGGCAGCTCGGTGACCTCCGACGGCCCGCCTTTTGACGCCTTCAGTCAGATCTTGCCGCTCAATCCGCACGTGAAGTTCTTCGACAGTCGCCAGCGTGGGTACGTGTCGGTGAAGCTTGAGGCGTCAAAGATGCTGACGAACTTCCGGGTGATCACTGACCCACGTGACCCGGCGGCGACGGTGTCGACGCTCAAGTCGTTTGTGGTGGAGCCGGGGAGGGCGGGGGCGATTGCGGTTTGATGCACAGGGGGGTGTGTGCAGGTTGGGTGTGGCGAGCGGGCTTGCTGTGGCGAGCGGGCTTGCCCCGCGTTGGGCTGCGAAGCAGCCCCAAAACCTGACAATTACCTCTTTCCGAAAAATGCGTTGACTGTATGGGGGCAGCTCCACGCCCCAACGCGGGGCAAGCCCGCTCGCCACAGGAGGCCCTGTCGCTGGGATTTTAGTCGAGGCTGTAACGCACCGACAGCGCGCCCTTTTTCTCCGACAGGGCCAGGATGGTCACCTGGCCCAACTCGCTCAACGCTTGCACGTGCGTGCCGCCACAGGCGTAGGCCGGCAATGCACCGAAACCCACTTCGCGGGTGCCGTCTTCCAGTCTCATGTGGCGCGGGTAGTCGGCGGCGATCCATTGGTCGATTCGGGTTTGAAACGCCTCGGCGTCCACGGCTTGCGCCGCTTGCCCGCGGATAAAGGTGATTTTGCATTCGCCCGGCCAGTGATGGGCTTTGATCGGCATCCAGCCCAAGCTTTCCCCGGCATTGCCAATCAGATGCCCGGCCGAATGCAGGCGCGTGTACAGGGCGCGGCGCTGTTCATCGACCCGTGCGGTGATCGGGCCGGGCGCCACGGGGCGGTCAACATAGTGCACGACGCGATCGGCCTCCTGGGTGACGCGCACCACCTGGCTGTCGCCGAGCCAGCCGGTGTCGAACGGTTGCCCGCCGCCCTGCGGGTGGAAGAGGGTTGACTGCAGCGTGACGGCAAACTGGTCCTCGTGCGGCGTACAGGTCAGCACTTCAAGCTCGGCGGTCAGGTGGTCATGGGTAAAAAACAGGCGCTTGGTCATCATCTACATCCGCATCAGGGTTCTACGGGCAGTATAAATAGTGCGTAGATGGGTGATAATCCGTTCAATTATCAATGGACCTGTGCGTCATGAGCATCAATCTTCCTTTGCCCCTGCTGGGTGAAATGGCGATTTTCGTCAAAGTCGTGGAAACCGGCAGCTTCTCTGAAGCCGCGCGGCAACTGAGCGTTTCACCCTCGGCGGTGAGCCGCAGTATTTCGCGTCTCGAACAGGCCCTGGCCACGCGGTTGCTGCAACGCACCACGCGCAAACTGCGCCTGAGCGAGGGGGGCGAAGAGGTGTTCAAGCGTTGCCAGGAAATGGTCAACGCGGCGCGTTCGGTGATGGAAATCAGCGGCCAGTTTACCCATGAAGCCGAAGGGCTGGTGCGGGTCAGCGTGCCCAAGGCGGTCGGGCGATTCGTGGTGCATCCGCACATGCCGGAGTTCTTGCGCCGCTATCCCAAAGTCGATGTGCAGCTGATTCTTGAAGACCGCCACGTGGACTTGATCGATGACAATGTCGACCTGAGTATCCGCATCACCGACAGCCCACCGCCCGGGTTGGTCGGCCGACAATTGTTGCCCATTGAGCATTTGCTGTGCGCGACGCCGCAGTACCTGGCCGAGCACGGCACACCGGGCCATCCGCATGATTTACTCGGGCACAGCTGCATTTACCTGGGTGAAACCCCAGGCGATTCGCGCTGGAAATTCCGCCAGGGCGCCAAGGCGGTGACGGTCGGCGTGCGCGGGCGGTATGCGGCGAATCACACCGGGGTCCGGCTGGATGCGGTGTTGCAGCATGTGGGCATTGGCAGCTTGCCGTACTTCACTGCGCGGCATGCGTTGGAGGAGGGGCGTTTGGTGCAGGTGTTGCCGGCGTGGGATTTTATTGCCTCTTATCATGGCGAGGCGTGGTTGCTGCATTCGCCGACGCGGTATCTGCCGCCGAAGTTGCGGGTGTTTATTGATTATCTGGTCGCGTGTATGGCACGCGAACCGACACTGCGTCGAAGGTAGGGAGCGCAGTAGAAAGGTGGGAGCGGGCTTGCCCGCGAAGGCGGCGTGTCAGTCAACGTTTTCAGCGACTGATCCGTAGCCTTCGCGAGCAAGCCCGCTCCCACATTCAGAGGGGCAGCGGTCTGAAAAAAATCAGTGCTTGCTCTGGTCTTGCGGCATGGCCAGCAGCTGCTTTTCCTGGTTCCAGTCGAACGGTTCGTCGTTCTGTTCGGCCTCGAAGCGCCGCTCTTCCAGGGCCTGGTACAGGTCCAGTTCTTCATCCGGCATGAAATGCAGGCAATCACCGCCAAAAAACCACAGCAGGTCGCGCGGCACCAGGTGGGCGATCTGCGGGTAGCGCAGGATGACTTGGCTCATCAGGTCCTGGCCCAGGTACTGGCTCTCGATCGGGTCGATCGGCAGCAGGGCGCGCAATTCGTCGAAGCGCTCCAGAAACAGGGTGTGGCTTTCCTCGGGCACCTGTTCGGCTTCGCCGACGGCAACCAGGATGCTGCGCAAGTGGTCGAGCAAGACGAGATGATCGGCAACGACGTTGGACACGAGATAAGTCCTCTAAAGCAAAAACGGGCGCGAGAGTATATAGCTCAAGCGCCCGTTTTTATATGACCGCTGGTATCAGCGGACTTTACCCTCAGCCTGGGTCAGCTCTTCCTTGCTGAAATCGTCCACGTCGATCACCTTGCGCCGTGCAGCTTCGGCGTCGCGCAGGGTTTGCGCTTCGCTCGGTTGCAGCACGCCGGCCTGCAGGGCGGCGTCGATGACGTGTTCGCCGGCGGTGGGTTTGACCTGACCGCTTTTGAGCGCCGCGTGGAGTTTTTTCTGCAGCGGATGGCTGGCACCGAGCAGGTCGTAGGCGTGTTGCAGGGCGCCGACCGGGTCTTCTGCCGATTGCGGGCGGTAGCAGCCCGCCAGCAGCTCTTCGAGGGTCGGGTCGCCTTTGGCACGACCAATCACTGCGGCCACCTCGGCGTCCAGTGCATCGGACGGTCCGGTGTGGCGGCGCCCGAACGGGAACACAATGACCCGCAGCAGGCAACCGAGCAGCCGGTTCGGGAAGTTGCTCAGCAGCTCATCCAGCGCACGCTCCGACTCGCCAAGGCTTTCTTCCATGGCCCAGGCGAACAGCGGTTCCAGATGGTCCGGCGAATCCAGGTCGTGGTAACGCTTGAGCGCCGCCGACGCCAGGTACATATGGCTCAACACATCGCCCAGGCGTGCCGACAGGCGTTCGCGACGTTTCAACTCGCCGCCCAGCAGCATCATGCTCAAGTCAGCGAGCAGGGCGAACGCGGCAGCCTGGCGGTTCAGTGCGCGGAAGTAACCCTGGCTCAGGCGGTTGCCCGGCGCTTTCTCGAAGTGACCTACGCCCAGATTCAGCACCAGCGTACTGGCGGCGTTGCTCACGGCAAAGCCGATGTGTTGCATCAGCAGGCCGTCGAATTCCTTCAATGCCTGATCGCGGTCTTCGCGGCCGGCCAGGGCCATTTCCTTGAGCACGAACGGATGGCAGCGAATCGCGCCCTGGCCGAAGATCATCAGGTTGCGCGAAAGAATATTCGCGCCTTCCACGGTGATGAAGATCGGTGCGCCCTGCCAGTTACGGCCCAGGTAGTTGTTGGGGCCCATGATGATGCCCTTGCCGCCGTGCACGTCCATGGCGTGGCTGATGCATTCGCGGCCGCGCTCGGTGAGGTGGTACTTGAGAATGGCCGACAACACCGAGGGTTTCTCCCCCAGGTCGACTGCATTGGCGGTGAGGATGCGTGCGCTGTCCATCAGCCAGGCGTTGCCGCCAATGCGCGCCAGGGCTTCCTGGATACCTTCGAACGCCGACAGCGGCACGTTGAACTGCTCACGCACCTGGGCGTATTGGCCCGTTACCAGGCTGGTGAACTTGGCCGCACCGGTGCCGACCGCAGGCAGGGAGATCGAGCGGCCCACCGACAGGCAGTTCATCAGCATCATCCAGCCCTTGCCGAGCATTTCCTGGCCACCGATGAGGAACTCCAGGGGGATGAACACGTCTTTGCCGGAGTTGGGGCCGTTCATGAACGCAGCGCCCAGCGGCAAGTGACGACGGCCGATTTCCACGCCGGGGGTATCGGTCGGGATCAGCGCCAGGCTGATGCCCAAGTCTTCCTTGTCGCCCAGCAGGTGGTCCGGGTCATGCGCCTTGAATGCCAGCCCCAGCAGGGTCGCGACCGGGCCGAGGGTGATGTAGCGTTTCTCCCAGTTCAGGCGCAGGCCAAGGGTTTCCTTGCCTTCCCATTCACCTTTGCAGATCACGCCGGTGTCGGGCATGGCGCCGGCGTCGGAGCCAGCCAGCGGGCCTGTCAGCGCAAAGCATGGGATGTCATCGCCACGCGCCAGGCGCGGCAGGTAGTGGTTACGTTGCTCGTCAGTGCCGTAATGCAGCAGCAGCTCGGCCGGGCCGAGGGAGTTGGGCACCATCACGGTGGACGCCAGGTCGCCGCTGCGGGTCGCGAGTTTCATCGCGACCTGGGAGTGGGCATAGGCGGAGAAGCCCTTGCCGCCGTATTCCTTGGGAATGATCAGGGCGAAGAAGCCGTGGGTCTTGATGTGCTCCCAGGCGGCGGGCGGCAGGTCCATGGCCTGGCCGATTTCCCAGTCGCTGACCATCGCGCAGAGTTCTTCGGTGGGGCCGTCGATGAAGGCCTGTTCTTCTTCGGTCAGTTGCGCCTTGGGGTAGGCCAGCAACTTGTCCCAATCAGGGCGGCCGCTGAACAGTTCGCCATCCCACCACACGGTGCCGGCGTCAATCGCGTCGCGCTCGGTCTGGGACATCGGCGGCAGGACTTTCTGGAACCAGCTGAACAGCGGCTTGGTGAAATATTGGCGGCGCAGGTCGGGCAGCAGCAAGGGCAGGGCCACGGCCGCGATCAACACCCAGAAGACCAGCAGCAGCCAACCCGGTGCGTGGCTCCAGGCGCCCATCGCCAGCAGGTAAACGGCGACCACGCCCAGGGCGGGCAGGGGCGCAGTGCGGCGGTGTGCCAGGTAGGCAATGCCGACCACCAGAACCAGTATCCACAACAACAGCATATTCAATCCTCCGTGAAACCAGGGGCGAAACCACCATGGAGCTTAGTCGGCATCCGAAAAAGCGCGGTGATCAGGGTGAAACGAGTTGTACGCGAAGCACCGACCACCAGGCGCCGACATTTGGCCGAATCGTCGTTATCTCTGCGCCAAATCAGTCGTTAGACTCAAGGCTTCCTTCGGAGATAACGCGCATGGATACGTACCTGAGTCCCAGCCGCTTCATCGATAGTGACCACCCTGCGGTGGTGGAGTTCGCCGAAAAACATCGCGGCCCGAGCGCGGATTTACGTGACCAGGCAGTCAGTCTTTATTACGCCGTGCGTGAGGCGATTCGCTACAACCCTTACACCTTCAGCCGCGACCCAGGCACTTTGAGCGCCAGCTTCGCCCTCGCCGCCGGTGAGAGCTACTGCGTGCCCAAGGCCACCCTGCTGGCCGCGTGTGCCCGCCACTGCGGCATCCCCGCACGCATCGGCCTGGCGGATGTGCGCAATCACCTCTCGACACCGCGCCTGATCGCCCTGCTCAAAAGCGATGTGTTCGCCATGCACGGCTACACCGAGTTGTACCTGCGTGGCCGTTGGGTCAAGGCCACGCCGGCGTTCAACCAGCAGCTGTGCGAGGTGTTTGATGTACCGCCGCTGGAATTCGATGGGATCAACGACAGCGTGTTTCATGCCTTCAACCGCCAGGGCCGGCGCTCGATGGAGTACGTGCGGGACCATGGGCAGTTTTCCGACGTGCCGGAGGGTTTTTTCTTCGCGCATATTCAGCAGTGTTACCCGCACCTGTTTGCCGAGGACATGCCGACCCTGCTGGGGGACATGCAGAGCGATTTAAGCCGCGCCTGAACCGGCGTATGCTGCTGCGTTCATCAAGCCATGTTCATCAACGATAAGGCGCGGTCATGCTGAAAATCTGGGGTCGTAAAAATTCATCAAACGTCAGGAAAGCACTGTGGTGCGCCGAGGAACTCGGCCTGGACTATGAAGCAATTGATGCGGGCGGGGCATTTGGTGTGGTCGATACACCGCAATACCGCGCGCTGAACCCCAATGGCCGGGTGCCGATGATCGAAGATGGCGACTTCGTGCTGTGGGAGTCCAACACTATCGTGCGTTATCTCTGCGCCAAGCAGGCGTCGAGCTGGTACCCAAGCGACCTGCAAGCCCGGGCGAATGCCGAAAAGTGGATGGACTGGACCACTTCAACTCTCGCCGAACCGTTCAAGGCGGTTTTCTGGGGCATCCTGCGCACCCCGGCTGAAAAACAGAACTGGGACAGCATCAATGCCGGGCGCCAGGCCTGTATCGACGCATTAGTCACCGTGGATAAGGCCCTGGCAGAGCAACCTTACCTGTCGGGCAACGAAATCGGCATGGGTGATATCCCACTCGGCAGCTTTATCTATGCCTGGTTCGAAATGCCTATCGAACGGCCTTCGATGCCCCATCTAGAGGCCTGGTATCACCGTCTGCAGCAACGGCCGGCATACCGCAAAGCGGTGATGACCGCGTTGACTTAATACCCACTATTAATACGGGTGACTGTACTTGTGCGGCGCAGGCAAGCACCATGCCTGTCATGCGCCGCCGTTGAACTACCTGGGCTGCGCCCTCATCTATTGTTTCTATTCCCTTCTTTGGTGCGTATTCCGATATGAGTTCCGCTCTGTCCATCCGGCAGCTAACCAAAACCTACGGCAACGGTTTCCAGGCCCTGAGTGGTATCGATCTGGATGTTGCCGAAGGTGACTTCTTCGCCTTGCTCGGCCCTAACGGCGCCGGCAAATCCACCACCATCGGTATCCTATCGACATTGGTCAACAAGACCAGCGGCACGGTGAATATCTTTGGTCATGACCTGGACAAATCCCCGGCGGCGCTCAAGCGTTCCATCGGCGTGGTGCCCCAGGAATTCAACTTCAATCAGTTTGAAAAGACCTTCGACATCGTCGTGACCCAGGCTGGCTACTACGGCATCCCGGCGAAAATCGCCAAGGAGCGCGCCGAGCAGTACCTGACCCAGCTGGGCCTGTGGGACAAGCGCGACGTGCCTTCGCGTTCGCTGTCCGGCGGCATGAAGCGCCGCCTGATGATTGCCCGCGCGCTGGTGCACGAACCGCGCCTGCTGATCCTCGACGAGCCCACCGCAGGTGTGGACATTGAGTTGCGTCGCTCGATGTGGACCTTCCTCACCGAGCTGAACGAGAAGGGCATCACCATCATCCTCACCACCCATTACCTGGAAGAGGCTGAGCAGCTGTGCCGCAACATCGGCATCATCGACCACGGCACCATCGTCGAGAACACCAGCATGCGTAGCCTGCTGGGCCAGCTGCATGTGGAAACCTTCCTGCTCGACCTGAAAAACAACCTGTCGGTGGCGCCGCAGCTGCTTGGCTACCCAAGCCGGCTGGTCGATGGTCATACCCTGGAAGTCCAGGTGGACAAGGCCATGGGCATCACCGCGCTATTCACCCAATTGGCCGCCCAGAACATCGAAGTGCTGAGCCTGCGTAATAAAACCAATCGCCTTGAGGAGTTGTTCGTGTCCCTGGTGGAGAAAAATCTGGCGAAGGTGGCGGTATGAGTTCCGAACTGCAACCCAACATTGTCGCGCTGCAGACCATCGTCTACCGCGAAGTGAAGCGCTTTACCCGGATCTGGCCGCAGACGCTGCTGCCGCCGGCGATCACCATGGTCCTGTACTTCGTGATCTTCGGTAACCTGATCGGCCGCCAAATCGGCGACATGGGTGGCTTCACCTACATGGAGTACATCGTGCCGGGCCTGATCATGATGTCGGTGATCACCAACTCCTACGGCAACGTGGTCTCCAGCTTTTTCGGCAGCAAGTTTCAGCGTTCCATCGAAGAGTTGATGGTGTCGCCGGTGTCGCCACACACCATCCTGATCGGCTACACCCTCGGCGGCGTGCTGCGCGGCTTGATGGTGGGCGTGATCGTGACCTTGCTGTCGCTGTTCTTCACTCATCTGCAAGTGCATCACCTGGGTGTCACCATTTTGGTGGTGGTGCTGACGGCGACGATCTTTTCGCTGCTGGGCTTTATCAACGCGGTGTTTGCACGCAATTTCGATGATATTTCGATCATCCCGACCTTCGTGCTGACGCCGCTGACGTACTTGGGCGGGGTGTTCTACTCCATCACCTTGCTGCCGCCGTTTTGGCAGACCGTGTCGCTGGCCAACCCGGTGCTGCACATGGTCAATGCCTTCCGCTACGGCATCCTGGGCGTGTCGGATATCAAGATCAGCGTGGCGATCACCTTCATGCTGGTGGCTACCGTGGTGCTGTATGTCGGCTGCGCGCGGTTGCTGGTGAGCGGGCGCGGGATGCGAACGTAAGCAGTCAGTTGGAATAAAAAAAGGCCTCTTTATGAGGCCTTTTTTATGGCGTGCAGAAAAGCCCTGTGGGCGCTGGCTTGCCTGCGTTCGGCCAGTGTGGTTGTCGGGGCCTATCAGATCAAAAGCAGAGCACGGCGGTCTGGTAGCCGACCTGAGTGGTAGAAGCGAAAGCAGCACAACCCCACATCAACCTGATACACAGAGATCCAAATGTGGGAGCGGGCTTGCCCGCGAACACGTTGTGTCAGCTACACATGAGCTGACCGACCCACCGCCTTCGCGAGCAAGCCCGCTCCCACAATATAATCGAGCTTAGCGCTCAAGATCAGGGGGGCTGTCAGGCTGCCGAGCTCTGCTTTTCTGTAGGCGCTGGGCCATCAGTCTTTCAGTGCCAGCTCGATCAGTTCATGCAGTTCTTCAACCGGTAGCGGTGCACTGGCAAACAGGCTGCGGTAAACCGTGGGCGCGGCGATCAGGTTGAGCAACCGGTCCAGGCTCGGCAGTGCGTCGTGGGTGCTCTGGTAGCGGTCGAGAATGACCTGCATCTGGCCCATCAGGATGTTGCTGCAGTAGTCCCGGGGATGGCTGCACTGCACGTCGCGCATCATGTTGCGCCCAAGCTCGGAACTCATTTCGTCCAGGTATTGCTCGCCCCACGCACGCAAATCGCCGCGCAGGCTGCCGGTGTTGGCGGGTTCACTGTCTGGGCGCAGGCGTTCCAGCGCCACGTCGGCGAGCAGCGCAGACAAGTCACCCCAGCGGCGGTAGATGGTCGACGGCGTGACGCCCGCGCGCGCAGCGATCATCGGCACGGTGACGCTGGAACGCTCATGGGCTTCCAGCAGTTCGCGCGCGGCGTTATGCACTGATTCTTGAACCCGGGCACTGCGGCCCCCCGGGCGAAGGCCTTCTTTAATCGCCATGCGTAAAACCTTAACACAAAGAATTTGCTTTAAGCGCTTGCGGGTAGCACACTCTGCAAAAGCAAAATATTAGCTTTAGCGGAGTGTGCACATGTCTAGCGTCATTTCTCAACGTTCCAGCCTGGCGTTCCTGGTCATCACGGTGTTGACCTTCCTGGCTGCGTCCAGCGCGCCGACGCCGTTGTATCAGGTGTATCAGGACAACCTGCATTTCTCCGCAGCAATGCTCACGGTGATCTTCGGCGTGTACGCCGTGAGCTTGCTGGCGGCGCTGTTGACCGTCGGTTCGCTGTCGGACCACGTGGGGCGCAAGCCGGTGATTTTCGCCGCGTTGCTGCTGAATATTGTGGCGATGCTGCTGTTTATCAATGCTGACAGCACCGCCTGCCTGATTGCTGCTCGGGCGCTGCAAGGTTTCGCCACTGGCACGGCAACTGCAGTGTTGGCGGCAACGCTGCTGGATACCGACCGCCTGCGCGGGCCGATGCTCAATAGCCTCGCGCCGCTGTTGGGCATGGCCAGCGGCGCCTTGGGCAGTGGCTTGCTGGTGGAATACGCGCCACGCCCGACCCAATTGATCTACTTCACGCTGCTGGGCCTGATGGTGCTGCAGGCGCTTTACGTGTGGCGCATGCCTGAAACCGTCAGCCGCATTCCGGGTGCCTTGAGGTCGTTGGCGCCCACCCTGCATGTGCCTGCGCAGGCGCGCCGGGCCCTGTGGCTGGCGATGCCGCTGAATGTGGCGGTGTGGGCGCTGGGCGGGTTCTTTTCATCGCTGGCGCCTTCGCTAGTGCGGGCGGCGACGGGCTCGACCTCGCATTTGATCGGCGGCGGCCTGGTCGCAGTCGTGACCTTGAGCGGTGCGGTGATGATTTACAGCCTGCGCGATCACCCGGCACACAAGGTCATGCGTCTGTCGGCGGTGCTGCTGGCGGTGGGCGTGGCGTTGTTACTGGTCGCGGTGCAGAGCGCCAGCCTGTGGCTGTTCTTTGTTGCCAGTGTGATAGCAGGCTTTGGCTTCGGCGGTGGGTTCATGGGCAGTGTGCGCAGCATCGTCAGCTTGGCGTTGCCCCATGAGCGGGCCGGGTTGATGTCGGCTTTTTATGTGCTGAGCTACCTGGCGTTCTGCGTGCCGTCACTGCTGGCGGGCAACCTGAGCCGCGTGTTTGGCCTGATCGCAACCACCGATGGTTATGGCGCAGTGCTCATCGTGTTGGCGCTCGGCGCGCTGGCAGGCTTGCTGATGCAAGGGGCGGCGCGGGCCAAGGCTACGGTTTAGCCGACCTCCCTATATTGGCAAAATAGATAACAGATAGAGATATTACCCGTTATATAGATATTCAATCCGGTTCTATGATGGTCCCAACCTCATGCGAGGAAGAGGATTACCATCATGACCTGCTCAACTGCCATTACTTACAAACCTTTCAGTCACCTGGCCCGTCCACGGGAAGTGATTCGCCAGTTCACGCCCAACTGGTTTGCCGCCACCATGGGCACCGGCGTGCTGGCCCTTGCGCTGGCCCAAGTGCCGGCCCACTTGCCCGGTCTGCACACCGTTGCCGAAGGGCTGTGGATGTTCACCGTCGGCCTGTTCGTGCTGTTCAGTGTGTTGTACGCGGCCCGTTGGCTGATGTTTTTCCACGAGGCGCGGCGGATTTTCGGGCACTCCACCGTCTCGATGTTCTTTGGCACCATCCCCATGGGCCTGGCGACGATTATCAATGGTTTGCTGTTGTTTGGGCTGCCGCGCTGGGGCGCCGATGTGGTGCCGTTGGCCGAAGCCTTATGGTGGCTGGACGTGGCGATGGCCCTGGCCTGCGGCGTGCTGATCCCATTCATGATGTTCACGCGCCAGCAACACAGCATCGACCAGATGACCGCCGTGTGGCTGTTGCCGGTGGTCGCCGCTGAAGTCGCTGCCGCCAGCGGTGGCCTGCTGGCGCCGCACCTGGCCGATGCTCACTCGCAGCTGGTGATGCTGGTGACCAGCTATGTGCTGTGGGCGTTTTCCCTGCCGGTGGCCTTCAGCATCCTGACCATCCTGATGCTGCGCATGGCCTTGCACAAACTGCCTCACGCCAACATGGCCGCGTCCAGCTGGCTGGCCCTCGGCCCTATCGGCACCGGTGCATTGGGTATGTTGTTGCTGGGCGGCGACGCACCGGCGATCTTCGCGGCCAACGGTTTGCCAGGCGTAGGGGAGATGGCCAACGGCCTCGGCCTGGTGGCCGGCATTACCCTGTGGGGCTTCGGCCTGTGGTGGATGCTGATCGCCGTGTTGATCACCCTGCGTTACCTGCGCGCCGGCATTCCGTTCAACCTGGGCTGGTGGGGTTTTACGTTCCCGCTGGGGGTTTATGCCTTGGCCACACTGAAGCTTGCGAGCCTGCTGCACCTGGGGTTCTTCAGTGTGTTCGGGTGCGTGCTGGTGGGGGCGTTGGCGCTGATGTGGCTGATCGTTGCCACGCGCACTGTGCAGGGCGCCTACAAAGGTGAGCTTTTTGTATCGCCCTGCATTGCAGGACTAGGGAATAAGTAAGCGGGATTAGGTAAAGTCGTGGCCTGTCTTTTTATAAAAACCGGCAATCAAGCCTACCAGGCCACGCAGGAACACGGACGATGAGCCACCCCTCACAATTTACCTTGCTGCGCACACGGCGTTTCCTGCCGTTTTTCATCACCCAGTTGCTGGGCGCCTTCAACGACAACATCTTCAAGCAATCGCTGATCCTGGCCATTCTCTACAAGCTCACCATCGACGGTGACCGCTCGATCTGGGTCAACCTGTGCGCATTGTTGTTTATCCTGCCGTTCTTCCTGTTCTCGGCGCTGGCGGGGCAATTCGGCGAGAAATTCAACAAGGACGCATTGATCCGCGCGATCAAGATCGGTGAGATCGTGATCATGAGCGTCGGCGCCACCGGGTTCCTGTTCAACCACCTGGAGCTGATGCTGCTGGCGCTGTTTGCCATGGGCACGCATTCGGCGCTGTTCGGACCGGTGAAGTATTCGATCATGCCCCAGGCCCTGCACGACGATGAATTGGTGGGCGGTAACGGCCTGGTGGAAATGGGCACGTTTCTGGCGATCCTGGCCGGCACCATTGGCGCCGGGATCATGATGTCTTCGACCCATTACGCACCAATCGTGGCCGTGGCAATTGTCGGTATGGCAGTGCTGGGTTATTTGGCCAGCCGCAGCATTCCGCGCGCGGCGGCGTCTACTCCAGGGCTGCGCCTGAACTGGAACATATTCAGCGAATCGTGGGCCACCTTGCGCCTGGGCCTGGGGCAGACCCCGGCGGTGTCGCGTTCGATTGTCGGCAACTCGTGGTTCTGGTTTGTCGGCGCGATTTACCTGACGCAAATCCCGGCCTACGCCAAGGAGTGGTTGTACGGCGATGAAACTGTAGTGACCTTGATCCTCACGGTGTTCTCGGTCGGTATCGCCCTGGGCTCGATGCTCTGTGAAAAGCTCTCCGGGCGTAAGGTGGAAATCGGCCTGGTGCCCTTTGGCTCATTTGGCCTGACAGTGTTCGGGCTGCTGCTGTGGTGGCACTCCGGCGGCTTCCCGCAAAGTGCTCAGGAACATGACTGGCTCGGCGTACTCGGCTACGGCCAGGCCTGGTGGGTGTTGTTCGATATCCTCGGGCTGGGCGTGTTCGGCGGCTTCTATATTGTGCCGCTGTATGCGCTGATCCAGTCGCGCACCGCTGAAAACGAGCGTGCGCGGGTGATCGCGGCCAACAACATTCTCAATGCGCTGTTCATGGTGGTGTCGGCCATCGTCTCGATCCTGCTGCTGAGCGTGGCCAAGCTGTCGATTCCCGAATTGTTCCTGGTAGTGTCGCTGCTCAATATCGCGGTCAACACCTACATCTTCAGGATCGTCCCCGAGTTCACCATGCGTTTCATGATCTGGCTGCTCAGCCATTCCATGTACCGCGTGGAGCACCGCAACCTTGAGCTGATTCCGGACGAGGGCGCGGCGTTGCTGGTGTGCAACCACGTGTCGTTTGTCGATGCGCTGTTAATCGGCGGCGCAGTGCGTCGGCCGATTCGCTTTGTCATGTACTACAAAATCTACCGTTTGCCGGTGCTCAATTTTATCTTCCGCACTGCGGGGGCGATTCCGATTGCCGGGCGTCACGAGGATATCCAGATCTACGAAAAGGCCTTCGCGCGAATTGCCCAGTACTTGAAGGAAGGCGAGTTGGTGTGCATTTTTCCGGAAGGCAAGCTCACCGGGGACGGTGAGATGAATGAGTTCCGCGGGGGCGTGACGCGCATTCTGGAAGAAACGCCGGTGCCGGTGATTCCAATGGCGTTGCAGGGCTTGTGGGGGAGTTTTTTCAGTCGCGATCCGAACAAGGGGTTCTTTCACCGGATCTGGTCGCGGGTGGTGCTGGTGGCGGGTGAGCCGGTGACGGTCGAGGCGGCGACGCCTGCGCAGTTGCAGGAACGGGTGGGGGTATTGCGGGGGAGTGTCAGGTAGTTTTTTACTGACTGTTCGGGCCTCTTCGCGAGCAAGCTCGCTCCCACCGTTGACCGAGTTGTTCAAGCGAACGCGGTTTACTGTGGGAGCTGGCTTGCCTGCGATAGCGACAGTGAATTAGGCGCTGATCTTAAGGCCAATCAGCCCGCAGATAATCAACGCCACACTGGCCAACCGGAACAACGCCATGGACTCGCCAAACAGAATGATCCCGGCGATCACCGTGCCCACCGCGCCGACACCGGTCCAGATGGCATAGGCGGTGCCCAGCGGCAGTTCTTTCATGGCAAGGCCCAGCAGGCCGAGGCTGATGGCCATGGCGGCAATCGTCAGGGCGGTGGGCAATGGCTTGCTGAAACCATCGGTGTACTTCAAACCGACCGCCCAGCCCACTTCAAACAGCCCGGCAAAAAACAGGATGATCCAGGACATGATGACCTCTCTTCTAAAAGTGGGGTCGTCCCCTGGAATAGCGCTCGACAGCGTCGCGGGGTCGTCCCCGCGAAGCTCGGTAGAGTGCCGAATATCGATCAGACGATCAAGTTTTCGGCGTGTTTTCCAATACCCGGCGGTCTTCCTTTTCGCTCATGCGGCGGAAGTAGGTCGACAGCAACGCCCCGGAAATATTGTGCCAGACGCTGAACAGCGCACTGGGTACCGCCGCCAATGGCGAAAAATGCGCACTGGCCAACGCGGCGCCCAGCCCGGAGTTCTGCATGCCGACTTCCAGCGCCAGCGACTTGCGCTGGGCCAGTGGCAGTTTGAACAACCGGCCGGTGAAGTAACCCAGTAAGTAGCCGAAGCTGTTGTGCAGCATCACCACGGCCATGATCAACAGGCCCGATTCGGCGATCTTGGCCTGACTCGCCGCCACCACGGCCGCAACGATGATCACGATGCTCACCACCGATACCAGCGGCAGTACTTGCACCGCATGGCGCACGCGCTCGCCGAGCACACGTTGCGCGATCACGCCGAGCACAATTGGTAGCAGCACCACTTGCAGGATCGACCAGAACAACTCCATGAACGACACCGGCAGCCAGGCCGACGCCAGCAGCCAGATCAGCGCCGGCGTGAGCAGCGGGGCGAGGAGGGTGGTAACGGCGGCAATCGCCACCGACAACGCCAGGTCACCACGCGCAAGCCAGGTCATCACGTTGGACGAGGTGCCGCTTGGGCAGCACCCGACAAGGATCACGCCGACGGCAATGTCCGGCGGCAGGTGGAAGGCCTGGCACAGCAACCACGCCATGCCCGGCATGATCACAAAGTGCGCGACCACGCCCAGGGCCACGCGCCACGGATGGCGGGCAACCTCGGCGAAGTCTTCAAGTTTCAAGGTCAGCCCCATGCCGAACATCACCAGGCCCAGCAGCGGCACAATGGCGCCTTTCAGGCCAATGAACCAGCCGGGCTCAAGGAAGGCGAGCACCGCGAAAATCAACACCCAGTAGGCGAAGGTATTGCCGACGAAACGGCTCAAGGCGGCGAGTGCGCGCATGGGGATGTCCTTGTTATTAGTTAAGTTCGGTAACGCGGATGTCTGCTTGGAAACCCAATCAAATGTGGGAGCGGGCTTGCTCGCGAATGTTGTGGATCAGTCAACCTATCCAGTGACTGACCCACCGCATTCGCGAGCAAGCCCGCTCCCACATTTTTGACCTTGAGTCGACTTAGATGCCCTGTGGGGTTTCTTCGCCGCCCAGTGCCTCAACCAGCGCCGGCAGAAATTCGCCGAACGTCAGCATCATCAGGGTAAAGCTGGCGTCCAGTTGGCCCAGGGCTTCGTCGCCACCGTCCTGTTCGGCCTGGTCTTGCAACAGGTCTTCGAACTTCAGGCGCTTGACGGTCATTTTGTCGTCGAGCATGAAGGACAACTTGTCCTGCCAGGCCAGTGACAGTTGGGTTACGACTTTGCCGGTGGTCAAGTGCAGCTGGATTTCTTCACCGGTCAGGTCCTGGCGCTTGCAGCGCACAATGCCGCCGTCTTCATGGGTGTCGCGCAATTCGCATTCGTCGAGGACGAAGAAGTCATCGGCCGGTTTTTGCGTGGTGACCCAATCGGTCATGATCGCGGTTGGCGCGGTTTTTACCGTGAGCGGGCGAACCGGCAGGGTGCCGATCACTTCACGCAGGGTCGACAGCAGGTCTTCGGCGCGCTTGGGGCTTGCCGAGTTGACCAGGATCAGGCCCTGTTTCGGCGCAATGGCGGCGAAGGTCGACGAGCGACGGATAAAGGCGCGCGGCAGGAAGGCCTGGATGATTTCATCCTTGATCTGGTCGCGTTCCTTTTTATAGACCTTGCGCATTTGCTCGGCTTCGATCTCTTCGACTTTCTCTTTGACTGCGTCGCGCACCACGCTACCCGGCAGGATACGTTCTTCCTTGCGCGCGGCGATCAGCAGGAAGTCACCGCTGACGTGAACCAGGGGAGCGTCTTCACCCTTACCAAAAGGGGCGACGAAACCGTAAGTGGTCAACTCCTGGCTTGCACAAGGGCGCGCCAGTTTGGTGGCCATGGCCGCTTCCAACGCCTCGGCATCAACAGGCAGATCTTGGGTCAGGCGATAGATAAGCAGGTTCTTGAACCACATGGGGTGAGTCTCTCCTTTATACAAAGGGGGGCATTATTCTCTTGATAGCGCTCGAGGCCAACCCTGCCTAAGCCATTGGAAGGGCTGAAAAAAAAGATTTAAGAAAGTGCTTGCCAGACCTAGGGTCGCTCCGTAGAATGCGCGCCACACCGAAACGAAGGGTGATTAGCTCAGCTGGGAGAGCATCTGCCTTACAAGCAGAGGGTCGGCGGTTCGATCCCGTCATCACCCACCATTCGCTTCATGTGTTACGCGCAGCGGTAGTTCAGTCGGTTAGAATACCGGCCTGTCACGCCGGGGGTCGCGGGTTCGAGTCCCGTCCGCTGCGCCATATTCGGTCACCTGGAACGCTGAACGCCAGGTCACCACAGGAAGCCCGCTCATTGAGTGGGCTTTTTGCTGTCTGGGGTGTGCGAAACCTCAAAAAACGCCGCCGATCATTTCCGATGATCGGCGGCGTTTTTTATTGGCCGGTTAGCAATCTCAGCGCGTGGTAACCATGACATTGCGTGGTTCGCCATACCCGGCGCAGTTATAGAAACCGATGTTGGTGCAGTAGGACTTGTCGAAGCTGTGGTTGACGTTCAGCGTCGCCGAAATGTCTTTGGTGATCTGGTAGCGCGTCATCAGGTTCGCCAACCAGTAAGCGTCCTGGGAAAACGCTTCATAGTTGCCGTGGGGGCTGTTGTAGATGTCCTGCCAGCCCGGCGCCAGTTTGCCGGTCATTTGCAGTTCATAACCCTTGCTCACCGCCTTGGTGCCTTTGCAGGCATAGCGGGTTGGGGTCGGCGTCTGGTTGTTGTAATCGTCGTCGGACACCGAGCGATTGTTTTCGTGGATTTCAAAATAGGCCGCGCTGGCCTTCAGGCGTCCGTCGAAGAAGTCTGCCTTGAGGCCCAGCTCGTAGTTCTGGCGCAATTTGTTTCGCGGTCGCGGTTGTAGCTTTCCTGGGGCATGAAGAGGTCGGTATAGCTGGCGTACACCGAGTAGGTTTCGTTGCGGTCGTGGATCGCGCCAATGTACGGTACGAAGCGCCCGGTGAACGCAATAGACTCGCGTTTGCGGGTCAGAGGCCCGGTTTTCCGGGGGCGTGCGCCGCGCCTATGAAAATATTTCAAATAAAGTGCATTTAAATCAAGACATTGCAGATTTTTGGTGTATGATGCCGCCCACACCGAAAGTGAAGGGTGATTAGCTCAGCTGGGAGAGCATCTGCCTTACAAGCAGAGGGTCGGCGGTTCGATCCCGTCATCACCCACC
>NZ_CAWOAW010000010.1:53952-65151 GCF_963879675.1 Pseudomonas sp. Larv2_ips
CGGGCTTTTTTTTGCCTGCGATTCAGCTCGGCGATTCAACGGCGGGCGCCGTGGGGATCGGCGCGACCTCGCGTCGGCTCAGAAACGCGAACACCACCGCCGCCGTGAGCAGGGTGAGCCCCGCCAACCCTTGCAGCAAGGTGTTGAAGCCTGCGAGGTAGGCCGTGCGCAGCCCTGCCAGTGGCAGGGTCGCACTGGCGTGTCGGGCATCGCCCATGACCAACTGCTGGGCAATCACCGACACGTCCTGCGCCGTGCCGGCTTGCAGATGACGCGCGACCAACGCACTCAATACCGCCAGGGTGATTGCCAGCGCCACACCTTCACTGGCGACGCGGGTGGTATTGAAAATTCCTGCCGCCATCCCCGCGCGTTCTTTAGGCACCACGCTGATCGCCAGGCCGTCCATCAACCCCCATGGCACCCCGGTGCCGATGCCGATAACCAGCATCGCGGCGACGGTCTGCACGGGGTGGCCGACGTTGACCAGGCTCAACCCGTACAGGCCTGCCGCCGCAATCAGCAGGCCGATAGCGCACAGCAGTCCCGCCGACAGCCAGCGCGTGAGGCTTGCCGCAATAATCGGCACCACCAGCATCGGCGCCGACAACGCCAGCATCATCAACCCCGCGTCAAACGCGCTGGCACCCTCCACACCGATAAACCGCAGCGGCAGCAGCACGATCAACACGATGTAGCAGTAACAGGTGCCGATCGGCAGCAACTGCACGCCGATAAAGCGGGGAAAACGAAACAACTCCAGCGCCAGCATCGGTTGGCTGGCGCGATGTTCCACGAGGATGAACACCAGCAAAAACAGGGCTGCTGACGCGAGCAGGGCATGGATCGTCGATGAGGCCCAACCGTGTTCGGGGGCCAGGATGACCGCCGTCGTCAAGGTCACCAGCATGGCCGAAAACGTCAGTACGCCGGCCAGGTCCAGGCGCAGCGCCTGCGGGTCGCGGCTCTCGCGCATTTTGGGGGCGGCGAACAACAGCGACAGGCCCGCCAGCAACGCCGTGGTGAGGAATACCGCGCGCCAACCCCACTGTCCAATCAGCAGCCCCGACACGAGGGGGCCGAATGCCAACCCCGCGCCAAACGTACTGCCCAGCAGGCTGAAGGCTCGGGTGCGCGCATGCCCGTCAAACTCCTGCGCCAGTGCCGCGCAGCCGCTGGCCAGCGCAGTGGCTGCCGCAACCCCTTGCACGCCGCGCAATATATCCAGCCACACAATGCCCGGGGCCACGGCCAGCAGCAGTGACACCCCGGTAAACAGCAACATGCCCGACAAAAACAACCGCTTGCGCCCATAGCGGTCGGCCAGGGTGCCAGCGGCCATCAACAGGCTGCCGAAACTGAGCATGAACGCGTTGGTAATCCAGGCCAATTGCGCAGGATGGGCCGCAAATGCCTCACCGATAAACGGCGTGGCCACGGCGCCGCCGGTGAAACTCATGGGTAATACCAGCGCCGCAAGGCAAATCGCCGCCAGAATGGCATAGCTGCCAGGCGCGGATTCAGTGGTTGCGTTCATGGGCGTTCCCGTCGGTCTATAAAGATAAAGACTCTAATCAGGATGTAATCGCGGATAAACAGGTCTACATTCCGCTCAAAGCGGACTAAAAGGATGCAATGACGTGACGGACGATCTCAGCGGTGTGATCGCCTTCGTGAAAACCGCAGAAGCCCTGAGTTTTGTAGGCGCGGCGCGTACGCTGGGGATTTCCGCTTCGGCGGTGGGCAAAAATGTCGCCCGGCTTGAGGCCGAGCTTAATGTGCGGCTGCTGCACCGCAGTACCCGCAAGGTCAGCCTCACGGCTGAAGGGCAGATGTTCTACGAGCGCAGCCGCAAGATCCTCGATGACCTGCACGACGCCCGCGCGATGCTTTCGCATGCCATGCAGGCACCGCGCGGCAAGCTGCGCGTGAGCCTGCCTACCATCGGCTATCGCTTTCTGTTTCCGCACATGCTCGCCTTCAGAAAAGCCTACCCGGAGATCGAGCTGGAACTGGACTTCAACGACCACCTGGTGGATGTGATCGAGGAGGGTTTCGACGTCGTGATCCGCAGCGGTGGGTTGGCCGATTCGACACTGATGGCGCGCAAGCTTGGGCCTTTTCGCTTTGTGCTGTGTGCGTCGCCCAAGTACCTGCAGGCCAATGGCCGACCCCAAACCCTCAGTGATCTTGAACACCACCAGTGCCTGCGTTATCGGTTTGCGACCACCGGCAAAATCATGGATTGGACCTTGTCCGCCAACCCCGCGATGACCCAGTTGCGCCTGCCCACGGCGCTGACCTTGAACAACATGGAAGCCATGCTCAGGGCCGCCGTCGATGGCCATGGCATTGCCTATGTGCCGGACTTCCTGGCCCGTGAGGCGCTGGCCCAGGCACAGCTGGACACCGTGTTGGACGGGCACTCCGATGACCAGGGCCAATTCTGGGCGCTGTGGCCTTCCAGCCGGCACCTCTCGCCCAAGATCCGCGTGTTCGTGGACTTTGCCGCTGAGCGTCTGTTTACAAACCCATCAACCGGTACCCCACTTGCAACTCGGTAATAAAGTGCTGCGGCTGCGCCGGGTCCGCCTCCAGTTTTTGCCGCAAATGCGCCATGTGCACGCGCAAATAATGGGGACGGTCGATGTAATCCAGGCCCCACACTTCCAGCAATAATTGCCGATGCGTCAACACCCGGCTTTGGCCACGAAGCATTGCACAGAGCAGGCGGTATTCGATGGGCGTGAGGTGCACCGGTTGCCCCTGGCGCCACACTTCATGTGTCGACAGGTCCACGGCAATGTCGCCAAACGCCACTTTGCTGGTGGCCGCCGCGGTACCCGTTTGCCCGTGCCGGCGCAGCTGTGCGCGGATGCGTGCGAGCAGCTCGGGCACGCCAAACGGTTTGGTCAGGTAGTCATCGGCACCCGCGTCCAGGGCGGCGACTTTTTCTTCCTCGCGATCACGTGCCGACAGCACCAGAATCGGCACCGCCAGCCAGCCGCGCAATTCGCTGATCAGCTGTTTGCCGTCTCCATCCGGCAGGCCGAGGTCGACGATCACCAGGTCCGGCTGGCGGCTGGCGGCATGGATCAGCGCGCGTTTGACGCTGTCGGCCTCGAACACCTGAAACCCTTCGTCTTGCAGGGCGATCCCGACGAAGCGGCGGATGTTGGCCTCGTCTTCCACAATCAAAATGCGTGCAGTGCTCATAGGGTTTCCATAAGCGGCGGGGTGCCCGCCGGTAACGTGATAGTGAAGTGCATGCCGCCCACCTGACCGGGGTTGGCTTCGATGCGCCCGCCATGGGCCTCGACGATGCGTTTGGCCAGCGCCAGGCCCAGGCCGATGCCGGCGACGGACGACTCCTGCTGGCCGCGCGCGAAGGGTTCGAACAGATTGGCTGGTGCTTTGCCTGGGCCGTTGTCGCTGACGTGCAGCACGATGCTGCCCGCGCTCGAGCAGGCTGCAACGGTGATCAGCGAGCCCGGCGGCGTGTACTTGGCAGCGTTGTCGAGCAGGTTGACCAGCACCCGCTCGATCAACAGTGCGTCGATTTCCACCAGTGGCAAGTGCGGGTCCAGCGCGGTGAGCACGCGGTGGTGCGCCAGCGGCTCACGCAGCTGGCGCAACGCGCTGCCGACGACTTCTTCCAGCGAATGCCATTGCCGGTTCAGGCGCACGCCGCGTTCCTGCATGCGGGCCATGTCCAGCAGGTTTTCGATCAGGCGCTGCATCGAGGTGGCCTGTTCATGAATGCCATTGAGCAACTCGGTCAGCGGCCCCGGTGGGGCGTGGGGCAGGGCGGTGTCGGCGGCGCCGATCAGTGTGGTCAGGGGCGTGCGCAGGTCGTGGGAAATGGCCGCGAGCAAGGTGTTGCGCATTTTCTCGCCTTCCATCTGCACCAGCGTGCTTTGCGCCACTTCGACGAAGTGCACGCGTTCCAGTGCAATTGCCAGTTGGCTCATGCAGGCTTCCAGCAGGCGGCGTTCCTGCGGATCGCTCAGGCGTTCGCTCTGGGCCAGTTCCAGCACCAGCACACCGCGCACGCGCATCGGGGCCTTGAGCGGCAAATAGCAGCCGTTGGCCGCCGACAACGTGTCGGTGCCATGGCCGGCCGCCTGGCCGTGGTCGTAAGTCCATTGGGCGATGCTATCGTCAATCGGCAGCCCGCTCGCGCTGACACTGTGCACGCCATCGGCGGCGTCCGGCAGCGCCAGGCCGACCCGCGCTTCAAACACGCCACTGAACGTGCGCAGGGCCACTTCGCTGATTTGCTCCACCGTCAACGCGGCCGACAGGTCGCGGGCCAGCCGCGCCAGGGAGGTGGCGCGTCGCTCGCGGGCGGCGGCGGTGCGGGCTTCGTGGCGCAAGCGCGCGGTGAGTTGCCCGGTGATCAGGGCGATGCCGAGCATCAGCGCAAAGGTGAAGAAATACTGGGTGTCATTGACGGTGAACGAGTAACGCGGCTGCACAAAAAAGAAGTCAAAGCACAGCACCGCGAGCATCGCCGCCCACACACCGGGGCCGCGCCCAAACCGCAGAGCCACCAGCACCACCGTCAGCAAAAACAGCATGACCACGTTGGCCAGGTCAAACACCTGCAGCAGCAGGGCGGCGACCGCAGTGGCGGCGAAACACGCCAGGCTTGCCCACAGATACGCCAGCCGGGTGCCCGCCGCCGGCACGGTTTTTTCGACGACCGGCGGCTTGCCCGGCAGCAGCCCGTGGGCAATCACGATCTGATCGATTTGCGGGTGGTGCCGGCTGATCCGGTCGCTGACCGATTGATGCCAGAACCGCCAGGCCCGGCGCGGATGATGGCCCAGCACCAGGCGATTCGCGTTGTGCTCGCGGGCGCAGGCGGCCAGCGCCTCGGCCACGTCCATGCCCGGCAGTGTGGCGGTGTCGGCACCGAATTCGGCCGCCAGCGCCAGGGTTTTCATCGCCGTCAGGTAGCGCCTGGCGCCACGCCCTTGATGCGCGGCTACGTGCACCACGATCCAGTCGGCTTCGAGTTTTTGCGCCAGCCGCGCAGCTTCGCGCACCAGGCGCTCGTCGCCAGCATCGCCCGCCACGCCGACCAGCAGGCGCTCGCGGGCGGGCCACACGGTACTGATCGAACGCTCGCGGCGGTACACGCGCATTTGTGTGTCGACCCGATCCGCCGTGCGCCGCAGCGCCAGTTCGCGCAACGCCAGCAGGTTGCCCTTGCGGAAAAAATGCCGCGACGCGCGCTCGGCCTGCGGGCCCAGGTACACCTTGCCGTCCTTGAGGCGTTGCAGCAGATCGTCGGGCGGCAGGTCGATCACCACCACTTCGTGGGCGTTATCGAACACGTGATCCGGCACGGTTTCGCGCACGCGAATGCCGATGATGCCGCTGACCAAATCATTCAGGCTTTCCAGGTGCTGGACGTTCAGCGTGGTCCACACGTCGATACCGGCGCTGAGCAACTCTTCAATGTCTTGCCAGCGTTTGGGGTGGCGCGAACCGGGTACGTTGCTGTGGGCCAATTCGTCCACCAGTACCACCGCGGGGTGCCGGCGCAGGGCGGCGTCGAGGTCGAATTCGCTGAGGGCGAACTCGCGGTGCAACAGGGCGGCGCGTGGCAGTTGTTCCAAGCCTTGGAGCCACTGGGCGGTCTCCGCGCGACCGTGGGTTTCTATCACGCCAGCGAGCAGGTCGCGGCCCAGCGCAACTTCGCGTTGCGCCGCCGCGAGCATCGCGCAGGTTTTGCCCACGCCGGCATTGGAGCCAAAGTAGATACGCAATTTGCCGCGCAAGGCGGCCTGTTCTTCCAGCTGTACCCGGGCCAATAAGGCGTCGGGGTCGGGGCGGTCATCGTTTAATGCGGGCATATTCTTCCTGGTGAATACAGTGCTGTTACCTGTGGGAGCGGGCTTGCTCGCGAATGCGGAGGGTCAGTCACACATGCACTGACTGACCCTCCGCTTTCGCGAGCAAGCCCGCTCCCACATTGGTTTGGCGGTGCTACACGAGACCCAACCCGCTAAGCAGCATGTCGATCAACTTGATCCCGGCAAACGGCACCAGCACACCGCCCAGCCCGTAGATCAGCAAGTTGCGGTTAAGCAGCGCCGCCGCGCCGATCGCGCGGTACGTCACGCCGCGCAGTGCCAGCGGAATCAGCGCGACAATGATCAACGCGTTAAAAATCACCGCGCTGAGAATCGCCGAGTTGGGGCTGCTCAGGTGCATCACGTTCAACGCGCCGAGCTGCGGGTAGGTGGCGACAAACGCCGCCGGGATGATTGCGAAGTACTTCGCCACGTCATTCGCCACGCTGAAGGTGGTGAGGGCGCCGCGGGTCATCAGCATCTGTTTGCCCACCTCGACCACTTCGATCAGCTTGGTCGGGTTGCTGTCGAGGTCGACCATGTTGCCGGCCTCTTTGGCGGCCTGGGTGCCGCTGTTCATCGCCACCGCCACATCGGCCTGGGCCAGTGCCGGCGCGTCGTTGGTGCCGTCGCCGGTCATGGCCACGAGCTTGCCCTGGGCCTGGTAGTCGCGGATCAATTGCAGCTTGTCTTCCGGGCGCGCCTCGGCGAGGAAGTCATCCACGCCGGCTTCCACCGCAATCGCGGCGGCGGTCAGGCGGTTGTCGCCGGTGATCATCACGGTCTTGATGCCCATGCGCCGCAGCTCGGCGAAGCGCTCCTTGATGCCGCCTTTGACCACGTCTTTAAGCTCCACCACGCCCAGCGCCTTGGCGCCGTCGCACACCACCAACGGCGTGCTGCCGCGTCGCGACACTTCATCGACCTTGGCCTGCAATGCTGCCGGGAAATTCCCGCCCAGCGCTTCGATATGGCTGCGAATCGCATCCGCCGCGCCCTTGCGAATCGCACGGCCTTCGGGCAAGTCCACACCGCTCATGCGCGTTTGCGCGGTGAAGTGCACAAAGCTTGCGCCCAGGGCGTTGATGTCGCCCGCGCGGATGTCGAATTTCTGCTTGGCCAGCACCACGATGCTGCGGCCTTCCGGGGTTTCGTCGGCCAGGGACGCCAGTTGCGCAGCGTCCGCCAGTTCGGCTTCCTTCACACCCGGCGCAGGCAAGAAGCTGCTGGCCTGGCGGTTGCCCAGGGTGATGGTGCCGGTCTTGTCCAGCAGCAACACGTCGACATCGCCCGCGGCTTCGACCGCCCGGCCCGAGGTGGCGATGACGTTCGCCGACATCATCCGGCTCATGCCCGCCACGCCGATGGCCGAAAGCAGGCCGCCGATGGTGGTGGGGATCAGGCACACCAGCAAAGCCACCAGCACCGTGGCGCTGATCACACTGCCGCTGCCGCTCATGGCCACGGCGAAGATCGAATACGGGCTCAGCGTGGCGATCACCAGCAGGAACAACAGGGTCAGGCCGACCAGCAAAATCGTCAGCGCAACTTCGTTGGGCGTCTTCTGGCGCTTGGCCGATTCAACCATCGAGATCATGCGGTCCAGGAACGATTCGCCGGGGTTGACGCTGATGCGCACCACCAGCCAATCCGACAGCACCCGCGTGCCGCCGGTGACCGAGGAAAAGTCGCCACCGGCCTCGCGAATCACCGGTGCCGATTCGCCGGTGATCGCGCTTTCATCCACCGAGGCCACGCCTTCGATCACCACGCCGTCCAGCGGCACCAGGTCGCCGGCTTCGATCAGCACCACGTTGTCCTTGCGCAGCAGGCCGGCTTCCAGCGGTAGCCAGGCGGCGCCGTGGCGCGGTTGCTGCAACAACTTGGCCAGGGTCTGGCGTTTCATGCCGCGCAGGCTGGCGGCCTGGGCGCGGCTGCGGCCTTCGGCCAAGGCTTCGGCGAAGTTGGCGAACAGCACGGTGAACCACAGCCACAAGGTGATGCTGAGGATGAAACCGCTGGGCGCTTCACCCTTGCCGCCCAGGGACTGGAACCACAGCAGGGTGGTGAGAATGCTGCCCAGGTACACCACAAACATCACCGGGTTTTTCCATTGCGCCTGAGGCAGCAATTTCTTCAACGCGTCGACGCCGGCAGTGAGCACGATGCGTCGATCAAACAGAGGTAAACGAGCATTTTTCATGAGGGCAATCTCTTACTCACTGACCGCAATAGAGGGCTGATGTGCATCCAGCGCCAAGTTGAGTTGCAGCACATTCACCCGTGGCTCGCCGAGCAGGCCGAGGGTGCGTGCGGCGGTGTGGTCGTTGAGCAGTTGCAGCAGGTCGGCCTCGGGGATATGGCGCAAGCGCGCTACCCGTGCCAGTTGCAGCCGGGCGTTGGCCACCGAGATATGCGGGTCGAGGCCCGAGGCGGAAGCCGTGACCGCGTCCACCGGCACCGGGGCGTCGGCCGGCAGGCCGTTGTCCTGGCGATAGGCCTTGGCGCGTGCGGCGACCTGGTCCAGCAGTTTCTGGCTGGTCGGGCCCAGGTTGCTCGCGCCGCTGGAACCGGCGTTGTAGGGCTGCGACACGCTTTTACTCGGGTCTTGCGGGTCGGCGCCGAGGGTCATGCTCGGGCGGCCCTGGAAGTACTCGGGTTTGGTGAAGTTTTGGCCGATCAACGCTGAGCCGATCACCAGGCCGTCGCGTTCAATCAGCGAGCCACTGGCCTGATACGGGAACAACAGTTGCGCTGCCACGGTGGTGAAAGCGGGGTACGCCAGGCCGGTCAGCAGCATGAAAAACACTGCCGACACCAGCACCGGACGCAGCAGCCCTTTGAATATCGATTGAGTCGTCATCAACATGTCCTTAGTTGTACGTCTGGCCGGACAGCAACTGCAGTTGCTCCACCAGCGGGCCGAGCGCGAGCGCCGGCAAGAAAGTCAGGCCACCGACCACCAGCACCACGAACACCACCAGCAGCATGAACAGCGGGGTCGCGGTGGGGATGGTCCCGGCGCCGGCCGGCACGGTCTTTTTCATCGCCAGCGAACCGGCCACGGCGAGCATCGGCAGCATGGTGAAGAAGCGCCCGATCAACATCGCAAGCCCAATGGTGGTATTGAAAAAGGGTGTGTTGGCGTTCAGCCCGGCAAACGCCGAACCGTTGTTGGCGGTGCCCGAGGTGTAGGCGTAGAGCACCTCGCTGAACCCGTGTGGGCCGAGGTTGTTGAGGCTGGCCATGGTGTCCGGCCACAGGGCGGCGAGGGCGGTGAAACCAAGAATGCTGATGGGGTGCGCGAGCACCGAGAGCATCACCAGTTTCATCTCGCGGGCCTCGATTTTCTTGCCGAGGAATTCCGGGCTACGGCCAATCATCATGCCCACCAGAAACACCGTGAGCAGCGCGTACTGGATCAGGTTGATAAAGCCCACGCCGTCGCCGCCGAACACGCAGTTGAGCATCATCTGCGCCAACGGCACGAAGCCGCCCATGGGCGTCAGCGAGTCGTGCATGGCATTGACCGAACCCGTGGTGGCTGCGGTGGTGGTGGCAATAAACAGGCTGCTGTCGGCGATGCCGAAACGCAGCTCCTTGCCTTCCATGTTGCCGCCGCTTTGCTCGATCGACAGCGTCTGGTTGGCGCCGGCTTGGGTCAGCAACGGGTTGCCGGTTTGCTCGGCGCCGTACACCAGCGCGAGGAAGCCGATGAACATCACCAGGAAGGTGCCGAAAAACACCCAGCCCTGACGGCGTTGCAGCAGCATGCTGCCAAAGGTGTAGGTCAGTGCCGACGGGATCAGCAGCATGCTGAGGATGTGCAGGATGTTGGTCAGCGGCGTCGGGTTCTCGAACGGGTGCGCGGCATTCATGCTGAAGAAGCCGCCGCCGTTGGTGCCGATGTGCTTGATCGATTCAAAGCTGGCGACCGCGCCGACGATCAGCTGTTGCTGCGCGCCTTCCAGGGTTGTCGCCAAGGCTTGTGAGGCGAAGGTTTGTGGCATGCCTTGCCACACATACACCAGCGCCATGGCCACACACAGCGGCAGCATCACCCGGTACAGGGTGCGAGTGAAGTCGACCCAGAAGTTGCCGATGTCGTCCGAGCTTGAGCGGCTCAATCCGCGAATAAACCCTGCGGCCGCGACCACGCCGGACGTGGCGCCGACAAACATCAGAAAGGTGATGACGGCCATCTGGCTGAAGTTCGACAGGCTGGTTTCACCCGAGTACGCCTGCCAGTTGGTGTTGGTAATAAAGGACGCGGCGGTGTTGAACGCCAGGTCCGGGGTTTGCGCGGCCAGCCCCAGCGGGTTGATCGGCATTAGCGCCTGCAAGCGCAGAACGATATAGCCGAGCAGCATCATCGCCGCGTTCGACAGCAGCAGCGCTGAGCCATAGCGGGCCCAGCCCATGGTCTCCAGCGGGTTGATGCCCAGCAGGCGATAGGTAAAACGTTCCGGCAGGGCGTGGCCGGTCCCGGTAAACACCCGGGTCAGCCACTTGCCCATCAGCACGGCGAGCCCGGTCATCAACCCCAGGACCAGCGCAAATTCCAGCAGAGTGCTTAGCATGTCGTGGCTCCGTTCAAAGCTTGCCCATGGCGACAATGGCCATGGCAGTCGCAACAAAAAACATCAGGGAGAGGCCGATAAACATCACGTCGTACATGGCGGACTCCCTAGAACTTTTCAGCGCGGATGAGGGCGTAGCCCAGGTAAGCGAACAGGCCCACGGCACATAAGCCGCTGGCGACATAAATGAAGGTCAGTGTGAGCACGGTGTAACTCCCCTTGTTGAAGAAGCGGGGGAGGTTATGCGCTTGGGTATCAAGCCCGGGCACTGATTACAGGGGGCGGTATTAAGACGGTATATAGATGGGTTTTGGCTGGACGAACGAAAACAAGGGATAGCCCGGTGCCGGGGTATCCCTTGAAAAACTGGGGTTCTGCTGATTTCAGTGATCAGCTTATTTGGCTTTCTTTTTCTTTTCGCCGCGGGTGGCGAGGTGCTCGAAGCAAAACGCGGCGGTGCCGAAGAGCGCAATCATTGACAGGACGACCATGCCTAAAGTTGAACTTTCCACGATGACTTCCTACGGGTTTTGGGGGTAGGACGTGACGGTAGAGCGTGGGGGGTTAGTTGCTCAATAGGGACGACGTAATCGTTATGGGGAAGTTGGAATTTATACGGGTTCTTTACGGGCTGGTGGGGGGGAGTACATATCCGTTGCTGCGGTAACGGCGGCTTGGGGTTCCGCTCTTACAGCGGGTCACTTTTGGCAAACGCCCCAAAAGTAACCAAAAGGTCTTTGCCCCACCACTCGGTG
>NZ_CAWOAW010000010.1:65278-65678 GCF_963879675.1 Pseudomonas sp. Larv2_ips
ATCAAAAGCACAGCAACGCGCTTCTATCTGATGCACAGAGATCCAAAATGTGGGAGCGGGCTTGCTCGCGAAGGCGGCGTGTCAGCTACACATGAGTTGACTGATCCACCGCCTTCGCGAGCAAGCCCGCTCCCACAAGTTGACCGAGTCCAGCCTCCACCACCGCACTGCTTTTGCTTTTCTGTGGGAGCTGGCTTGCCTGCGATGCAGACACCTCGGTGTATCAGGCACAACCAGTTGATGCCATCGCAGGCAAGCCAGCTCCCACCTTTGATTGAGTTCAGCCTTCAAGATCAGGTCGGCTGTCAGGCCGCCTCGCTTGCGCTTTTGATCTAACCACTCAGGTCGGCTACTAGGCCGCCGTGCTGTAGATCTTGATCTTGATCTTAGGCGCCCCGTT
>NZ_CAWOAW010000010.1:66023-80449 GCF_963879675.1 Pseudomonas sp. Larv2_ips
CCCCCAGCAAACCATCCCCTACACCGGCAGGGTAATGCCAAACGTATTCCCCCCACCCTCACTGCGCACAAACACATCCCCGCCGTGCATCAAAGCGATCGCCTTCACAATCGCCAACCCCAGCCCGTGATTCGCCCCGCTGTTGCTGCGCGACGCATCCACCCGATAAAACCGCTCGAACAGCCGTGGCAAATGCTCCCTGGCAATCTCATCCCCAGGGTTGGTCACCCCAATCGCCACCTGATGCTCCTGCACCTCAATATTCACCTCGATAACCTGCCCCGCCGCGGTGTGCTGCACCGCATTACTGAGCAGATTAATCAACGCACGACGCAAGTGAGCTTTCTCGATCTGCACCAACGCATCGCCACGCACCCGCACTTGAACCTGGGCGTCTTCGAGGATGAAATCCAGGTAGTCGAGCGTGGTCGCCACCTCATCCGCCAGCGAGCTTTCGATCAGCTTGGTGGCCTTGCTGCCCTGGTCTGCACTGGCCAGGAACAGCATGTCATTGATGATCGAGCGCAACCGCTCCAACTCTTCAAGATTGGATTGCAGCACCTCGAAATAATGCTCAGCCGAACGCCCGCGCGTCAGCGCCACCTGCGTCTGGCCAATCAGGTTGGTCAGCGGCGAACGCAGCTCATGGGCCACATCGGCATTAAACGATTCCAGGCGTGAATAAGCCTGTTCCACCCGATCCAGCGTGGAGTTGAACGAGTTGACGAACTGGCTCAACTCCGGCGGCAACGGCGACAGTTGCAAGCGCCCCGAGAGCTTGGGCGGCGCAAGCTTCTGCGCTTCATCCGAGAGCTTGCCCAACGGCTTGAGGCCGATGCGTGACACCCAGAACCCCAACAGCGCCGCCAGCACCACGCCGACAAACGCCAGGCCGATCAGCGCCACCAGCAACTGATGCTGAGTCGCGCGGAAGTTTTCCGTGTCGATGGCGATCATAAAGCGCAGCGGCGGGCGCTGTTCTTTCGCCGCGAATTGGCTCACCAACACCTTGAACGGGTACTCGCGCCCCGGCAGGCGCAAGTCGCGCTTACCGGTCGGCCCTGCGGCGAACGCGCGGATCTGTGCATCCGGGTTGCCGTATTCATAGTTCGGATCGCTGCTCACCACCCAGAAGCGGATGCGCTTGTCTTCCTCACCGAGCAATTTCAGTTTGGCGGTGATTTTCGCCCAGTGGTCCGGTGTGCCAAAGCGGTTCACCGAGGATTCGAGCACGCTGTAGCGCGCATCCAGCTCGGCGCCCGGCAACAACCCAAGGCCGCGGTCCACTTGCTGGTACAGCGCGCCGCCAATCAACACGAAGATCAGCAGCGCCACCAGCGTGAACATACCGCTCAGGCGCAGGGCGATGGAGTTAGCCGACACTGCGGTTCTCCAGCACATACCCCATGCCACGAATGGTGTGCAGCAATTTGTGCTCGAACGGCCCGTCGAGCTTGGCGCGCAGGCGCTTGATTGCGACTTCGACGACGTTGGCGTCGCTGTCAAAGTTGATGTCCCAGACCATCTCGGCAATCGCCGTTTTCGAGAGGATTTCACCCTGGCGCCGTGCCAACACGCTGAGCAGGGAGAACTCCTTGGCGGTCAAGTCCAGGCGCAGGCCGTTACGACTGGCCTTGCGGCTGATCAAATCGATCCACAGGTCAGCGACGGTGACCTGTACCGGCTCATGCCCGCCGCTGCGACGGGTCAGCGCTTGCAGGCGCGCCACCAGTTCGAGGAACGAAAACGGTTTGCCCAAATAGTCGTCGGCGCCTTCGCGCAAGCCGCGAATGCGGTCTTCCACGCGCTCGCGGGCGGTGAGCATGATCACTGGCGTTTGCTTGCGCGCTCGCAGCGCGCGCAACACGCCGAAGCCGTCGAGGCCGGGCAGCATCACGTCGAGCACGATCACCGCGTAATCGTTTTCCAGCGCCAGGTGCAAGCCCTCGACGCCTTCACGCGCCACATCGACGGTGTAGCCCTGTTCCGTCAGGCCGCGGTGCAAGTAGTCCGCGGTTTTTTCTTCATCTTCAATAATCAGGACGCGCATGACCCCGCCTTTAGTGTGTGGTCGCCAGCGCCAGCGCTGGTTTGGGCCTGTGGAAAAACTTCTCAAGGTACAAGTATATGACCGGCGTGGTGAACAGCGTCAGCGCCTGGCTCACCAGCAAGCCGCCGACCACCGCAATCCCCAGCGGTTGGCGCAACTCCGCGCCCGGGCCAGAGCCGAGCATCAGCGGCACCGCGCCGAGCAGGGCGGCGAGGGTGGTCATGATGATCGGCCGGAACCGCGTGACACAGGCTTCATAAATCGCCTCCTCGGGCGCCAGCCCGCGCACGCGCTGGGCGTCCAGGGCAAAGTCGATCATCAGGATGCCGTTTTTCTTGACGATGCCGATCAGCAACACCAGGCCGATCAGGGCCATGATCGAAAAGTCCTGGCCCAGCAGCCACAGCATGATCAGCGCGCCCAAGCCTGCCGAAGGCAACGTCGAGATGATCGTCAGCGGGTGCACGAAACTCTCGTACAGCACACCCAGAATAATGTAGACCGCCACCAGCGCCGCGAGGATCAGCCAGGGCTGGCTGGCCAGCGAACTCTGGAACGCCTGGGCCGCGCCCTGGAATGTGCCGATCATGGTGGACGGCATGCCGATTTCATTCTTGGCCTGGTTAAGCATGATCACTGCATCGCCCAACGCCACGCCAGGCGCGAGGTTGAACGACAGGTTGGCGGCCGGGAACATGCCGTCATGGCTGATCGACAAGGGCCCCACGGTGGGCGGGTCGACCTTGGCCAGCGCCGACAGAGGCACCATTTCGTTGGTCAGCGGCGAGCGCAGGTAGAAGTAGTTCAGGCTCTCGGCCTTGCCACGTTGCTGGGTGTCGAGTTCCAGCACCACCTGGTACTGGTTGATTTCGGTCTGGAACTCGTTGATCTGGCGCTGACCGAAGGCGTCATACAGCGCCTGGTCGACATCGGTGGCGGTCAGGCCGAAGCGCGCGGCGGCCTGGCGGTCGATGCTGATGTGGGTGATGCTGCCGCCCAGTTGCAGGTCGTTGGACAGATCGCGAAAGGCCGGGTTGGCGCGCAGTTTTTCAGTCAGGCGCTGGGTCCAGGTGTTCAGCGTCGGGCCGTCGTTGCTCTTGAGCACGTATTGGTACTGGGCGCGGCTCGGGCCGGAGCTTAAGTTGATGTCCTGGCCGGCGCGCAGGTACAGCACGATGCCCGGCACCTTGGCCAGTTTCGGGCGGATGCGGTCGATGAACTGGCTGGCGGACACATCGCGGTCACCGCGGTCTTTCAAGGCGATCCAGAAGCGGCCGTTGGCGATGGTCTGGTTGCTGCCGGTCACGCCCACCGAGTGGGAAAAAGCTTCTACCGCCGGGTCGGCCTTGACGATCTCGGCCAGGGCTTTGTGCTTGGCGACCATGTCCGGGTACGACACGTCGGCCGCGGCCTCGCTGGTGCCGAGCACGAAACCGGTGTCCTGCACCGGGAAGAACCCCTTGGGGATAAAGATGTAGCCGACCACGGCCAGGGCCAGGGTCACCATGAAGATCGCCGCCATCGTGCGTTGATGAGCCAGCGCGCGGCGCAGGTTACGCGCGTAGCCGGCCAGCAGGCGTTCGCTGAAGCCGGGTTTGTCGTGGGCGTGATGGGTTGGCGCGCGCATGAACAGCGCGGCCAGCGTCGGCGCCAGCGTCAGTGACACCACCACCGAAATCAGGATGGTCGAGGTGGCCGTCAGTGCAAACTCCTTGAACAGCCGTCCGACCACGCCGCCCATGAACAGCAGCGGAATAAACGCCGCCACCAGCGAGAAGCTGATGGACACCACGGTAAAGCCAATCTCGCCGGAACCCTTGATCGCCGCTTCGCGTTTATCGAGGCCTGCCTCCAGATGGCGGTGAATGTTCTCCACCACCACGATGGCGTCGTCCACCACAAAGCCCACGGCAATGACGATCGCCACCAGCGTGAGGTTGTTCAGGCTGAAACCCAGTACATACATCAGCGCAAAACTGGCGATCAGCGACACGCCGAGCACGCTGGACACAATCATCGTTGCCGACAACTGACGCAGGAACAGCGCCATCACCGCCACCACCAGCAAGATGGCAATCAGCAACGTCACTTCCACTTCATGCAACGAGGCGCGAATCGTCTTGGTGCGGTCGGTCAAGACGCTGACCTGCACCGAGGCCGGCAACATGCCTTCCAGGCGTGGCAGCTCGGCTTGAATGCGGTCCACGGTTTCGACAATGTTGGCGCCGGGCTGGCGCGAAATCACCAGGTTCACGCCGGGCGTGTCGCCCGACCAGGCCTGTACGTAGGCGTTTTCCGAACCGTTGATGACTTTGGCGATATCACGCAGTTGAACCGGTGCGCCGTTCTTGTAGGAAACAATCAACTGGCCGTATTCATCCGGGTGAAACAGCTGGTCGTTGGTCGACAGGGTCGACACGCTGTTCTCCCCGTAAATCGCGCCCTTGGCCAGGTTCAAACTCGATTGCTGAATGGCCAGGCGCACGTCGGCGAGGGTCAGGCCAATCGCTGCGAGTTTGTCGGGCGAAGCCTGTACGCGAATCGCCGGGCGCTGCTGGCCGGTGATGTTGATCTGGCCGACGCCGTCGATCTGGCTGATCTGACGAGCCAGCAGGGTTTCCACGTAGTCGCTCAGCTCGGTGCTGGGCATGCTGTCGGAACTGACGCTGAGGATCAGCACCGGGCTGTCCGCCGGGTTGACCTTCTTCCAGGTCGGCAGGCTTGGCATGTCGCTGGGCAGTTTGCCGGAGGCGGTGTTGATCGCCGCTTGCACTTCCTGCGCGGCGGTATCGATGCTTTTGTTCAGGGTGAATTGCAGCGTCAGCAGGCTGGAGCCCAAGGCGCTGCTGGAGGTCATTTGCGTCATGCCGGGGATGGCGCTGAATTGCACCTCCAGCGGGGTGGCCACCGACGATGCCATGGTGTCCGGGCTGGCGCCGGGTAACTGCGCGGTGACCTGGATCGTCGGAAATTCCGCTTCCGGCAGTGGGGCGACGGCCAAGCGCGGGAAGGCGATCAACCCCAGCAGTACCAAGGCGAAGGTCAGCAGCAGGGTGGCGACCGGGTGGTCGACGCACCAGGCCGACGGCGAGCGGCTGCCGCTCATGGCTGCACCTTGGCGTCTACCGTCTGGATGGTTTGTGGCGGCTCCTTGAGCACTTCGACCTGGGCGCCGGCCTTGAGCCGCGACTGGCCGTCGCTGACCAATACATCCCCAGCCTGCACGCCCTTGATGATGTTCACGTCGCTGTCCTGGTAAGCGATTTGCACGGGCACAATCTCGACCTTGTCACCGTTGACCCGGTACACGAAATGCGAATCCAGGCCGCGCTGCACCACGGTCGGCGGCACCACCAGGGCATTCTTGTCGAGGGCGGTCTGGATCTTGATGGTCACCAGTTGCCCCGGCCACAGGCGCTGCGATGCATTCTTGAACTCGGCCTTGGCGCGCAAGGTGCCGGTGGTGGAGCTGATCTGGTTGTCGATCAGGCTCAAGTGGCCTTCACCGAGCAAGTCGCCGGTCTGGCCGTCGGTGTCGGCGCCCATGTAGGCGTCGACGCTGGCTTGAGTCGGCGATGCGATCAGGCCTTGCAGGGTCGGCAGCATTTGTTGCGGCAGTGAGAACTCCACCGCAATGGGGTCGATCTGCGTCACGGAGAACAAGCCCTGGGTATCACTCATGCGCAGGAAGTTGCCTTCATCCACCGTGCGAATGCCGACGCGACCTGTAACCGGAGAGCGAATCTGGGTGTAGGAAAGCTGTACTTGAGCGGAGTCGATGGCGGCCTGGTTGCCTTGCGCCGTGGCTTTGAGCTGGTTGACCAAGGCTTGTTGCTGGTCGTAGGTCTGCTTCGACACGCCGTCGTCGATGCTCAATTCCTTGTAGCGCTTGAGGTTGACCAGCGCGACTTGCAGTTGCGCCTGGCTTTCCCCCAGCTGCGCCTTGGCCTGGTCGAGGCTCGCGCGGATCGAGCGGTCATCGATGGTCGCCAGCAGGTCGCCGGTTTTGACCAATTGGCCTTCCTTGACCAGCAATTGGGTGAGGATGCCGTCGATTTGCGGGCGGATCACCACGCTGTGCAACGACAGCACCGAGCCGATGCCGCTGACAAAACGGGGAATGTCCTGTTGCACGACGCTCACCACCCGCACCGGAATTGCGCTTGGCGCCGCCAGTTTGGTCTTGGCGGGCCGGGTCACGGCCCAGGCTGCAATCGCCACTACCACGAGGACACCCACGGTCAGGGCGGTTTTTCGTTGAATGTGCATGGGGTGAGGCGCCGGGGCAAAGGGGTGGGAGAATGAAGATGCTTTCTTTATAGCCCGCCAACCCGGTCAGCACGGTGACTGCTAACTGACAGCGCTGTCAGTAAAGTCAGACCATTCGTACAGGCGGTGGTTAAAGATCTGGGGCGCGCAGGTATACTGCGCGCCAGCGCGGCCCGCAAGCCGGCCGCCGCCTCATTTTTTGCATGCCCGGAGCTTCCATGACTTCCCCGACACAATCCCCTGTTGAAGCGGCCGACCTCGTCGATCCGGCCAGCGCTGAAAGCGTTGAAAAAGCCGAGATCCCGGCGTTCAAGTTTCCGTTCAAGCCGGGTGAACTGGCCGGGGCCAAGAATGCTGCCCAGCCTTGGTACAAAAATGGCGCCAAAAACGGCCATACCAAGTCGCCAGGTATGGCGCCGCCGGGCACTCGCCGTTCGATGGGTAAACGCTGAGAGTAATCGGTCACCTATTTGTCGGCATTGCCTTACATCACTCGCTGATGTTTCTGATTGCAGGTGCACGACCCTTTCTTGAAAGCTTGCACAGCATTTGCTTCGCCCCGGATGGATTGCGCCGGGGCGTGGTGACGCTGGACTTTCCGGAAAAGGACGTACCTTGTGGTTTCGATACGTGTCTGTGTTGCGCCTGCCTTATCCCTGCTGGCCGCTGTTTTTTGCACGCCTGCAACAGCTGACGAACCACGGCGCGAGATCCGTTTCGCGGTCGCCGCGCAATTCCCGCCGTTCCAAAGCCGCAACCAGCACGATCAACTGGTGGGGCTCAATATCGACCTGGGAAACGCGTTGTGCCAGCAACTCAGTGTGCGTTGTACCTGGGTTGATCAGGTCCTGATGGAGAGTTTTCCTGCGCTGGAGGGCCGGCGGTTCGATGCGATCATGGGCATGGCGCCTACCTCCAGGCGGCGCCAATGGGTCAATTTCACGGATACGCTGTACCCGTTCACCACTCGGCTGGTAGGGCGCAAGGCCTCAGGCCTGATGCCGACGCTGCAGTCGCTCAGGGGCAAGCGGGTTGGCGTGCTGCTGGGGAGCAACCGCGAAGCCTTTGCTCGAATCAAGTGGGCGCCAGCGGGCGTCATCATCAAGAGTTTCTGGCTCAATGACGAATTGACGCGCAGCCTGGTAGCCGGCCATATCGATGCGACGCTGCAAGGCACGGTGGAAATCCGCAAGGCACTGCTCGACACCGCGCAGGGTCAGGATTTCGACTTCCTGGGTCCTGTTGTGTCGGCTGAACTGCTGGGTGATGGCGCGGCCATCGCGGTGCGCAAACCGGACACCGCCTTGCGCCAGGACCTCAACCGCGCGCTTGAACAACTGCGCCAGAGCGGTGAATACCAACGCATCGTGCAGCCCTACAATCTGAACGAGCCGCCTTCCGACCAGTGATGGCTAATTAATTGCGCGGAACATGAGCTGGATCAGTGTTCGCCCCCTGAGTGCGCTTAGAGTCGACGCCCTGCCGACTCCTCCAATAATTACGAGCGCGCTTATCCATGAAGATCAATCTGCCGGTCACCGGTCGGAATGTGGACTTTGCCCCCGACGCCAATATCCTCTCAACCACCGACCTGACCAGCGCGATGACCTACGCCAACCAGGATTTCATCGATGTCTGCGGCTATAGCCGTGACGAATTGCTTGGCTCGCCACATAACCTGTTGCGCCACCCCGATATGCCGCCTGCGGCGTTTGCGCACATGTGGCGGACCCTCAAAAGTGGCCGGTCCTGGATGGGCATGGTGAAAAACCGCTGCAAGAACGGCGACCACTATTGGGTCAGCGCCTATGCCACGCCGGTCACCCGCGAAGGGGCGACGGTGGAGTATCAGTCAGTGCGCACCAAGCCGGACCCGCGCACGGTGGCGGCGGCAGAACACGCTTATGCGCAGCTGCGCGCGGGTAAACGCCAGAGGCTGCCGACGCTCGGCATGGGCTTCAAGTTGTCGGCCTGGGTGGTCGGCAGCTGCGCGGTAACGTGGGCGTTGAGTCGGGGCCTGGCTTCTTATTCGCTGGCCTGGCAACTGCTGGCGCCGGCGGTTGGGTGTCTGATCGGGGCGATCGGGATCAAAGCGATCCTGCGTCCCTTGGCGCAACTCAATCAACGCGCGCGATTGATCGCCGACAACCCGTTGAGCCAGGCGATCTATACCGGGCGCAGCGATGAGTGCGGGCAGATCGAATTCGCCCTGCAAATGCTCGAAGCCCAAGTGGGCGCGGTGGTCGGGCGCATCGGCGATGCGTCCCAGCGGTTGGCGGGGCATGCTGCGCACCTGGTCAAGCACCTGCACAACAGTCACGCCAGCAGCCTTGGCCAACAGGCCCAGACTGATCAGGTGGCGGCGGCGATCCATCAGATGGCCGCCAGCGTGGCCGAGGTTGCCGACCATGCGCTGCAGGCTTCCCGGGCCGCGGACCAGGCCGGCAGCGAAACCCGTGAAGGCCATCAGCGCGTCGACGAAAGCCGTGATGCGGTGTTGCGTTTATCTCAGGAGTTGGCGCGCGCCACCGAAGTGATTCAGCAGTTGGAAAGCCACAGCGGTGAAATCAGCGGCGTGCTGGAAGTCATCCGGACAATTGCCGAGCAGACCAACCTGCTGGCCCTCAATGCGGCCATCGAGGCCGCGCGGGCTGGCGAGCAGGGCCGTGGTTTTGCCGTGGTCGCCGACGAAGTGCGCGGCCTGGCGCAGCGCACCCAGCAATCGACCAATGAAATCCAGCGCATGATCAGCACCCTGCAAGGCGGAGCCCGCGATGCGGTGCAAGCCATGTCACACAGCAGCGAGCATGTTGAGGCAAGTGTCGAGCAGGCACAGCGGGCGGCGGCGGCGCTGGATGGCATCAGCCAGCGTGTCACTCAGATCACCGCGATGAGTCAACAGATTGCCGCGGCGGTAGAGGAGCAGAGCGCGGTGAGCGAGGACATCAATCGCACTATCGTCGGCATCCGCAATGCCGGCGAAGCCACCGTCAGCGCCGGGCAGCAGAGCCAGTGCAGTTCAGGTGACGTGGCGGCGCTGGCGGAGGATCTACGTCTGCTTGCGCAGGAGTTCTGGGGCCGACGGCGCTGAGGCTAAAAAGCGTCTAGGCTGAATTTGGGAATTCTCCTATGAAACAAACAGGCGTGTCGTAGTTAAAGACCAGTCAGTGCTTGTTAGAACGTCGGGTGCGTTCGGGCCGTGAGTGATAGAGCACGGACGTCTCACACCACTTTTGAACAGGACAGGTCTATGACTACGACAAGAAGAATATTGGCGCTGGCGCTGATGATGTTGGCCGGGAGCGGATGCGCGGTGGCTCCCCCTCCCGTAAACCCGTGGAGCGAAATCCGCTTCGGCGTCGAGGCGGATGTACCGCCATTTGAATATCGCAACGAGCAAGGCGAACTCGTCGGGTTGGATATCGAGCTGGGCAACGCCTTGTGTGCTGAGCTCAACGCGCGCTGCGTGTGGGTCGATCAGCCTTATGCAACCAACCTTGCGGCGCTCCAGGCCGGGCGTTTTGACGCCATCATGCCGATGACCGCGACGCCGCCACGGCGCGAAACAGTCGACTTCACCCATCCGCTCTATGCCCTTGAAAGCCGATTGGTCGCGCCCACAGGTTCCAGTCTTTTACCCACGCCCGATTCGCTCAGGGGCAAACGCGTGGGCGTACTGACGGGCACCAGTCGAGCCGCGTTTGCGTTGGCACGGTGGGCGCCCAAAGGGGTGCAGGTACGTCAATTCAACCTCAATGCCGAGCTGATCAAGGCTTTGAAGGCCGGTGAGTTGGACGCGACCTTGCAAGACACGGTTGAAATCACCCAGGCGTTGCTGAACACCCCTCAAGGCAAAGCGTTTGCCTTCGCAGGGCCAGTGATCAATGACGAGTTGTTGGGCAGCGGCCCGGCCATTGCGGTGCGCAAAACCGACCCGCAATTAACCGCGGCGCTGAACAAGGCCCTGCAGCGTTTGAAGGACAGTGGCAAATACGCGGCCATTACCCAGCCTTATCTGGCACCGGCTGCGGCTGAATCCGCATCGGCCCGGATGATTTACACACCGGCGCAGGGTGGGTTTCCTTACTCGGAGGTGGTGCAGGTTGGGCACACCCTGTATCTCGCGGGCGTGTTGGGCCTGGATGAAAATGGCAAGTTGGTGCGCGGAGGCATTCGCGCAGAGACCGCCCAGGCCCTGGAAAACTTGCGGGGCACGCTCAAGACAAAGGGCTTGGCGATGGACAGGGTAGCCAAATGCACGGTGATTCTTGCCGATGTCAAAGATTTCCCGGCAATGAACGAGGTGTATGCCAGTTATTTCCCCGCAGGCCGGCTTCCTGCCCGAACCACCTTTGCCGCCGGCAAACTGCTGTTGAATGCGCGGATCGAAATCGAGTGTATCGCCAGCCTGTAAACTCTCGCAGGCGGCGGGCCTATGACGCCCGCAAGGAAATAAACGCGTAGTTGGCCGGCACCTGGGTGGCGATCCTGGCGCCGGCATCTAGCAGCTGTTCGGCAATATCCAGCCCGGACACATGAAACACCCACTCGTTGGCGACGGCCGGCTGATCGATCGCCAACTCCATCGCCTGGGCAAAGGCGTTCATGTCCGGCAGGTAGGCGGTAAACCCATCGCCCTTGAGCGCGGTGGTGCAAATGCCCAGCAGGGCGCACACGGCCTCTTTGGTCTGCACGTCATCGCGGTCGGCCTGGCGCGAGCGCTGAATCAACTGCGCCAATTCCAGGTCCATCAATTCGCCGCCGACGATCAGCGCCGGCCCCTGTTCCCAGGCTTGCGGCGGGCAGTCCTTGGCGCCAGGGTTGAGGGGGATATGCGGATTGATCTCCATCGGATAGATGCGACACACCAGCGGGCGGCGCTCATAGATGTTGCAGCGGTTGTCTTCGTCAAGATTCCGGCAGCGCCCGGCGTTGTAAGCGGCAAAGGTGATCGCCACAAACGCCTCGGTATTGCCGCTGGGCACCACCACCGAACGGCGCTCGGCGTGTTCGCGCTGTTGCAGGGGCAAGCCCAGGCCATCGGCGAGAAAACCCTCCACCAGAACGATGACGTTACCGCCGTCAGCCGCCCACTGCCGCGCTTCTTCGAGGGTCAGGGGCACATGATGGTCGGTGCAGCATTTGCCGCAACCCACGCAGGAAAAGTGAGTGTTCATGGAGGATCTGTCACCAGGCAAGGTCAGAGGGCACTCTTGAACAGTGACGGGTTTTTGCCTCTATGCACTGTTCTGCCTCTTGCGAAGCAAGTTATGCGCCAGTGCCTGTCAGTCCTCGGGCACCCGGTCGCGCAGCACAAAAACCATGCCCGCGCTTTCATACAGTTGTCGGGCGCGCAGGTTGCTTTCGCGCACCTTGAGGTCGACGTAGGGTTCGCCGCGTTGCTTGAACACCTCAAAGCTGTGCAGCAACAACGCGCGGCCCAGCCCCTGGCCCTGGGCGCAGGGATGCACGGAGAGGTTCTTAATAAACGCGCTGGTCCAGCACTGGGCTACACCGAGGATGCCCTCGGCGTTGCTGACCACCAGGCACAGCGTCGGATCGAATTCGGCATCGGTGACAAACTGCTGGCGCCATTGCGCCAGGCTGGCGACACGGCCGCCGCCCTGCTCCTGGGTCATGCGCAGCACCGCATGAATTGCCGGGGCCAGTTCATCACGGTAATGACCCAGCCGAATATCGGCCGGCCACTGCGGAGCGGGCAGGCTGCCGGTCAGGTCGCGGCGCAACAGGTGGAAGTATTGCGTCACCGGTTACAAGCCCTTTTGCGCCACAGTCTGGGCGGCAACCACCAGGCACTTGGTCAGTTCGGGCGAAGAGAACTTGGTCAGCACCGCGTCGGCACCGGCCAGGCGAGCCTTTTCACTGTTCATCGCGCTGTCCAAAGAAGTGTGCAGCAGCACGTACAGCTCCTGGAAATCCGGGGTTTCGCGCAGCGTACGGGTGAGGGCGTAGCCGTCCATTTCGGACATTTCGATGTCCGAGACCACCACGTTGATCTGCTCGACCGTGCCTTGCAGTTCCAGCAGCACGTCAATGGCTTCCTTGGCGCTGCGTGCGGTGTGGCAGGTCAAGCCGAGATTGCGCAGGGTGTGCACCGATTGCTGCAGGGCGACCTGGCTGTCGTCCACCACCAGAATCCGCGCGTTGCCGAGTACTTCGGCCTCCTCCATGGTCAGGTCGGTGGGCGCCGCTTCAACCGGTGCCGGGGCAATGCCGTGGATGACCTTTTCGATATCCAGCACTTGCACCAGCCCGCCTTCGACCTGGGTGACCCCGGTGATGAACGAGCGGTTGCCACCGGAGCCATACGGCGGCGGACGAATGTCGGTGGTCAGGCAATGCACAATCTTGCTTACCGCCTGCACATGCAAGCCCTGCTTGGAGCGGCTGACGTCAGTGACGATCAGGCAGCCGCCGTTGGGGTCTTCCAGGGGCATTTCGCCCAGCGCGCGGCTCAGGTCGATCACCGACAGCGAGGCACCGCGCAGCGTGGCGATGCCTTTGACGTGAGGGTGAGACTCCGGCAGCTTGGTCAGCGGCGGGCAGGGGATGATTTCGCTGACTTTCAGCAGGTTGATCGCCATCAGCTTGCCGCTGCGCAAGGTAAAGAGCAGAAGCGAGAGTGAATCTGCGCGGGCTTTGGTGGTGGACATAAAAACCTTCTGTGGATCAGAAATGACGATCTATAGAGGGTTATCGACTTGGGCGCGCCAGGCTTTAACCGGATTTATGCAGGGCTGGCGTGTGTGGGAGCGAGCAAGCCCGCTCCCACCGGGGGGAGGTGTCAGCCCTTCCAGACCTGTGGGTTCACCAAGTCCTGCGGGCGCTGGCCCAGCAATGCGCTGCGCAGGTTGTCCAGGGCGCGGTTGGCCATGGCTTCACGGGTTTCGTGGGTGGCCGAGCCGATGTGCGGCAGGGTTACGGCGTTGCTCAGCTGGAACAGCGGTGACTCGGCCAGCGGCTCCTGTTCATACACGTCCAGGCCGGCACCGCGAATCTTCCGGGTTTGCAGGGCGTCGATCAGCGCCGGCTCGTCCACCACCGGGCCACGGGAAATATTGATCAGGATCGCGCTGGATTTCATCAGGCCCAACTCGCGGGTGCTGATCAGGTGGCGGGTCTTGTCGCTCAATGGCACCACCAGGCAGACGAAGTCCGACTCGGCCAGCAATTGGTCGAGGCTGCGGAACTGGGCGCCCAATTCCTGTTCCAGCGCGGTCTTGCGGCTGTTGCCGCTGTACAGGATCGGCATATTGAAGCCCAGGCGTCCACGCCGGGCCACGGCGGCGCCGATGTTGCCCATGCCGACGATACCGAGGGTTTTGCCGTGTACATCGCAACCGAACAGTGGCGCGCCGACGCTGGCTTTCCACTGGCCGGCCTTGGTCCAGGCGTCCAGTTCGGTCACGCGGCGTGCACTGCTCATCAGCAGGGCGAAGGCCAGGTCGGCGGTGCTTTCGGTGAGTACGTCGGGGGTGTTGGTGAGCATGATTCCGCGTTCATTGAAGTAGGGCACGTCGTAGTTGTCGTAGCCTACTGACACGCTGGAGACCACCTCCAGGTTGCTTGCGCCTTCGAGCTGTGCGCGGCCGAGCTTGCGGCCTACGCCGATCAAACCATGGGCGTGGGGCAGGGCTTCGTTGAATTGAGCGTTGATGTCGCCCAGCTTGGGGTTGGGGGCGATGACGTCGAAATCCTGTTGCAGGCGTTCGATCATTTCCGGGGTGACACGGCTGAAGGCGAGGACGGTCTTTTTCATTGCAGGCGGGCTCATCGACTACGGAAGAATGCTAAGCACGCTAACATTCTTGGGGGATTGGGGGGAGCCTTTTGGTGCTGTTTGGTTGAGCGGTTGAGTACATATCCGTTGCTGCGGTCACGGCCACTTAGGGTTCCGCTCTTACAGCGGGTCACTTTTGGCAAACGCCCCAAAAGTAACCAAAAGGTCTTTGCCCCACCACTCGGCACCTCGCTTAGGCTCGGTGTGCCCTCACTCCGGCTTGAATCAGTGGGCCGCCGCGACGGGCCATCCATGGCCCAACACGGCTAACCCGGCGTCCTGCCGGGTTACCCACGGATTCAAGCC
>NZ_CAWOAW010000010.1:80459-132311 GCF_963879675.1 Pseudomonas sp. Larv2_ips
GTACCCACCCCCGACACCTCACAAATTACGACTATGCCGATAGTCGCTCACAGCCTCATACACCGCCTTGCGCAACCGATTAATCCCCCCAATCGGTCGATGCGCCTCAAGCCCGAACCACGGATTAAACGACTGGTTATCACAAGCAAGATTCAACGCCGGCGTATCAAAATCCTGCGCCTCAACCCGCACGGTCGCCACGGTCTCATACGGCGCATCGCTCTTCTTCCATTCAATGCTGGTGTCTTCGATCGGCATGAATTTCTGCGGATTCTGCCGCTGAACCTGCAACACAAAACACGCCGGCACACGGTCGGTCGACAGTTGCTGGCTCAAGGCACTGCGCAGAAAGTTCGGCAGGTCCTGGTTCTGTTTGGGCAACACATACTCAGGGCAACTGAGCGGGTCAGGCGCTACGCGAAACTTGGCATTGGCTGCCCCGAACTTGTAGGGCGACACCGAAAAGTAAGTCGTCTGCGTCGGGCTGGCCGGCGCAGGCGACAGTGTGGCCAGCGCGATAAACAAATGGCGCACCTGCCAGCTACGCGGGTCTGCTTTGGGAAAGAACGCCAGGACCTTCTTGCCGTCGGCCTGGGCGCCGATGTTTTGCGCATACTCCGCCACATCGCTGACAAAGAAATTCGGATGACTGAACATCACGAAATCCTGTTCGGTGCGCGCCTGCTGATCCGCCATCAACTGTTTGCCCGGAACATCCAGCAGCTTGAGCGCCATGCCCCGCGCATCGCGGATGCTGTCGAATTGCGGGTAGGCATTGCCATTGGACAGACGCATCAACGCCTGCCAGGTTTTGCCCGGCTCGGCGAACACGCCTTGGCGCAATGCCGGGTCAAGATCCGCCACTACGCTGACGTGCGCCTTCACGCAGCCGTGAGCCTTGGCATGCGCGTCGCGCAGGTAACGCGTGCCTTCGCGGTGCTGATCGACGATGCGCACGGCTGTCTGAATGATGCCCTGGGTCATGGCCGCTTCACCGGGCGGGATCTGCTCGTCCGGCGACACCGGGCCGCTGTGCTGCCAGGCAAACCAGGCGGCAGCGATCAGCCAACCCAGCAGCCCCAGGCCCACCAGCCATAACAGGGTTTTACCCAAAAACGCGCCGAGGCGCAGCCACAGACGCGCGAGCATCGAAGATTCCTTGTAGTCAGATCCAATAGTCATGGCAACTGTTGCTCCAGCGGGCCGCCCAGTACTTTGAGGTATTCCAGCAGCGCCCAGCGTTCCTGCGGCTGCAGGCCGCGGCCGATCACGCCATTGCCACGTTGGCCGGCGCGAAATTCGTGGCCGCTGTTGTGGTTGCCGGTGACGTTGGTATCGAACCGGAAGCCATTCTTGAACGCCTGTGTTTCAAAGCCCAGGTGGCGCGGGTCGTAGGCGAACGTGCCTTTATAGAAGGTGGTGCTGCGCTCGTCCTGAGGCGAGAGCAATTGGTAGATCGTCGGCACCGAGCCGTTATGCAGGAATGGCGGCGTGGCCCACACGCCGGCCAGTGGCCGCGCTTTGTAGGCGCGTACCTCGCGCACACCGATAGGCAGGCCGAAACCGTCCAGGCTTGGCCGCTCGGCCGGGGTCACGCCGGCGGCGCGGTAGGCGTGGTCTTCGACAAAGGCGGTGACGTAGGCCAGGCCTTGCGCCACCGACAGGTTGTGCAGGTCCAGCGGCGCAGTCGGCGTTGGGTGCAGTTCGACGTTGAGCGTGGCCAGTTCCGCCGGGTCCCATTGCAGCGCGCTGAGGTCGTAGCGCTGGTCGGCGATGTTGCTGGCGGTGCCGGGGTCGGTGCCGATGTATTCAACGGGGAGCATTTTCAACTGCTGCACCGGGCGGCCATTGACCTGGCTGACGGCGGGTACATGGCAACCGGCGCAGTTCTCGGCGAACAACGCGCGGCCCTGAGCGGCGAGGGGTTTGTCGATGGCGCCGAACAGGTCTTCCGGCCAAGTGGGCGGCTTGAGGCGTTGCAGGGTTTCTTCGATCAGGTTGAGGTCACGCACGCGCACGCTGGAAGGGTAGCGCGCTTGGCCTTGAAGGGGCTGGCCGGCGCTGTCGAAGAAGTCCAGTGTCGCACCGACGCCGAGGGCTTCACCGATGTTGCGCGCCATCGGTTGCTGGGCCGAACCGTTCCACTGCACCCAGTCGAAGGTCCAGATATCCCACAGGTGCGGGTAGTCCACCGGGGCATTGGCAACGCGGTAATTGTCCGGCGAGACAGCGTCGCCAAAGCTGGCATTGGCGATGCGGCCAAACGCGTCGGTACGGCCCGGGCCTTCTTCGGTGGGGTAGAGGCCGCGGTGGGTGTCATTCCAGGCGACTTTGAGGAATTGGTTGAGCGACCGTTTGAAGTCCTGACGCAGCTGGCCATGTTCGGCGTCGTATCGATCCCCCAGCACCTGGCGGGCAAAGCGCTCGAATTTCCATGGGTTGTAATAGGTGGCGGCCAGGCTGGCCACCAGTGCCTGGCCGAAGCTGCCGCCGCGCAAGGTGGGCACGCTGGAGGGCAGCACGTGCTGGGCCGAGCCGCCGTCAATGCGCAGGGCCTGGCCTTTGAAGTGCAGCTCGCCGGTGTGGCAGGCGGCGCAGGTGATATCCAGGTATTCAACCGCGCTGCCGGCATTCTGGTGGCGGGCAAAACCGACTGGCAGATTGCCGGGGTTCTGCGCGGTAGGGACCTGCTTGGGGTCTACCAGAAACCCAAAGCGCGCCAGGTACTCGGGCGTGGCAAAACGCTGTTCGGAGAACGGCAGCTCCAGGGCGGTGAACCAGTCGTAGTGCAGGCCTTTAACTTGAGTGCCCTGAGGCGTGAAGTAGTAGGTCTGGCGATCGGCGGCACTCCATTGATCCTGGTAGCGCACCTGCTGCACAGGCACGTAGTCGGGCAGCTTGGGGTTGATGGTGTAATAGAGCACGACGGCCAGCAGCAGGCCGAGTGCGAGCAATATCAGAAGCAAAACACGGGAAAAAATGCGCAAGATAACTATCCTTGTCGAGTTGTCGCGTTGTTATGCCACTACGCCATAGGTGCGGCAAGTGGCCATGAGCCTGGTTGCAGGCAGTCCCGCGATCCGTCGCGGGCCTCCATCATGAATGAAAATGCTTTTAAACACGTGAACTTATCGGAAGTTTCCTGCTCACATGCCGGTAGCCATTGGTCGTGGCCGCCTGATAAGCTCGCGACTTTACTCGAATGCCCTTTTGGCGCACGAACAAGGAAATAGCATGAAACAGCATCGGTTGGCGGCGGCGGTGGCCCTGGTTAGCCTGGTACTTGCGGGTTGTGATTCGCAGACCAGCGTAGAGCTGAAAACCCCGGCGCAGAAAGCTTCCTACGGTATCGGCCTGAACATGGGCAAAAGTCTTGCCCAGGAAGGCATGGATGACCTGGACTCCAAAGCGGTAGCCCAAGGCATCGAAGATGCCGTCGGCAAGAAAGAACAGAAGCTGAAAGACGACGAACTGGTTGAAGCGTTTGCCGCACTGCAGAAGCGTGCAGAAGAACGTATGACTAAAATGAGCGAAGAGTCGGCAGCCGCCGGCAAGAAATTCCTCGAAGAAAACGCCAAGAAAGACGGCGTAGTGACCACTGCTTCCGGTCTGCAGTACAAGATCGTGAAGAAGGCTGATGGCGCTCAGCCTAAGCCAACCGACGTGGTAACTGTGCACTACACCGGCAAGCTCACCAACGGCACGACCTTTGACAGCTCCGTTGATCGCGGTAGCCCGATTGACCTGCCGGTCAGCGGCGTGATCCCGGGTTGGGTCGAAGGCCTGCAACTGATGCACGTTGGCGAGAAGGTCGAGTTGTACATCCCGTCTGACCTGGCCTACGGCGCTCAGAGCCCGAGCCCGGCGATTCCAGCCAACTCCGTGCTGGTATTCGACCTGGAACTGCTGGCCATCAAGGACCCAGCCAAGGCTGAAGCCCCTGACGCACCTGCTGCTCCAGCCGCCAAGAAGTAATCGGCGCCTGAACAGACAACGCCCCGTTTCGACGGGGCGTTGTCGTATCTGCGGCCCGGTAAATCCGCCTGATTCACACCCGACGTAAATTCAAACGAACCCCTGCAAGCTGAAACAGTCTGATATAAGACTCGAGCACGGGTAGCCGCACATCAACGCCAAGTCAATGAAATCTTGGGTTTTTTTTATGTGCGCAAAAAACGCCCGATCTGACTGCAAGCCTTGTAGTCCGTGGCTTTCAGCCGATAAAACAGGCTCTGTTCACAAGGTTATCCACAATTTGTGTGGATAACCTTTTATGTCGCCTGGAACTGGAGTGACAGATGAAACCACCGTTCAATTTCACCCGTTTCCTGCCCATGGCCGCGCGTCTGCTTGGCCGTGGGCGTTTGCCAACCCTGCTGTTTGCCGTCGCCGCAAAAGGCTCAAGCCAGGGCAACCGCCTGGGTAAGCTCAAGGATGATCTCAAATTGCTTCAGGCCCTGTGCCTGGCCTACTGGCGCGGCGAATACCGGGCGATCAGCCCCAAGGCGCTGATTTCGGTAGTGGCGGGCTTGATGTACTTCCTCAGCCCGATTGACGCGATCCCGGACTTTATTCCGGTATTTGGCATGCTCGATGACATCGCCGTGCTGGCATGGGTCATGAAGACCCTGGACGGCGAACTGAGCGCCTTTCGCGCCTGGCGCGACGCCCAGCGCCCGGAAAAGCTCGCGGTGGTTGAGCGCCTGCCTGCGACGCCTGCGCTGCTGGCTGAGGAAAACCCGCAAAAAAACTGATCACACGGATATCCCCCTGCGACCTTTGTGGCTGTTAGGATTACACTCCTGAGGAAAGAGCTTACTTAGTGAGTGTTGTTATCCTACGGGGCAGTCATGGATATTCAGATAATTTCACGCAATGGCGAACCCGAGTACGCGGTGTTGCCATGGGACCAGTACCAGGCGCTACTAAAAGCCGCCGGTCAGCAACAACCAGCACTCCCTCCTTCTTCTGACGCTCAGGTCGCTCCCGATCAGGCTTTGCGCCCGCTCGCGGACCTGCGGGGCCTGCGTGAAACCCGGGGACTGGCCATCGAAACCCTGGCCCGCACCGTGGGCATCAGCCCCTCGTATCTCGGATTGATTGAAAGTGGTGAACGCCAGCCGGATGCCGCCATTCGCCGCAGCCTGGCCTGGGAATTGGGCGTTGCAGGTTGGAGGGATGAATCTTGAGCCTACGTATCAGCCGTCAACACTGGGATGGATTACTCAACGAACTGGATCAGGCGCGCCGCCAGCGTCATCTGCTGACCTACCGCGCGCTGCTGGAGCGCCTGCAATTTCCCACGCCGGCGATGCAGACCCTGGCCGCCGCCCTTGAGCACCTGGCCGCGCTGGACGCCAAGGCCGAGCAGCCGTTGCGCAGCTCACTGGTGATCAGCCAGGGGGCCAGTCGCCTGCCGCGTACCGGTTTCTTTGAATGCGTGGAGCGCCTGGGGCGTTTCAGCGGGCCGTCCGATGGCGTGGCCGCCGCATCCTGGCACGCCTCGGAAGTGGTGCGCGTGTTCGAGTACGATTATCCGGAATCTGCCGAGGCTTAAAGCGTCTGGGCCAGCATGTCCATGCTGTCGATCACATGAATGCTGTAGCCCGCCACATCCTTGGCGTGGTGCTTGGCCTGCGAGGCCAGCTCCGCCAACTGGCTGGCATCGAGTTGCCCACAGGCCTGTGGGTATAAATGCACCACGCCGATGGACAGCGACAGCAAGGCGAATTCCTGACGCGCGCCCTGGCGGTTCAATGCCACAAAGCAGCCGGCGTCGAGGTGTTCGGCGCGGTAGAAGCGTCGGCACTGGGTGTGAAAATCATCCAGCAACTGGTTAAGCCGCTTGCGCCAATCCTGTGGGCCGAGCACCAGCAAAAAATCATCGCCGCCTATATGCCCGACAAAATCGCGGCTGGGGTCAACCCGGTCGTTGAGGCACTGCGCCAGGCACAGCAAGACCTCATCCCCGCGCCCGTAACCGTAGATATCGTTGAACGGTTTGAAGCTGTCGATATCCACGTAGCAGATCACTGACTCTCGTTGTTGCTGCAACAGCCGCGTTAGGCATTGCTGGATCGGCACGTTACCCGGCAGCAGCGTCAGCGGGTTGGCGTAACGCGCCTGCTGGATCTTCAGCTCGGTGATCAGCTTGAGCACATCGATCACCCGCCCCAGGCCCAGGTAATCGCCATTGAGCGTGATGATGAAATCCTCTTCAATCCGTTGCCGCGCGCGGCTGGTCAGCAGGCGGCTGACTTGCTGCAGCGATTGGCTCAATTCAACCGCCAAAAAGTCATCGCTCATCAAACGGCTGATGGGCTTGCGCGCGAACAGGTCGGTGGCGAAGGGCTTGAGCAGCGCGTCGGATAACGAATGCCGGTGCACGATGCCGACCGGGTGGCCACGCCCGTCCAGCACCGCCAGCGAATTGAGATTGGCCTGGCGGCGGAACGACTCCAGCACCTGGGCGGTGGCAGTGTCCTGATCCACCGCCGGCTGCTCGTTAAGCAGGGCACTGAGGTCGCTGCCTTCTTCGCTGAGGGCGAGGTTGGCATTGTCCTGCTTGGGCAGCATCAGGCGTGCTTCCTGGGGCGGCTGCTCCTGCGGGCGGCAAAGCAGGTAGCCTTGGACCAGGTCCACGCCCATCTCGGTCAACACCGCCAATTCTTCGGGTAGCTCAATACCTTCGGCAATGACCTGTGCCCGCGACGCCCTGGCGATTTGCAGGATGGAGCCGACGAACTCACGCTTGAGCGCGTCCTGATGGATGCCGTCGATAAAATGCCGGTCAATCTTCACGTAGTCAGGGCGCAGCTCCGACCACAACCGCAGGCTGGAATAGCCGGCGCCCAGGTCATCCAGAGCGATGGCGAAGCCCATGTCGCGGTAATGGTGCAGTGCGGTTTGCAGCAGATCGAAGTCGTCGGTGGGGGTCTGCTCGGTGAGTTCGATCACCACTTGGCTGGGGGGAATGCCGAAGTCGCGCAGCAATTGCAAGGTGCGCCCCGGTTGATGCGCGGTCTCCATCAAGGATTCCGGCGAGATATTCAGGAACAGCTTGCCTGGCAGTTTCTGTTCGCTGAACCGTCGACACGCGCTTTCGCGGCAGGCCATCTCCAGCTCACTGAGGCGCCCGGCATGCCCGGCCACTGAGAACAGCGCGACCGGGGAGTGCAATGGACTATTGGAAGGGCCACGACTGAGGGCTTCGTAGCCGAGGATGCGCCGTTCGGACAGGCAAATGATCGGTTGGAACAGGCTGTGCAAACTGCCTTGAGCCAGGATAGAGCCCAATGCATTCAGCTGTTCGGTCATGGTCATGGCGATCTCGATCGAAAAAAAAGGACCGCAGGCTTGGCGCCTGCGGTCCTTCATTTCACGACAGAATGATGTCTATATGATGACACTCCGAGGAGCGATCACATTAAATTGCCATCATTTACTGCTTGGCCACCTGTTTGCTGATTTTCAGGTAGTCGAGCAGGATCCGGCCTGTTTCAGACAGGTAGGCGTCGTCTTCCGGCTTGGTTTTTTCCGGCTCGGTCGGCAGCGCATCTTCATCTTCTTTCTTCAGTTCCTTGAGCGGGTCTTCGCCTTTGGCCTTGCGGCGGGCGTTTTCCAGTACCAGTTGCTGATTTTCGATGCTGGTGTGCTGCGCACGGCGATCGGCTTCGTTGAGGCTGACGGTTTTCTCTTCCATCAGCTTCTTGGCCAGGGCCAGTTTGTCGCGGATGAACACAAACTCGGCATCCTTGGCGGAGCGCGCGTCATGGTCAGCCTTCAACTGCGTCAGGAACGGTTTGAACGGGTCCGACGCCGGCTTGATCGCAGGGCGGATGGTGTCCCACGGCATGGCTTCAGGCAGGGCGCTCTCGCCGATTTCCTTGGTGTCGATGATCGACGGGAAGTCGACATCCGGCAGCACGCCCTGATGCTGGGTGCTCTGCCCGGAAACCCGGTAGAACTTGGCCAGTGTCAGTTTCAGCTCGCCATGGTTAAGCGGCTGAATGGTCTGCACGGTGCCTTTACCGAAGGTCTGGCCGCCGACGATCAGCGCACGGTGGTAGTCCTGCATCGCGCCGGCGAAAATTTCCGAGGCCGAAGCCGAGAGGCGGTTGACCAGCAACGCCATCGGCCCTTTGTAGAAGGCACCCGGGTTCTCGTCCTCAAGCACATCGACACGGCCGTCAGCGTTGCGTACCAACACGGTCGGGCCTTTGTCGATAAACAGGCTGGTCAGCTCGGTGGCTTCCTGCAGGGAACCGCCGCCGTTGTTGCGCAGATCGATCACTACGCCGTCGACTTTGTCCTTCTGCAGTTCGGTCAGGATTTTCTTCACGTCGCGGGTGGTGGACTTGTAGTCCGGATCACCGGCACGGAACGCTTTGAAATCCAGGTAGAAGGCCGGGATCACAATCACGCCCAGCTTGTAATCCTTGCCATCCTGCTTGAGGTTCAGGATCTGCTTCTGCACGGCCTGGTCTTCAAGCTTCACCGCTTCACGGGTGATGGACACGATCTTGCTGGTCTGGTCGTTCGGTGCATTGGTGTGCGGAATCACTTCCAGACGCACCACGCTGCCTTTTGGCCCGCGGATCAGCTTGACCACTTCGTCCAGACGCCAGCCGACCACGTCGACCATCTCTTTGTCGGCCTGGGCCACGCCGATGATCTTGTCGGCCGGGGCGACCTGCTTGGTCTTGTCTGCCGGACCTGCCGGCACCAGACGCACGATCTTGACCTGGTCATTGTCGCTTTGCAGGACGGCACCGATGCCCTCCAGCGACAGACTCATGTTGATATCAAAGTTTTCCGCGTTATCTGGCGACAGATAATTGGTGTGCGGGTCGTAGGACATCGCGAAGGTGTTGATGTAGGCCTGGAAGATATCTTCGGCACGGGTCTGGTCCAGACGTGCCAGCTGATTCTTGTAGCGCTTGGTCAACAGCTCTTGAATGGCCTTGGGCTCTTTGCCGGCGATCTTCAAGCGCAGCACTTCGTCCTTAACGCGTTTGCGCCATAGGTCGTCAAGGGCGGCGCTGCTGGTCAGCCAAGGCGCGTCCTTGCGATCCACCAGAAGGGTTTCTTTCTGGGTGAAGTCGAGCTTGTCGACGCCTTTGTCCAGCTCACCCAGGGCGAAGTCCAGACGCGCTTTGACGCGGTCCAGGTAACGCTTGTAAATGGTGAAGCCGGGCTGCAGGTCGCCGCTTTTGAGGAAGTCGTCGAACTGGGTCTTCCACTTATCGAACTCAGCGATATCGCTGGCCAGGAAGTAGCTGCGCGACGGATCCAGCAGCTTGAGGTAGCTGTCGTAGATGATCACCGAGCGCGCGTCGTCCAGCGGCGGCTTGCTGTAGTGATGGCGCTTGAGCAACTCGACGACGTTAAGGCTTGCAATCACCTCATCGCGATCAGGCTGAAGGTTGTCCCAGCTGTTGGCTGCGAACGTATTGGTCGACATCGACGCGAAGCCGAGACCAATGAAAAAAGCGAGGGCGGTGCTGGGGAACAGATGCTTCATGCTGATTCGACGCGGGGGCAATTGATAACGCATATTAGGCCGTCTTTGAGGGAGCCGGTTCCATATGATCCGGTCGCATAATGCAAAAAGCCCGGCGCTACAGCTACGGGCTCAGTCCAGACTCACTATGGAGGCACTGTGAAAGCATTGCAAGGCGTTGAAGGTCATGTGGAGTGGCTGACAGAACCCAGCCCTACCTGCGATGTAGGCCAAGTTCGCATTCGTGTGGCGGCTGCGGGCCTTAATCGCGCCGATTTATTACAGCGCGCCGGGCTCTATCCACCCCCGCCTGGCGCCAGCCACGTGCTGGGTCTTGAGTGCGCCGGGGTTATCAGTGAGGTCGGGCCGGGGTCGTCCTGGCAGGTCGGTGACCGCGTTTGCGCATTGCTCGCCGGTGGCGGCATGGCCGAAGAAGTGGTGGTGGATGCGCGCCATGTACTGCCGGTACCGGAAGGTTTGTCGCTGACCGAAGCAGCGGCTCTGCCCGAGGTGTACAGCACGGCGTGGCTGAATCTGTTCCAGCTGGCGGGCCTCAAGCCCGGTGAAAAAGTCTTGCTGCATGCCGGCGCCAGTGGTGTGGGCTCGGCGGCGATCCAGCTGTGCAAGGCGTTTGGCAGCCCGTGCTGGGTCAGCGTCGGCTCGGCGCAGCGCCTGGCGTACTGCGAGGCACTCGGTGCCCAGGGCGGCGTGGTACGTAATGACGGCATTGAAGGGCTAAGCGATTTCGGGCCGTTCGATGTGATCCTCGACCCGGTGGGTGGCAACTACGCCGCGCTGGACCTCAAGCTGCTGGCCCTGGACGGCCGCTGGGTATTGATCGGCTTGATGGGCGGGCGCGACGCGCAGCTCGACCTGGCGCAGGTGCTGGGCAAGCGCATTCAGCTGCTCGGCTCGACCCTGCGCAGCCGCAGCGATCAGTTCAAGGCAGACCTGTTCAGTGACTTGAGCCAGCAGGTATGGCCGCTGTTTGCCGAGGGACGCTTGAGCCCGCAACTGGCCAAGACCTTCCCGATCAAGGATGCCGAGGCGGCGTTTGCCGAGTTGGCGAGCAACCAGATTTCCGGGAAATTGGTGTTGGTGATTGACGAGAGTTTGGTCTGACACCCGTCTCCGGCTGAAATGAGATCAAAGTGTGGGAGCGGGCTTGCTCGCGAAGGCGGAGTGTCAGATGAAACATTCTTCACTGACAAACCGCTTTCGCGAGCAAGCCCGCTCCCACAGTGGATTGGATTTCAATTCAAGGAGCGCAGTGTCACACCCAGTGATGAATCGGCCAGCCGGCCTTTTCTGCATGTTCACGCAACACCGGATCCGGATTCACCACCTGCGGGTGATCCACTTTCAGCAGCAGTGGCAAATCATTGCGTGAATCCGAGTAGAAATACGCGCCGTCGAGCGTCTCGCTTTCCTGCTCCAGCCATTCCAGCAACCGCGTGATCTTGCCTTCACGGTACGTCAGTACACCCACGGTATGGCCGCTGTACACGCCATGGCTGACATCCAGGTCGATGCCCAGCACTTCATCAATACCAATACGTGCCGCAATCGGTTTGACCAGGTGGGTGCCCGACGCGGAAATCACCAGAATCCGGTCGCCGTTCGCGCGGTGGCGAGCGATGGTCTTGGTGGCGTCACTGTAGATCAGCGGCTCGATGACGTCCTCGACCCACGGCTCTACCAGGTGCTCGATCTCTTCCGGCGTGCGGCCGATCATGGGTTCCAGGCTGAAGTCCATGAACGCTTCCATGCGCAGCTTGCCCTGGCCGTAGGCGTCCATCAATTCGTTGTTCTTGCGCATGAATGACTCAGGGTCGACCCAGCCCAGGCGGCCCATCTGCTCGCTCCACAGGGTGGCGCAGTCGCCGTGGATCAAGGTGTCGTCCAAATCAAAAATTACCAATGCCATCCGTCATGCTCTCTGAAATAAATCGTGGCGTCAGGCTACTTCACACAACGCACTGGGGTCGATGGAAAGTGCCAGGCGCTGGCCATCCGGGTGCAGGTCGTCGGCGGAACGGTTGAGCACATCCACCACCAATTCCACGCCGCGTGCCTCGATGCGGTAGCGAATCACGTTGCCCAGCAGGCTGTGGCTGCGCACCAGTGCGTCGAGTTCGCCGCTGCGGCTCAGTTCGATGGCCTCCGGGCGAATCGCAATGCGCCCACTGATCGGGCGTTGCAGCAATTGGCTGGCCTTGTCGGCGTCGAGCAGGTTGTAGTTGCCGATGAAACCGGCGGCGAACACATCCACTGGCGCGGTGTAGAGCGTCTCGGCATCACCGCTTTGCACAATCTTGCCCTGGTTCATCAGGAAGATGCGGTCGGACATGGTCAGGGCTTCTTCCTGGTCATGGGTGACGAAAATCGTGGTCAGCCCCAATTCGCGCTGGATCTGGCGGATCTGCTCGCGCAGGTGCTTGCGGATCCGCGCGTCCAGCGCCGACAGCGGCTCATCGAGCAGCAACAGGCGTGGGCGGGTCACCAGCGAGCGGGCGAGGGCCACGCGCTGGCACTGGCCACCGGACATCTGATGCGGGTAGCGGCCGGCGAGCTCTTTGAGCTCCACCAGTTGCAGCACTTCCTGCACGCGCTTATGGCTGTCGTCGGCGTTGACCTTTTGCATGCGCAGGCCGAAGGCAACGTTCTGCTCCACGGTCATGTTGGGGAACAGCGCGTAGCTCTGGAACACCATGCCGATGTGGCGTTTCTGCGGGCTGAGGGGAACGATGTCCTGGCCATCCAGCAGAATTTTGCCACTGTCCACTGACGTGAGACCGGCGATGCAGCGCAGCAAGGTCGACTTGCCGCAACCGGACGGGCCGAGCAGGGTGACGAATTCGCCCTTGGCGATCTCGCAGTTGATGTCACTGAACACCGGGGTGCCGGCGTAACCTTTTTGCAGGTGTTGGACGCTGACGAAGCTCATTGGCTTTTGTCCTTGTTCAAGATATTGGCGGCCCAGGTCAGCACCAGCACAAAGAAGAAATAGGAAATGACGACGGCACTGGTGAAGTGGCCGCTGCTGTTGCGCATGTTGTTGAGGTACACCTGCAGGGTTTCGTAGCGGGTGCCCACCAGGATGTTGGCGAACACGAACTCACCGAACAGGAACGAAAACGACAGCAGCAGCGCTACCATCAGGCCCTTGCGCAGGTTCGGCAGCACCACCAGGATTGCCGCCTGCCAGGTGCTCGCGCCGAGCAATTGCGAGGCGTCCATCAAGTCGCGCAGGTTGATCGCTTGCAGGTTGTTGGTGATCGCGCGGTACATGAACGGCAGGGCCACGGTGAAGTAGCAGCCGATCAGAATCCACGGCGTGCCCACCATCGCCAGCGGCCCGGAACCGTAGAGTTGCAGCAGGCCCACCGACGACACCACCGGCGGCACCGCGAAGGGCAGCAGGATGAGGATGTTCATCAGCGCGTCGAGCCGGGGGAAGTGGTAATGCACCACGAACAGCAGCGGCAGAATCAGCACCACTGACAGGATCAGCGCACCCACGCACACCAGCAGCGACTGGCCAAAGGCGGCCAGAAAGCGTGGGTCGCTCCACAGCTGCACATACCATTTCACCGTGAAGCCGGCCGGCAGGATCGTCGCTGACCAGCTGCTGGCAATGGAGTAGACAAAGGTGCCCACCAGCGGCAACACCAAAATCGCAAACAACAGGTACACCACTACGCGATGGTAGAGGGAGGCCGAGCCGGCTTCAGCGCGAGACATGGTAGCTCCTCTTGAGCAGCAGTTGATGAACCACGGTGACCACGGTCATCAGCGCCACCAGCACCACGGCCAGGGCACTGGCCATGTTCGGGTCCAGGGAAATATCACCGGAGACCATCGCCGCGATGCGGATCGGCAGCACGTTGAAGTTGCCGGTGGTCAGCGCGTACACCGTGGCATAGGCGCCCAGAGCATTGGCCAGCAGGATCACGAAAGTGCCGAGCAGCGCCGGGGTGAGCACCGGCAAGCCGATGTGCCGCCAGAACTGCCAGCCGCTGGCGCCCAGCAGCGAGGCCGATTCACGCCAGTCTTCACGCAACGCATCGAAGGCCGGGTAGAGCAGCAGCACGCCCAATGGAATCTGGAAGTAGGTGTACAGAATGATCAGGCCGGTTTTGGAATACAGGTTGAAGTCCTGAATGATCCCGGCCTGCTTGAGCATGATCGTGATGCTGCCGTTGAAGCCCAGCAGGATGATGAAGGCGAAGGCGAGCGGCACGCCGGCAAAGTTGCTGGTCATGTTGGCGAAGGCGGTGACGAAATTGCGCAACGGCCCATCGACGCGGCGCAACGAATAGCTGCCGAGCACCGAGATGATGATGCCGAACACGCTGGAGTAGAAGCTGATCTCCAGGCTGTACTGGATGGCTTGCAGGTAGAACTTCGAACTGAAGATCTTGATGAAGTTGGCCACGCCCCAGCCAAACTCCTCCGATTGCAGGCTGTTGACCAACACCCACACCAGCGGGGCGATTTCAAACACGATAAAGAACAGCGCAAAGGGCACCAGGCAGAGGATCGCCAGCCATTTGCCACGGGTTAGGGAATTCACTTCAACAGCTCCCGGCATACAGGTTTGTCGTGGGGCACCCCGAGCAGTTCGCAGACAGTGCCGCACAGTTCGGTTTGCTTGGGTCGGGCAGAAGGGTCGAAGTTGAAGGCCGAGCCCAGCACGAACAGGGGCACTTCACGCTCCTCGGGCAGCAGGCCGTTGTGCGAGCGATCGTTGTTCATGCCGTGGTCGGCGGTCACCAGCACCTGGTAGCCGGCGTCGAGCCAGCCTTGCAGGTAATCGGCGAGGATGATGTCGGCCGAGCGTGCGCTGTTGCGGTATTGCGAGGTATCGAGGCCGTGCTTGTGGCCGGCGTCATCGATGTTCATCGGGTGCACCACGAGGAAATTCGGCGCGTGTTTGCGGCGCAGGCTTTCGGCGTCGGCGAACAGGTGCGAATCCGGGTAGTGGTCATTCCAGTAGAAATGCCCGTGCTGGATCGCCAGCGCCTTGTCGTCGGTATGGCGATCACGCGCGGCAATAAAGGGCGTGCGGTTATACAACTCGCTGACCCAGTGGTAAGCCGCCGCCGCTGTGGTGAGGCCGGCGTCGGTGGCGTAATGGAAAATGCTGCGCTGGTTCGACAGGCGCGAGACATTGTTGTGGACGATGCCGCTGTCGATCGGTGGCACGCCGGTGAGGATGCATTCATACAACGGCCGGGACAGGGCCGGCAGTTCACAGTCCAGTTTGTAAAGCGCTGCGCGTCCTGCGCCGATATAGGCCTGGAGATGCCCCATGGCATGTCGGGCAACCTCGTAGTTCAGGCCGTCGAGCACCACAAGGATGACGTTGTGCTTCATAGGGGCTGGGGCTCCGCGACGGTAGGTTCGACTCAATTTCCCTGGCTGAACGGGATCAAACATGTGGGAGCGGGCTTGCTCGCGAAAGCGGTGTGTCAGGCAACACTTCTTTCTCTGAACCACCGCTTTCGCGAGCAAGCCCGCTCCCACACAAGCCCGCTTCCACATTGGATCTCCAGTGGAGAGCCAATGCGGGTTGAAGCCTTACTGCATATTGATGATGACTTCTTCCTGCCATTTTTGCGGCAGTGCCTTGGAGGTCTTCTCCCAAGCGTCGGCATCCTTGATCGGCGTGACTTTCTTGTATTGCTCGTTCGGCAGCAGCTTGGCCTGCACGTCAGCCGGCAAGGTCAAGTGCTCGGCACGGATCGGACGGGCGTTGCCGCGCGCCAGGTTGGTCTGGCCGGCGTCGCTGAAGATGTACTCACGGGTCAGCTTGGCGGCGTTCGGGTGCTTGGCGTATTTGTTGATGATGGTGGTGTAGCCGGAAATCACCGAGCCGTCCGATGGGATCAGCACCACGTAGTCATCCGGGTTGGCCATCTTGGCTTTGTAGCTCAGGCCGTTGAAGTCCCAGACCACGCCCACTTCGACTTCGCCTTTTTCCATGGTGGCGATGGTCGGGTTGGCCAGCGACAGGCGGCCTTGCTTGGCGATGTCGGCGAACATCAGCAGCGCAGGCTGGATGTTCTTCTCGTCGCCACCGTTGGCCAGGGCTGCCGCGAGCACGCCGTTGGCGGCCTGGGCGGCGGTGCTCACGTCACCGATGGAAACTTTGTATTTGCCGGTTTTCAAGTCAGCCCAGCTTGTTGGGGCTTCGGAGCCGTGCAGCAGCTTTTTATTGACGATAAAGGCGATGGTGCCGGTGTAGGCCAGGGCCCAGTTGCCATCTTTATCTTTTGCCCAGTCCGGCACTTGCGCCCAGGTGCTCGGCTTGTACGGTTGGGCCACGCCCTGTTTCACCGCGATCGGGCCGAAGGCGGCGCCGACGTCACCGATATCGGCGCTGGCGTTGTCTTTCTCGGCGGCGAACTTGGCGATTTCCTGGGCCGAGCTCATGTCGGTGTCGATGTGCTTGAGGCCGTAGGTCTTGGCCAGGTCTTCCCAGGTGCCTTTCCAGTTGGCCCAGTCATCGGGCATGCCGACGCTGTTGACGGCGCCTTCGGCTTTCGCGGCGGCTTCCAGAGTCTTTAGATCGGTATCAGCAGCCATGGCGGCGGTGCACATGGCAATGGTCGAGCCTAACAGTGATGCCAGGAAAAGCTTTTTCATCCGAAGCTCCTTTGGGCGTTTTCAACGCGGCGTTTTTATGAACGTTTGCGGTGGTGTTGGTCTAGGTCAGAGCAATACCTGAGCCAATCTAGGCTCGGTGCATGACAGTTTCATGTCGATGTCGTTTTTTAATCGCTTTTGTCGCGCAGTGCAGGCTTAGCGTAGACCATGCCCAAGTGCCCGCAGGCCCTGGACTTGGCCGATGTATTGCAGGGTGTGGTGCAGGGCGTGGACAGGGACTGTCATCTGTCGGTCATCTGTAATGCCTAGGCTGGCACGCAGTAGCAAAAGCCCATTTACGGAGCGGTTTGTGCACCTGAACGGTGCTGGTCTAGTCCAGATAGGTAACGTTGATGCGTGATGAGGCAATCAAGGCGGTGACATCCATCGGCCTGGCGCTGCAAGAGCAGATCGACCACGGCCTGTTGCCGCCCGCGAGTAAATTGCCCGCCGAGCGCAAGCTCAGCGAGTTGTTCGGTACCACTCGCATTACCGTGCGGGAAGCCTTGTTACAGCTGGAAGCCCAAGGCCAGATTTACCGTGAGGAGCGCCGTGGCTGGTTTGTTTCGCCGCCGCGGCTGGCCTACAACCTGATGCAACGCAGCCACTTTCACGCGATGGTTGGGGATCAGGGCCGGGTGGCGTCCACCGAAGTGATTTCTGCGCGGCTGCAACCGGCGTCGGCAGCAGTGTGCGCGTGGTTGCAGTTGCCGGCGCTGTCGAGTGTGATCCAGATCTGCCGAGGCCGGCGGATTGATGGGCGCCTGGTGTTGTATGTGGAGCACTACCTGAACCCGCAGTACTTTCCGGGGATTCTGGGGTGTGATCTGAATCAGTCGATGACCGAACTGTATGCGCGCAAGTACGACCTGCACTATGGCCGTGTGCGCTTTGAAATCGTGCCGACATCACTGCCGGTGGAGGCCGCCGCCGCGTTGCGCGTGTCGGTGGGCAGCCCGGGGTTGCGCATTGCCCGGGTCAACTATGACCAGCACCAGCGGTTGATCGACTGCGACCTGGAGTTCTGGCGCCATGATGCGATTCACGTCGGCGTGGATGTGGTGTGACCTTCGGGTGCTGGGCTGGCCGATAGTCAGCAGGTGCACCGCGAGCTTAATGGGGGAGCTGGGTTGCCTGCGATGCGGGCGCCTCGGTACATCAGGCAAATAACATTGATGCTATCGCAGGCAAGCCAGCTCCCACACTTGAACCGAGATCGACTTGAAGAATCGCTCGCCTATGGCATCAGTGTCTTGATCACCTGATCCACGTTACCTTCCAACTCCGCCACCGGGTCCGCACCGTCGACGTTCAACACCAATAGCTGCGCACCGGATGCCGTCACTGCTGCTTTCACCGCTTCGCTCGGTTGACGATGGTGCAGCACCACGGCCACGTCGCTGTCCTTCAAGCGGGCGGTTAACCCCTGCAGCGCTTCGGGCGTCCAGTCGGCGTCCGGCCGTGCATCGGTGCTGACCACTTCCAGGTTCAGACTGCTGACCAGGTACGCAAAGTGATCGCTCAGGCTGACCACGCTCAGGTTATCGGCCTGCGCCAGGCGCGCTTCGCTGTCGGCGTTGAGTTTGAGCAGGCGCTGCTTGAGGGCGGCGAGGTTGGCATCAATCGTCGGTTTGGCATTCGGCGCCAGCCGGCTCAGGTCGGCGGCCATCACATCGGCCATGCGCCCCATATTGTTGCTTGACTGCCAGGGCTGGCTGTTCAGCCCGTCGGTGCTGCCTGGTTGCACGGCAATGCCCGGCAGGCCGCCGTCCACCGGGCGCGCAGCGTCGATTTCGACGATGCGGATGTTGCTGCGCCGCGCCACCGGATACAGCGGGTCATCCGGCCACAACGAGCGCAGGCCGATGGCGGCGTCGGCGTCCGACGCGAGGGTATTCAGTGTCTGCGCGCCACGGCCGGTGAAGTAGGACACCTGCCGAGAACCTGGCAGGTTGGCAGGGGCGGCGCGTTCAAGCTTCACGTCGGTGCCTTTTAGCAGTACCTCGGCCAAGCCGTAAGTGATGGGCAATGAGGCCACGACTTTGACCGACTTCTTTGCTTTGGTCAGCGCGGCATGGCCGAGACCCTGGTTGACTTTGAAGTCGTTGGGATTAAAACCATCGACGGCGGCCAGCGCCGAAGTGCTGACCAAACAAGCGATGGCCAAGGCCAGTGGGCGAAAACAAGGGCGCATTATCCAAGATTCCCTTTGAGGCTGGGCACAGTGCCGCGCGCGATGGCGGCGAAGGCGAAAGCGATACCGGCAACCAGAATGATCGCGGCGCCGGACGGAATAGGCAGGTCGAAGATGATCGGCAGCAGGATGCCGCACAGCGTGCTCACGGTGGCGATCACTACCGACACCCAGAAAAAACCTTTGAGCGACTGGCTCAGCAGGCGCGCCGCCGCGGCTGGAATCACCAGCAGGGCGCCCACCAGGATCGCGCCGATGACCTTGACCGCCGCCACGGTGATCAACGTCACCAGAATCACGAACAGGTAGTCCAGGGTTTTTACCGCCACACCGCGCACGGCGGCCAGTTGCGGGTTGAAACTGGCGAGCATGATGCGGTTGTACAGCGGCAACGCCAGCGCCATCACCAGCGAGCCGACCACGGCCAGCACCAGCAAATCATTGCCGTTGACCGTCAGCACCGAACCAAAAAGCACGTTTTCCAGAATGTGCACGTTGATCTTGCCCGCCAGAATCAGCAACAGGCTCGCGCCCAACGCCAGCGACACGGAGAGGAACACGCCGATCAAGGTGTCCGGCGCCAGGCCGGTGCGGTTGCGCAGGTAATTGAGCAGGATGCCGAACAGCAGGCAGTAGCCGAACAGCGCACCATACGGCCCGGTATAGGGTTCACCTAACAGAATGCCCACGGCCACGCCGGTCAGCGCGGCATGCCCGACCGCTTCGGAGAAAAACGCGAAGCGCTTGACCACCACCAGTGTGCCCAGGCCGCCCAGTACCGGGCCGATCAGTAAACCTGCGAGCAAGGCATTGACCACAAATCCATAGGCCAGCGCTTCCGGCAGATAGCCGGAAGAGGCCCAGCCCTGGACCATCAGACGAAACGCTTCATAACTCATGGTGCCGGGCTCCGGGGGTGAGTGGAGAACAGGGTCAGCAGGCGGTCCGGGGTCAGCGCTTCTTTTGGCGTGGCGTCGAACAGCACACGACGGTTCAGGCCGGTGACGCGGTCGGCCAGGCGGCCCACAGCTTCAAGGTCGTGCTCGATCCACAGCACGGTGATCCCGGCCAGGCGCCAGTCATTCAGCAGGCGTTCAAAGACCTGGATGCCGGCTTCATCGAGCGCCGACATCGGTTCATCCAGCACCAGCAGGTGCGGAGCCGGAATCAGGCCCTGGGCCAGCAATACACGCTGACGCTCACCGCCCGACAGCGCGCCCATGCGGCGTTTGCGTTTGTCCTGCATGCCCACCCGTTCGAGCGCCTCGCCGATTGCGCCGGCGTAGTGCCTGGACAGGCCGAGAAACGCCGGGCGCCGTTGACACATGGCGGCCATGAAGTCGTCGACGGTCATCGGCAAGCCACGGTCGAACTCCAGCGCTTGCGGTACATAGCCGATGGTGCCGGGCGTGGCCTGCCAGTGCAGGCGCAAGTGGCCCTGGTGCGGCATTTGCCCCAACAGGGTCTTGATCAGCGAGCTTTTACCGCCGCCATTGGGGCCCACCAATGCATGGATGCTGCCTGGCTCTACCTGGAACCTCACACCGTCAAGAATGGTGGTGCGGCCCAGGGTCAGCGACACCGTGTCGAACTCGATTGTCGGGCCAATGCTGACCACCTTCAGCTGTTCCGCCGCCGTCATGCCCCGGACTCCTGAATCGCCCGCACCACGGTGTTGAGGTTGCCGGTCATTTCCACTTCGTACTTCTCAGGGGTGTATTCGCCGTAGGAGATATGCGACAGCGGGTACAGCTTCACGCCGGATTCACGCTGGATCGTCTCGACGTAGGTGGACGGGAAATCCATCTCCGAAAAGATCACCTTCACGTCCAGGGCACGCAGTTCGTCGATGGTCTTCTTCAACTGGCTCGGGCTGGGTTCGATGCCGTGGGCAGGCTCGACCACCGCCGTGACTTCCAGGCCGAACTCACGCAGCAGGTAGTCGTAGGCCGCATGCACGGTGGCCACGCGCAGGTCGGGGTTGGGCGCGCTGGTCAGCTTGGCCAGCGCGTCGGCGCGCATCTGGCGCAGGCGTTTGCCGTACGCACGGGCGTTCTGGGTGTAGGTCTTGGCGTTGTCCGGGTCGAGTTTGCCCAGCTCGCGGGCGATGTTGTTGACCTGGGCAATCGAGGCGCTGATCGACAGGAAGGTGTGCGGGTTGACCACCTTGCCTGCACCGCGCGCGGCATTGCCGGTGGCGGCCAGCAGCGGCACGTTGGCGTTGGCCTCGATCACCGGGATGTCCGGGCGCTCGCTGGTGGCGATCATTCGGTCGGCGAAATCGTCATGGCCGACGCCGTTGAGCACGATCACGTCGAGGGTGCCGATGCGCTTAATGTCTTCGGCGCGCGGCTCGTAGGCGTGTGGGTTGAAACCGGCCGGGATCAACGGCACCACCTCGGCCTTGTCGCCGACGATGTTGGTGACGTAGCTGTAATAAGGGTGCAGCGTAATGCCGATGCGCAGGCGTTTGGCCGCCTCGGCGTTGGCCAAAGGCGCCAGCAACACACTGAACAGACTGATCAGCAACAGGCGCAGCAGGGGAGATGAAATGGACATGGGCACTCGATCTTCTCGGGTCAGTGACGGTGCTGGCGCGTGACGCCGGCATCGAATTGCGCGACCACCTGTTGCCAGCCGGCCGCGATCAGCGCCTGGTCAGTGAGGTCGGAAGGGGTGGCGAGGTTGGCCTGGCGGTTGAGCCAGATATCCGGCTCGGCGCCGTGCACGCGCATCAGCAGCGAGCCGCTGGTGCTGGGCGTCTGGCTCACGCCCAAGTAGGCCGAAGGCTCCAGCATTTGCCAGCGATGGTCGCCACGGCTGACCGAACTGGCGTCCTGGGCAAACGGCGCAAACCCTTCTTCGGCCAATTGTTCAGGCGTCGGCAGGGCGCTTTGCTCCTGTTGCAGCAGCTGGATCTCATCCAGAGTCACCCGCAGGTCGGCGTAGATGCCTTGCTCGGAGGCGCTGAGGTCGCGGCGTGCATCCAGCTGGTGGCTGGGCAGCGCTGCAACTTCCTGGGTTTCACCGTGCAGGGCGATCACCGAGCCGGCCACCGCCAGGATGATCAGGCACAGCAATAGCACGTAGAGGGTTTCGTGGCCGGCACCGGCGGGGCGTACAACCTGTGTGGTGCTCATTGAGGCTGGATATCCGCTTGGTCGATTTCCACCACGTGACCGGGGCCTGCGTCAAACAGCACATAAAACTCGGCGGCGGGCTTCTTGAAGGTCAGGGTCGAGTCCTGGCCAAGCTTGCCGGGCAGCAGGATGGTTTCGTCGTAGCCGATTACGTCCAGGGTCACGCCCGGGGCGCCGCTGCCGTCGGAGAAGCCGCCGGTGCACTGGATCTGCTCGCCGGGGATTTCCTTGCATTCGCACATCGGGTTGTGGGCGAGGGCGGTGGTACTGAAACCGGCGCAGAGCAACAGTGCTGCACCGGCGCGGGTCAGGCGCGTCAACGTCATGGTTTAACTCCTTGCTTGTTCAGCCAGGCAATGGTGGCAGGCGAAGCCTGGCTCAGCGGGATGGAACCCTGGTGCATCGTGCCGTCCCAGCCTTCCATGGTGATCCACAGTTCGGCGTCGGCCGGCGTGCGTTCCGGCACCGGCAGGGCGGCGCCCATGCGGTACGGCGTGCCGAAGAAGATCACTCCGGCGGCGCGCAGGCTGCGGGGCTTGCCGATACGCAAGTAGGTGGCCTTGACCTGCTCGGCGCAGGTGTCGCACAGGGCAGCGTTGAAGAATTTCATCGGGCCGGCCGGGTCTGGGCGCGGGCCTTCATTGCGGAATTCGGCGAGTCTCAGGCTCCAGGGCCCGACCTGCACGTCACCGACCACTCGCTCACCAATGCCGGTATCGCCGCGAAACAACGCGGCATCGGCAAAGTACTTGGGCATGAACCCCAGCGGCACCAGCAACAGCAGGATATTGATATGGAACCGCCATTTCAGCCAAAAGGCGCGCAGCGGCGAAGGCGGTGTTGCACTGACCTTGCTCATTATTTGGCCTCCGAGGTTTCAGCCTGCAGGGCGGGAGCGGCAGCAGGCGCACGTTGGTTCTTGGCTTCGCGCTTGAGGGCATTGAGGGTGGCCAGCGCGGTGCGCTTGGTCCAGATCAGCAGGCCGCTCAACACCATCATGCTCAGCACCAGGCCGAAGAACGCCCAGATCAGCTTGATCCACAGCCCGCCAAAGTCGCCGGTGTGCAGCGGGCGCATGGATTCGGTGACGAACTCCAGCGTCGAGCGATCGGAGAGCAGGTGCGACACCGCGATTTCACCGCTGTAGGGGTTGAGTTGAGCGGTCTGGAACATCAACGGGTACCAGCCGCGCCCGCCGATTTGCAGGTGGCTGTAGGCGTTGAGCGGCAGGAACACGAATGTGGCGTCCAGCCCTGGAATGCGTTGGGTGGCGATTTCAATGGCTTCGTCCAGCGCGATCATCGGTGCCGGCACGCCGGGCGCAGACATCGGCACTTTCTCGCGAGCAATCACTGGGACGATCGGTTCGCTGGAGATGGAAATCTGGTTGTCCCCCAAAATCGCCTGGATCAAGAACCAGGTGCCGGTGATGGAAATCACCGCGATAAACCAGATCGACCAGATACCACTCAGGCGGTGGAAGTCGCCCCAGAAAATTCGCGCGCCGTGGCGGATGCGCAGGGTGGGGCGCAGAAACCCTTTCCAGAAGCGTTTATAGACGACCAGCCCGGTGACCAGCGACGCCAGCAATGGCAGGCCGAGCGCCGAGACCAGGTACCAGCCCCAACTGAAGCCGTTGGTGAACGGCACCAGCCACCAGCCATGCAGCGCGCGGGTAAATTGCTTGAAATCGAACGACGGGCTGATGCCCTGGATCGCCCCCGTGTACGGGTTGACGTAGACCTCCACGGAACGCCCGTCCGGGTAGCTGAGGTCGACACTCAGCGCAAAGTGCGTTTCGTCCGGGCGGATGATCGATTGCACGATCACCTGGGGTTCTTCGCGCTTGATGGCAGCAATCACCTGGTCAAAGCTCAGCATGTGGGCATCATCCGACGGCTTGCTCGCGCGGATATCCGGGTTGGCCAGCCAGACGATTTCCTGGCTGACCACCGCCAGGGTGCCGGTGACGCAGACGATCAGTACAAAAAACCAGATGGGCAATGCCAGCCAGCTGTGTACGAGAAACCAGAGTTTTGAGCGTGACTTCTTCGACATGTGAATGCGGGTCTTGATCGGAGGAGGGCGGAGGAGGCCCGGAAAAGGCCGGTCGTAGCTTTTGCTGACGCGACGGGCTGTATCTAAGTTAAGACGGATGAGGTTTGGAAATCCCTAACCCGGATATGAAAGAAAATGTTTCAGGTTCCTATTCAAGGCGCTGGCAGGCCTTCATCGAACACGAAACATGTTCCAAGCCATCACCCGGTCGCCATTGATAGGGCCCAAGGGCTGCGTAGGATGGATTTATACCGTTGAGCCCGCCTCAAGAAACGTGAGCCCTAAGAAAAATGACCGCCAGAACCCTCTACGACAAACACATCGATTCCCACACGGTGTGCCCCCTGGATGACCAGGGCCATGTCCTGCTTTATATAGACCGCCAGGTGATCAACGAATACACCAGCCCCCAGGCCTTCAGCGGCCTGCGCGACGCCGGCCGCGGGGTGTGGCGCCCCGGCACGGCGCTGGCGGTGGTCGACCATGTAAACCCCACCACGCCCAAGCGCATCGCGGCGATGCCCGACGCAGGCGGGGCGCGGCAAGTCTCGTACCTGGCAGAAAACTGCCGCGATTTCGGCATCGAGCTGCTGGATATCCTCGACAAACGCCAAGGCATCGAGCATGTGATCGCCCCGGAGCAAGGCTTTATCCTGCCGGGCATGGTGATCGCCGCCGGCGACAGCCACACCACCACCTACGGCGCCCTCGGCGCATTTGGATTTGGCATCGGCACTTCGGAAATCGAGCACCTGCTGGCCTCGCAGACGCTGGTCTACAAACGCCTGAAAAGCATGCGCGTGACGGTTGAAGGCGACCTGGCGCGAGGCCTCACGTCCAAGGACGTCATCATGGCCTTGATCGGCAAGATCGGTGCATCCGGAGCCACCGGCTACGCCATCGAATTTCGCGGCTCCACCATCGACGCGTTGAGCGTCGAGGCACGCATGACCATCTGCAACATGGCGGTCGAAGCCGGTGCGCGCGGCGCCTTCATGGCGCCGGACGAAAAAGTCTTCAGCTACCTCAAGGGCAAGCCCCGCGCGCCGAAGGGCGAGCTATGGGAACAGGCACTGGTGGGCTGGCGCCAACTGTATTCGGACGCCGACGCCGTGTTCGACCAGGAGGTGCACCTGGATGCCACCACCCTGGAACCCATGGTCACCTGGGGCACCAGCCCCGACCAGGCAGCCCCCATTGGCGCCCGCGTGCCCGACCCGCAGGACGTCAGCGACCTGATCCTGCGCCAGGACATGCGCCGTGCCCTCAACTACATGGGCCTGGAAGCCGGCATGCCGCTGAGCGACATCGTCATCAGCCATGCGTTTATCGGCTCCTGCACCAATGCCCGCATCGAAGACCTGCGCGACGCCGCCAGCGTGGTGCGCGGCAAGCACGTGGCCGAGCACGTACGGGCGATGATCGTGCCCGGCTCCACCGAAGTGCGCGACCAGGCCGAGGCCGAAGGGTTGGCGGCGATCTTTATCGACGCCGGGTTCGAGTGGCGCCAGTCCGGCTGCTCGATGTGCCTGGCGATGAACGACGACGTGCTCGCCCCCGGCGACCGCTGTGCGTCCAGCACCAACCGCAACTTTGAAGGCCGCCAGGGCGCCGGCGCACGCACGCACCTGATGAGCCCGGCAATGGTCGCCGCTGCCGCGATCACCGGCCGCCTCACTGATATTCGCCACTTTGGAGACCGTGCATGAGCCTGCAACCTTTTACTGTGGTCACCGGCAAGGCCGCGCCGATGCTGGCCGCCAATATCGACACCGACGTGATCATGCCCAAGCAGTTTCTCAAAGGCATCGACCGCAGCGGCCTGGACCGGGGGCTGTTCTTCGATCTGCGCTTTCTGGCGTCCGGCGAGCCCAACCCCGCGTTCGTGTTGAACCAGCCGGGCTGGCAGGGCGCACGCTTCATGGTCGTCGGGCCCAACTTTGGCTGCGGTTCCAGCCGCGAGCACGCGGTGTGGGGCTTGAAACAAATGGGCATTCGCGCGCTGATCGGCAGCAGTTTTGCCGGGATCTTTTATGACAACTGCCAGCGCAACGGGGTGTTGCTCATCACCTTGGACGACGCGCTGGTGCACACACTCGGACAGGCTGTCAGCCAGGCGGACCAGGCGCAGATCAGTGTCGACCTGGAGGCTCAGCAAATTCGTCTGGCGGATGGCCAGGTCATTGCGTTCCAGATCGACACCTTGCGCAAGACCGCGTTGCTGCTGGGCCTGGATGCCATTGGCAGCACGTTGCAGCGCAGTGAGCAAATCAAAGCATTTGAACGCGAACATTTGGCTGCCAACCCTTGGCTCAGTTGATAAACACGTAGTTATATAAGTAGCCAACACAGCGCCCTCTTTTAATAAAGAGGGCGTTTTTGTGTGCTATTTACTTTTCAAATAACAGCCATTAAATGCCGGCTTCGCCCACCCTTACGGGGGGTATGGCCAATTGAAAGAGTAATCCCGGAAAAACCACAAGGGTATTGGGTTGACACCCCGCAGACCATCGGCTTAAGTGGGGGCTGGCTTGGAAAGTCAGCACATTATAAGAAAGGGAAGTTAATACTATGGCCGTTGAGTGAGTGGTTATGTCTCCTGGGTGTCGGTGATCACGTTAATAACCTGATTGCGCGCGCTCGCCTGTAAACAGTTGTCTTTGTTGCCGATAGTAATGTTGTTCCGGTCCGGGACGGCAGGTACTTATCTGCCCATAACATAAGTTAAAACACAGAGAGTACCTACTCATGTCGATTTTTGATCAAGCCACCCATCGCTCGGTGCAATGGCAAGATTGGCGCTGGCAGCAAAAGCACGCCCTGCGCGATGAGCCGGCCTTGCGCATTGCCTGCGGGGGATGGAGTGAGGAAATAACGGCGCATATCGAGCACAACTTGCAAGACCGCAAGATGCAGATCACGCCTTATTACATTGATCTGATCAAGCGCTCACTCACCGGCGGTCCGATAACCGACCATCCGCTATGGCGCCAGGTGGTGCCGTACTGGAGCGAGCAGGTGGCGGGCGATTACGACGGAACGTCGGAGAACTGGGAACTCGGGCATGAGATGAAAACGCCCATTTGCCAGCACAAGTACGACAACCGCGTGATCCTGCGCATGACCAACACCTGCAATGCCTATTGCCAATTTTGCTTTGAGGCACTGCGCACCTTGCAGGTCGGCACGGAGAAGGCCAACGCCAGCACCGACTCGTTCAAGGATTCGGTGGCGTACATCCGCAGCAACCCGGCCATTGAAGAAGTGATCCTCAGCGGCGGTGACCCGTTGATGCTGGCTGACCGCAAGCTCGAAGAAAACCTCGCGGCGTTGCGTTCGATCCGCGACGACCTGCTGATTCGAATCCATTCACGGGCGTTGAGTTTCAACCCGTTCCGGGTAACCGATGAATTGGTGGCCATGCTCGAGAAGTACAACGTCAACGCATTTGGGGTGCACGTTTGCCACCCACTTGAACTGACGGCTGATTTTGCGGCGGCGGTTAAACGTATTCAGAGTGCCGTGCCGATCGTGTTCTCCAACATGCCATTGTTGCGCGGCGTGAATGATGATGAAGCCACCTTGCATACACTCTTTATTGATCTTTATCGTCTCGGCGTAAAACCGTATTACTTGTATCACTTCATGCCGTTTTCGCCGGGGGCGTCCGAATATAAAGCCTCGATCAGCCAGGCGATCGCTATTATGGATCGGCTCAAACGGCGCGTGTCGAACATTGCCCTGCCCGAATATGTACTGCCGCACGCACAAGGCAAGTTTACGGTGCCGTTGCTGGACTTTGAAAAGCCTGAAGACTTGCCACATTTTGAAGTGCACGAGGGGCAGCGCCATTATCGTTTTCGTAATTGGGAAGGGCACTGGTGCAGTTGGCAGGATGCCTGAATTAACTCACGGAAGAGGCAATGATGGTCATGAAGCAAGAGGCGATTCTTTTTATTGATGTCGATGACAGTGCCTCGGTGCGTTACAACTACCGCGAGCCGCACTTTGCGGTCGCCCGCGCACAAGGCCTGGCCTGTCTAACCGCCGGGGTCGCGGGGCGTCATCACCTGCAGCGACTGCGCGACGACAGTGATGAAGTGTTCCTGCTCGAGGCATTAAGCGAACAATCGATTCTGGACCTGGTGGGCCGGCTGGACGGGCGTTACCAGATTCGCGCGATTTTCTGCCAGGCCGGGCACCCGTCTGCATTGGGCGAGGTGGGTTGCATTGTTGCAAACACCTGCAAGCGCCTGGGGCTGGTGTACAGCTGTGCGCAGGCGATTGCCGCGTGCAATAACAAGTACCTGATGCGCAGCGTGCTGCAAAAGCACGGGCTGCGCTCGGTGCCGTTTGCACTGTGCAATAACGAGCAGGAGCTTCAGGCAGGTGCCGAGCGGGTGGGCTATCCGCTCATTGCCAAACCGCCTTTTGGCGGTGCGTCGGCCTTTATCAAGAAGTGCTCCAACTGGGCGCAGTTGCGCAGCCATTACGCGCAGTTCGTGAGCGGCCACGGCGCGGCGGCTTACGCGGATTTCTACGGTTGCGCGCACCGTTTGCCGGCAGTCGACGGGCAGGCGCGCGAGTACCTTCCGGGGCGTAGCATCCTGCTGGAAGGCTACATCCCGGGCATTGAAGGCAGCGTGGAATGCGTGGTTGTCGGCGAGCGCGTCCACGCGCTGCTGATCAACGAAAAACTCATGCTGACCGAGCGCAGCGGCACCGTGCTGGAAAACCTGCTGATTTCTCCGCCGACCTCTTTCACGGCCGAGCAGTGCGAGCAGATCCGCACGTACGCCACGGCATGCCTGCGCGCGGTCGGGCTGACCAACGCGGTGGTGCATTTCGAATTTCGCATGACCGATCAAGGCCCCGTAGTCATTGAGATCAACCCGCGCGTGGGCGGGCTGTATGTCAACGCGGCGTTCCGAGACCTGGCCGCGATCAATCCCTACCAGCTGTATATGTCGATGCTGCTGGGCGAGCCGGGGGTTAACGCGCAACTGGAGGCCGGCGCGCACAAGGTCGCCAACGGCAGCCAGCACTACGCGATGCTGGCGATTTACCCGGAGCACAGTGGCCGCTTCAAGGGGATTGAGGGCGTGCAGTTTCTCGATCACCACGCCGCCGTGCTGGAGTACGCGCAACTGGACGCCGGCCACTGCCTCGACGCCGATATCGAGGAGCACTATTTGCTCAAGTGCTGGGCCAAGGTCGACGATGCCGCCGACGCTTACGCCTTGCATGACGCGATCAGGCACAACCTGCACGTGATCATCGAGAAAAAGGTTTAGCGCTATGGACATCCCACAGATCTCTGCGCATTTGCGCGACCATCACTACTGCCACCGTCGGGACTACGGCGCGTTGATCGGCGTTGAGCCCGGGCAAGAGCAGAGCTTTCGAGCCTACTGGGCCAATCTGGTGCGGGACGAGGCATTCAAGGCATACACCCACCGCGAGCGCCGCATCCTGCGCTATCGTCTATTGCCTTCGCGGCAGTTGCAGCTCGACCGCAACACCGCCTTCACGTCGCCGGTCACCTACGCCGTCAATTATCGGCAGGGCGTGAACCATTTGAGCTATTGCGAGGACGGCTTTATCGAGCACCCGCTGATGCAGAAGCTGTTGGCCACCGACCTTGCGGTGATTGCCCCGCACCTGGGGGAGCAGGCTTATACGATCGATATCCACCAGTTCCGCGTTTGCGCGGATGGGCAATCGAGCAGTCCGACGACCTCGGGAATTCACCAGGATGGCCTGGACTGGGTGTTCATGCACTTCATTGGCCAGAGCAACACGGTGCCGGTGGTTTCGGAAGTATTTACCTCGCCGGCCGAGCAAAGCCGGGTGTTCAACCTGGCGATGGAGGCGTTTCTGGAAACCATCGTGATCAACGACCGTGGGCTCTACCATCGCGCCAGCGATGTGCGGCCCCATGCCGATGCGGCGCCGGCCTGGCGCGACGTGCTGCTGGTGAGCCTGCGCGGCGTGCCGACTGACGAAGAGGCGCAACCTGCATGAGCCATGATCCACAGCTGACCCTGTCGACGCGCAATGCCCGCTTGATCATCTTTGCCCGCGGCGTGTCGGATTTTGGCGCGTTCCTCAACCTGGTGGCGCTGTCCACCTACGTTTACTGGCTCAGCCAGAGCGTGGTGTTTGTCAGTGTGTTTCTGGCGTGCCGCGTCACCGGCGGGATTGTCGCCAGCCTGTTCGGCATTCCGTTTTTTCGGCGTTTTCCCGGACGCAGCACACTGGCCGGGCTGGACCTGGCCAGGGCATTGCTGCTGTTGCCGCTGTTGGTGCTGATACCGGCGCATCAGCTCAACGTGCTGCCCTTTATCGCGTTCGGCATTGGCTTGTGCAACTCGCTGTTTGCCATTGGCCTGAACAGCCAGCTGCCCACCTGGGTCGCGCTTGAGCAGCGGGTGAGCACCAATGCGTGGATCACGTCGGCGGCGGCGACCGGTGCGGTGTTCGGCAGCCTGCTCTCCGGTTTGTTGATTGCCACGGGCGGATTCGAGGCGGTATTTGCCGTCAACATTGGCACCTACGTTTTGGCGGCCTGCCTGATCCTGCCGTTGCGCGCGTTGTTCTCGATCGCCGTTGCCGTGCACCGCGGGCTCGCGGCTGAATGGCGCGAGCTGACCCAAGGCCTGCGCGGCGCACCCGTGCTGGCGGCGATGTTGTTGATCAGCATGCTCGACACCCTCGGCAGCGCCGCGCATAACGTCGGCTGGCCGGTGTTGTCGCAGTACATTTCGCCGGACACCGCCAAAACCGTCATGGGCTATCTGCTGGCGGTGTGGGCGTGCGGCAAGTTTGTCGGGGCGCGCATTGCCAGTGCGCTGTTGAAGGGCCGCGGCACTCAGGCCATGGAGCGCCTGTTCATGCTGGGCGTGGCGCTGATGTCCAGTGGCTTTATCCTGACCTTCCAGCAAACCGAGCTGTGGCTGGCGCTGCTGCTGGTGGTGTGGGCCGGGCTGGGCGATGGTGTGTCCGAGGTGGCGTTGGTCTCACGCGCGCAAAGCGAGCCCGATAGCCTGCGCTTGCCGCTGTTCAGCCTGTTGACCCTGATCCAGATGGCCGGCTTCGGTGTGGGCATGCTGGTGGTAGGGCCGTTCTACCTGACGTGGACGCCGGCCCAGGTGATCGTGTTGTTCCATGGTCTGCCGCTGACCGCGTTGCTGGTCATGACGGTGTGGCTGGGTTACAGCGCCCACCGGAGCGTCAGATCGACAAGCCCTTGAAGTGCTCCTGCAAAAACTCCACGCAGGCTCTTAATTTCCCGGAGTAGGCCAACCGTGTCGGGTATACCGCCCACACGTTGGCACTCTGGGTGCAGTCGTGCAGCACCTGGACCAGTTTGCCTTGTTCCAGCAGTGGCTTCACATCCCACATCGAGCGCAGCAATACGCCGCGCCCATCCAGCGCCCATTGCAACACGATCTCGCCGTTGTTGGAGGACAGCGGCCCGCGCACGCGCACGCTTTCAGGGGCGCCATCGCGCTCCAGGTTCCAGATGCCGAAGGCATTGTCGCGCTCCTTGAGCACCAGGCAGTCGTGCTGCTCCAGGTCACTCAATTGCTGCGGTGTGCCGCGCCGCTTGAGGTAGGACGGCGCGGCGCACAGCACCCGGCGATTGCTCACCAGGCGTCGGCCGATATGCTGGCCGGGGATGTCATCGCCTACGCGAATTTCCAGGTCAAAGCCCTCGCTGACGATATCCACCACGCGGTCGAACAGGTCCAGGCGAATTTCCAGGTCCGGGTATTGCTCGGCCAACAAGGACAGGGCCGGCGCCACATGGTTACGACCAAAACCGAAGCTGCTGCACAAGTGCAGGTGGCCACGCGGGCTGTCGTGCGCGTCAGACAGCTCATCGGCCAGTTGCTGGAAATCTTCGAGGATGCGCACGGCCCAGCGCTGCACCCGCTCACCGTCTTCGGTCAAGGCGATGCGGCGGCTGGTACGGTGCAGCAGGCGCGTGGCCAAGGTGGTTTCGAGGATCTGGATGCGCTTGCTGACATACGCAGGCGACAGCCCCAGTTCATCGGCGGCGGCGGCAAAGCCAGCCTTGCGGATCACGGTCAGGAACACCCGCAGGTCTTCGGGTAGGGGCACGGTATCTTTCTTATGGGTCATCAGAAACAGACGTGGCGGCATGAGCCGCCAGAATAGCACCGGATCGGCGCGCCTTCCGGCACGCCCGGGCGTTATTGCTTATTCGGCAGCGATCTTCGCCTGTGCCGCCTGGGCCGCCCGCGCATGGCGGCCGCGCTTGAGGGCGATGGGCGCCATTTTCTCGCGATCCAGCTCACCTTCCCACGCCGCCACCACCAGGGCTGCGACGGCGTTGCCGATGATATTGGTCAGCGAGCGGCATTCAGCCATGAAGCGGTCAACGCCCAGGATCAACACCATTGCCGCCACCGGCACCGTTGGCACCACCGCCAGGCTGGCGGCCAATGCCACGAAGCCGGCGCCGACCACTGCACCGGCGCCCTTGGAGGTGAGCATGGCCACCGCCAGCAAGGTCAGTTGTTGTTCCAGCGGCAGGTGTGTATTGGTCGCCTGGGCCAGGAACAGCACGGCCAGGGTCATATAGATGTTGGTGCCGTCGAGGTTGAAGGTGTAGCCGGTAGGCACCACGATGCCCACCACACCTTTGGAGGCACCCAGGCTTTCAAGTTTCTGGATCAGTTGCGGCAGCGCCGATTCCGAGGAGCTGGTGCCGAGTACGATCAACAGCTCCGACTTGATATAGCCCATCAGTTTGAAAATGCTGAAACCGGCGTAACGCGCGATGCTGCCCAGCACCACTGCAACAAAGAAGAATGCGGTGAGGTAGAAGGTGCCGACCAGCTTCAGCAGCGGCAGCAGCGAGCCCACGCCGTACTTGCCGATGGTGAAGGCAATGGCGCCGAAGGCGCCGATCGGGGCGACGCGGCTGATCATGCCGACGATGCGGAAAAACACCTCGCTGGCCTGGTTGATCATGCTCACCAGCGGCCGTGCCTTTTCGCCGACCATCACCAGGCCCAGGCCGAACAATACGGAAATAAACAGTACCGGCAGGATCTCGCCCTTGGCGAAAGCGTCGAAAAACGTGCCCGGGATAACATTCAGCAGAAAGCCGGTGACGCCTTCACTGTGCTGCGCCTGGCCGACGAAACCGGCGATGGCCGAACTGTCCAGGGTCTTCACATCAATGTTGAAGCCCACGCCGGGGTGCAGCAGGTGTGCAGAGAGAATGCCGATCAGCAAGGCAATGCTGGAGACGATTTCGAAGTACAACAGCGCCTTGCCGCCGACCCGACCGACCTGTTTCACATCGTGCATGCTGGTGATGCCGGAGACCACCGTGCAGAAGATGATCGGGCCGATGATCATCTTGATCAGCTTGATAAACCCGTCGCCCAAGGGCTTGAGGTCGATGCCGACTTGCGGCCATTGATGGCCGATCAACACACCCAGCGCGATAGCGATGAGCACCTGCACATACAGGGTTCCCAGCAGTTTTTTGAGTGTCATTGTTATTATCTCAATCGTTTTTTGGGCAAGCAGAACCCGTCGCAGGCCATCAGCAGCCTGCGAGGCGGGTCTTTCAGGTCACGGGGTTACAGCATTCAGCGCAGGAAGGTCAGGACTTCACCCAGCAACAGCTCAGGCACTTCTTCGGCAATGTAATGGCCGGCCGGCAAAGCCTTGCCACGCACGTCGGTGGCGACTTTCTGCCATTCCTTGAGCGGCTCGAAACAGCGGCCGACGGTGCCTTCGGCGCCCCACATCACCAGCAACGGCAGGTTCAGGTGATGGCCAGCGTCGATATCCGCCTGGTCGTGTTCAAGGTCGATACCGGCGGCGGCACGGTAGTCTTCGCAGATGCCGCGAGCGGTGCCCGGCAGCTGCAGGCAGCGCAGGTATTCGGCGAAGGCCTCATCGGTAAACGGCTTGAGCCCGGCACTGCGGCTGCCCATCACGCTGCGCAGGTACAGCTCGGGGTTGCTCTCGATCAGCGCTTCCGGCAACGGCGCCGGGCGGATCAGGAAGAACCAGTGCCAGTAGGCGCGGGCGAAGGCTTCGTCGGTCTGGGCGTACATCGACAGGGTGGGTGCGATGTCCAGCAGCACCATGCGCTGCACGGCGTCGGGATGGTCCAGTGCCAGGCGATGCGCGACGCGGGCGCCACGGTCGTGTGCCAGCACCGAGAACTGCTCGAAGCCCAGGGCCTGCATCAGTTCGACGCCGTCGCGGGCCATTTCGCGTTTCGAATAGTTGGCGTGCAGGTCATCAGCCAGCGGCTTGCTGCTGTCGCCATAACCGCGCAGGTCGGCCGCCACCACGGTGAAATGCTCGGCCAGTTGCTCGGCGACTTTGTGCCAGATGACGTGGGTTTGCGGGTGCCCGTGCAGCAGGAGCAGACCGGGACCTGTACCGCCTTTGCGGTAGCTGATGTCCACGCCATTGACGTGGCACTGGTCTTTTTGGAATCCGGCGAACATGGAATGACTCCTTGTGATGATTGCCTGCATCCTGGAATCACGCGGCGTGCGGGGCAAGGGGGAAAGCGTGGAGGGGGTGTTCATGAAGTGTGTAGGAGCCTCAACCTTCCAACACTGAGCACTGCTGTGGACGCTGGCTTGCCTGCGATGGCATCGCCGCGGTCTTGCTGACGTACCGAGGTGCCTGCATCGCAGGCAAGCCAGCGCCCACATGGGATATGTATTGATGTTGAGATTTCAACCTTGCTTGAACATCGCCATCGCCCGCTCCCGGATCTGCGTTTCGGTCAGGTCTTCCTTGCGCGTAGCCAAAAACCACAAGTGCCCGAACGGGTCTTTCACGCTCGCCGAGCGGTCGCCATAGAACTGGTCCTTGGGCTCGGACACCACGCTGGCACCGGCCGCAACGGCTTGTTCGAATTGCGCATCCACGTCGTTCACGTACAGGTGCAGACCGACACTGGTGTGTTCAGCCGGGTTACGCAGGGCCATGTCTGCGCAGGGCGAGCCGAGCATGAGCGCCGAATCGCCAATGCGCAGCTCGGCGTGGCCGACTTTGCCGTCGGGCATGTCCAGGCGCATGACCTGGGTGGCGCCGAAGGCTTTCTTGTAAAACTCGATGGCCTCGCTCGCGTTGTCGATGCCCATGTAGGGCGTGACGCTGTGATAACCCTCTGGGATAGGTTTAACGCTCATATCGTTCTCCTTGGTGGTGGTTGTGGAGGCAGGATTTTTCACTATAGGCCACGTATCGCGCGGCCTGCAGCTAGCCGACGAGTGTTGGCCCGGCAACAGTGAACAGGCAGATTGCTGCGCTGCAAGCGGCTCCGGGCCTCGCCGCCGTGGGCAAACCCCCGGTTTCAGGGCGCGGCACAGAAGCTGCAATAGACCAGGCAAACCATTCGCCCGAGAGCGTTGTATGCCTGTACTGCCTGTAGCTGCCGATTACCCCATTCACACGCCCCACGCCGAACTGATCCGCGATGAAGCCCAGGCGATTGCCGTCGCCCACCAAGTCGCCGCCGCACTGCTGGAGCACGACGCCGAACGTGACCGCACCCGTCAGGTGCCCGCCGAGGTGGTGGACCTGTATTCCAACAGCGGCCTGTGGGGCATCAGCGTGCCGCGCGAGTTTGGTGGCGCCCAGGTGTCCTACGCGGTGCTGGCCCAGGTGATTGCGATTATCTCGGCGGCCGACCCGTCGCTGGGGCAAATCCCGCAGAACCATTACTGCCTGCTGGAAGATATCCGCCTGCAAGGCACTGCCGAGCAGCAGGCGCATTTTTTTGGCCTGGCGCTGCAGGGCCATCGTTTTGCCAATGCGCTGTCGGAAACCGGCGGCAAGAACGTGCAGGACATCCAGGCCACTGTTCGGCGCGCGGGCGGCGGCTATGTGATCAACGGCCGCAAAGGTTATTGCACCGGTTCGCTGTACGCCCACTGGCTGGCGGTGCTGGCGCTGGATGAGCAGCAACTTGCACAGCTGGCTTTCGTAAAACGCGGCACCGAAGGGCTGGTGGTCGTCGATGACTGGGACAGCATGGGCCAGCGCACCACCTCCAGCGGCACCGTGCTTGCACAGGACCTGCGGGTGCCGGCCTTCAATCTGTTTCCTACGCACAAATCCTACGATTCCCCGACCCTGGCCGGCCCTTTCGCACAGCTGACCACCGCCGCCATCGATGCCGGGATCGCCCGCGCCGCCTTGCGCGACACCGTGCAGTTCGTGCAGCAATTCGCCCGGCCGTGGATCGACGCCGGGGTGGAAAAAGCCAGTGAAGACCCGCTGACCATCATTCAGGTCGGTGCCCTGGATATCCGCCTGGAAGCTGCCGAAGCCTTGTTGGAACGCGCCGGTCTGGCCCTGGACGCGGCACGCCCGGCGCCGAATGAAGACAACGTCGCCCACGCCTCCCTGGCCGTAGCGCGGGCCAAGGTGCTGACCACCGAGATTGCCATCGAAGCCAGCAACAAATTGTTCGAACTGGGCGGTACGCGTTCGACGCTGAAAAAACACAACTTCGACCGCCACTGGCGCAATGCGCGGGTGCACACGCTGCACGACCCGGTGCGCTGGAAATACCACGTGGTGGGCAACTGGTTGCTCAATGGCACCAAGCCGCCACGTCACGACTGGTCGTAAACCATGGCCGAATTGTTCAAGCACATTTATTGGGCCGACATCGGCCAAGCCTGCCTGGAAACCCTGAGCATGCTCGGCGCCGCCCTGGGTTTTACCGTGTTGCTGGGGTTGCCGCTGGGCGTGCTGCTGTTTCTGACCGGCAAGCATCAATTGCACGAAGCGCGCGTGGTGTATCGGCTGTTGTCGGTGGTGGTCAACGTGCTGCGTTCGCTGCCGTTCATCATCCTGCTGATTGTGCTCATCCCGCTGACCACCTTGCTGGTCGGCACCTCACTTGGGGTGCCGGGCACCATCCCGCCGCTGGTGGTGGGTTGCACGCCGTTTTTTGCACGGCTGGTGGAAACCGCGTTGCGCGAAGTCGACCGCGGCGTGGTCGAGGCCACCCAGTCCATGGGCGCCAGCACCTGGCAGGTGATCCGCCACACGCTGCTGCCGGAGGCTCGCGCCGGGCTGCTGGCGGCGGTGACCGTGACCGCCATTGTGCTGGTGGACTACACCGCCATGGCCGGCGTGATCGGTGGCGGTGGCCTCGGCGACCTGGCGATTCGCTACGGCTACCAGCGATTCCAGACCGAAGTAATGGTGGTCACCGTGCTGCTTTTGCTGGTGCTGGTGCAGGCCCTGCAGATGACCGGTGACCGTTTGGTGGCGCGCTACAGCCGCCGTTAATTCTTATAAAGCTGATCGTGGAGCATTCATGAAAAAGTCCCTGGCCATCTTGGCCGCTGTCCTGTCGTTCAATGCGTTCGCCAACGAGACATTGGTGGTGGGCGCGACCCCCGTGCCCCATGCGGAAATCCTCGAGTTCGTCAAACCGGTACTGGCCAAGGAAGGCGTGGACCTGCAGATCAAAGTCTTTACCGACTTTATCCAGCCCAACCAGCAGCTGGCGCTGAAGAACATCGACGCCAACTACTACCAGTACCGGCCGTTTCTGGATGATTACAACAAGACTCGCCACACCGACCTGGTGCCGGTAGTGGGCGTGCACATCGAGCCGTTTGGCGCTTATTCGACGCGGATCAAGAACATTGCTGAATTGCAGGACGGCGCCACCGTGTCGATCCCCAACGACCCGGTGAATACCGGCCGCGCGCTGGTGCTGCTGGATGAAGCCGGGCTGATCAAACTCAAGGACCCGAGCAACACCCTCAGCACTCCGCGTGATATTGCGCAAAATCCCAAGCACCTGAAAATCCGCGAACTGGAAGGCGCCTTGCTGGCCCGCTCGGTGAGCCAGGTGGACCTGGCGTTTGTGTTTGCCAATTACGCGCTGGAGGCGGGGATTGATACCAACAGTGCATTGATTGTGGAGAAGGGCAAATCGCTGTACGTCGAGTACCTGGTGGCGCGGCCGGATAACATCAACGACCCGCGCATCCAGAAGCTGGCCAAGGCGTTGAACTCCGACGAAGTGCGCCAGTTTATTTTGACGCGCTACAAAGGCCAGATCGCGCCCGGCTTCTGAGCCTCAACTGAGATCAAATGTGGGCGCAGGCTTGCCTGCGATAGCATCACCACGGTGTGCCTGGGGTACCGAGGTGCCTGCATCGCAGGCAAGCCAGCGCCCACATTGATCAAGTCTGCAGGTCAGGAGGGTGGCGTCGGTTCCAGCAACTGCGCCCCCGGCCCGCGCTCGCCGAGCTGGTCATCCTGATTGCGCAGCGGGCATGCCTCCAGCGACAAACACCCACAGCCGATACACCCGCTGAGCTTGTCGCGCAGCAGCAATAATTTGTTGATCCGAGCGTCCAGGTCCTCTCGCCACAGCGCCGACAAGCGTTCCCAGTCTTCAGTGGTGGGCGTGCGCTCATCCGGCAAGGTTTTAAGCGCCTCGCCAATCGTCGCCAGCGGAATGCCCAAACGCTGGGCGATCTTGATTACCACCACCCGGCGCAACACATCCCGTGGGTAGCGCCGTTGGTTGCCGGCATTGCGCTGGCTCTTGATCAGTCCCTTGGACTCATAAAAATGCAGGGCCGTAACCGCCACGCCACTGCGGGCGGCCAATTGGCCGACGGTGAGTGCTTTGTTGAGCATGAAAACTCCGAAACAATGCTTGACCTTGACTTAACTAGAGGTTTTACCCTGCGTGGCATCGAATCGCAAGATTTTGCCTACACAGAAAGGGGAGTGTTCATGCAGGTATCAGAGAAGAATCGCAGCTTCACTCAATTGATCGAATTTCAGATCGAGCCCCGGCAGCAACTCGCGCTGGTGGCGGCCTTGTCCACCCAAAGCGAGCGCCTGGCCCAGGGCCATGGCGGCTTTATCAATGCGAGTGTGCAGGTCAGCGACGACGGCCGGCGGGTGCTCAACTACCTGCAATGGCGCTCGCGCGAGGACGGCGAGGCAGCTTTCAAATGCTTTGAGCATGGCGAGGAAAATTTCTGGACGCTGATCCGCGCCCACCAGGCCACGGCGGTGACCTTTGACTCGTTCCAGGTACTGCGCAGCTTTGAGCGCAGCCATGACAACGCGTTGCACTGTCGCCTAAATGGATAGGTGCAACATGCGCTCGCCTTGCACGTTTTCACCGGGCCTGCGCTTGTTTACCGCCAGCTCACCGATCTTGATCAGGCGCGTGCGCGTGACGTTGCGGCTCAGGCCCAGCAGGTTGGCGGTGTGCACCTGGTTGTAATGGCTGAAGCGGTAGGCGGCGCGCAATAACGCGTCCTCGACCTTCTCATGCAGGGCGCCGGCCTGTTCCTCGAAGAGCTTTTGAAACGCGCGCGCCAGCAGGGCTTCGGCGCTGTTGTCGGTGCCGTGCTGGCTGTCGTCCTGGCGCTCGATGCGCATGTTCGACAAGCGCAGATCATCGCGCTCGATCACGCCATTCCGGCAGATCAGCAGGGTGTGGTGAATCACGTTCTCCAGCTCGCGGATATTGCCCGGCCAACTGTAGCTTTTGAGTTTGTGCTCGGCCTCGCGGCTGATGGTGATCGGGCCGTAACCCAGGCGCTGGCTGTAGGCTTCGATGAAGTGCCGGGTCAGCGGCAGGATATCGCCGGGGCGTTCGCGCAGCGGGCTGAGTTCCAGGCTGACCACGTCGAGGCGGTAGTAGAGGTCTTCGCGAAAATGCCCGGCGTTGATGGCCTTTTCCAACTGCACGTTGGTGGCGGCCAGTACCCGCACATCGATAGGAATGCTCTTGCGCGAACCCAGGCGCACCACTTCACGCTCCTGCAACACGCGCAGCAGCTTGACCTGGATCGCCATCGGCAAGTCGCCGATCTCATCGAGGAACAAGGTGCCGCCGTCGGCCTCTTCGAACCAGCCGGCCTTGGCGCTGAGGGCACCGGTAAACGCGCCTTTTTCATGGCCGAACAGTTCGGCTTCCACCAGCGACTCGGAGAATGCGCCACAGTTGACCGCCACGAACGGCCGGTTGCGGCGCGCGCTCAGGTTATGGATGTGGCGTGCCACCAGCTCTTTACCGGTGCCGGTCTCGCCGATGATCAGCACGCTCGCTTCGCTGGGCGCCACTTGCTGGATGTGGTCGAGCAGGGCCTGGGATTTGGGGTCTTCGAAGACCTGGGCCGTGGCGCGGATCGAGGTCGCAAGGGCGGGCGAGGGCGGTAAGGTTAAAAGCTGCATGGGCACCTCTTTTAGGAATAGAACGTGGGAATCGGCAGGGACTGGTTCAACGCCCACTCCCCCAGTTCGTGAAGTTTGTAGTCCACCGGGTCGTGCAAGGTTTGTGTGCGCAGGTTGCGCCAATGGCGGTCCAGGCGCAGTGAGGCGTGGGTGGAGCGCGCGCCGGTGACTTCAAACAGCCGGCTGCATATCTCCAGGCCCTGGCGGGTGGCGGCGACCTTGGCGGTGGCAATCGCGATGGCCAGTTGGCCGCGTTCGTGCTCGCTGAGCTTGGCGCCTTTGGCCCAGGCCTGGTCGAGCAGATCGGCGGCGCGCTCGACCAGCAGGCGCACGCCTTCCAGCGCCACCCAGAACTCGCCGTAGTGGTGCAGCACGTAAGGGTCCTGGCGTACATCGTTGGCCGTGGATTTGTGCCATGAGCGGGTTTCGGTCAGGGTGTAGTTGCGCGCTTCTTCAAAGGCGCCCTCGGCAATCCCAAGAAACATATGTGTGAACGTCAGTTGCGCGATCAGTGGGCGCAGGCAGGCGAAGGGCGTGCTCAGTGGGCCTGGATCGAGCAGCAGTTCCGATTCTTCGACACGCACCCGTTCAAAGCTGGCGCTGCCGCTGTCGGTCTGGCGCTGGCCGATGTTGTTCCAGTCATTGTGCAAGGTGATGCCGCTGCGCCCGCTGGGGATGGCCGCGATCAACAGTTTGCCGCCGGCACTTTCATCCACCGCCGAGGCGATGAGCATTTCCGAGTCAGTGGCGCCGGAACAGAAACTTTTTTTGCCCGAGAATTCGCGCCAGCCGCCGAAATCCTTGACCACCGTGCGCGTGTCCAGCGGGTTGAGGGCATTGCCCCAGAACCAGTTTTTGCGCGCGGTCTGTTCGAACCAGGGTTGCCATTGGTCCGGGCGGGCAAACAGGCGCACGGTGGCGAGCATCAAGTGGTGGAAGCCAAAGACATGGGCGATGGAGCTGTCGACCTTGGCGAATTCGCGCACGATGCCCAGGGTTTCGCTCCAGCGCGCGCCGAGGCCGCCGTATTGCGTGGGTATGCTCAGGGCCAGCAGGCCGCTGTGGCGCAGGGCGTCACGTTCGGCTTTCGGGGTGCCACCACGCTCGTCGCGCTCAACAGCGGTGAGGGCGAATTCGGCGGCCAGCAGTTTGGCGGTTTGCAGCGGCGATGGCAGGACGCTGTGGGGGTTGGCTGTCACGGGGTTTCCTCAATTGGCTCAGAAGCCGTGCGCTGTAGGTCTGGCAATGCAGCTCAAGTGTGGGAGCTGGCTTGCCTGCGATGGCATCAACCGGGGTTCACTGAAACACCGAGTCGCCTGTATCGCGGGCAAGCCCGGCTCCCACAGAAAAGCAGTTGCCCTATCAGGCCGATTTCAGCGTGCTCAGGCCTTTGTTTTGGGCAGCACATCATTGGCAATCATTTCGCCAAACGGGCCGGTGAGGTTGGTGATGCCGCGCCCGGCCAGGCTGGCGTAGGGTTCCGGCAGCAGCGGGAACACAAGCTCAGCAAAGCGATAGGCCTCTTCCAGGTGCGGGTAGCCGGAGAAAATAAAGCTCTCGATACCCAGGTCGGCGTATTCCTTGATGCGCTCGGCGACTTGCTGCGGGTTACCGACCAATGCTGTACCGGCACCGCCTCGGACCAGGCCGACGCCAGCCCACAGGTTGGGGGCGATTTCCAGGTTGTCGCGGCGCCCATCGTGCAAGGCGGCCATGCGGCGCTGCCCTTCGGAGTCAAAGCGCGAGAAGGATTTTTGCGCGGCCGCGATGGTTTCGTCGCTGATGTGCTCGATCAATTTGTCGGCGGCTTTCCAGGCGTCTTCTTCGGTTTCGCGCACGATCACGTGCAGGCGAATGCCGAACTTGACGGTGCGGCCGTGGCGTGCGGCGCGTTCACGCACATCCGCGAGTTTTTCCGCGACGGCGGCGGGCGGCTCGCCCCACGTCAGGTACACGTCCACCTGTTCGGCGGCCAGGTCGTGGGCGGCGTCTGAAGAACCGCCGAAGTACAGCGGCGGATATGGCTTCTGCACCGGTGGGTAAAGGGCCTTGGCGTTCTGTACGCGCAGGTGTTTGCCTTCAAAATCTACCGATTCGCCCTGCAACACACGGCGCCAGATCTGCAGGAATTCGTCGGAGACTTCGTAGCGTTCGCTGTGGTCTAGGAAACTGCCGTCACCGCGGTTTTCGTCGGGGTCGCCGCCAGTCACCACATTGATCAGCAAGCGACCGTTGGACAGCCGATCCAGTGTGGCGGCCATGCGCGCCGAAACGGTGGGCGAGATGATGCCCGGACGAATCGCCACCAGATAACGCAGGCGTTCGGTCAACGGCACCAGCGCCGAGGCGATGACCCAGGAGTCTTCGCACGAACGACCGGTAGGAATCAGCACGCCGTAGTAGCCCAGGTTGTCAGCCGCCTGCGCCACTTGTTTCAGATAATTGAGGGTGACCGGGCGTGCACCCTGGGTGGTGCCCAGGTAGTGACCGTCGCCGTGCGTCGGCAGAAACCAGAAAACATCCATGACAAATCCTTAAGCGATTTTCAGCAGAGAGGGGGAGTGCGCGGCAAACAAAGGTGCTGCGCGTTCTGCGGCAAGGCGTATGCGGCCCTTCAAGGGCTCGCTGGTGATTTGGTAGTCGGTGAAGTCGGCTTCGGTGGCGTACACACCGATCGGCAAGGTCAGTGCCTGGAAGAAGCTGAACAGCGGGCGCAGCTGATGATCGAGCACCAGCGCGTGACGTTCGCTGCCGCCGGTGGCGGCGAGCAATACCGGCGTGTTGATCAGCGAGTTGAGGCCGACCAGATCGAACAAGTGCTTGAGCAGGCCGGGGTAGGAGCCGCGGTACACCGGTGCGGCGACGATCAGCAGGTCGGCCTGTTCGATGGCCAACAGTTGCGATTCAACCTCTGCCGGCAGTTCGTCACGCGACAGGGCACCGCCCAATGGCCGGGCGATGTCGCCCAGTTCGATCAGCGTGGTCTGGATCGGCAGCAACGTCGCCAGTTCGGCCAGCACGGCCTGGGTCAGCACCAGGGTGCGCGACGGGCGCCAGGTTCCGCCGGAGAGGGCAACGACATTCAGGGGACGGGTCATGAACAGTTCCTTTATCAACAGGGGTACATAGCGGGTGAAGTGGAACGTGTTGAGCAAGAGCTGTACCAACGGCTGGAAGCCTTGATGGGCGTGGGCTTCAGGCTCACTGCTGAAAAGTGAAGCTGTTGGCTGACTGGTGTTTTGTTGAATGACTGTTGCTGGTGCAACAGTTGCGTGGTGAACAGTGTTGATTCGAGATGGGCTATTTATAGAGGGTTAGGTTTATTCCGTAAATGAACGTATTTCCATATTTATAGATCTTAAATGAATATGCATTGCTGGCTATCGCAGGTCTCTGAACGGTTGATAGCGACTATCACGGCGGGTGATTTTTCACCGTGCAGAGGCGGGAGTAGCCTGTGTTCATTGACTCGAAACCTCCTTCGCAGGGCCTCCACCATGAACCATTTTCTGGCTGTTTCCGTACTGGTTATCAGCGCCGTCCTCGCCGGCTGCGCGACCCATCCATCACCTGAATCCCGCCCTTACACGGCTGAAGAAACCAAGCAATTGGCCCTTGAAGCGCTGAGCCGTCGCGGCTTGTCGTTTGATGAATATCAGCAGCAGCGCGCCGCACTGACCGCTCAGCCACAGAAGCCTTTCGGTTTTGATCACCAAGGCGAAATGAACGCCGAACGCAGCGTGGTGCTGCATGGTCGTCCCAGTTGAGCCGGCGCTCAGCAGCAAAAAGCCCGAGGATTCCCCTAAGGAACCTCGGGCTTTTTGTTTGCCATTGGGCTACTTCAGCCTGTTAAGCTGAATTTCAGGAGCGTTCCTACGCACATTTGCATAAAGTTGTTCTTCTTTAATGGCATTCGATCGGTTAAACCTGACGACCTCTGTTCCGGTTGATGCCCCTGAGACGTTGCTCTCGGGAACACGCTCTGCGAGTCTTAAACGTCATGAATAAACGTCCGTTGTATTTCGACTACGCCGCCACCACGCCGGTGGATGAGCGGGTCATCCAGGTGATGGTCGAGTGTCTGGGCTTCAATGCCAATTTCGGTAACCCCGCGTCCAGTTCCCATGCGTACGGCCAGGCGGCCCGGCAAACGGTTGAACAGGCGCGGCGCCAGGTCGCCGAGCTGGTCGGTGCCAGCCCTGAGCAGATCGTCTGGACCTCCGGCGCGACTGAATCCAACAACCTCGCAATCAAGGGCGTGGCCCAGGCGCGCGGGGTGGCGGGCGGGCACATCATTACCAGCCAGATCGAACACAAGGCCACACTGGACACCGCGCGTCAGTTGCAGGAAGCCGGGGTGGCCGTCACTTATCTGGTGCCGGACGCCGATGGGCTGATCAGCGCCACCGCGGTGAGTGAAGCGTTACGTGACGACACCTTTCTGGTGTCCCTGATGCTGGTCAATAACGAATTGGGCACCTTGAACGACATCCCTGCCATCGGCGCACGGGTGCGTGAGCACGGCGCGCTGCTGCATGTGGATGCCGCGCAAGGTGCCGGCAAAGTCGCGATCGACCTGGCTGAATGGCCGGTGGACTTGATGTCGTTTTCTGCGCACAAGCTGTACGGCCCCAAGGGCATCGGCGCGTTGTATGTCGGCCCGCGAGCGCAGCAAAAAGTGTTGGCGCAGATTCACGGGGGTGGTCACGAAGGCGGCCTGCGCTCTGGCACCCTGGCGACCCATCAGATTGCGGGCATGGGCACCGCGTTTGCCTTGGCGGCGCAGTCCTTTACCGAGGAAAAGGCCACCATCGTTGCCTTGCGCCAGCGCCTGCTCGACCAGTTGGAAACAGTCGCGGGCGTGCGCCTCAACGGCAGCGCCACACAGCGCATTCCTCATACGCTCAGCCTGACGTTCAGTGAAGGTGAGTTCAATTCCGCCGCACTCAGTGCCGGCATGGCGTTCTCGGCGACCTCGGCGTGTAATTCCGCGAGCAACGCGCCGTCCCACGTGCTTCTGGCCCTGGGCCATGACGCGCGCAGCGCTGGCCGTACCATTCGCCTGAGCCTGGGCCGGTTTACCACCGAACAGGACATCGATCAGGCCGTGCAGTTGATCAAAGCCGCACTCGCCAGTGCCCCGGCGTTCTGGGCGGTCTGATTTTTCATTCGCAACACATAACAATTATTAGTGGTTAGCAGGAGACACAATGAGTACGCAGCCTTTGACCCATGGAACGGTTCCCCAGCGCCTGGCGCACACCCGTGAACTGATGCGCCGCGAGGGCATCCACGCCCTGTTGGTACCGTCGGCCGACCCGCACTTGTCCGAGTACTTGCCGGGTTACTGGCAGGGGCGGCAATGGCTGTCGGGGTTTCATGGTTCGGTGGGCACGCTGATTGTCACCGCAGATTTCGCCGGTGTCTGGGCCGATAGCCGTTACTGGGAACAGGCGACCAAGGAACTCAAGGGCAGCGGTATCGAGCTGGTGAAGTTGCAGCCCGGCCAACCCGGCCCGCTGGAATGGCTGGCTGAGCAAACCCCCGAAGGCGGTGTGGTGGCGGTGGATGGCGCGGTCATGGCCGTGGCCTCGGCGCGTACCCTGGGCGGCAAGCTGGCAGAGCGCGGCGCGCGTCTGCGTACCGATATCGATTTGCTCAATGAAGTCTGGCAAGACCGCCCGGCCTTGCCGAACCAGCCGATCTATCAACACCTGCCGCCGCAGGCGACAGTCAGCCGTGGCGAGAAGCTCGCTGCGCTGCGAGACAGCCTGAAAGAGAAAGGGGCCGACTGGCACTTTATCGCCACCCTGGATGACATCGCCTGGCTGTTTAACCTGCGTGGCGGCGATGTGTCGTTCAACCCGGTGTTTGTGTCGTTTGCCTTGATCAATCAGCAGCAGGCCATCTTGTTTGTGGCGCTGAGCAAGGTCGATGCCGAGTTACGCGCGGTGCTGGAGCAAGAGGGTGTGACCCTGCGCGACTACAGCGAAGTGGCGGATGCGCTGCGGGCTGTGCCGTCGGGCGCGAGCTTGCACGTTGACCCGGCGCGGGTCACGGCCGGTTTGCTGGAAAACCTCGATGCCGGCGTCAAGCTGGTCGAAGGGCTGAACCCGACCACGCTGGCCAAGTCGCGCAAGAGCCTGGCGGACGCCGAGCATATCCGCCAAGCCATGGAGCAGGACGGCGCGGCGTTGTGCGAATTCTTCGCCTGGCTGGACAGCGCGCTGGGCCGTGAGCGCATTACCGAATTGACTATTGATGAACACCTGACGGCGGCGCGTACCCGTCGTCCAGGTTATGTGTCGTTGAGTTTCAACACCATCGCGGCCTTCAACGCCAATGGCGCGATGCCGCACTACCACGCCACTGAAGAAGAACACGCGCTGATCGAAGGCGATGGCTTGCTGCTGATCGATTCGGGCGGCCAGTACCTGGGCGGCACCACGGACATCACGCGGATGGTGCCGATCGGCACGCCGAGCGAAGAGCAGAAGCGTGACTGCACACGGGTGCTCAAGGGCGTGATTGCCTTGTCGCGTGCGCAGTTTCCCAAGGGCATTCTGTCGCCGCTGCTGGACGCCATTGCGCGTGCGCCGATCTGGGCCGAAGGCGTGGACTACGGCCACGGCACGGGTCACGGTGTAGGCTATTTCCTGAATGTGCATGAGGGCCCGCAAGTGATTGCCTACCAGGCCGCCACTGCGCCGCAAACGGCGATGCAGCCGGGGATGATCACCTCGATTGAGCCGGGCACTTATCGCCCGGGCCGTTGGGGCGTGCGCATCGAGAACCTGGTGTTGAACCGTGAAGCGGGCAAGACCGAGTTCGGTGAGTTTCTCAAGTTCGAAACCCTGACCCTGTGCCCGATCGACACCCGTTGCCTGGCGCCGTCGCTGCTGACGGCGGACGAGCGCGAGTGGTTCAACGCTTACCATGCCGAAGTGCGCGAGCGGCTCAGCCCGCTGCTCAGCGGCGCTGCGCTGGAATGGTTGCAGGTGCGTACAGCGGCTATTTGATCGGTTGCAGTTCGGGCGCCTGGGCCAGGGCGTCGGCCATATAGTCGACGAACGCCTTGACCCGGGCCGACTGGCGGCGATTGGGCGCCGAGACCGCGTAAATGGGCAGTGACAGCGGGGTGTAGTCCTGCAACACCGCAACCACGCGGCCGGCTATCAAGTCGTCAGCGAACAGCCACAGGGGCGACAGCGCAATGCCGAGCCCCGTTAGCACCATCTCGCGCACCGCCTCGGAGTTATTACTCTGGGCGTTGCCGGTGATGCGCACCGTATGTCGCGCGCCATCCTTGTCATAGATCCACTGATTCTGGCTGCTCAGCAGGTTGAACAGCAGGCAGTTGTGCTGCGTGAGCGCTTGCGGGGTGTGCGGGGCGGGGTGCCGCGCCAGGTACGCCGGGCTGGCTACGGTGACACGGTGGGTGATGCCGATCTGCCGCGCAATCAAGCCGCTGTCGCGCAGTTCGCCGATGCGCAGGGTCACCTCCAGACCTTCGCTGACCAGGTCCTGAAGTTGATCGCTGAGTTGCAGGTCGACTTGCACGTCAGGGTAGTGCTGCAGGAAACCGCTCAGCCGCGAGGCGATCTGCAGGCGGCCAAAGCTCACCGAAGAGCCGACGCGCAACGGGCCGGCGATGGTTTCCCTGCCGGTCTGGAAGCTGTGTTCCGCCGCATCGACGGCTGTGAGAATTTCACGGCAGTGGTGGTAGTAGCGTTGACCTTCGTCAGTCAGAGACAAGTGGCGAGTGCTGCGGGCAATCAGCTTGCCGCCCAGTTCGCGTTCCAGGGCGCGCAGTACTTTGCTGATAGTCGGCTGAGTGGTCTGCATTTCCCGGGCGACGGCGGAAAAGCTGCCGCGTTCGATCACGCGAACGAATATTGCCATTGCATTGAGTTTGTCCATGAGCTGTCCGATTCATGCCATATGCGCATAGGCACTATAGCTTTTTAGCGTCTTATCGGCATGAGTCGGTGGGTCGATCATAGGCCTCACTCCTCAACGAATCGAGATCGCCGACATGACTGATATGCACGCTTTGATTGTGGACGCTGTAGACGCGCCGCTGCGTTTGACCAGGATGCCCAGACCCGTGGCGGGTGCCGGGCAGGTGCTGGTCAGGATCAAGGCCAGTGGCCTTAACCCGCTGGACGCGAAAATTCGCGCGGGCCAAGCCGCACATGCCCGTCAGCCCTTGCCGGCCGTCATCGGCATGGACCTTGCCGGGGTTGTCGAGGCGGTTGGCCCCGCGGTGCGGGAGTGGCGCGTGGGCGATGAGGTGTATGCGCTTGCGACGGGTATCGGTGGCGTGCAGGGTTCGTTGGCGGAATACGCGGTGGTCGATGCACGCCTGCTGGCAAAAAAACCTCAGGCTCTGAGCATGCGTGAAGCGGCGGTATTGCCGCTGGTGCTGATCACTGCATGGGAAGGGTTGGTGGACCGTGCGCATGTAGGCTTGGGCCACAAGGTGTTGATCCAGGGGGGCGCCGGGGGTGTAGGGCATGTCGCGGTGCAGTTGGCGGTTGCCTGCGGCGCCGATGTGTATGCGACCGGGTCCGCCAGGCACCGGGCGACGATAGAGGGCTTGGGCGCCACCTTTATCGACTATCAGCACCACAGGGTCGAAGACTACGTAGCGCAGCATACGGCGGGTGAAGGGTTTGACATTGTGTATGACACCGTCGGTGGCGAGACGCTGGATGCCTCCTTTCTAGCCGCCAAGGCGTATCACGGCCACGTGGTCAGTTGCCTGGGCTGGGGGCAGCACAGCCTGGCGCCGCTATCGTTTCGCGGGGCGACGTATTCCGGTGTCTTTACTCTATTGCCGTTGTTGACGGGCAAAGGGCGTGAGCACCACGGACAGATACTGGCTGACGCGGCCAGGTTGATCGATGCGGGCAAGCTCAGGCCGATCATGGACCCGCATCAATTCGACCTGCAGACGGCAAACGCCGCCTACGATTTGCTCGCAAGCGGCGCTCAGGGGCGATTGGCGATAGCGATTAGCTGAGGGCTTCGCGCACAAAATCCAGACGGTCCTGACCGAAGAACAGCTGGTTGCCTACAAACATACTGGGCGCACCGAACACGCCGCGCTGAACGGCCTGCTCCGTGTTGTCCTTGAGGGCGGCTTTCACACTTTCGTCATTGGCCAGGGCCAGCACTTCTTCCGGGTTGAAACCGGCTTCGGTCAACACCGCGGCCACTACAGCGGGGTCGCCCATATTCCGACCTTCGACCCAGAGGGCGCGGAACAGGCAGCCGATGAAGCCCTGGAAGCGCTTGGGCTGGTGAAGCTGCATGCCGGTCACTGCGCGCATCAGCATCAGGGTATTGATGGGGAAGTGCGGGTTGAACTTGAGCGTCACGTTGTAGCGCTGGGCATACCGCGCCAGGTCGTTAAACAGGTACCGGCCCTTGGCCGGCACGGTGATGGGGGATGCATTGCCCGTGGCTTTGAACACGCCTCCGAGCAGCATCGGCTGGTACACCAGGGTCGCGCCGGTTGCAGCGCACAGGGCAGGCAGTTGGGTGTAGGCCAGGTAAGTGGCGGGACTGCCGAGGTCAAAGAAGAATTCCAGGGTTTTACTCATGGTCGATGCTCGCTGCTTATTGTTGTGAAGGCGTGCTTACCAGGGTTCATTCCAGGGGCGCAGGTCCAGTTCGAACGTCCAGGCGTCGCGCGGCTGGCTGTGCAGGTACCAATAGTTGTCGGCGATGTGTTCGGGGTTGAGGATGCCGTCCTGATCCTTCAGGGCGTATTTTTGCGGGAAGTTGTCGCGAATGAAGTCGGTGTCGATGGCGCCGTCGACCACTACGTGGGCGACATGGATATTCCTGGGGCCCAGCTCTCGCGCCATGCTCTGTGCGAGTGCGCGAATGCCGTGCTTGGCGCCGGCAAATGCAGCGAAACCCGCAGCGCCGCGCAAGCCCGCGGTAGCGCCGGTAAACAGGATGGTGCCGCGGTTGCGGGTCACCATGCGCTTGGCCACTTCGCGCGCATTCAGGAAGCCGGAGAAGCAAGCCATCTCCCAGATCTTGAAGTACTTGCGCGCGGTTTCTTCGAGGATGCTGCAAGGCACGTTGGCGCCGATATTGAAGACGAACGCTTCGATCGGGCCTAACTCGCTTTCGATCTGTTCGATCAGCGCGATGACCTCGTCTTCCTTGCGTGCATCACAGGCAAAGCCGTGGGCTCGGCCACCGGCCGCCTGGATGCTGTCGACCAAGGGCTGCAGCTTGTCCGCGCTGCGGCGGGTGACGCAGGCCACGTAGCCTTCGCGCGCGAAGCGCTTGGCAATGGCGCCGCCGGTGGCGTCACCGGCACCCACTACCAATACGATTTTGTTGTTTTCTGTCATGGGAACTCCGTTGCTCGATAGTCGAGCAGGAGTGTAGCCGCAACGTCGCAAAGGGCCGGGTCGAGATCAGATATTCACAAAGGGGAGCAGTCGGATGAAGACTGCTCGGGCGTTCACTTGCAGATGACGATCATGCTGCGACTGGTGTAGCCGGCAGGGTTGAGGCCGAAGGGGTAGTCCCCAGGCTCCTCGGAGTTGTCACCGGACTTGGCGATAACCCGGTAGCCCTTGGCACCGCATGAATTGGCTGCGCTTGTGTAGCATTCGTCCCAGGAGGAGGACAGCCCTGAACAGTTGATATGCAGCCCTTTTTTGCCCCGTTTCACTTCTGTCTTGGTGGTCGCAGCACAGCCCGCAATGCCCACGACCATGAACAGTATCAATATTCTTTTCATCACTATCCTTAATAGCCGCTTCGCAAAAAGGCTCGATGCAGGCTTTACTCGCTCTCGATTGTAGCGTTCAGCTGTCCTTGTCGAAATTCTCCATGAAAGACATTCATTTACGGCCTAAACATGGCCTAAATAAGCGGCAAATACCAGAGCTACCTTTGATAGCGATCAATCGGCCGGCACCAGCGGTTTGGATTCATTGCGCATCGTCAGCGTAGCGCCTACAGAGGCCAGGATAATGCAGGTGATGGCCAGCCACTGTGCCAGCGACAAGTGCTCTTGCAGGAAGAACAGCCCGGAAAGCGCGCCGAATGCAGGCTCGATGCTCATCAGGGTGCCAAAGGTGCGGGCAGGAAGGCGAGTGAGTGCGACCATTTCCAGGGTATAGGGCAGCGCCGTGGACAAGATGGCGACAGCCAGGGCGACGGGGATCAGTGCAGGCGTCAGCAGCGCGGCGCCTGCGTGGACAATGCCAATGGGCGCGACGAACAACGCAGCAATCATTACGCCGAGTGCTGCGGTCTGGACGCCATTGTCGTTGCCGGCCTTTTGGCCAAACAGTATATAGAGCGCCCAGCAGATACCTGCGCCAAGGGCATAGGCTGCCCCCGCCAGATCGATACCGCTGCTGGCTTCGCCTATGGGTATGAGCAGTAGAAGCCCGGCGATCGCGAGGCCTACCCATAGAAAGTCCACCGCCCGGCGCGAAGCGTAGATCGCAACGGCGAGCGGGCCTGTGAATTCCAGCGCTACTGCGATCCCCAGGGGCACTGTGCGCAAGGACATATAGAAGAGGAAATTCATGCCACCCAGTGCCATGCCATAAATGACAACGGTACGCAGGGACTTGGCTGTGAGCTTGGCGCGCCATGGGCGTAGCAGAAGCAGCATGATCACACTGGCAAATATCAGGCGCAGGGTCGTGGTGCCCTGGGCGCCGACAATGGGAAACATGCTTTTGGCCAGCGAGGCGCCGGACTGGATGGACGCCATGGCTATTAATAGCAGGCCGACCGGGAACAACGCCGATGCCAGGCTGCGGGGTGGAGTGGTCATTGGGGTGTTTGTCCAAAGTCGTGGTGGAGAGGCAGGGGCATATGATGCTCAACCGGTGAGCTTTGAGCAATATATTGCTCAGTTGCTGGTTTTTGGGCGTTTATATAGAAGGTGTGATTAAGTTTTCGGGGTGTTTGATAGAAAAGCAAAATTAAGGGTTGACGGCAGATTCTGGAAGTCTATAATTCGCCCCACTTCCGGCGCAGTCGAAACGGAAAACTCCTTGGTAAACAAA
>NZ_CAWOAW010000011.1:0-206 GCF_963879675.1 Pseudomonas sp. Larv2_ips
GCTGAGTACACAAAGCTCGAAGCCCTGGAAAGCTACTTCAGCCAGAACAAAGTGATCTGCGACAACAAACGCTTTTGGGGCAGAAATAAACACATCGGCAGGTTTCATCGCATGCTCGTGATCAATGGCCTGTTGGCAATGCCTAAATTTCACATCAAAAGAGGGGAGGTAACCGAGGCTGAATTGGCGTCCGTGCCCTTGTCCCT
>NZ_CAWOAW010000012.1:0-372 GCF_963879675.1 Pseudomonas sp. Larv2_ips
GGTGGACGAAGGGGATCGAACCCTCGACAACGGGAGTCACAATCCCGTGCTCTACCAACTGAGCTACGCCCACCATATTGCATTAACAAAGAACTCAACCATCTTCTCTGTCGAACCTCGCACCCCCTGACGGCGGTGCAAAGCTTTAATTGGTGCGGATGAAGAGACTCGAACTCTTACGCCTCGCGGCGCTGGAACCTAAATCCAGTGTGTCTACCAATTCCACCACATCCGCGCTTGAAGCTCTTAAAGCAAAGGCGCCAGATGATTAATCTGGCGCCTTTTAAAATATGGGGTGGACGAAGGGGATCGAACCCTCGACAACGGGAGTCACAATCCCGTGCTCTACCAACTGAGCTACGCCCACCATAT
>NZ_CAWOAW010000013.1:0-16594 GCF_963879675.1 Pseudomonas sp. Larv2_ips
CCGAACTCAGCAGTGAAACGATGCATCGCCGATGGTAGTGTGGGGTTTCCCCATGTGAGAGTAGGTCATCGTCAAGATTAAATTCCAGAGCCCCTGTTTGCTAACGCAAACAGGGGCTTTGTTTTGGGCGGTCGAAAACATTCCGGTCACCACCGTTTCAGTCGGCTTGCCTCACTTGCAGCCTGCGGCCGCCTTCAATGCTAAAGTCGCTGCCTCGATTTTGCTTTTCCCAAGGAAGCCGTTATGCCGGATGCGACGTCCCTCAGCGCTGGATTCATGGTGGTTCACGGCAACCGCCTGGACGAGCTGCGCAGCCTGGTGGTCAGCTGGATGCGCCGCTATCCGCTCGCGCCCTTGGAAAACGAAATCGCTCTGGTACAAAGCAACGGCATCGCCCAATGGCTCAAGTTAGCCCTGGCCGAAGACCCAGAAGACGACGACATGGGTGGTTGCGGCATCGCTGCGGCAATCGACGTGCAACTGCCCGGCAGCTTCATGTGGCAGCTCTATCGCATGGTCCTGGGCCGTGACGAAATCCCGCCCAAGTCCCTGCTCGATAAAGCGCCTCTGACATGGCGCCTGATGCGCCTGCTCCCTGAACTCATCGATCAACCGCACTTCGAGCCGTTGCAGCGCTTCCTTACTCACGACACTGACCTGCGCAAACGTTATCAACTGGCTGAACGCCTGGCCGACCTGTTCGACCAATACCAGGTCTACCGTGCCGACTGGCTGGAAGACTGGGCTGCTGGTCGCCACCAATTGCGTAACGGGCGAGGCGAATCCAAGCCCCTTAATCCCGCAAACTGCTGGCAGGCCGAATTGTGGCGTGCGTTGCTGATCGACGTCGGTGAGGAGGGGATGGCCGAAAGCCGAGCCGGTGTGCACCAGCGCTTTATTGAACGCATCAATACCCTTGAACAGGCGCCCGCAGGCTTACCATCCCGAGTGATTGTTTTCGGCATTTCCTCATTGCCTGCGCAAGCCCTTGAGGCGCTCGCCGGCTTAGCGAGGTTCAGCCAAGTCTTGCTCTGCGTGCACAACCCTTGCCGTCATCACTGGTCCGACATCGTTGCCGACAAGGACCTGCTGCGTAATGAATACAAACGCCAAGCGCGCAAAGCCGGCATGCCGGTCACCATCGATCCGCAAACCCTGCACCAGCACGCCCACCCGCTGCTGGCCGCTTGGGGCAAACAGGGCCGTGACTACATCAGCCTGCTGGACAGTTACGACGACCCCAACAGCTACCGCGCCGCCTTCCGTGACGGCCGCATCGACCTGTTCAGTGACAGCGAGCCCACCACGCTGCTCAACCAGTTGCAGGATGACATCCTCGAACTGCGCCCACTCAACGAAACGCGCGAGCTATGGCCGGCCGTCGATCTAAATAACGACAGCTCCATCCGCTTCCACATCGCCCACAGCGCCCAACGCGAAGTGGAAATTCTCCACGACCAATTGCTCCAACGTTTCAGTGCCGACCCGACACTGCGCCCGCGCGACATCATCGTCATGGTCCCTGACGTTGACAGCTACGCGCCGCACATTCGCGCCGTGTTTGGCCAACTTGAGCGAAGCGACCCACGCTTCATTCCCTTTACCCTTACCGACCAAGGCCAGCGCGGCCGTGACCCTCTGCTGATTGCCGTCGAACACCTGCTCAAACTCCCGGACAGCCGCTTCCCGGTCAGCGAAATCCTCGACCTGCTCGACGTCCCCGCCTTGCGCGAACGTTTTGCCATCAAGGAGCGTGACCTGCCTACGTTGCACCGCTGGATCGAAGGTGCGGGCATCCGTTGGGGCCTCAACGCCGAGCAACGCGCCGGCCTCGGCTTGCCGCATGAGCTGGAACAAAACAGCTGGCGATTTGGCCTGCGCCGCATGCTGTTGGGTTACGCCGTCGGCACCGGCGTCGCCTGCGACGGCATCGAACCCTACGATGAAATCGGCGGCCTCGACGCGGCCCTGATCGGCCCGTTGGTCTCCTTGCTCGATGCGCTAAACGACGCCCATCAGGCCTTGTCTCAACCGGCAGCGCCCCATGAGTGGGGTGAACGCCTGCAACGCCTGATGCAACTCTTCTTCCTGCCCAGCAGCGAACACGACGACTACCTCTTAGGCCAACTCGAACAACTGAGAGAGGACTGGCTGGAAACCTGCGAGTCCGTCGGCCTGCAGGACGAGTTACCCCTCACTGTAGTCCGCGAGGCTTGGTTGGCCGGCCTGGACCAGGGCCGCCTGTCCCAGCGCTTCCTCGCCGGAGCTGTCAATTTTTGCACCCTGATGCCCATGCGCGCCATCCCGTTCAAATTCGTTTGCCTGCTCGGCATGAACGACGGGGATTACCCGCGCGCGCAACCGCCGTTGGACTTCGACCTGATGGGCAGCGACTATCGCCCCGGCGACCGTTCACGCCGCGAGGACGATCGCTACCTGCTGCTCGAAGCCCTGCTGTCCGCCCGCGACCAGCTCTACATCAGTTGGGTCGGCCGCAGCATCCGCGACAACAGCGACCGGCCGGCCTCGGTACTGATCGGCCAACTGCGAGACCATATCGCCAGCGGCTGGCACAACGCACACCAGCAAGAATTGCTGGAAGCAATGACCCAGGAACACCCGCTCCAACCCTTCAGTGCGCGTTATTTCCATGAAGGCGATGCGCTCTTCAGTTACGCCCGCGAGTGGCAGTTGCTCCACGAGGCACCCGAGGTTCCAGTTAAAGACCACGAACTGGCAGAGCACCAACAGGAAGAACCTCTGAGCCTCGGCCAGTTGCAGGATTTCCTGCGCAACCCGGTCAAACACTTCTTCAGTCAACGTCTGAAAGTGTTCTTCGAAGCCGCCGAAGTACCGCTCGCCGATGAAGAGCCCTTCGTACTCGACGCGCTGCAACGCTACAGCCTCAGCGACAGCCTGCTGAACGCCGCACTGACCCAGCCCGATCATGTGGATCAAGCACTCAACGCCCAGGCCCTGCGCCTGCAAGGCAGCGGCCTGCTGCCCATGGTGGGTTTCGGCGAGTGCCTGCGTAACGAACTGATCGAGCCGCTGCCCGATTTGCTGCAACGCTACCGCCACTTATTGGCACTTTGGCCCACACCACAAACCACCGCCGAGCCGATCAGTTTTGAGCATCAAGGCATCCAGTTGGAAGGCTGGATCAGCGGCCTGCACCGACGCAGCGATGGCGGCTTGCTCAGCGTGACCACCATCCCCAACAGCATCGGTTCGATCAAGACGCGTAAGTGGCACCGTCTGATTCGCCCCTGGGTCAATCATGTGGTGGCGTGCGCCTGCGGCCTGCCACTCAGCACCGGTTTGGTGGCGAGTGACGACACCTTGTTACTCGCCCCGCTGGATCAATCCAATGCTCGGGAAATCCTTGGTAACGTGCTGCTGGCCTGGCACACCGGCATGCGCAAGCCGCTCCCGGTAGCCGTTAAAACCGCCTTCGCCTGGCTCGGCCAAACCGATCCCGCCAAAGCCCTGGCCGCCGCAAGCAAAGCCTATGAAGGCGACGGCCTGACCACCGACGGTGAGCGCCGCGAAACCCCTGCACTCACCCGCCAATTCCCCGACTTCGCCACGCTCATCGCCAGCGAAGAGTTCGAAGGCTGGGCCGAAACCCTGTATCGCCCATTGCTCAATGCACCCTGGCGATCGCTCAACAGTGAGGAGGCCAGCGCATGATGGGTAAACCTTTAGCCCTGGCCTTCCCGCTAAAAGGCAGCCAACTGATCGAAGCCAGCGCCGGCACCGGCAAGACCTTCACTATTTCCGCGCTGTACCTGCGCCTGGTGCTTGGCCATGGCGGTGACGAAGCCGGCTTCGGCCGCGAGTTACTGCCGCCGCAAATTCTGGTGGTGACCTTCACCGATGCCGCCACCAAAGAGCTGCGCGAACGCATCCGCGTTCGGCTGGCGGAAGCCGCACGTTTCTTCCGCGACGAAATCGAGCAACCGGACGCATTGATCGCCGACCTGCGCGACCAATACCTCCCCGAACAATGGCCCGCCTGTGCCAATCGCCTGGACATCGCCGCGCAATGGATGGACGAGGCCGCCGTCTCGACCATCCACAGTTGGTGCCAGCGCATGCTGCGCGAGCATGCGTTCGACAGTGGCAGCCTGTTCACCCAAACCCTGGAAACCGACCACAGCGACCTGCTCGGCGAAGTGCTGCGTGACTACTGGCGGCTGTTTTGCTACCCGATGCACGACGACGCACTCAACTGGGTGCGCAAAAACTGGAGCGGCCCCGCCGCCCTGATGCCCCGCGTGCGTGCGCTGTTTGGCAGCGAACGGCCCACTGGCGAAAGCCGGGAGCCCGCTGAGCTGATCAACGCTTGCCTGCAAGAGCGCCGCGAAGCCTTGGTAAGTCTCAAGGCGCCGTGGCAACAATGGGCCGCCGAACTGCGTGATATCTGCCTGCAAGCCGTGGCCGCGAAAGCCGTCGACGGCCGCAAGATGCAGGCGCGTTACTTCGAGCCCTGGTTTGAAAAAATCAGTGCCTGGGCGGCTGACGAAACCCTCGAACAACTGGACATCGGCACCGGCTTCACGCGCCTGACGCCCGACGGCATGGCCGAAGCCTGGAAGGGCGAGCCGCCCAATCACCCCGGCATCGACGCCATGGCCACTCTCAAAGCCAGCCTCGATGCCTTGCCAACACCCGACGCCGCTGTGCTGCAACACGCCGCCGGCTGGGTGGGTAAACGCTTCGAAGAAGAAAAACGCCGCCGCGCCGAAATGGGCTTCGACGACATGCTGATCCGCCTCAACGCCGCCCTGCAGGCCGACGGTGGCGAACGTCTTGCCAGTGTGATCCGCGAGCAATTCCCGGTCGCCTTGATCGACGAATTCCAGGACACCGACCCGGTGCAATACAGCATCTTCGACAGCATCTACCGCATCGAAGAAAACCACCTCGACAGCGGCCTGTTCCTGATCGGCGACCCCAAGCAGGCGATCTATGCCTTCCGCGGCGCCGACATCTACACCTACCTGCGCGCCCGTCAGTCCACCACTGGCCGTCACCACACCCTGGGCACCAACTTCCGCTCCAGCCACGCCATGGTCGAGGCGGTGAACCACGTGTTCCAGCGCGCCGAAAGCGGCCGGGGGGCTTTCCTGTTCCGCGAGCCGAATGGCGACAACCCGGTGCCGTTCCACTCGGTGCTGTCCCAGGGCCGCAGGGAGCAACTGCAAGTCGATGGCCACACGTTGCCGGCAATGAACCTCTGGCACCTGCCCACCGATCAGCCGATTTCCAACGCGGTGTATCGCCAGCAACTGGCGGCTGCCTGCGCCACCCAAATCGTCGCGTTGCTCAATGGCGGGCAGCAAGGTACCGCCGGTTTCCTACACGCGGACGCCAGCTTCAACGGCGTCCTTCCGTCAGACATCGCCATCCTGGTACGTGACGGCAAGGAAGCCCAAGCCGTGCGCGCCGAGTTGGCTGCTCGGGGCGTGCGCAGCGTGTACCTGTCGGACAAAGACTCGGTCTTCGCCGCCCAGGAAGCCCACGACCTGCTCGCCTGGCTCAAGGCCTGCGCAGAGCCCGACGTCGAGCGCCCGCTGCGTGCCGCGCTGGCCTGCGTGACCTTGAACCTGTCACTGCCGGAGCTGGAGCGTCTGAATCAGGACGAACTGGCGTGGGAAACCCGCGTGATGCAGTTCCGTGGCTACCGCGCGATCTGGCGCACCCAAGGCGTGCTGCCGATGCTGCGGCGCCTGCTGCATGATTTCAAACTGCCGCAAACCCTGATCGCCCGCAGCGATGGCGAACGCGTGCTGACCAACCTGTTGCACCTCAGCGAGTTGCTGCAGCAGGCCGCGTCAGAGCTGGACGGCGAGCAAGCGCTGATCCGTCATCTGGCCGAACACTTGGCCCTCTCTGGTCAGGCCGGTGAGGAGCAGATTCTGCGCCTGGAAAGCGATGAGCAATTGGTCAAGGTAGTGACCATCCATAAATCCAAAGGCCTGGAGTACGACCTGGTCTTCCTGCCGTTCATCTGTTCGGCCAAGCCCGTGGATGGCAGTCGCCTGCCGCTGCATTACCACGACGAACAGGGCAAATCGCAAGTCAGCCTGCGGCCCACCGCCGAATTGATTGCCCAGGCCGATGATGAGCGCCTCGCCGAAGACCTGCGTTTGTTCTACGTGGCGCTCACACGGGCCAAACATGCGTGCTGGCTGGGCATTGCCGATCTCAAGCGTGGCAATAACAGCAGCTCGGTCCTGCACCTGTCCGCGCTCGGCTATTTGCTCGGCGCCGGTGCATCGCTGGGCGAGTCTGCCGGCCTGACGCGCTGGCTGCTGGATGTGCAGCAAGGCTGCGCCGCGATCCACTACGGCCATGTCCCGGACGCGCAAGACACGCTGTTTCACCCGCCGCGCAACGCAGCCACGTTGCTCGCGCCGTTGCTGCCCAAGCGCAAGGCCGCCGAAAACTGGTGGATCGCCTCTTACAGCGCATTGCGCATCGGCGACAGCATGAGCGCCGCGCCCCTCGAAGCACCGGAGAGCCCACAAGCCCAGAAGCTGTTTGACGACGAGCGTCTCGACCCCGACGCACCGCGTGAAGTGGCGGCGTCTGGTGGCGACATACACCGTTTCCCACGCGGACCAAACCCCGGCACCTTCCTTCATGGCTTGTTGGAATGGGCGGGCGAAGAGGGTTTCAACGTCACCCCCGAGGCCATCGAAAAAGCCGTGGGCGCGCGCTGTAACCGGCGCAATTGGGAAGGCTGGATCGTCACCCTCAGCGCTTGGCTCGGCCACCTGCTGCAAACGCCGCTGCCGGTGGATAACGATCAGCTCACCCTGAGCAGCCTGCAGCAGTATCAGATCGAGATGGAGTTCTGGTTCGCCAGCCACAAAGTCGACGTGCTGGCCCTCGATAAACTGGTGTGCCAGTACACCCACAACGGCGTGTCCCGCGTCGCCGCCGAACCGGTGCTGCTCAACGGCATGTTCAAAGGCTTTATCGACCTGACCTTCGAACACGACGGCCGCTACTACGTGGCTGACTACAAATCCAATTGGCTCGGCCCTGACGATTCGGCCTACACCTTAGAGGCCATGGAACACTCGATCCTCGAGCATCGGTACGACCTGCAATATGTGCTTTACCTGCTGGCCCTGCACCGCCAGCTGAAGGCGCGCCTGCCGAATTATGACTACGACCGCCACGTCGGCGGTGCGCTTTACGTGTTCCTGCGCGGCACCGAGTCGGTGAGCAAAGGCGCGTATTTCACCCGGCCGCCACGTGAACTGATCGAAGGCTTGGACGCGTTGTTCCAGGGCAAACCCATACCGCCCAAGGTTGAGCCCGCCTGGGAACAAGGAGTGCTGCTATGAGCCTGTCGCCGTTACCGCTTGAAGCGCTGATGCCGCTCAACCGCGCCGCCGACCTGCTGCAACTGCTCGAACGCTGGGTTGACCGGGGTTGGCTGCGCGCGTTGGACAAGGCTTTTGTGGGCTTCCTGCACGAACTCGATCCGCAGGCCGACCCTCTGGTGTTGCTGGCCGCGGCCTTAACCAGCCACCAATTGGGCCATGGCCATGTGTGCCTCGACCTGTTCGAAACCCTCAAAGCGCCGGATTTCGCCCTGTCGCTGCCGCCCGAAGGCGACCTGCAAACCGGCGCGATGCTGCTGCCGTCGCAGCTGCTCGACGGCCTCGACGGCGCCCACTGGTGTCACGCGCTGGCCGCCAGCCAATTGGTCGCCCTGGCGGTTGATGGCAGCGAAGCCGCGCAGAGCCGCCCATTGGTCTTGTCCGGCAAACGCCTTTACCTGCGCCGCTACTGGACGTACGAACGGCGCATCGACACAGCCTTGCGCCTGCGCCTGGCCACCCAGGAAGACATCGCCGCCGATTTGCCGCAACGCCTCAACAGCCTCTTCAACCAACCGCCGCCCGACGGCGTGATCGACTGGCAAAAGCTTGCCTGCGCCTTGGCCGCGCGCGGAGCTTTCAGCATCGTCACCGGCGGCCCCGGCACCGGCAAGACCACCACAGTGGTGCGCCTGCTCGCGCTGTTGCAGGCGCCGGCCGTGGAAGCCGGCAGCCCGTTGCGCATCCGTCTGGCTGCGCCCACCGGCAAAGCTGCCGCACGCCTCACCGAATCCATCAGCCAGCAAGTGCAGTCGTTGACCGTGCCCGACAGCGTGCGGGCAAAAATCCCGACAGAGGTCACCACTGTTCACCGTTTGTTGGGCAGTCGCCCGGGCACGCGGCACTTCCGCCATCACCTGGGCAACCCATTGCCGCTGGACGTGCTGGTGGTGGACGAAGCCTCGATGATCGACCTGGAAATGATGGCCAACTTGCTGGACGCCTTGCCGCCCCACGCACGCTTGGTATTGCTGGGCGACAAGGACCAGCTTGCCTCGGTCGAGGCCGGCGCCGTACTGGGCGATTTATGCCGCGACGCCGAAGCCGGCTGGTACAGCCCCGACACGCGCCAATGGCTGCAAGCGGTCAGTGGCGAAGACCTCAGCGCCAGTGGCCTTCACGAAGACCTCGACGCCAGCCATCCGCTGGCCCAGCAAGTGGTGATGCTGCGCTATTCGCGACGTTTTGTTGAAGGCAGCGGCATCGGCCAATTGGCACGTTGGGTCAACCAGCAAAACGCCGAAGAGGCGCGCCAACTGCTCGCCGCGCGCAGCCACGATGACCTGTTCTGCCTCAGCCTCAAGGGCGAGCATGACCACGCCCTCGAGCGGCTGATATTGGACGGGCAGGGCGGCGACGCCCAAGGCTATCGTTATTACCTTAACTTGCTGCAAAGCGCACGCCCGGCCCTCGACACCCCGCGCGAAGACCTCGCCTGGACGCACTGGGCGCAGCAACTGCTGCAAGCTTTCGACGCCTTCCAGTTGCTCTGCGCTGTGCGCAAAGGCCCGTGGGGCGTAGAAGGGCTGAACCTGCGCATCACCGCGGCATTGCGCAAAGTGCGGCTGATCGAAGGGGACGAGCAATGGTACGAAGGCCGCCCGGTGCTGATGACCCGCAACGATTACGGCCTGGGCTTGATGAACGGCGACATCGGCATCGCGCTCAAACTGCCCGAAAGCGACGGCGGCCCCCACGTGCTGCGCGTGGCCTTCCCACGTAACGATGGCCAGGGCGGCGTGCGCTTTGTACTGCCCAGCCGTCTGAACGATGTGGAAACCGTGTACGCCATGACCGTGCACAAGTCCCAGGGCTCGGAATTTACCCACACCGCGCTGATCCTGCCGGATGCGCTGAACCCGGTGCTGACCAAAGAACTGATCTACACCGGCATCACCCGCGCCAAACGCTGGTTCAGCCTGATCGAACCGCGTGGCGGCGTGTTTGAAGAAGCCGTGCGGCGTAAGGTCAAGCGCTTGAGTGGGTTGATGCTGGAATTGGACGTATCGGCTGGAAAAACTGACTGATTGGTCATGAAATATTTCTGATTCAGTCGTCTGAATTTTCTGGAAAAATAGCGGACTTCACGAAGGCCCGGCTTCGCGGGGCCTTCCGCCGCTGTGCTATCGTTGCGGCATCACCCTGAAAAACCTGAAGAGAATCGCTGCATGAACGTGGCTGTCTCGCCCACAGAGCGCAGTTTGAGCTGGAGACGCATGTTACTGGTGGCACTTCTGTGCGTGCTCGCCCCGCGAGCATTTGCCCAGGCCTCCGGCCCGGCAGACCAGCGCGCCCAGGCGGTGACGCAAGTGGTGCTCGGCATCCTCAGCTATGCACGCTGGCCGGTCGAGCCTGCGCAACTGCGCTTGTGCATCGTCGGGCCCACCCAATACACCGATGACCTGGTCAAAGGCACTACCCAGGCGACCGGTCGTCCGGTGGTGGTGCAGCGTTTGCTCGCCGATCATCCTGATATCGTCAGTGCCTGCGACGCCGTGTACATCGGCAAACTCAGCGCCGATGAACGCTCGCGGTTGTTTACCTCACTGATCGGCCACCCGGTGCTGAGCATCAGCGAAGGCGGCGACCAATGCACCGTGGGCAGCCTGTTCTGCCTGCGCGTGGGCGATGAGCAGGTGTCATTTGAGGTCAACCTGGACTCCGTCGCCCGCAGCGGCGTGCGCATTCACCCCAGCGTGTTGCAGTTGTCCCGCCGTCGAGCGCCTGCGTCATGAGAACCCCGAAAGCGCGGCCGACCTTGCGCTCGGTCATCGGTCGTGGGCATTTGATCCTGGCGTTGGTGGCCGTGACCCTGGCCAGTGTGTCCTTGACCCTGCTCGGCGTGCTGGCGCTGCGCGTGTATGCCGAGCACAACCTGCACCTGATCGCGCGGTCGATCAATTACACCGTGGAAGCGGCGGTGGTGTTCAACGACAGCGCCGCCGCCACTGAAGCACTGAGCCTGATTGCCTCCACCGAAGAAGTGGCCCAGGCCGAAGTCTTCGATGCCAGCGGCAAACTGCTGGCGCAATGGGTGCGGCCGGAAACCGGCATGCTGTCCCAGGTCGAACTGGCACTGGCGCATGCCTTGCTCGAACAGCCCATCAGCCAGCCGATCCTGCACCAGGGGCAAACCGTGGGCAGCATTCACGTGGTCGGCCACGGCGGTAGCCTGCTGCGCTTCCTGCTCAGCGGCCTGGCCGGCATCGTGATTTGCACCGCCCTTAGCGCCTGGGTGGCGTTGTACTTGGCGCGGCGCCTGCTGCAGGGCATCACCAAACCGTTGCAAAGCCTGGCCGCGGTGGCCCACGCCGCCCGTAGCGAGCGAGACTTTGACCGACGCGTGCCACCGGCGCAGATCGCCGAGCTCGACAGCCTGGGCAGCGACTTCAACGCCCTGCTCGGCGAGATGGAAGCCTGGCAGAGCCACCTGCAAAGTGAAAACGAAACCCTGGCTCACCAGGCCAGCCACGACAGCCTGACCGGCTTGCCCAACCGCGCGTATTTCGAAGGCCGGCTGATCCGCGCGTTGCGCAGCGCCGCCAAGGTCAATGAACGGGTCGCCGTGTTGTTTCTCGACAGCGACCGTTTCAAAGACATCAATGACAACTTCGGCCACGCCGCCGGCGATGCAGTGCTGGTGGCCGTCGCCGAGCGGGTGCGCGCGCAGTTGCGTGAAGATGACCTGGTGGCGCGCCTGGGCGGTGATGAGTTCGCGGTGCTGCTGGCGCCATTGCATAAAGCGGAGGATGCCCAGCGTATCGCCGACAAGATCATTGCCAGCATGGACACGCCGATCCGGGTGCCCGGCAACACCGAGGTGTTGACCTCCCTCAGTATCGGCATTGCCATCTACCCCGATCATGGCGCCACTCCCGGCACCTTGCTCAATGCCGCCGATGCGGCGATGTACCAGGCCAAACGCTTGTCCCAGGGCGGCCAGCAAACGGCGGATTCGGAGCCCACCGCCGCAAACGTTATCCACAGGAGTTGATCCCTTGTTCTCGACCGCGCGTTTCATGTTTATCACGTTACTGGTGGCATTCCTTGCCCTCGGCGGGTGCCAGACGGCCCCACCCAAAGGCCTGACACCGGCGCAAATTGCAGTCCTCAAACAGCAGGGTTTTGAACTGACTGACGAAGGTTGGGCGTTTGGCCTGTCGGGCAAAGTGCTGTTTGGCAGCGACGTTGAAAGCCTCAACAAAGCCAGCACCGACATCGTTGAACGCATCGGCAAAGCCCTGTTGGGCGCCGGCATCGAACGCGTGCGCGTCGACGGCCACACCGACGCCTCGGGCAAAGAAACCTACAACCAGCAACTGTCCCTGCGCCGCGCCAAAAGCGTGGGCAACGTGTTGACCGGTGTGGGCATGAAGGAAGAAAACATCCAGCTGCGCGGCTTGGGCAGCAGCGAGCCGGTGGCACCGAACACCACGATAGCGGGCCGCACCGAAAACCGGCGCGTGTCGATTGTAGTGATCGCGGACTGAGCGGGTTCACCCCTCTCAATCTGAAATGCCATCAAACTGTGGGAGCGGGCTTGCTCGCGAATGCGGTGTATCAGCAGCAAACAATTTAGCTGACCCACCGCCATCGCAGGCAAGCCAGCTCCCACACTGATTTGTGCCTGACGCAAAACTTCCCGCCCGCCACAGTTCAAAAATGTGGGAGCGGGCTTGCTCGCGAATGCGGTGTATCAGCAGCAAATAATCTGGCTGACCCACCGCCATCGCAGGCAAGCCAGCTCCCACACTGATTTGTGCCTGGCGCAAAATTTCCCGCCCGGCACAGTTCAACTGTGGGAGTGGGCTTGCCCGCGATGGCGGTCGTTCAGGTAATGATGTATTGGCTGATCCACCGCATTCGCGAGCACGCCCGCTTCCACCTTTATGCGCAGTGTTCGCTTAACTGCCCGGCGTCATCGCTTGCGTCAGGTCATCCACCACGGCTTTGCCCATCTCACACAGGTAATGCGCGGCCCAGGCGTATTGCTCGCCGCGCACGTCCATGGCGGCTTCCATCGCGAGTTTCTTGGAGTAAAAAAGCAGGGTGGAGGCGTGTTCCAGGGCTTGCTCAATCGGCATGCCGGCGTTGACGCGGAACAGGGGTTGTTGGTTTTCGCCGTAGTCGCCGAACGTGACGACGCCGAGGGTGGTGATGGAGGAAAGCGGTGGATCGGGGACGACTTTGCTCATGACGATTGCTCTCTGCTGAAGTAGAGCCGCCACATCACATCGCTAAACATGAAGAGGGTGGCAGCTGTGTGCAGGTTAGCGATCCGGGCCAGAGCGCATCCCGGGTAGACTCGGAAGTCTCCCGCACACAGCCGCCATAAAACGCTAAAAGCTGGCGAGCGCCAGCTAATGCTATTGGGGCAATGTCACGCCTGAAACCCGGATCGCTAAACCCGATCGCTGATGTACAGCGACCCAGGGAGGCTAGTGACCCAAACGGTAAGGCGCAATGGGGTAGGGAGTCTCTAGGAAACGTCCTGCAAATTAAAGCGAATCGTCATTGATGGCCCTTTAATCCGCGAACGTTATCTCCCGCGTTTCCCCCATCAACAACCCGGTGTTCTGCTCTGTCACCTCTCGGATGTAATCCCACAACAACGTAATCCGCTTCAACTTGCGCAAATCCTCCCGGCAATACATCCAGAACTGCCGCGTGATCGAAATCTGCTCCCCCAATACCGGCAACAACCGCGGATCCTGCGCCGCCAAAAAGCACGGCAATATCGCCATCGACCGACCCTGCTGCGCCGCCACGTACTGCGCGATCACGCTGGTGCTGCGCAAACTCGCGCTGGCGCCGGGCACTACATTCGCCAGGTACAACAGCTCCGAGCTGAACGCCAAGTCATCCACATAACTGATAAACGGATGCTCGGCCAAGTCCGCCGGGCTCTGGATGGGCGGGTGTTGGTCGAGGTAGTCCTGGGTCGCGTACAGCTGCAGTTTGTAGTCGCACAGCTTGCAGCATACATAGGGCCCGTGCTCCGGGCGTTCCAGGGCGATGACGATGTCGGCTTCGCGCTTGGACAGGCTGATGAAGTGGGGCAGGGGCAGAATATCCACCGAAATCGCCGGGTACGTGTCGACAAAATGGCTGAGCTGCGGCGTGACAAAAAAACTGCCGAAGCCTTCGGTGCAGCCCATGCGCACGTGGCCGGACAGCGCCACGCCGGAGCCGGACACCTGCTCGCACGCCATGTGCAGCGTGCTTTCGATGGACTCCGCGTAACCCAGCAAACGCTGGCCTTCGGCGGTGAGCACGAAGCCGTTGGTCCGGGATTTTTCGAACAGCAGCGTGCCTAGCGACACTTCCAACGAGCTGATGCGCCGCGACACAGTGGTGTAGTCCACCGCCAGGCGCTTGGCGGCGACGCTGGCCTTGCGGGTGCGGGCCACTTCGAGGAAAAACTTCAGGTCATCCCAGTTCAGGGAGCCCAAGGACGTGATGTTTTTTTGCATATTGGACCGGCTTTTATGTGCGTTCTTATTAGAGATTTGCACATCTATACTCCAAAAACAGTCCGAACGCCTCATTCCCAAGGCGATTCACGCGCCTTGTCTCTGCATAACTACAAGATTGGAGACCACATGAACGCTTCTGCCGACATTTCCGTGCAACAGGTCAAGTTGCTGATCAACGGTGAATGGGTCGAGTCCAAGACCACCCATTGGCAAGACATCGTTAACCCGGCCACCCAGCAAGTGCTGGCCAAAGTCCCTTTCGCCACCGCCGATGAAGTCAACGCGGCCATCGACGCTGCCCATCAAGCCTTCCAAACCTGGAAGCTGACGCCGATCGGTGCGCGCATGCGCATCATGCTCAAGCTGCAAGCCTTGATCCGTGAACATTCCAAACGCATCGCTGTAGTCCTCAGTGCCGAGCAGGGTAAGACCATTGCCGATGCCGAAGGCGATATTTTCCGTGGCCTGGAAGTGGTCGAACACGCGTGCTCCATCGGCACGTTGCAGATGGGCGAATTCGCCGAAAACGTCGCCGGTGGCGTCGACACCTACACCCTGCGCCAACCTATCGGTGTGTGCGCCGGTATTACCCCGTTCAACTTCCCGGCGATGATTCCGCTGTGGATGTTCCCGATGGCGATTGCCTGCGGTAACACCTTCGTACTCAAGCCGTCCGAGCAAGACCCGCTGTCGACCCTGTTGCTGGTGGAGCTGGCGCTGGAAGCCGGTGTGCCGGCCGGCGTGCTCAACGTGGTGCACGGCGGCAAGGATGTGGTGGATGCGCTGTGCACCCACAAAGACATCAAGGCCGTGTCCTTCGTCGGCTCGACCGCCGTGGGCACTCATGTGTACGACCTGGCCGGTAAACACGGCAAGCGCGTGCAGTCGATGATGGGCGCCAAGAACCACGCCGTGGTGCTGCCGGACGCCAACCGCGAACACACGCTGAATGCCTTGGTCGGTGCCGGTTTCGGCGCGGCGGGCCAGCGTTGCATGGCCACCTCGGTGGTGGTGCTGGTGGGCGCGGCCAAGCAATGGCTGCCGGATCTGAAAGCGCTGGCGCAAAAACTCAAGGTGAATGCCGGCAGCGAAGCCGGTACGGATGTCGGCCCGGTGATTTCCAAACGCGCCAAGGCGCGCATCCTGGAGCTGATCGAAAGCGGCGTGAAAGAAGGCGCCAAGCTGGAGCTGGACGGTCGCGACATCAAAGTGCCGGGCTTCGAGCAAGGCAACTTCGTCGGCCCCACCCTGTTCTCGGGCGTGACCACGGACATGCAAATCTACACCCAGGAAATTTTCGGTCCGGTGCTGGTGGTGCTGGAAGTTGCGACCCTCGATGAGGCCATCGCGCTGGTCAACGCCAACCCATTCGGCAACGGTACCGGCCTGTTCACCCAAAGTGGTGCGGCGGCGCGTAAGTTCCAGAGCGAAATCGATGTAGGCCAGGTCGGCATCAACATTCCGATTCCGGTGCCAGTGCCGTTCTTCAGCTTCACCGGTTCGCGCGGTTCCAAGCTCGGCGACCTCGGCCCCTACGGCAAGCAAGTGGTGCAGTTCTACACCCAGACCAAAACCGTTACGAGCCGCTGGTTCGATGACGACACGGTCAATGATGGCGTCAACACCACCATCAACCTGCGCTGATTCGGGAGACGACCATGAAGATTGCATTTATCGGCTTGGGCAACATGGGCGCGCCCATGGCCCGCAACCTGATCAAGGCCGGGCACGCGCTGAACCTGTTCGACCTGAACCAGACCGTGCTCAAGGAACTCGCCGAACTGGGCGGCACCATCAGCGACTCACCACGCGATGCCTCGAAGGACGCTGAGCTGGTGATTACCATGCTGCCGGCCGCCGCCCATGTGCGCAGCGTGTGGCTGAATGAAGACGGCGTACTTGCTGGAATTGGAAAGGGCGTGCCCGCGGTGGATTGCAGCACCATCGACCCACAAACCATCCGCGATGTCTCTGCGGCGGCGGCCAAGCAAGGTGTTGCAGTGGCTGACGCGCCGGTCTCCGGTGGCACCGGCGGCGCACAGGCGGGGACGCTGACCTTTATGGTCGGCGCCACCCCGGAGCTGTTCGCCACCCTGCACCCGGTGCTGGCGCAGATGGGCCGTAACATCGTGCACTGCGGCGACGTCGGCACCGGCCAGATCGCCAAGATCTGCAACAACCTGCTGCTCGGCATCAGCATGGTCGGCGTCAGCGAAGCCATGGCCTTGGGCGATGCGCTGGGCATCGACACCCAAGTGCTGGCCGGCATTATCAACAGCTCCACCGGGCGCTGCTGGAGTTCCGACACCTACAACCCCTGGCCGGGCGTGATTGAGACCGCGCCGTCATCGCGAGGCTACACCGGTGGTTTCGGCGCCGACCTGATGCTCAAGGACCTGGGCCTGGCCACCGAGGCTGCGCGCCAGGTCAAGCAACCGGTGATTCTGGGCGCTGTGGCCCAGCAGTTGTATCAATCGATGAGCCAGCGCGGGGAAGGCGGTAAGGATTTCTCGGCGATCATCAATAGCTATCGCAAGCCCCAGTAAAGTGCCGAGCCCGCTTGCCGTAGCAAGCGGGCTTTCTATGGCCAATGGGCTTTTTGTGGCTGGCGGACTTGTTGTGGCGAGCGGGCTTGCCCCGCGTTGGGCTGCGCAGCAGCCCCAATAAAGTCAACGCATCTTCCCAGCCAAACCGCGGTGCCTGGACCAGGGGCCG
>NZ_CAWOAW010000013.1:16733-21707 GCF_963879675.1 Pseudomonas sp. Larv2_ips
GGGGCAAGCCCGCTCGCCACAAGAAGTAGTCCGAGTTAGGTGCTCAGGCAAACACAAAATACTTACGCACCGTCTCGACCACTTCCCACGTGCCCTTCATTCCCGGCTCCACCACAAAGATATCCCCAGCCCGCAGGTGGATCGGCTCCAGGCCTTCCGGGGTGATCACGCAATAGCCTTCCTGGAAATGGCAGTACTCCCACTTCACGTATTCCACGTACCACTTGCCCGGTGTGCAGATCCAGGTGCCCATGATCTTGCTGCCGTCTTCGCTGGTGTAGGCGTTGAGGTTGACGGTGTGCGGGTCGCCTTCGAGTTTTTCCCATTTGCAGGCATCCAGGACCGGCAGTGGGTGGGTGTCGCGCAGTACGGTGATGGGCTTGGACATGGTGGCTCCGAGGCAGGGGGACGAGAGTGGAACCCTATAGCGTCGGCGATCGGGTCAGTGGTCTGAACTCGACATCGGGATGCCCAGAAGCGCAGGCGAATGCGATTGCTCTGACACCCATGCAGTGCCTGTGGGAGCGGGCTTGCTCGCGAAAGCGGTGGGTCAGCCCGCACATGTCTTGACTGGCACACCGCCTTCGCGAGCAACCCCGCTCCCACATTGGATCTCCAGTGTTTGAGCGGCTTTGGTCAGACAAAATATTCGGGCGCCAATCTGGCATTTCCTCGCAGTAACTGCGAAAGAATTCTCGCCTGGCGCTGGAATTAGCAAGAAAATGCACGGCCGGCCCTCGTATCATTCACCCCAGAACGAGTGAGAGCCTTGAAATGAACCCAATAAAAACGTGGTGGGATATCAGCCCGCCCTTGAGCACGGCGACCCCGACCTGGCCGGGCGATACGCCGTTTCAGGAAGAGCGCGTGTGGCAGTTCGGCCCCGAGTGCCCGGTGAATGTGGGCCGCGTAACGTTCTCGCCGCACACCGGCGCGCATGTAGATGCCCCGCTGCATTACAGCGCTGACGGCGCGCCGATCGGCGAAGTGTCGCTGGACGTGTACATGGGCCCGTGCCGGGTGTTGCATTGCCTGGGCAGTGGCGCGCTGGTGCAGCCGCATCGGTTGGAAGGCCGTGTGGATAACTTGCCCGAGCGCGTGTTGCTGCGCACTTATCCACAAGTGCCCCTGACCGAATGGGATTCGAACTTCACCGCCATTGCGCCGCAAACCATCGAGCTGCTCGCCAGCCTGGGCGTGCGCCTGATCGGTATCGACACGCCGTCCCTGGACCCGCAACAGTCCAAGACCATGGATTCGCACAATGCCGTGGCCCGCCATGGCATGGCGATTCTCGAAGGCATCGTGCTTGATGACGTGCCGGAGGGCGACTATGAATTGATCGCGCTGCCGCTGCGCTTTGCCAACCTGGACGCGAGCCCGGTCCGCGCCATCCTCCGCCCGCTCAAGGAGCCCACGCGATGAGCCAATGCCCCTTCTCACCTGATTACCAGCCCCCGGAAGAATGGCATAACGCCGAGCTGAATTTTTCCGAGTCCATGAGCTACGGCGACTACCTGGACCTGGGCAAGGTCCTGAGCGCCCAGCACCCGCTGTCGCCCGACCACAACGAAATGCTCTTTATCATCCAGCACCAGACGTCCGAGCTGTGGATGAAACTGATGCTCCACGAACTCAAGGCTGCCCGCGAACACGTGCGCCTGGGCGAGCTGCCGCCGGCGTTCAAGATGCTGGCGCGGGTGTCGCGGATCTTCGATCAACTGGTGCACGCCTGGGCGGTGCTGGCGACCATGACGCCGTCGGAATACAAGGCCATTCGCCCGTTCCTGGGGCAGTCGTCGGGGTTTCAGTCGTTCCAGTACCGTGAGATCGAATTTATCCTCGGCAATAAAAGCGCGGCGCTGTTGCGGCCTCACGCGCACCGGCCGCAGTTGTTGAACGAGTTGAAAGTGGCGATTGCCACGCCGTCGCTGTATGACGAGGCGGTCAACCTGATGGCGAAAGCCGGGTTGGCGATTGACCCCAAACGCGCCGAGCGCGACCCGACAGCGGCCACGGTTCACGATGAGTCGGTGGAAGCGGCCTGGCGCGAGGTGTATCGCGACCCGAACCGGTATTGGGATTTGTATCAGTTGGCCGAGAAGTTTATCGACCTGGAGGATTCGTTCCGCCAGTGGCGCTTCAGGCATGTGACCACGGTTGAGCGGATCATCGGCTTTCAACCTGGTACGGGCGGCACCGAGGGCGTGGGGTATTTGCGCAAGATGCTCGACACGGTGCTGTTCCCCGAGTTGTGGCGAGTGCGTTCCACGCTATAAAAAAAGCCCCGGAATCCCGGGGCTTTTTCATGAGCAATCCAATCAAATGTGGGAGGGGGCTTGCCCCCGATGGCAGCGTGTCAGCCACCGCATCCGGTGTCTGACCCACCGCCATCGCGGGTAAGCCCGGCTCCCACAGGGATCACTGTGCATTCACTACAGCGCTACCCTTTTTGACCCGCATCCGGTAGGCCATGTAGATAATCCCCACCCAAACCGGCATCGCATACACCGACTCACGAATGCCATTGATCGCCAGCATCACGCTGACAATCATCGCCATGAACGCCAGGCACAGGTAGTTGCTGAACGGGAACCAGAAGGTCTTGAACGACGGCGTCACGCCTTGCTCGCCCATGGCCTTGCGGAACTTGATGTGAGTGATGCTGATCAGCGCCCAGTTGATCATCAGCGAGGCAACCACCAGTGCGAACAACAACTCCAGGGCGCTCTTGGGCGCGACGTAGTTGACCACCACGCACAGCATCGTCACCAGTGCCGAAATCGCCAGGGCGCGCAGCGGCACGCCTTGCTTGTTCAGCTTCATCAGCGCTTTGGGCGCATCGCCTTGCTCGGCCAGGCCAAACAGCATGCGGCTGTTGCAGTACACGCCGCTGTTGTACACCGACAGCGCCGCGGTCAGCACCACGAAGTTGAGGATGTGCGCGGCGGTGTCGTTACCGATCAGCGAGAAGATCTGCACAAACGGGCTGCCGCTGTAGGGATCGCCCGACGCGCCGAGGGTTTGCAGCAGTTGGTCCCACGGGTACAGCGACAGCAATACGGTCAGTGCGCCGACGTAGAAAATCAGAATCCGGTAGACCACCTGGTTGATGGCTTTGGGGATCACCTTGCGCGGCTCGCTGGCCTCGGCAGCGGTGATGCCCACCAGCTCCAGGCCACCAAACGAGAACATGATAAAGGCCATCGACATCAGCAGCCCCATGCCGCCATTGGGGAAGAACCCGCCGTGGCTCCACAGGTTGCTCACCGCGGCTTGCGGGCCGCCGGTGCCGCTGAACAGCAGGTAGCAGCCGAGCACGATCATGCCGACAATCGCGACTACCTTGATGATCGCGAACCAGAATTCGGCTTCACCGAAGAACTTCACGTTCAGCGTGTTGATCAGGTTGACCGCCACAAAGAACACCAGCGCGCTGACCCAGGTCGGAATTTCCGGCCACCAGAACTGGATGTACTTGCCCACGGCGGTCAGTTCGGCCATGCCCACCAGCACGTAGAGCACCCAGTAGTTCCAGCCCGCCAGAAAGCCTGCGTAGCCGCCCCAGTATTTGTGGGCGAAGTGGCTGAAGGAGCCGGCCACCGGCTCTTCGACGATCATCTCGCCGAGCTGGCGCATGATCAGGAACGCGATGAAACCGGCAATCGCGTACCCCAGGATCATCGACGGGCCCGCCGATTTGAGTACCCCGGCCGAGCCGAGGAACAACCCCGTGCCAATCGCCCCTCCCAAGGCAATCAGCTGAATATGCCGGTTCTTCAGGCCACGCTTGAGGCCTACCGGGTTAACCATGTCATCCGCCATTAACATTCCCTTCTACTTGTTTTTCTCAGGGTTGATTGCACGCCGCACCCGCCCCTCAAAAGTACTGAGGGGTCAGATATTACTCTGCGTAAACTTTTCGTAATACAGCTGAACGCCAACAAGTGCCTGATCCAGCAGCCATTGTTGGATGGATTCGACCATCGGAGGGGGGCCGCACACGTACATATCCGCCGATTGGTCCCGCAATTCGGCCAGGTCGAAATGCTCGGTGAGGTAACCGCGCTTGCCGGGCCACTCGGGCGATGGGTCACTCAGCACTTGGGTGTAGCGAAAACTCGGTATTTTCGACGCGTAGGCTTCAATGCGTGCTGCTTCGCACAAGTCCTCGGCGCCCCGTACGCCGTAGTACAGGTGCACCGGCTGCTCGCAACCGTTGGCCGCCAGCTCATCGAGCATGCCCAGCAACGCCGACAACCCGGTGCCGCCGGCCACCAGCACCAGCGGTTGGGTGACATGCCGCAGGTAAAACGCGCCCAACGGGGCTTCCATCAGCACTTCATCACCGACCTGGCAGCGCTCGCGCAGGTAGTTGCTCATGACGCCATCGGGCAGCAGGCGCACCAGAAACTGCAGCAGGTTACCCGGTCGGTTGGCGAAGGAGTACGAGCGCCAGCTGTCGGTGCCGGGCACCGACAGGCGAGCGTACTGGCCGGGCAGGAAGTCCAGCGGCGCCTCCAACTGCACCTGCAAAATCGCCGTGCTGCTCGAGACGTGCTGCACTTCGCTTACCGTACCGCGCACTTGCACCGGCCCCGGCGCGTTGCACAGGCTCGAATCAAAATCGAAGTAGAACGCCGCGTCGGACTTCACCCGCGTCTGGCAACTGAGCATCTTGCGTTGTTGCAGGTCGAGGCTGGAGAGCGCTTCCTCGTCGACATAATCCTGGCTGTAGTCGCCCGACTCGCAACGGCCCTGGCAGGTGCCGCACACGCCTTCGCGGCAATCCAGCGGGATCTTGATGCCGTTGCGCAGGGCCGCGTCCAGCAGGATTTCATTGGCGCCCACCGGGAAAAACAGGGTCTTGCCGTCGGCAAAACTGAAGGCCACTTTGTGATTCATCCGCATAACTCCGCGTATCTGATTTGAAGGCTGACGAGTGAGCTTTTGTGGCGAGCGGCCTGTTGTGGC
>NZ_CAWOAW010000013.1:21931-113424 GCF_963879675.1 Pseudomonas sp. Larv2_ips
AAATCCAGCACCGAATTGATGGTGTCGTTGAGCAGCAGGGCGTGCTTGCGGGTGATCAGCCAGCTGTCGCCGTGGGCTTTCAGGCTGTAGGTGGCGCTGCCATAGAACTGCTCCGACATGGCCAGCCGATAGAACAGCGTGTGCCAGTTCAACTTCACTTCCAACAGCCCGCCGGGTTGCTCGGCAATCCGCACGTTATTGATCAGGTGCAAGGTGCGCGGCATTGGCGTGGCCGACGCCGCCTTGCCGGTGCGCAGGCGGAACACGCGGTCTTCCAGGCCCGAACGGTTGGCGTAATAGATCAACGACATCTCGCGCTTGGGGTCGCGGGTGTAGATGTGTTCCGAGTCCCATTGCGGCAGGTGAAACTCACTCTGCGGGTCGAACAACTGCACATACGCGTCCCAGTCCTGGGCGTCGCACAGCTCGGATTTACGGTAGAAAAACTGCTCGATCTGGTACTGCAGTTGCGCATTCATCACTTCACCTCCCGCAGCTTCAGCGCGTGTTGGTCCAGGCCGTTGAGCAGGAAGTACTGCCAGTTGCGGTGCTGGTTGACGTACAGGCCTTCGTGGGTGAACTCGGTGCCGGTCATCGCCGGTTGGATGCCGATGGCTTCGCTGTTCGGCGTAGGCCCGGTCTCCCAGCGATGGCTGCCGCGTGAGATATCGCTCCAGCGTTCCAGGCGGCCCTGGAAACCGCGCTGGGCTTCGCGAAATTCCACCAGGTCATCGGGTGTGCCCATGCCCGACACGTTGAAGAAATCCTCGAACTGGCGGATGCGGTTTTCGCGGTCGGCGTCGGACTCGTTTTTCACCCCCAGGCACTGGCTGATGATTTCGGTCTTGTTCCACGCCACCGGGCGAATAATGCGCAGCTGCGAGCTGATCTGGTCGAGGAAGAACAGGCTCGGGTAGATGTTCAGGTTGCGCAGGCGGTGCATCATCCACTCGGCCTTTTGCTGGCCGTGTTCTTTTACCAGGCGCGGCATGATGGTGGCGTAGCCGGAGCGCACACTTGGGTTGGGCATGTCGCTGAACAACAGGCTGTGGCCATTGTTGAAGGCGAACCAACCGTCGTCGGTGTTGGCGTCGCCGGCGCCGAGTTTGCTGTAGTCCAGCGTGCTGGCAGAGCCGCTGCCGTTTTCGGTGTTCACCTGCTGGCGATGCTGCACCGTGGCCACATAGTTGTAGTGCACGGTGCTGACGTGATAACCGTCCAGGCCGTTTTCGTTCTGCAGTTTCCAGTTGCCGTCGTAGGTGTAGGCGGATTTGCCCGGCAGCACTTCCAGCTCACCGGTGGCGGACTGCGCGACCATCATGTCGAAGAACACTTTGGCGTCGCCGAGGAAGTCCTCCAGGCTGTCGCTGCCATTCACGTCCAGGCTGATAAACACAAAGCCCTTGTAGCTTTCGATGCGGGCTTTCTTCAGGCCGCGCGTGGCCTTGTCGAAGCCTTCCGGGTATTCCCCCGGCGCCTTGACCTTCACCAGCCGGCCATCGCTCTTGTAGCACCAGGCATGGAACGGGCAAGTAAAGGTGGATTGGTTGCCTTTGCCGACGCGCGTCAGCGTGGTGCCGCGGTGCTGGCAGGCGTTGATCAGCGCATTCAGTTGGCCCTCGCCATCGCGGGTGATGATCATCGGCTGGCGCCCGGCGCGCATCGTCACGAAGTCGTGGTTATGGGCCAGCTCGCTTTCGTGGCAGGCGTAGATCCAGTTTTTTTCGAAGATCAGTTCCATCTCCAGGTCGAACAGTTCCGGCTCGGTGAACATGTCCCGGGCGATGCGGAACACGGCGTCCGCCGGGCGAAAATCCAGGCAGCTTTCGATAAACGTTTTCCACTGCTCGACGCTTTTTGCACCACTCATGGGAGGCACCTTTTTTGATAGGGGCTAATCGGTGGTTCATTAGAGGCAGCGCGGCAGGGTGCGGGCTATCCGCTTAATGGGCAGAGATGGGCCGCATAGTTGAGCCGCATAGTTGGGCCATATAGTTGGCGCGCGTCATTGGGCAGCAAATACCCAGTTCGGTGCAGCGAGGTGACGCGATGCGCTACTGTCATACCAAGGGAAAGTCGCAAAAACCTGCGGCTTATCCACATAGTCGATCGTTGCTATCCACCCCGTTGCATTACGACGCGCGTGGCGTAGAACTTGCTGTCGATTGTCAACGACGCGCCGCCAGAGCGCGCAACCGCCTAACCGCCGTGGGTGCACCCTGATGAGTAGCCATACACGCGAAATCCATATTCAACGCTTCGACCTCGAAGGCGCCTGCAGCTGGATGTCCGGCATTTGTGGGCCGCACCGCCTGGCGACGTCGACGCCCGAGCGCCTGCGCTTTCACCACAGCGCCAATGTGTTCAAGTCCCGCGCTACCACCTTGGGCGTGATCGAGTACGGCACGGACGTGACCATCGGCATCGAAGACGCCGAGCACTTCAGCAGCTACAGCCTGAGCCTGCCATTGGTGGGCGAGCAGGAATTGAGCAAGAACGGCGAGCGGCTGAGTTCCAATCGCGACCAGGGCGTGATCCTGTCGCCCAACGAGCATCAGGTGCTGGCGATCTCCGGTGATTGCCGCAAGTTGCAGGTGGTGATCACCCGCGCGGCGATGAGTGAATCCCTGGAAGGCTTGCTGCAACGGCCGATTGAGGCGCCGCTGCGCTTTGAGTCGGTGATGGACGCGGTGGAGGGGGCTTCAGCGTCGTGGTGGCGCATGGCCCGGTATTTCATTGCCGAGCTTGAGCGCAGCAGCGAGTTGTATGAGCAGGCGGCCTTTACGCGTGACTTGGAAAGCTCGTTGATCAAAGGCTTGATCCTTGCCCAGCCGAATAACTATTCAGAAGAGCTGCGCGACGTGCTGGGCGTGAAGCTGCCGCATTACCTGATTCGTGCCCGGCAGTACATCCACGACAACGCCCGCGAAGCGGTGCATCTGGAAGACCTGGAAGCGGCTGCGGGCGTGTCGCGGTTCAAGCTGTTTGATGCATTTCGCAAGTACTTTGCGCTGTCGCCCATGGCGTACTTGAAGAAGTACCGGCTGGGCGCGGTGCGCCAGGAAATCCTTGAGCAGGGCTCTACTCGGACCATTTCCGAGATTGCCCTGGGTTGGGGCTTTACCCATTTAGGGCGGTTTTCGGCGGAGTACCGCAAGCTGTTTGATGAATCGCCTAGCCAGACCCTGCAGCGCAAGCGCCTGCGCAGTCTGTAAACCTGATGAAGATCAGAATGTGGGAGCTGGCTTGCCTGCGATAGCGGTGGTGAATGTTCCACCGCCATCGCAGGCAAGCCAGCTCCCACAGGGGATTTGTGGTGTGCGGGCGCTCTCAGATCAGTTCTTCTACCAGTTGCAAACAATGACTGAGCCCCGGCGACTGGTCATTCACCCGCCGGCTGAGAATGATCGGCGAGGTCGCGGTGGTTTCCACAATCGGCGTGTAGCCGATATCCGCGCGGTGCAGCACCTGCACCGAGGCCGGCACCAGCGTCACGCCCATGCCGGCACCGACCAGGCCGATGGCGGTCTGCAATTCGTTGGTCCACTGCGCCACCTTGAGGCTCAGGCCGTGGGCATCGAACAGTGCGATCACATGATCGGCATAGCTGGGGCGCGGGTTGCCGGGGTAAAGCACAAATGGCTCGGCGGCCAATTGGGCGAGGGTCGCGGGCGCACCCAGCAGCGGGTGGCCGGCGGGCAGTACGGCGACCAGTCGATCCTCCACCAGCACACGCTGGACGATGGCCGGGTCGTCGATGCGAATGCGCCCGAAGCCCACGTCAATGCGGCCGGCTTTCAGCGCTTCGACCTGCTGCAACGTGGTCATCTCCGACAAGCCCAATTCCAGCTCCAGCACCGCGTGGTTGCGCAGCCGCCGAATCAACTCAGGCAGCACGCCGTACAAGGTCGACGGCGCAAAGCCGATGCCCAGCCAGGTCTTTTCGCCCTGGCCAATGCGGCGCGTGGTGTCACACACCTTGCCCAGTTGCTCGAGCAGCACATTGGCGTGTTCATAGAAAAACCGCCCGGCTGCGGTCAGCCGCAGCGGTCGACCACGCTCGAGCAGAATTACCCCCAGTTCGTCTTCCAATTGCTGGATCTGCCGACTCAGCGGCGGCTGGGCGATGTGCAGGCGTTCGGCGGCGCGGGTGAAGTTCAGCGTTTCACCCAGCACCTGGAAATAGCGCAGATGACGCAGTTCCATGGCGGCTCCTTTCATACCTTGAGGGTATTGTGCGAGACCCATTCTATATTGGAAGCCACAAAAAATAGGGCACAGAATCGGCTCAAACCTATAAAGAACCCCACGGGTATAGCCATGCCGATTTGCGCCATCGAGTCGATTGAAACGGTCATCGTCGACCTCCCCACCCTGCGCCCGCACAAGCTGGCCATGCACACGATGCAAAACCAGACGCTGGTGATCATCCGCCTGCGCTGCGCCGACGGCATCGAGGGCATCGGTGAGGCCACCACCATCGGCGGCCTGAGCTACGGCAACGAAAGCCCTGACAGCATCAAGGTCAACATCGACCGCCATTTCGCGCCGCTGTTGATTGGCCAGGACGCGAGCAATATCAATGCGGCGATGTTGCGCCTGGAGCGCAGCATTCGTGGCAACACCTTTGCCAAGTCCGGCATCGAAAGCGCGTTGCTCGATGCGCTGGGCAAACGGCTTGACTTGCCCGTCAGCGAGCTGCTCGGTGGGCGGGTGCGGGATGCCTTGCCGGTGGCCTGGACCCTGGCCAGCGGCAACACCAAACAAGACATTGCCGAAGCGGAAAAGATGCTCGACCTGCGCCGTCACCGCATCTTCAAATTGAAGATCGGCGCCGGTGAGGTTGGCCGCGACCTGGCCCACGTGATCGCGATCAAAAAAGCCCTGGGCGAGCGCGCCAGTGTGCGCGTTGACGTCAACCAGGCGTGGGACGAAGCCGTGGCTTTGCGTGCGTGCAAGGTGCTCGGCGACAACGGCATCGACCTGATCGAACAACCGATTTCGCGCAACAACCGCAGCGGCATGGCTCGGCTGAATCTATCGAGCCCGGTGCCGATCATGGCCGACGAGTCCATCGAGTGCGTCGAGGATGCCTTCAACCTGGCCCGCGAAGGCGCAGCCTCGGTGTTCGCGCTGAAGATCGCCAAGAACGGCGGCCCGCGCGCCGTGTTGCGCACCGCCGCCATCGCCGAAGCCGCCGGTATTGGCCTGTACGGCGGCACCATGCTTGAAGGCGGCATCGGTACCCTGGCCTCGGCGCATGCCTTCCTGACCTTGAACAAACTGGCGTGGGACACCGAACTGTTCGGCCCGCTGCTGCTCACCGAAGACATCCTCACCGAGCCGCCGGTGTACCGCGATTTTGCGCTGCATGTTTCCACTGCACCGGGCCTTGGCCTGGCTATCGATGAAGAGCGTCTGGCGTTCTTCCGTCGTGACAACCACTAAGAGGCGCCTGCCATGTTGTTCCACGTAAAAATGACCGTGAACCTGCCCCTGGACATGAACTCTGAGCGCGCGGCTGGCCTGAAAGCCGAAGAAAAAGCCCTGGCGCAGCGCCTGCAGCAAGAGGGCAAATGGCGCCACCTGTGGCGCATCGCCGGGCATTACGCCAACTACAGCGTGTTCGACGTCGGCAGTGTGCAAGAGCTGCACGACCTGCTGATGCAGCTGCCGCTTTTTCCTTACATGGCCATCGAAGTGAATGCCTTGTGCCGCCACCCTTCGTCGATCCATGAGGACGACCGCTGAGCCTGTTTTGCACCCAATAATGACAAGATGAGGATTGCACCATGTCCATCCGACTTTCCCAGACTGCCCACGCCCAAGCGTTTCTCGAAGAAGCCAGCGGCAACCACAATGACGCTGGCAACCCGCGCGCCAAGGCGCTGATTTACCGGATCCTGCGCGACACGGTGAACATCATCGAAGACCTGGAAGTGACCCCGCAAGAGTTCTGGAAGGCGGTCAACTACCTCAACGAGCTGGGCAAACATCAGGAGGCCGGCTTACTCGCTGCCGGCTTGGGCCTGGAGCATTACCTGGATTTGCTGATGGACGCCGCCGACGAAGAAGCCGGCAAATCCGGCGGCACGCCGCGCACCATCGAAGGCCCGCTGTATGTGGCCGGGGCGCCGCTGAGCCAATACGAGGCGCGGCTGGACGATGGCAAGGACGACGCGGTGCCGCTGTTTATGCGCGGGCAAGTGCGCGGCACCGACGGCAAGCCATTGGCGGGTGCCATTGTGGATGTGTGGCAGGCCAATACCGGTGGCACCTATTCGTGGTTTGACCCGACGCAGTCGGAGTTCAACCTGCGCCGGCGCATCGAGACCGATGCCCAGGGCAACTACCGTTTTCGCAGCATCGTGCCATCCGGCTACGGCTGCCCGCCGACCGGGCCGACTCAACAGCTGCTTGACCAACTGGGTCGCCATGGGCAACGGCCGGCGCATATTCACTTCTTTATCTCGGCGCCGGGGCATCGGCATTTGACCACGCAGATCAACCTGTCGGACGACCCGTACCTGCACGATGACTTTGCCTATGCGACACGCGATGAATTGATTGCTGAGATTCGCTTCAGTGACGATCAACAACTGGCACGGGAGTTTGGGGTGGAAGGGCGCTTTGCGCAGATTGATTTTGACTTTGAGCTGCAACGGGCTGATGCGCCGGTAGAGCAAAAACGCATGCAACGCGTGCGCGCCCTCGAAGACTAAACACGGTTAAAAAATGTGGGAGCTGGCTTGCCTGCGATGGCATCAACTCGGTGTAACTGTTGCACCGAGGTGTTTGCATCGCAGGCAAGCCAGCTCCCACATTTGAATGGAGGCGTTGCGGCTATTTGCGCAGGACCAAGTCCAACACCTCATCCCGATCCTTGATCTTCTGCAACACAATCTCCGAGCGAATATCCATCACCCCCGCCGTGCGGTTCAGGTGGTTCACGATAAAGTCCGAAAAGTGCTTTAAATTTCGCGCCTGCACCCGCAGCACATAATTGCTCGCGCCGGTAATCACGTACGCGCTGGCCACCTCCGGCCAGCCTTGCACCTTTTTGATGAACGTCTCGTGCCAATCCTCCACGTCCTGGCGCAAGGACAGGTGCACGATGGCTTCCAGCTCGATTCCCAGCTGCTCGGCATTCAGCACCGCGCGGTAGCCGCTGATGATTCCCTCGCTCTCCAGCAGGCGCAAACGGCGCAGGCAGGCGGAGGGCGACAGGGCGACTTTTTCGGCCAGTTCCTGGTTGCTGATGCGGCCATCCTGTTGCAGAAAATGCAGGAGGCGCAGGTCGGTGGCGTCGAGAATCATGCTTAGAATAAATCCGCGTGTTTTGGGGTTAAATTCGAATTTCCTACAGCTTAATTAGCCTGTTACCCACCACTTTGCACGAAAATTCTCTAAAGCTTCGTTCATTATTTGCTGCATCTTCACTTATAAAAACCAGGACAGCCCATGACCACCCGAAGCCATTGCCAAGCCCTCGACGCTCAGGACCCGTTGGCGCCACTGCGTCGTCAGTTCGCCTTGCCTGAAGGCGTGATCTACCTCGACGGCAACTCCCTCGGTGCGCGCCCGGTGGCGGCGTTGGAGCGGGCGCAGCAGGTGATCGCCCAAGAGTGGGGCAATGGCTTGATTCGCAGCTGGAACAGCGCCGGCTGGGCAGATCTGTCCCAGCGCCTGGGCAACCGCCTGGCGCCCTTGATTGGCGCGCGCGACGGCGAAGTGGTGATCACCGATACCACCTCCATCAACCTGTTCAAGGTCCTCAGCGCCGCGTTGAGCGTGCAGCGCCAACGCCAGCCGGGCCGTAAGGTGATCGTCAGCGAGGCGAGCAACTTTCCCACCGACCTGTACATTGCCGAAGGCCTGGCCGAGTTGCTGCAGCAGGGTTATTCGTTGCGACTGGTGAACAGCCCCGATGAACTGCCGCAGGCTATCGACCAGGACGTGGCGGTGGTGATGCTCACCCACGTCAACTACAAAACCGGCTACATGTACGACATGCAGGCGCTCACCGCCTTGAGCCACGAATGTGGCGCGCTGAGCATTTGGGACCTGGCGCATTCGGCGGGCGCGGTGCCCATCGACCTGCACAAGGCGCGGGCCGATTATGCGATTGGCTGCACCTACAAATACCTCAATGGCGGGCCGGGTTCCCAGGCGTTTGTGTGGGTCAATCCGCTGCTGGTGGACGTGGTGCGCCAGCCGTTGTCGGGCTGGTTCGGGCATACCCGGCAGTTTGCGATGGAAGCTCAATACGCGCCGAGCGCCGGCATTGCGCGCTATCTGTGCGGCACGCAGCCGATCACTTCGCTGGCCATGGTCGAATGCGGCCTGGAGATTTTTGCCCAGACCGACATGGCCAGCCTGAGGACTAAATCCCTGGCGTTGACTGACCTGTTTATCGCGCTGGTCGAAGCCCGCTGCGCCGCCCACGGCCTGGTGTTGATTACCCCGCGCGAGCACGCCAGGCGCGGCAGCCATGTGAGCTTCGAGCACCCTGAAGGTTACGCGGTGATCCAGGCGCTGATCGCCCGAGGGGTGATTGGTGATTACCGCGAGCCGCGCATCATGCGTTTTGGTTTTACGCCGTTGTACACAAGCTTCACCGAGGTATGGGATGCCGTGGAGATACTCGGCGACATTCTCGACACCGGCACCTGGGACCAGCCGCAGTTCAAGGTCCGCAACAGCGTCACCTGATTCACGCCGATTAAGAATGTGGGAGCGGGCTTGCTCGCGAAGGCGGTGGATCAGCCAGCACGTGTAGTGACTGGCACTGCGCATTCGCGAGCAAGCCCGCTCCCACAGTGGATCTGCGTCTATATCCAAACTGTGCAATCACAATAATAAAGGGGCACACCACGTGACCACACCCGACAACGGTTTTGCAGAGATCACCCACCGCGAACTGGGCCTGCGGCGCCAGCTCACTTCCGGCCAGATGAGCATGATCGCCATCGGTGGCGCCATCGGCACCGGGCTGTTCATGGGCAGCGCCTATGCGATCGGCTATGCCGGGCCCAGCGTGCTGGTGAGCTACGCCATCGGCGCGCTGATCACCTTGCTGTTGATGGGCTGCCTGGCGGAAATGACGGTGGCGCATTCCACCTCGGGCTCATTCGGCGCGTACGCTGAGTTTTATATCAGCCCGCTGGCCGGTTTTTTGGTGCGGTACGCCTACTGGGCCGCGATTGTGCTGGCGGTGGGCGCCGAGGTCACGGCGGTGGCGATGTACATGAAGTACTGGTTCGCCAATGTGCCGGAGTGGGTGTGGATCGTGTCGTTTTCCAGTGTGCTGATCCTGCTCAATGCCATCAGCGTGAAGACCTTCGGCAATTTCGAATACTGGTTCTCGACGATCAAGATCAGCGCCATCGTCGGCTTCATCATCCTGGCGGTGTACGTGGTGTTCGGCTCCGGCAACCCGCAGTACGGCGTGCAGAACTACACCGCCCACGACGGCTTTTTCCCGCATGGCTTGAGCGGCATGTGGATCGCGGTGATCGTGTCGATCTTCAGTTACCTGAGCGTGGAGATGATCGCGGTGGCCGCCGGTGAAGCCGCCGACCCGGAACAGGCAGTGAAGAAAGCCTTTCGCGCGACCATCGTGCGGCTGGTGGTGTTCTACCTGCTGACCCTGGCGCTGATGCTGGCCATCGTGCCGTGGAACCAGGCCGGTCAGACCCAGAGCCCGTTCGTCACGGTGATGCAGACCATCGGCATTCCCGGCGCCACCGGGGTGATGAATTTTGTGATTCTGATCGCCGCGCTGTCGGCGATGAACAGCCAGCTCTACATCACCACGCGCATGATGTTCAGCTTGTCGCGGGCAGGCTTTGCGCCCAGGTCGATGGGCGCCTTGAGCAAGAGCGGCATTCCGCTGAACGCCTTGCTGCTGTCCAGTTCCGGCATTGCCCTGGCGACCTTGCTGAACGTGGTATACCCGCAAAGCTCGTTCACACTGATGATGGCGATCTCGATGTTTGGCGCGATCTTCACCTGGTTCATGATCTTCCTCACGCACCTGTTTTTCCGCCGCTACCGCAAGCGCCATGGCGGGGCGAAGCTGTCGTTTCAGCTGCGCCTGTTTCCCTACAGCACGCTGCTGGGCCTGGTGCTGATGGGCGCGGTGATGATCACCACGTATTTCACCGAGGCGTTCAAGATGACGCTGGTGTTTGGCGTGCCGTTCCTGCTGATTCTGTCGGCGGTGTATTACGGGTTTTTCCGCAAGGGCAGGGCGAGGGCATCGAACAAAGCCTTGGCGTAACCGGGCAATTGTTCGAAGGAGCGCGCGCATAACAGCAGCGTGCGGCGGGCCCACTCTTCGTGCAGCGGTTGGGCTTTGAAGCGGCGCTGCAGCGGCCAGCGCTCCAGTGCCGCTTGGGGCACGATGCCCAGGCCTGCGCCGCCCGCGACCATGCGAATCAACCCATCAAAACCATCGGCGCGGATACGGGTTTGCAGGCGAAAGCCGGCGTGCAGCGCCTGTTCCTCCAAATACACCGCCAGCGCGCTGTTGGCGGCCAGGCCGACGTAGTCGTATTGCAGGCTGTCGATGAAACTCGCCGTCGTCAGCGGATGGTCGAGGGGCATGATCAGTACCAGCGGGTCGTCGCGAAAGGGCAGGGTTTGCAGGCCGTGGGTGTCCACTGCGTCGGAAATGATGCCCAAATCCGCGGTGCCCTGACGCAAGGCTTGGGTGATGCGCAGGCTCGGCAGTTCTTGCAGGTCGATATCGAGATTGGGGTGTTCGCGCAGAAAATCGGCAAGCAATTCGGGCAGGTATTCACTCAGGGCGGTGGTGTTGCACAGCAGGCGCACCTGGCCTTTGACGCCGTTGGCGTATTCGGCGAGGTCTTGTTGCAGGTGTTCGGCTTGTTGCAGCAGCAAGCGCGCGTGGCGGGCCAGCGCTTTGCCCGCTGGCGTCGGTGTGACGCCACGGCGGCCGCGCTCAAGAAATTCGATGCCCAACGACGCTTCCATCGCACGGATGCGCGCACTGGCGGCAGCCAGGGATAAATGGCTGCGCGCCGCGCCGGCGGTGATGTTGCCGGTGTCGAGAATGTGCAGGTAGAGGCGCAGGTCGATCAGGTCAAAGTGCATGGCTGAAGCTCTTCGGTGACTGGGCTTGCTCGCGAAGAGGCCCTCAGCCTCACACAAAACAAGAGGCTGCCTCAGTATATGGCGAATTTTCGACCTCATCGAAATACACCACAATCCTGGCATGACTACCTTCCTGGCGTTCTACCAAAACCTCGGCCCCGCCCTGACCCTATTGGTCATCGGCACTTTCCTGCTGGCCGGCACCGTCAAGGGCGTGATTGGCCTGGGCCTGCCTACCGTGGCCATGGGCATGCTCGGCCTGGCTATGCTTCCGGCGCAGGCTGCGGCATTGCTGATTATTCCGTCGACGGTCACCAACCTGTGGCAACTGGCATTCGGCGGCCACTTGAGCGCGTTGCTCAAACGCCTGTGGCCGATGCTGCTGCTGATTTTCCTCGGCACCGGGCTCGGCACGCTGTGGCTGGGCATGGACGGCGGCCATTGGGTCGTTCGCGCGTTGGGTGGCGCGCTGCTGGTGTATGCGTTGAGTGGGTTGTTCCTGCCCACGTTCAAGGTGCAGCCTCACACCGAGCGCTGGCTGGGACCTCTGTGCGGGCTGATCACCGGCATCATCACCTCGGCCACCGGCGTGTTCGTGATTCCCGCGGTGCCGTATCTTCAAGCCTTGGGCTTGAACCGTGATCAATTGGTACAGGCGCTGGGGCTGTCGTTCACCGTTTCCACGTTGGCGCTGGCGGCGGGGCTGGCGTGGCGTGGCACCCTCGGCGGCGGCGAAATGAATGCCTCCATACTGGCGCTGGTGCCTGCGCTGTTGGGCATGTGGTTGGGCCAGGCACTGCGTCAGCGCATCAGTGCGGTGCTGTTCAAGCGGGTATTTTTTTTCGGCATGGCGCTGCTCGGTGGCCATTTGCTGATCAGCGGTTAAATCAAGAGTACGGCGTTATTCGTGCGTTTTGATCAAATGTATTTTGCCGCACCGCTGCTTATTCCGAGGGTTGAATGTCGATAGCCTGCCGGCAGACATTTCTAACCCTTTGGATTCGCTCCCATGAAAAAAGTACTCCTGCTCAACGGCGGCAAGAAATTCGCCCATTCCGACGGCCGCTATAACGCCACCCTGCATGAAGCCGCCGTGGCGGTGCTGGACCGCGGCGGTATCGACGTCAACGTCACCCACATCGACGAAGGCTACGACGTGGCCGAAGAAGTGGCCAAATTCCTCTGGGCCGATGTGATCATTTACCAGATGCCCGGCTGGTGGATGGGCGCGCCGTGGATCGTCAAAAAGTACATCGACGAAGTCTTCACTGAAGGCCACGGCAGCCTCTACGCCAGCGATGGCCGCACCCGTTCCGACTCGTCGCAAAAGTACGGCAGCGGCGGCCTGATCCAGGGCAAGCAGTACATGTTGTCGCTGACCTGGAACGCGCCGCAGCAAGCCTTCGACGACCCGACCGATTTTTTCGAAGCCAAGGGCGTGGACGCGGTGTACTTCCCGTTCCACAAAGCCAACGAGTTCCTCGGCATGACCGGCCTGCCGACCTTCCTGTGCGTGGACGTGATGAAACGCCCGGCCATCGAGGCGGACGTGGCGCGCTACGAGCAGCATCTGGCGCAGGTGTTTAACCTGTCGGTGTAAGCTGCCACCCACCGATCAAGAAGGACAGCCTGTGAAAGCCCGATCCGATGAGTTACAGATCTTCGTCAGCGTGATTGAGTGCGGTTCGATTTCCGCCGCGGCGGAGCAGGTTGGGCAGACGCCGTCGGCGGTCAGCCGCACCCTGTCGCGCCTGGAAGCCAAGCTCGACACCACGCTGATCAACCGCACCACGCGGCGCATGGACCTGACCGAAGAGGGTAAGTACTTCTTCGAGCAGGCCAAGGTGATCCTGGCGCAGATGGATGACCTGGAAGAGCGCCTGTCGTCGCGCCAGAAAAACCCGGCCGGGCGGCTGCGCATCAACGCCGCCGTGCCTTTCATGCTGCACGGGATCGTGCCTTACATCGCCGAGTTTCGCAGCCTCTACCCGGAAATCCAGCTGGAGCTGAACAGCGATGACTTGATCATCGACCTGCTGGAACAGAGCACCGACATTGCCATCCGTATCGGCGCCCTGGCCGACTCCACGCTGCATGCCCGTTCGTTGGGCTGTACGCCGCTGCATATCCTCGCCAGCCCCGACTACCTCAAGCAGTTCGGCACGCCGACCACGGTGGCCGAGTTGGGGGACCATACATTGCTGGGCTTCACCCAGACCGAAACCCTTAACCATTGGCCGTTGCGCCATGTGGAAGGCGACCGTTGGCTGATCCAGCCGAGCATCGCCGCCTCCAGTGGCGAAACCCTGCGCCAGTTGGCGCTGGAAGGGCAGGGCATTTGCTGCCTGTCGAACTTCATGACGGTCGAAGACATCAATGCCGGGCGGCTGGTGCCGGTGCTGGAGGCGTTTAACAGTGGTTATCGCCAACCGATCCACGCAGTGTTCTATCGCAACTCGCAATTGGCGTTGCGCATCCAGTGTTTTCTGGACTTCATTCAGACCAAGCTGGCGCGGTATGCCTGCTGATTCGTGACCTGTGCGCAAGATTGAATTGGGCAATAGGGTCTTATTCGACAGGGATGAGTCCTCGATACTGGACGCATCACTTACCCAGTCAGGAGCACACTCCATGAATGTATTCGTTACCGGCGCAGCAGGTTTTATCGGCGGCTCCATCGCCACTGGCCTGGTCAAGGCTGGCCACACCGTTACCGGCCTGGTGCGTAGCGCCGAGCAAGCCGCTGAAATGACCGCCCTGGGCATCACCCCCGTGATTGGCACCCTGGATGACGCTGGCATGCTGACCGAGCAGGCCTCGAAGGCCGATGCGGTCATCAACGCCGCCAGCAGCGACCATCGCGCTGCCGTGGAAACCTTGCTGGCCGCCTTGAAAGGTTCGAACAAGCCCTTCCTGCACACCAGCGGTTCGAGCATCGTTGGCGATGCGTCGGGCGGTAAGGCCAGTGATGTCATCTACTTTGAGAACACGCTGCCGGCGCCGACCGTCGACAAGGCTGCACGCGTGGCCATCGACAACCTGATTCTGGCGGCGGCCAAAGACGGCGTGAATTCGGCGGTGATCTGCAACACCCTGATTTACGGCCACAGCCTGGGCGTGAAGCGTGACAGCGTGCAGTTGCCGCGACTGCTCAAACAGGCGCGCAAAAGTGGCGTGGTGCGCCATGTTGGCACCGGGCAGAACATCTGGTCCAACGTGCACATCGAAGACGTGGTGGCGCTGTACCTGCTGGCGCTTGAGAAGAATGTGCCGGGCACCTTCTACTTTGTGGAAAGCGGTGAAGCGGCGTTTGTCGACATGACCACCGCCATCGCCGAAGCGCTGAAGCTGGGCAAGCCGCAGGATTGGCCGTTGGCCGAGGCTGAAGCCGAGTGGGGCTATGAAATGGCCAACTATGGCCTGGGCTCCAACAGCCGCGTACGTGGCAAGCATGCCCGTGAGTTGCTGGGCTGGGCGCCGAAGCGTACGTCGGTGGTGGAGTGGATTCGCAACGAAATGGTGTGATGTTCGCTTAGCACCGCGGTGCTGCCTTCGCGAGCAAGCCCGCTCCCACATTTGACTGCATTCCACTGTTGGAACGCGGTCAAGTGTGGGAGCTGGCTTGCCTGCGATAAAGGCGCCTCGGTCATTTGTTGTTACGCTTTACTGGCCCCACTCCCTGCAATTCCGTACCATTCCCCGCCTTATCCCCCGCAACGCCCTGGTAACTCATGAACCTCACCCGTCTGCGCGCCGATGCCCTGGCCGGCCTCACCACGTCCTTTGCGCTGCTGCCCGAATGCATCGCCTTCGCCCTGGTCGCCCACCTCAACCCGCTGATGGGGCTCTACGGTGCCTTCATCATTTGCACCCTCACCGCGTTATTCGGTGGCCGCCCCGGTATGGTTTCGGGCGCCGCGGGGTCGATGGCGGTGGTGATCGTCGCGCTGGTGGTACAGCACGGCGTGGAGTATTTGCTGGCGACGGTGTTGCTGGGCGGGCTGATCATGGTCGCATTCGGTCTGTTGCGCCTGGGCAAGCTGGTGCGCATGGTGCCGCACCCGGTGATGCTCGGTTTCGTCAACGGCCTGGCGATCATCATCGCGCTGGCGCAATTGGAGCATTTCAAAAGCGGTGAAAGCTGGCTCAGCGGCGAGCCGTTATACGTAATGATCGGCCTGGTGGCGGTGACCATGGCGATTGTCTACTTGCTGCCGCGCCTGACGCGCGCTGTGCCGCCCGCGCTGGTGGCGATCCTCGGCGTCGGTTTGGCGGTGTACCTGCTCGGCTTGCCGACGCGCACCCTCGGCGATATGGCCCACATCGCCGGTGGCCTGCCGACCTTCGCGCTGCCGCAAATCCCCTGGACCCTGGAAACCCTGGGCATCATCGCGCCCTATGCGTTCCTGATGGCGATGGTCGGCCTGCTGGAAACCCTGCTGACCTTGAACCTCACCGACGAAATCACCGAGACCCGTGGCTACCCTGACCGCGAAAGCGTGGCCCTGGGCGCGGCGAATATGGTCTCGGGCCTGTTCGGCGGCATGGGCGGTTGCGCGATGATCGGGCAAACCGTGATCAATTTGAGCTCCGGCGGGCGCGGGCGTTTCTCCGGGGTGTTTGCCGGGGTGATGATCCTGTTGTTCATTTTGTTTCTGTCGCCGCTGATCGAGCGGATTCCGCTGGCGGCGCTGGTGGGCGTGATGTTTGTGGTGTCGCAGCAGACCTTTGCCTGGGCGTCGTTGCGGGTGATCAACAAAGTGCCGGTCAATGATGTGCTGGTGATTCTGGCGGTGACGGTGATTACGGTGTTTACCGACCTGGCCACGGCCGTGCTGTGCGGCATTGTGATTGCGGCGCTGAACTTCGCCTGGCAACAGGCGCGCGAGCTGTATGCCGATGAACATCTGGAAGCCGACGGCAGCAAGCTGTACCGCCTGCATGGCACGTTGTTCTTTGCCTCGACCACGCCGTTTCTGAACCAGTTCGACCCGGCCAACGATCCGGCTCAGGTGACGCTGGATTGTCGTCACCTGAGCGTTGTCGACTACTCGGCGATTGCCGCGCTGATGACCTTGCGAGCACGCTACCGCAAGGCCGGCAAACATCTGCGGGTGCTGCATTTGTCCGAGCGCTGCAAGAAGCTGTTAAAGCGTGCGCGCGTTCATCATGAGTAACTGATCACGGCCCGACCAGGTCTTCGAGCTCCTGCGCGCGCGTCTGGGTCATGTCCAGCACGCAGCCGGAGCCGTTGACCTGGTCGATGGTGCCGCCCGTGGCACTGCCGGCGAAGGCGCAATTGGCGTCACGGTATTTGAGCCACAGGCGCTGCACGTCCTGGAGCTTCTGCTTGCGGTCGCCTTCCTGGGCGGCCAGGGCGGTTTTATAGGCTTTGTTCAGGCGATCGTCCTGAACCTTGGTTTCCTTGACGTTGCAATTGACCATGTCGACGGTGGTGTTGGCGCTGTCCATGCATTTTTTCAGCGCCGCATTCTCGGCGGCCGAGGCGCTGGTGCAGAACGCCAGCAACAGCGCGCTGGCGGCGAAAGGAACAAGCAGGGTCTTGCGATTCATTGTCGGGATTCCTGATCGACGGTAGGGCTGCCCTCTCAGACTCGGCCCTGATGGTTGAGTTTCGGCGCGGCAAAAACTTCATGTAAGAACACCCCTCGGATTTTCATCGGCTGGCGCTGGGCATGTCCCCAAGCGACAGCACTTATCCGTGGGCGAAAATTACTTTCATAAAAATTGAAAATTTAATCGAGGAATGATTTATGAGTTTCACAACCAATTCGACGTGACCCTTTCCAAGGAGTACCGCATGGCCGCACCACTGGGCTTGGGGCTGTTGGCATACGCTGCCATCGCCATCATTGCATTGATCGTGCTGATCGCACGTTACCGACTCAACCCGTTTATCGTCATCACCTTGGTGTCCATCGGCCTGGCGCTGATGGCCGGCATGCCGGCAGACACGATCATGGGCTCGTACGAGGCGGGCGTGGGTAAAACCCTGGGGCACATTGCCCTGGTGGTGGCGCTGGGCACCATGCTCGGCAAGATGATGGCCGAGTCCGGCGGCGCCGAGCAGGTGGCGCGCACGCTGATCAACCGCTTCGGCGAGCGCAATGCGCATTGGGCGATGGTGTGCATCGCGTTCCTGGTGGGGCTGCCGCTGTTTTTCGAGGTCGGTTTTGTGTTGCTGGTGCCGATCGCCTTTACCGTGGCGCGGCGCGTTGGGGTGTCGATCCTGATGGTCGGCTTGCCGATGGTCGCCGGTTTGTCGGTGGTGCATGCGCTGGTGCCGCCACACCCGGCGGCGATGATGGCGGTGCTGGCGTATAACGCCTCGGTTGGGCAGACCGTGCTGTACGCAATTTTGATCGGTATTCCCACGGCCATCATCGCCGGCCCGCTGTACGCGAAGTTCATCGTGCCGCGCATTCACTTGCCGGCGCAGAACCCACTGGAACGCCAGTTTATCGAGCGCGAGCCGCGCACCCGTCTGCCGAGCTTTACGTTGACCATGGGCACCATCCTGTTGCCGGTGGTGCTGATGATGATCGGCGGCTGGGCCAATGTGATTTCCACCCCCGGCACTGGCTTTAACCAATTCCTGCTGTTTATCGGCAACTCGGTGATTGCGCTGTTGGTAGCGACCTTGGTGAGCTTCTGGACCTTGGGCCTGGCCCAGGGTTTCAACCGCGAGGCGATCCTCAAGTTCACCAATGAATGCCTGGCACCGACCGCCAGCATCACCTTGCTGGTGGGCGCGGGCGGCGGCTTGAACCGCATTTTGGTGGACGCGGGCGTCACCAACGAAATTCTCGGCCTGGCCCACGCCTTCCATCTGTCGCCGCTGGTGATGGGCTGGTTGTTTGCTGCGCTGATGCGCATCGCCACCGGTTCGGCCACGGTGGCCATGACCACCGCCTCCGGTGTGGTCGCGCCCGTGGCAATGGGGCTGGGTTATCCACACCCTGAATTATTGGTGTTGGCCACCGGCGCGGGTTCGGTGATCTTTTCCCACGTCAACGACGGCGGCTTCTGGCTGATCAAGGAATACTTCAATATGACGGTGATCCAGACTTTCAAGACCTGGACCGTGCTGGAGACGTTGATCTCGGTGGTCGCGTTCGGTCTGACTTACGGCCTGTCTCTGGTTCTATGAGCCTTATTGTGTAACCCGGAGCCCCGATGGACATCCTCTACCAGATCCGCGCCCGCCAGGATTCCTTCAGTGCCGGCGAAGGCCGTATCGCCAAGCTGATGCTCGATGACGTGGGCTTTGCCGCGTCGGCCAGCCTGGAGGAGTTGTCCCAACGCGCCGAAGTCAGCACGGCGACCTTGTCGCGATTTGCCCGCAGCGTCGGCTGCCGCGACTTGCGCGATTTACGCTTGCAACTGGCCCAGGCCAGCGGGGTGGGCAGCCGCTTCCTGGACCCGGCGGGGTTGCCGGAGCAGTCGGCGTTCCATCGGCAGATTCTCGGCGATATCGAACTGACCTTGCGTCAGCATCTGTCGGGGTTCAACCAGGCGAGTTTTGTCGATGCCGTCAGCCTGTTGGGCAAGGCGCGGATGATTCACGCCTTTGGCATGGGCGGCCCGTCGAGCCTGTGCAGTGAAGAGTTGCAAGTACGACTGGTGCGCCTGGGTTACCCAATTGCCGCTTGCCGCGACCCGGTGATGATGCGCGTCACCGCCGCGACCTTGGGCCCTGAGCAGGCGCTGATCGTGTGCTCGCTCTCCGGCCTTACGCCCGAGTTGTTGGACGTGGTGAGGCTGGCGCGCAATTACGACGCGCCCATCGTCGCCATCACCCTGGCCGATTCACCGCTGGCGCAGCTGGCGGATGTGTTGTTGCCGCTGCAGCCGGCCGAAACCAGTTTTATCTACAAGCCCACCGCGGCGCGCTACGGAATGCTGTTGGCCATCGACCTGCTCGCCACTGAGCTGGCGCTGGTCATGCCGGACGAAAACCAGGAACGCCTGCGTCGGATCAAGCTGGCCCTGGACGATTATCGCGGCGGCCCCGATAGCCTGCCGCTTGGAGATTGATATGAAGTACGACACGCTGATACGCCAGGCGCTGATCATTGATGGCAGCAACACACCAGGTTATGTCGCCGATGTAGGGCTGCGTGACGGGCGTATCGAGACAATCGGCGATCTGTCGAACGCCCAGGCTGAGCATGAAATTGATGCAGATGGCCGCGTCTTGGCCCCCGGTTTTATCGACGTACACACTCACGATGACACGGTGGTGATCCGCCACCCCCAAATGCTGCCCAAACTCAGCCAGGGCGTGACCACGGTGATTGTCGGCAACTGCGGCATCAGCGCCTCGCCGGTGAGTCTGCGCAGTGATCCGCCGGACCCGATGAACCTGCTGGGCACGCGGGAGGCATTCGCTTACCCGCGGTTTGCCGATTACCGCGCTGCCGTGGAAAGTGCTCACCCTGCGGTCAATGTCGCGGCGTTGATCGGCCATACGGCGCTGCGCAGCAACCATATGGACGACCTGCAGCGCACGGCCACACAGGCTGAAATCGCCGCCATGCGTGTGCAGCTGCGAGCAAGTCTTGAGGCTGGCGCGCTGGGTTTATCCACAGGCCTGGCCTACGCCAGCGCGTTTAATGCCGAGACCGATGAAGTGCTGCAACTCAGTGAAGAACTGACGGCGTTTGGTGCGGTGTACACCACGCATTTGCGCAGCGAATTCGAGCCCGTGCTGGAGGCGATGGACGAAGCGTTTTTGATCGGCCGACACGCCAAGGCACCGGTGATTATTTCCCACCTCAAGTGCGCCGGTGCGGGCAACTGGGGGCGCAGTCCGCAGCTGTTGGCGTCGCTGGAACTGGCGGCGAAAACCCACCCGGTGGGCTGTGATTGTTATCCCTATGCGGCCAGCTCTTCGACGCTGGACCTCAAGCAGGTCACCGACGCATTTCGCATCACCATTACCTGGTCGACGCCACACCCGGAAGTCGGCGGGCGCGACTTGCAGGACATCGCCGCCGAGTGGGACGTTTCGTTGCTGGACGCGGCACGCCGCCTGCAACCGGCGGGTGCGGTGTACTACGGCATGGATGAAGCCGATGTGCGACGCATCCTCGCGCATCCGCTGTCGATGGTCGGGTCGGATGGCTTGCCGGAAGACCCGTTCCCGCATCCACGCTTGTGGGGCGCGTTTCCACGGGTGTTGGGGCATTTCAGCCGCGATGTGGGGTTGTTTCCGCTGCACACGGCGGTGCACAAGATGACCGGGCTGTCGGCGGCGCGCTTTGGCTTGGCCGAGCGTGGGGAAATTCGTCAAGGGTATTGGGCTGACCTGGTGTTGTTCGACCCATTGCGGGTGCGCGACGTGGCGGACTTCAAGGAGCCCCAACGCGCGGCGGAAGGCATTGATGGCGTGTGGATCAACGGCGTGTTGAGCTACAGCGACGGGCAGGCCAATGGTCAGCGGCCAGGGCGGTTTTTGGCGCGCAATGGGGATTTGCGTGGTGGGTTTTCGACTCTATAGTGGGCGCTTTCATACACGGAGCTGTGGTCATGCACTTAGGAAAAGTCACCCCCATTCTGCGGATATTCGACGAAGCCAAAGCATTGGAGTTCTACGTCGACTTCCTCGGGTTCAAGGTCGACTGGCAGCATCGCTTCGAGGCGAATTTCCCGTTGTATCTGCAGGTGTCGTTGGGTGAGTGCGTGCTGCATTTGTCCGAGCATCATGGCGATGCGTCGCCGGGGTCAGCGGTGCGGATTCAGGCGCAAGGCGTGGACGCGTATCAGCAGCAATTGCTGGCCAAGGATTATCGGTATGCCAAGCCTGGCGTTGAAGAAACGCCTTGGGGCTCGCGGGAGATGAGCATCGGCGATCCGTTTGGTAATCGGCTGGTGTTTGTCGAGGAAGGCGAGGGCTGATCGGTCAATTGCAGGCAATAAAAAACCGCCTTAGTAGGGCGGTTTTTTATTGCAAACCCAGTGAGTGGCTGGGGTTGCTGTCTCAAAGGACGCATCGACCCGCGGGTGGATACTACCTGCCAGTCACATCGTCACGCAAGACGGAAAGGATGGTCGGCAGGGAGCGCTTTTCGGACTTCATCCCTGGACAGATTTGATCGCAAAAGCTTGCAATGAATCTATCGATAAATGCTGGATGTTTGACCACTGTTGGCCACACCTCCGGCAGGAATGTTGGTTAGGCTCTTCCTCGTTCTGCGTTTGTCGCTTTTCAGGTGAGCCGGGTATGCGCGCGAATTCTGGACCGACCGCCACGGGCTAGTAATCCGTGCCGGATTGATGCGGAAGGACCACTAGCCCGGCCACCTCAAAGGACGCATTGACCCGCGTCCAAAGGCTCACGTGTTCCGGTAAATGCGCTGGAGGTAAGGCCCAACGCTTGGAGGGCCGAGTATGTCTAAGTTTGCACGACGTACGTGGAACCTCGTAGTGAGTGCCCTGCGTGTTTATCACGTGTGGACATTCCTGCGGGACAGCTTCGATGACCTGTAAGGTCTGAGAAGTGGAGCCGCCTCGGTTTCGGCCGAGGCGGTTTTTTGGTTTTTTAAACCCGGAAGTGACTGACCATCTGCTGCAATTGGCTGCCCAGACGCGCCAGTTCCACGCTCGACTTGGCTGTTTCGTCGCTCGCCGTTGCGGTCTGTTCGGACACATCACGCACGTTCACAATGCTGCGGCTGATCTCTTCGGCCACTGCACTTTGCTGCTCGGCCGCGGCTGCAATCTGCTGGTTCATCGATTGGATGTTCGACACGGTGCGGGTGATGTTTTCCAGCGACACGCCGGCCTTGCGCGTCAGCTCAACGCTGCTGTCGGTGAGGCTGCGGCTGTTGTTCATCACGGTGGCCACTTGCTGAGTGCCGTTCTGCAGGCCGGCGACCAGGCCTTCGATTTCCTCGGTGGATTTCTGCGTGCGCTGGGCCAGGCCACGCACTTCGTCGGCGACCACGGCGAACCCACGACCGGCTTCACCGGCACGCGCCGCTTCAATCGCGGCGTTGAGTGCCAGCAGGTTGGTTTGCTCGGCCACGGCCTTGATCACGTCCATCACGCTGCCGATCTTGTTGCTCTCTTGCTGCAGGTGCGTCATGGCGTCGGTGGAGCGCGCCACTTCAGCCGCCAGGCGTTCGATCTGGGCGATGGCCTCGGCCACCACTTTGTCGCCTGCGCGGGCTTGTCCATCGGCATCGGCGGCGGCCAGGGACGCTTGCTCGGCGTTGCGTGCGACTTCCTGCACGGTGGCCGTCATTTCGTGCATCGCCGTGGCGACTTGATCGGTCTCGATCTTCTGGCTGTTGACGCCGGCACTGGTCTGCTCGGTTACGGCCGACAGTTCTTCGGCGGCGCTGGCGATCTGGGTCACGCCATCGCGAATACCGCTGATCAATTCACGCAGGGTGGTGCCCATGCGCTGGATGCCTTGTTGCAACACGCCGAGCTCGTCACGACGGGTCACCTGGATGTTGTGGCTCAGGTCGCCGGAGGCGATACGCTCCACCACGGCCAGGGTGTCCTGGATCGGGCGAGTGATTTGGCGGGTGATCACCAGTGCAGCAATGATGCCGACCAGCAGGGCGAGCAACGTGCTGATCAGTTGCAGGCTGCGGGCCTGGGTACTTTCGACGTCACGACGGTCCAGTTGAATGTCATACAGTTTGTCGCTGATGGTGACGATATCGGCGCCTTGAGTGGTCATTTCGGCGCGGGCGCTGACGATGTTGGCGTTGGCCGCCTTGTAGCTCTGCACGGCGCTGCGATAGGCGCCCAGGGCGGCTTCCAGCGAGGTCAATGCGCTTTGCTGGCTGGTGCCGAACGCCGCGCTGAGGCCTTTCAAACCGCCGATGGCTTTCTCGATTTGCGCAGCGGCGCGAGCTTCGGTCTCGGCATTGACGGTGTTGGTGTAGCCGCGCACCTCGTAACGGGCCAACTGGAACTCTTCCTTGGCGTGAGTCACGGCCTGGTACTGAGTGAAGCGCTCCGGGCTGTCGGGCATCTGTTGCACGCTGGTATCCAGTGCATCGATCTGTGCGTTGGCGATGTCGGCTTTGTCGCCCATGACCTGGCGCGCGGTGTTGCCATTACGGTAGGCCTCACGCATTTTGTTCAGGGACTGCTGATACGCGGTGATGACGGCCTTCTGCTCGGTGAGCAGCTTGAGGTTTTCCGGGCTCTTGAAGCTGTCCAGCAGTTTCTGTTGCTGTGCGGCGAAGGCGTCGAGACTGGTCTGTACGTTCTGTGCCACGGCTTCGTCGCCGTTGGCCAGCATGTATTGCAGGCGCACGATGCGCAGCTTGGTCAACGAGGCATTGAGCTGGGTGATGTCGCTCATCCAGTTGCTGCGGTCGATCAGGCCGCCCAGGCTGGTCCAGCCGGTCAGTGCCAGGATCGACGTGAGGACCAGCACCAGGCCGAAGCCCAGGCCGAGTTTGAGGTTGACGCTGATGTTGCCGAACCAGCTATTCATCGAATGCTCCGCAAGAATGATGTGTGTCTGCTGGACGGTGTTTTTTGTTTGAGCCAGCCAAAGTGTGTAGGGCTGTATCGGCGAAGGCGGGGGATTCTGAAATGTTTTTAATCTGGGTGCGACGAAGTGTCGCCATCGCCGCGGAGCAATCCATTCCCTGCCGGCCCTCAGAGGCCGGGGATGGGGGGCTCATCATCGGCCGGTCTTGTGTGCTAGTCTGCTGGCCCTTTTAGTTCAGGGCCGCCACGCAAAAAAGCGTTTTTCGTAATGGCCCTACAGCGGAGCCTCTTCATGTCCGAAGTTAATCTGTCCACCGACGAAACCCGCGTCAGCTACGGTATCGGCCGTCAGTTGGGCGACCAACTGCGCGACAACCCGCCACCGGGCGTGAGCATCGACGCCATCCTGGCTGGCCTGACCGACGCGTTCGCAGGCAAACCAAGCCGTGTTGACCAAGAGCAAATGGCGGCCAGCTTCAAAGTTATCCGTGAAATCATGCAAGCCGAAGCGGCTGCCAAGGCCGAAGCCGCGGCTGGCGCTGGCCTGGCGTTCCTGGCTGAAAACGCCAAGCGTGATGGCATCACTACCCTGGCTTCCGGCCTGCAATTTGAAGTATTGACTGCCGGTACAGGCGCCAAGCCGACCCGTGAAGACCAAGTGCGTACTCACTACCACGGCACGCTGATCGACGGCACTGTGTTCGACAGCTCTTACGAGCGCGGCCAGCCTGCAGAATTCCCGGTTGGCGGCGTGATCGCCGGCTGGACCGAAGCCCTGCAATTGATGAATGCCGGCAGCAAATGGCGTCTGTACGTGCCGAGCGAACTGGCTTACGGCGCTCAAGGCGTTGGCAGCATCCCGCCGCACAGCGTTCTGGTGTTCGACGTCGAGCTGCTCGACGTTCTGTAAGACCTGATAGCACTGGCATTGGCTTTATGTGGGAGCCGGGCTTGCCCGCCATGCGACGACTCGGTCTGACGTCTTACCGAGTTGAGGCTATCGCAGGCAAGCCAGCTTCCACATGGGGCCTGTGTGTTGGCTCGCTCATGGATGGAACTTGCCATTGAGCTCCGTCGCCGGGCGCAACGCTCGGGCATAGCAGAACAGAAACAGATTACGCACCACTTCCTTCAGCACCCCAGGTTCACTGGAACTCAGGCCATTCACGTCCAGGTCGCCCTGGTCCTGCAGTTCATTCAGTGCTTCTTCTTCCAGCACTGCACAGACTTCTCCGGTTTCCCGATGCAGGATTCGCAGGTAGGGGTGTGGGCGGTCCAGCCAGGCATCTATCAAATAAGTCATGAGTCATTCTCCTTGATGGGTTTCAATGAGAATAATTCTTATTCGTAGAATAGCAAGTGCCTATTGGCGGTTTCCTGGTTTTTCTGTGTGGATATTGCGCGTGATCAACGCTGAGGGCGAAACGCCATCCCGCGGCGGGCGCGGGATGGATGCAGCAGATTCAGACTTTACGGACGAACTCAGACTTGAGTTTCATCGGGCCGATGCCGTCGATCTTGCAGTCGATATCGTGGTCGCCGTCGCACAGACGGATGTTCTTGACCTTGGTGCCGACCTTGACCACCAGCGACGTGCCCTTGACCTTGAGGTCTTTGATCACGGTAATGGTGTCGCCGTCTTGCAGGACGTTGCCTACAGAGTCTTTCTTCACGGTTTCATCACCGGCTGCTTCGGCCTCGCCATTGGCGGACCACTCATGGGCGCATTCCGGGCAGATCAGCTGGGCGCCATCTTCGTAGGTGTATTCGGAATTGCATTTTGGGCAGGGTGGCAACGTGCTCACTAAAGCTCCTTGAAAGTCAGGAATGGCTAAAGTCGCACATTATATAGGGATTTGAGGCGCGAGCGGGGGAGTGGGTTGGCAGTGGGATCTGGATGTGGGAGCGGGCTTACTCGCGAAGGCGGTGGATCAGCTGGATATTTCTCACCGATCCACGGTTTTCGCGAGCAAGCCCGCTCCCACACAAGCCCACTCCATCAATCGTCTTCAGTGCGTACGCGCGACCGCGAACTCACTCAGTTCGACCAGGGCATCCCGGTATTCACTGGCAGGCAGGGCTTCAAGGCACTTGATGGCGCGGGCGACGTAGTCACGCGCCAGTTGCGCGGTGTACTCCAGGGAGCCCGAAGCTTCAACGGCTTCGCGGATGGCCTCCAGGTTTTCGATCCCGCCTTTCTGGATCGCCTTGCGCACCAGGGCGGCCTGTTCTGGCGTACCTTCGCGCATGGTGTAGATCAGCGGCAAGGTCGGCTTGCCCTCGGCCAGGTCGTCACCGACGTTCTTGCCCAGGGTCTCGGCGTCGCCCTTGTAGTCGAGCAGGTCGTCCACCAACTGGAACGCCACGCCCAGGTGATCACCAAAGGTGCGCAGGGCTTCGGCCTGTTCGGCAGTGGCGCCGCACAGGGCGGCAGCACTGTGAGTGGAGGCTTCGAAGAGCATCGCGGTTTTGCCGCGGATCACTTCCATGTAGGTTTCTTCGGTGGTGCTGGCGTCGCGGACCTTCGACAGCTGCAACACTTCACCTTCGGCGATGATGCGCGTGGCTTGTGAAAGAATCTTCATCACCGGCATCGAGCCCAGTTCGACCATCATTTCGAACGAGCGCGAGTACAGAAAGTCGCCGACCAACACGCTGGGGGCGTTGCCCCACATGGCATTGGCGGTCTCACGGCCACGACGCATGCCGGACATGTCGACCACGTCGTCATGCAGCAGGGTGGCGGTGTGCAGGAATTCGATAGTGGCGGCCAGCAGGCGCAGGTCATCGCCTTCGCGGCCCAGGGCCTTGCCACACAGCAACACTAATAAAGGACGCAGGCGTTTGCCGCCCGCCGACGTAATGTAGTCGCCAATTTTGGAGACCAGCGGCACTTTAGAAGTCAGCTGCTGCTTGATGATGCCGTCGACGGCGCTAAAATCGTCCGCGACCGAGCGGTAGAAAGCTTGGGGTTGCATCAGCGACAGTCGCTCCAGAAGGGTTGCGCGGCATGCTAGGACCCTCACCCCCGGGTGTCAAGGCGCGATAGACGGCCTCTTGCAACGCTCCGTTGCCTTGCGTACAATCGCGCACCCTGAACTTCCTGGGCAGCACCTGCCTTACGCAATTGCATTCGGGACGTCCATCCCATGCAGCCATGCCAGCCAATACCTCTTCTTATAAAGCGCTGGGTGAGCAGGATTATCGGAGAAATACCATGTCGTACGCAGTAATTGTTACTGGTGGCAAGCAATACAAGGTCGCCCCAGGTGAATACCTGAAGATCGAAAAACTGGAAGTCGCCACTGGCGAATCCGTTACCTTTGATCGCGTTCTGTTGGTCGCCAATGGCGATGACGTGAACATCGGCGCTCCAGTTGTTGCTGGCGCTACCGTTGTGGCTGAAGTGATCTCCCAAGGTCGTCACGATAAAGTCCGCATCATCAAGTTCCGTCGTCGTAAGCACCACATGAAGCGTATGGGCCACCGCCAGTGGTACACCGAGATCAAAATCACCGGTATTCAGGCTTAATTTCAGCCTAATTCCTCACTAGGAGAATTGACTCATGGCACACAAAAAAGCTGGTGGTAGTACCCGTAACGGTCGCGACTCAGAAGCCAAACGCCTTGGCGTGAAGATGTATGGCGGCCAGAAAATCATTCCGGGCAACATCATCGTGCGTCAGCGCGGCACCCAATTCCACGCCGGTTACGGTGTTGGCATGGGTAAAGATCACACCCTCTTCGCTAAAATCGAAGGCGTGATCAAGTTTGAAGTAAAAGGCGCTTTCAACCGCCGTTACGTGAGCGTTGTCGCCGCTTAATTGCGCGATCGCTGGAAAAGCCCTGTCTCGCGACGGGGCTTTTTCGTTTGTGGAGTGAGTCTCTTGCAAAGCTGTTTGTAATGAGCTCAGGCGCTGGATAGGCGGTCATTGTTTGAGGTCGCTGCGCTCATTTTTGCAAGAGTCTTATGTCTTGGTTTCTTAAGCTCGTCCATGCGACGAGAGGCGTTTTGTTATGAAGTTCGTTGATGAAGTTTCCATCCGAGTAAAAGCAGGCGACGGCGGTAACGGTTGCATGAGTTTCCGTCGCGAAAAATTCATCGAAAACGGTGGCCCCAACGGTGGTGATGGCGGTGACGGCGGTTCCATCTACATGATGGCCGACGAAAACCTCAACACCCTGGTCGACTACCGTTACACCCGGCACTTCGATGCCGAGCGTGGCTCCAACGGCGGCAGCACCGACTGCACCGGTAAAAAAGGCGAAGACCTGGTGCTGCGCGTACCGGTCGGCACCACAATCATCGACTCGGCCACCCAGGAAGTGATTGGCGACCTGACCAAGGCCGGCCAGAAACTGATGGTTGTGCAGGGCGGCTGGCACGGTCTGGGTAACACCCGATTCAAGTCCAGTACCAACCGTGCACCACGCCAGACCACGCCGGGCAAGCCGGGCGAGCAGCGTGACCTCAAGCTGGAAATGAAAGTACTGGCAGACGTCGGCCTCTTGGGCCTGCCGAATGCCGGCAAAAGTACCTTCATCCGCTCGGTCTCGGCCGCCAAACCGAAAGTCGCCGACTACCCGTTCACCACCCTGGTGCCAAACCTGGGCGTGGTCAGCGTGGACCGCTGGAAAAGCTTCGTGATCGCCGACATTCCAGGCTTGATCGAAGGTGCTTCCGATGGCGCCGGCCTGGGGATTCGCTTCCTCAAGCACTTGTCGCGTACCCGTTTGCTGCTGCACCTCGTCGACATGGCGCCGCTGGATGACACCAGCGCACCGGACGCCGCCGAAGTGATCGTCAGCGAACTGACCAAGTTCAGCCCGGCCCTGGCCGAGCGCGATCGTTGGTTGGTGCTCAACAAGTGCGACCAGATCCTGGAAGAAGAGCACGAAGAGCGCGTCAAGGAAATCGTCGATCGCCTGGAGTGGGAAGGTCCGGTCTACGTGATCTCGGCCATCGCCAAAGAAGGCACCGAGCGCCTGACCCGCGACATCATGCGCTACCTGGAAGACCGCGCCGACCGCCTGGCGGCCGACCCTGTATTCAAGGCCGAACTCGCCGAGCTCGATCAACAGATCGAAGACGAAGCCCGTGCCCAGCTGCAAGCCCTGGATGACCAGCGTGCCCTGCGCCGCAGCGGCGTGAAGTCGGTCCATGACATCGGCGACGATGATTGGGACGAAGAAGACGTGGATGATGAAGACGGTCCGGAAATCATTTACGTGCGCGACTGATTCGTTGCAGTAAACTTAAGCGCCGCTCACTCGAGCGGCGTTTTGGTATCTGGGTATACGGGTAGTCACTAAAGTAGTCACGAATAACGTTATGGGCCGCGCTGGGTCGCGCAGCCCTCAATCTAAGGTTGAAGATGATGCGGAGCAAAGTGACAGGTGCGCAGCGCTGGGTCGTAAAGATCGGAAGTGCGCTGCTGACGGCGGATGGCAAAGGTCTGGATCGCGCAGCCATGAGCGTCTGGGTCGAGCAGATGGTGGCCTTGCATGAGGCCGGTGTCGAGTTGGTGCTGGTGTCGTCCGGGGCCGTTGCCGCCGGCATGAGCCGCCTCGGCTGGACCGCGCGACCCAGCGCGATGCACGAGCTGCAAGCCGCCGCTGCCATCGGCCAGATGGGCCTGGTGCAAGCCTGGGAATCCAGCTTTGCCGAACATGGCCGCCACACGGCGCAGATCCTGCTGACCCACGACGACCTGTCCGACCGCAAGCGTTACCTCAACGCCCGCAGCACACTGCGCGCGCTGGTCGAGCTCAAAGTGATCCCGGTGATCAACGAGAATGACACGGTGGTCACCGACGAAATCCGCTTCGGCGACAACGACACCCTGGCCGCGCTGGTGGCCAACCTGGTGGAAGCCGACCTGCTGGTGATCCTCACCGACCGCGACGGCATGTTCGACGCCGACCCGCGCAACAACCCCGATGCCCAACTGATCTACGAAGCCCGCGCCGATGACCCGGCGCTGGATGCCGTGGCCGGCAGCGTCGGCGGCGCGCTGGGCCGTGGCGGCATGCAGACCAAGCTGCGTGCTGCACGCCTGGCCGCGCGTTCCGGCGCGCACACCATCATCGTCGGCGGGCGCCTGGAGCGTGTGCTGGACCGTCTCAAGGCCGGTGAGCGTATTGGCACGTTGCTGTCGCCGGAACGCGGCATGCTGGCGGCGCGAAAACAGTGGCTGGCCGGGCACCTGCAAACCCGTGGCACGCTGGTGCTGGACGATGGCGCCGTGTCGGCGCTGTCCCAGGGCAACAAGAGCCTGCTGCCAGTGGGTGTCAAGCTGGTGCAGGGCAGCTTCCGCCGTGGCGAGATGGTGGTGTGCGTTGCGCCCGACGGTCGTGAGATCGCCCGTGGCCTGGCCAACTACAGCGCCCTTGAAGCGCAGAAAATCATTGGACAATCGTCTGACGCGATTGTCGGACTATTAGGGTACATGGCCGAACCAGAGCTGGTTCACCGCGATAACCTGATCCTGGTCTAAATAAAGGGAATACACGATGCGCGTCATGAACGGAGTACTCGGCCTGTTGCTGGCTCTGCCGCTGCTGGCCTCGGCTGAAGAAATTGGCCAGGTATCGACGGTGTTCAAGTTTGTCGGGCCCAACGACCGGATCGTGGTCGAGGCGTTTGATGATCCCAAGGTTGATGGCGTGACCTGCTACCTGTCGCGCGCCAAGACGGGCGGCGTCAAAGGCGGCCTGGGCCTGGCCGAGGACCGCGCCGAAGCCTCGATCGCCTGCCGCCAGGTTGGCCCGATTCACTTCAAGGGTGAACTCAAGGATGGCGACGAAGTGTTCAAGGAACGCACCTCGCTGGTGTTCAAGACCATGCAGGTGGTGCGCTTTCTCGACAAGAAGCGCAATACCCTGGTTTACCTGGTTTACAGCGACCGTTTGATCGAAGGCAGCCCGCAAAACGCAGTCACGGCGATTCCGATTTTGCCGTGGCCGACCGCTCAGTAGCCGACAGGCGAGTTTTGTAATCGGCGTCTATGATTGCAGGCTTGCAGTCTGTAATCTCGAACGGCCGCAATGCGAAGAACATGGGATATCTGGAGTTCGTCATGAGTGCTTTCCACGACCTGAAACTCAAAGCTTTGGACGGTCAAGAGCTACCGCTGGCGCCCTTCAAGGGGCAAGTTGTGCTGGTGGTGAATGTGGCCTCCAAATGTGGCTTGACCCCGCAATACGCGGCGTTGGAAAACCTCTATCAGCAGTACAAGGGCCAGGGGTTTACCGTATTGGGCCTGCCGTGCAACCAGTTTGCGGGCCAGGAACCGGGCACCGAGGAAGAAATCCAGGCGTTCTGCAACGTGAACTACGGTGTGACCTTCCCGTTGGGCAGCAAGCTCGACGTCAACGGCCACGATCGCCACCAGCTGTACCGTTTACTGGCGGGCGAGGGCGCTGAGTTTCCTGGGGATATCACCTGGAACTTCGAGAAGTTCCTGCTAGGCAAGGACGGGCGAGTGCTGGCTCGATTCTCGCCGCGTACCGCGCCGGATGATCCGACAATCGTGCAGGCCATCGAAAAAGCCCTGAGCTGAACGCCACCAAAGGTTTTTATCGGCGAGTGCGCTTCTGTGACAAGCGCGCTTGTTGTGGCGAGCGGGCTTGCCCCGCGTTGGGCTGCCAAGCAGCCCAAAACAGACACCGCCATTAAGCCGATAAACGCGCTGGCTTCAAATGGGGCTGCTGCGCCGCCCAACGCGGGGCAGCCCCGCTCGCCACGGGTTTTTTGGTGATTCACTTCCTGACTTTTACCCCTTAATCACCCAGATCAATAGTGCTTTCAGGCGCTGCACACTGCTCATATTATCCGCATCATAAATACCTCTTCCGCGGAGTGCTCCCATGCCTGTCCAAGCCTTGTTCAAACCTTTCCAGCTCGGTGCACTGCAACTGTCGACCCGCGTGGTCATGGCGCCCATGACGCGTTCGTTTTCGCCGGGTGGCGTGCCCAATGCCAAGGTCATCGAATACTACCGCCGCCGCGCCGCCGCCGGCGTGGGCCTGATCATCACCGAAGGTACCGTGGTCGGTCATCAGGCCTCCAACGGTTACCCGAACGTTCCGCATTTTTACGGTGAGGCCGCGCTGGCTGGCTGGAAGAAAGTGGTCGACGCCGTACACGCCGAAGGCGGCAAGATCGTGCCGCAACTGTGGCACGTGGGCAGCGTGCGCCGTATCGGCACCGAGCCTGACGCCAGCGTCCCGGCCTACGGCCCGATGGAAAAACTCAAGGACGGCAATCTGGTCGTCCACGGCATGACCACCCAGGACATCCAGGACGTGATCAATGCCTTCGCCCAAGCCGCCAAGGATGCCCAGCGCATCGGCATGGACGGCGTGGAGATCCACGGCGCCCACGGTTACCTGGTCGACCAGTTCTTCTGGGAAGGCAGCAACCAGCGCACCGACGAATATGGTGGCAGTCTGGCCAACCGTTCGCGTTTTGCCATCGAACTGATCCAGGCCACCCGCGCCGCCGTAGGCCCGGACTTCCCGATCATCCTGCGTTTCTCGCAGTGGAAGCAGCAGGACTACACTGCGCGCCTGGTGCAAACACCCGAGGCGCTGGGTGAGTTCCTCAAGCCATTGTCCGACGCGGGTGTGGATATTTTCCACTGCTCAACCCGTCGTTTCTGGGAGCCGGAATTCGAAGGTTCCGACCTCAACCTGGCCGGTTGGACGCGCCAGCTCACCGGCAAGCCGACCATCACCGTTGGCAGCGTCGGCCTGGACGGCGAGTTCCTGCAGTTCATGGTCAACACTGACAAGGTCGCGCAGCCGGCCAGCCTGGAAAAGCTGCTGGAGCGCCTCAATAACGACGAGTTCGACCTGGTCGCCGTGGGCCGTGCCTTGCTGGTGGATCCGGATTGGGCGGTGAAGGTGCGCGAGGGGCGTGAGGGCGACATCCTGCCGTTCAGTCGTGAGGCGTTGACGACCCTGGTGTAAGAGGCGAAAGGGCGGGCACCGGGTGTCCGTCCTTGCACACGCCGCGTAACTGACGTTCGAACTGTTCGATAATCGCCGGCCAGCCCTGGCGGCTCGCATGTTGGCGAGCGTTCAGGCGCATACGGCGCAGGCTCTCTGCATCTTCCAGCAACCAATTGGCGGCATCGCAAAACGCAGCCTCATCCCCCGGCATCGCCAGCACGCCGTTGTAGCCATGGCGGATATGCTGGGTTGCGGCCGCCTGATCGTAGGCCACCACCCCCAATCCCGAGGCCATGGCTTCCAGCACCACGTTGCCGAAGGTTTCGGTCAGGCTGGGGAACAGGAACACATCGCCGGAAGCGTAATGCCGGGCCAGTTCCTCACCGCGCAGGGTGCCGCAGAAAATCGCCTCTGGCAGTTCCTTTTCCAGCATCGTGCGTTGGGGGCCATCGCCGACGATGATCAGTTTCATCTGGCGCAACGGATAGGTGTCTTGCAAGGTTTCAAAGCAGCGCTTGAGCAACCCCAGGTTTTTCTCCTGCGCCAGTCGACCTACGTGCAGCACGGCGATCTGCTCAGCGTTCAATGCCCAACTTTCACGCAAGGCGTGGTCGCGTTTCGCCGGGTGGAACAACTGGCTGTCGACCCCGCGCGCCAACATTCCCAGACGCTCGAAATTGCGCCGCTCCAGCTCCAGGCGCTGACTGGTGCTGGGGACCAGCGTCAGCGTCGAACGGTTATGGAACCAGCGCAAATAGTGCGTGACCATGCGGCTGAGCAGGCTCAAACCGTACTGGTTCGAGTACTGCTGGAAGTTGGTGTGAAAACCACTGACCACGCTGATGCCCAGGCGCCGTGCCGCGCGCAACGCCGACAAGCCCAATGGCCCTTCGGTGGCGATGTAGAGCACGTCGGGGCGCTGACGGGTCCAGCGGCGCAGCAACTTATGCATCGACGACTGGCCCCATTGCAGGCCGGGGTAGCCTGGCAGCGGCCACCCGCGGCACAGCAGCAGCGCGTCATCGCTGGGGCGGCTCTGATCGCTGCCCTGGCGTGGACGCACTAACTCGACCTGATGGCCTCGCGCGCGCAAACCTTCACACAGGCGGCCAAGGGTATTGGCCACCCCGTTGATCTCTGGCGGGAAGGTTTCGGTGATCAGGGTGATGTGAAGCGAAGCTGTCGTCATGACCCACAGTGTCACCGTGGGCCATGTCGTCATTGTGTCATTGGCATGATGGATTTATGACCGGGTCACTTTCTGCATCGCCATGGCCTCGGCGCCTTGTTCGCGCACCCAGAACAGCGTGGCTCCGGCCACCGCCGCCGGCATCATCAGCAGGTTGACCACCGGCACCAGCAGCACCAGGTAGACGATGCCGCCGAAGCTCATGCTCTGCCAGCGCTTCTGGCGCAGCCAGGCGAGCATCTCGTTCCAGCCCAGCTTGTGGTTGTCCGCCGGGTAGTCAATGTACTGGATCGCCATCATCCACACGCCGAACAGCAGCCACAACGGCGCGGCGATCAGGTTGACCACCGGAATGAACGACAGGATAAACAGGCCGATGGCGCGTGGCAGGAAGTAGCCCAGCTTGCGCATTTCCCGCGCCAGCGTGCGGGGCACCATCGCCACCAGTTCGCCCCAGCTGAACGGCGGGAAGTCGTCGGTGCCGCGCACCACCACTTCAACTTTCTCGGCGAGAAAGCCGTTGAAGGGCGCCGCGATGATATTCGCCAGCATGGTGAAGGTGAAAAACACCATCAGCACCACCAGCACCACAAACAGCGGCCACAGGATGTAACTGAGGAAACTCAACCAGCCCGGCAGCGTCGGCATCAAGGTGTCGACCCACAGGCTGAACTGATGGCCGGCGAAGTAGATCAAACCGACGAACAGCACCAGGTTGATCGCCAGCGGCAGCACTACAAACAGGCGCAGGCCTGGGCTCAATACCAGTTTGAGGCCTTCGCGCAGGTACTGCGGGCCGGAAAGAGCAGGGGCGGGCATTGGAGAACTCCGAGCAGGATGACAAACGCGCCGACCTTACCGCCTTTGCATCCTGGGTGAAAGCAGCGACATCAGCGGTAACATCTAAGCACAATGGCGTCGATTAATCGGGTGGCAGGGATAGAGACCACCTATGAGCTGGATTGTTATTCCGTATTTCCTTAATCTTGCCCCCCTCTATACGCTGCACCCATTATTTTCAGGATCTGCGAGTTCAAGCCTTCCCCAAGTGCTTCGCGGTCCTTTTTTATTCCAGCCGTTCTGTAGTCCGGACGGTCGATAGGAGTGAGTCATGTCTGATACCCGTCATTCGCGAGTGATTATTCTCGGTTCCGGCCCTGCCGGTTACAGCGCTGCCGTTTACGCTGCCCGAGCCAACCTCAAGCCGCTGCTGATCACCGGCATGCAGGCGGGCGGTCAGTTGACCACCACCACTGAAGTCGACAACTGGCCGGGCGACGTCCACGGTTTGACCGGCCCGGTGCTGATGGAGCGGATGAAAGAACACGCCGAGCGCTTTGAAACCGAGATTGTTTTCGACCACATCAACCAAGTCGACTTCTCGAAAAAGCCTTACAGCCTGACTGGCGACAGCGGCGTGTACACCTGTGACGCGCTGATCATCGCCACTGGCGCCAGCGCCCGTTACCTGGGCCTGCCGTCGGAAGAAGCATTCATGGGCAAAGGCGTATCCGCCTGCGCGACCTGCGACGGTTTCTTCTACCGCAACAAGCCTGTTGCCGTGGTCGGTGGTGGCAACACCGCCGTGGAAGAAGCGCTGTACCTGGCCAACATCGCCAGCACCGTGACCCTGGTTCACCGCCGCGAGACCTTCCGCGCCGAGAAGATTCTGATCGACAAGCTGCACGCCCGTGTCGCTGAAGGCAAGATCATCCTCAAGCTCAACGCCACCCTCGACGAAGTCCTGGGCGACAACATGGGCGTGACTGGCGCTCGCCTGAAAAACAACGACGGCAGCTTCGACGAACTGAAAGTCGACGGCGTGTTCATCGCGATCGGCCACACCCCGAACACCTCGCTGTTCGAAGGCGTGCTGGAAGCCAAAGACGGCTACCTGGTGGTGCAAGGCGGCCGTGAAGGCAATGCCACCGCAACCAACATCGAAGGCATCTTTGCCGCCGGTGACGTGGCTGACCACGTCTATCGCCAGGCCATCACCTCGGCCGGCGCCGGCTGCATGGCGGCTCTGGACGCCGAGCGTTACCTCGACGGTTTGAAAGACGCTTCGTTCTAACCCGTTTAAATGAAAAAACCGGCTGCGAGGCCGGTTTTTTTATGTCTGCGATTTATGCAACACCGCCGTTCAAATGTGGGAGCGGGCTTGCTCGCGAATGCGGTGTATCAGTCACCAGATGTATTGACTGCCACTCTGCATTCGCGAGCAAGCCCGCTCCCCCATTTTGATCTATGCCTGACTCAGGATTTGCGGGTCAGTGGCTGTGCGGCGAACTTCACACCCGCCAACCCATGCTCGATCAGCGCACGAATGTTGCCGTGGTCGCTGCCTTCAGGCGTAGCCACCACCGAGCGGTAATGCTCGCCAAACGCCAGCAGCGCTTCCTGATCGCTCAAGCCTTCCAGCAACGCCAGGCCCAGGGTCTTGCACGACCCCTCGTTCTGCCCGGCGGCGTTTTCCACGTTGCCATTGGTGAAGGCTTGCGGCTGGTAGTCGTAACCCGCGGCTACAAAAGCCAAGGTGTCAGCAAAGGCATGTTCGCCGCTGTTGAGGCTGGCGCGCAGGGTGTTCAAATCAGTCATGGGTTTTTCCTTTGGCAAACGCCGCCTGTTGCTCGGCATTGGCTTCTTTCTGGTATTGGGCTTTCCATTTGGCGTACGGCATGCCGTACACCACTTCACGGGCGTCATCGAGGCTCAGCTCGATGTGGCGCTCATCGGCCTCGGCCTTGTACCACTTGGACAAGCAGTTACGGCAGAAGCCCGAGAGGTTCATCAGGTCGATGTTCTGTACATCCTTGCGGCTGTCCAGGTGTGCCACCAGCCGGCGGAAGGCGGCGGCTTCAAGTTCGAGGCGTTGTTGATCGTTCATGGTGGTCTCTTTGAGACAGCTTCAAGCGGGCAAGCTTCAAGCTGCAAGTTGGAGTGTGGTCGGCCTTTAGCTTATCGCTTGCAGCTAGCGGCTTGCAGCTAGCGTTATCGAGACCGACTCGGCAAAGCGCAGCGCGTGAGGCTTGTCCACTTCGACTTCGGCGTACAGCACCGACTCGTTGCTCATCACCAGGTCCAGCAGCTCCTGGGTCAGGCGCTCGAGCAGGGCGAAGCGGTTGCCTTCGACGTGGGCGATGATGGCCTTGGTGATGGTGCGGTAGTTCAGCGCGTGATCGATGTCGTTGTCGCGCACGGCTTCCTGGGCGGCGTACAGGATGGTCAGGTTGATCAGCACGTCCTGCTTGTTGAGGATCTCGTCCTCGTTGATGCCGATAAAGGTGCGCAGGCACAGGTCCTTGACCCGGATGCGCGCCATGCCTGGTTGAAGTTGTGGCATTGCTACTTGCTCCGTCCAATCAGTTGCAGGAACTCCATGCGGGTGGTGTTCGACTCGCGGAACGCGCCGAGCATCACCGAGGTGTTCATGGTTGAATTCTGTTTTTCCACGCCGCGCATCATCATGCACATGTGCTTGGCTTCGATCACCACTGCCACGCCGGCGGCCTGGGTGACCTGCTGAATTGCGTCGGCAATTTGCCGCGTGAGGTTTTCCTGGATCTGCAGGCGTCGCGCGTACATGTCGACAATGCGCGCCAGCTTCGACAGCCCGAGCACCTTGCCGGTCGGAATATAGGCCACATGGGCCTTGCCGATAAAGGGCAGCAAATGGTGCTCGCACAGCGAATACAGCTCGATGTCCTTAAGGATCACCATTTCGTCATTGTCGGACGCGAACAGCGCACCGTTGACGATTTCGTCCAGGTTCTGCTCGTAGCCGTGACACAGGTACTGCATGGCCTTGGCAGCGCGCTTGGGGGTGTCGAGCAAGCCTTCGCGTTCCGGGTCTTCGCCCAGGCCTTTGAGAATTTCGCGGTAGTGTTGGGGCAGGGACAAGGTCATACAACATCCTCACAAACGGCTTACTTGATATGCCGCCCGCCGTTGACGGTCAGGGTGGTACCGGTGACATAAGGGTTGTCCAGCAGGTAACGCACGCTCTGGTAGATCACCTCGGGCCCGGGTTCGATGCCCAGTGCCGATTTGGCCAGGACGTTGGCGCGGTAGGCCGCGTCGTCGCCCTCGTTGAACATCACCATCGCCGGCGCAATGCCATTGACCTTGATCAGCGGCGCCAACTGCGCAGCAAACGACAACGTGAGGCTGTCGAGCCCGGCCTTGGTGGCGCAATAGGCAATATGCTGGCGGCTGCCTTTGCGCACCACGTCGTCGCTGATATGCACGATATCGGCAGGTGAAGAGCGTTGCAGCAAGGGTGAACAATGCAGGTTGATCAGGTACGGCGCAAGCATGTGCACGCTGAACATGTCGGTAAACGCGCGGCTTTCGTCGCCGGGCGTTTCCGCGACCCACGCCGATGCGTTATGGATGATCGCGCGCAGGCTGTTGGTGTGGGTTTGCAGTTGGGCGATGAAGGCCAGAATCCCGGCTTCACTGGAGAAGTCGGCAAACACGCCGACCGCGCCACGCTCACGCAAGGCCTCAACGCCTGGACGCTCGCTGCGGTAGCTGAAAATAACCGGCTGGCCCTCGTCCAGCAGGCGCTCGGCGCAATGCAGGCCGACACGCTGGCCGGCACCGGTGATCAGGATCGGGGCGTTCGTTGCAGTCATGGGAGGCTCAAGTCGCTGGCAGGCTGAAACTATACCAGCGACCGGCCGCCCCTGTACTCAAGCGGCAGCTTCGGCGACCTTGCGCGTCGGCGGTGTGGGGTGCAGCCAGTTCGCCAGCAGGTGCGTCGACAGGGGAATGAACCAGAAAACCATCAAGGGCGTGAGCGCCAACGTGCTGACCAGCACGCGTGGGGCCAGGTCCAATTCGTTGAGCAGCGGCCCCAGGACGAAGTTGAACAGCAGCGACACCGGGAAAAACGCCAGCCAGATCGCCACAGCCTGTTTCCAGCGCGGCGGCCGTGCACCCACGGCGCCGAACCAGCCATCGATGCCACTGACGCGATGCTCGGACGGGTCGGCGAACAGCTCGCTGCCACGGCTCAACCAGGCACTGCGCGAGGCGGAAAACTCCCAGGCGTGCAGGGTTTTTTCGTCGGCAAAGCGGAAGATGATTTGAAACTCGTCGTCATGGGGCGGCGGAGCCAGTACACCGGAACCCAGGTAACCGGGGAAGTCAGTGGCCAATTGCTCGCCTTCACGCAGCCAGGCCATCAATTCTTCATAACGCCCTTTGGCCACGCGGCGCGCAACCATCAAGGTGACAGGGGAGGTAGACATTGTGTATCTCCAGATAATCAGGTGCGCTGAGCCGTGTAGACGGCGCACAAAGGTGGCGGCCGGGTAGGCCATCACCTGAAAAACAGGCAAGGATTATTCCTGTTTTGCAAAAATACGCCAGTGACATTGGTCAGAAGGGTGCGGGCCTTGAAAAGGACAAGTGGAAAGGCGTTAAATGGGATCCAAATCTACACGGATGTTTTTGATCCCCGATGCCCGAAATTACTGCTCCTGTTCACGAAATCGCCCACGGCAGCCTTGCCGATTCCAGCGAGCTTTTTCCGATTCGTGAAGTCTCGAGATTGACAGGTGTCAATCCGGTCACCTTGCGAGCCTGGGAGCGACGGTATGGTCTGATTCAGCCCGCGCGCACCGAAAGTGGGCATCGCCTCTACTCCAGGACCGATATTGAGACCGTCAACAGGATTCTCGATTGGATTGAGCGCGGCGTTGCGGTAAGCAAAGTCGGCAAAATCCTCGCCCGCGATGATCAGCAAGCCGATGTGGTTCGCGCCGAGCGAGACTCGATCGAGGACACGCAATGGCAAACGCGGTTGAGGCAGGCCATCAGTGCTTTCGATGATCGCGCCCTTGAACACCTCTACAGCCAGTTGTCAGCGACCTACCCGCCGAGTGTGGCGTTTCAAGACATCCTCATGCCCCTTTGGAGCGACTTGCTGCGTCATCAAGGCCGCTTCGGCCAAGCCAGCGAGTGGTTATTTTTCGATGCTTTCCTGCGTGAGCAAGCCTGGCTGCGCTTGCAACTGGGCAGCGGCTCGCCCGGGTCCCGGGTCTTGCTGGCGGCGTTGCCCGGCGAATGCCGTAGGTTGGAATTGCTGGTGGCGGCGCTATTGGTCGGTCGGCAGGATCTGCCCATGAAGGTGCTGGAAGTGGGTCAGCCCCTGGACGAACTGACATTGGTCTGTGAAAAAATCCGGCCCCAGGCGCTCGTCATCTTCTCCAACCATTCACACAACCACGAGCTGACCGAGCGCTTGAGTCGCTTGGCGATGACGCTCGATTGCCCACTGTTTCTGGCGGGCGCCGCGTCTGACTTCGCCGAAAAAGACCTGGCAGGTTCCTCGGTCGGCTGCCTGGGCAGCGATGGGCTTGTGATGCAGCGCCGCTTGCAACAGTTTCTGAGTGGGCAGCTGGATACCTGAAATCAGGCGTGTACGTGCGGATGAACCAGGCGATGCTGGTGCAGGATGAACTGGCGCAGCCGCTCGATTTCATCCGCATCGCTTTGGCTCAGACGGTATGCGAATAAGCCGCGGGCCGTTTCCCGCTCCAGCGCGCCGCGCAAGGCAATGCGTTCGTAGCCGGACGGGCTGAACCACAGAGAAAAGGTTTTCGGCGGTTTGACCCGGCCACGAATCTCAACCAGCACGCCTTTGAATGACACCTCGTGAACCCATAACGCGGCAGGGTTGCCCTTGACGTTTTCCAGTGCCACCGGTGCTTCAAGGGCCAGACGCCACGGCCGGATCATCGGCCCGTCTTCAAAAATGCTCGGCACGCCCAGGCGCAGATGAACTGCGTGAAACTCGTCTTCTACCAGGTGCAGCGGGAACGTGAGTTGCTGGTTGTCGAACTGCGCCTGGATGGTGACGTGGTCGTGAGCGGCCAAGCGCGTGAGCAAATCACGAATCTGTGCACCGCCGTTGACCGTCAGGCTCGACCACGCATCCCGCAGGTTGAGCTGCGGGTTGTGCTGCATGTCCTGGATAAAATCCAGTTCGTCCTGCGTCAAAAGCGCGTCGCGGTGCATTGATGGAGCTCAACGATGAGACATTAAAAAGCCATTATCGCTCTAAAGACCGTGTTTTTTACACTTTGTTAATTCCGCTCGTCGCTTTGAGCGCCGCCAACTCGCCTTTAAGCTCGGCCACCTGTGCTTCCAGCTGGGCCACGCGTAGTTGTGCTTTGACCTGCGCGCTGACGTCTTTTTGCACGCCCACAAAATAGGTCTGCTTGTCGGCTTCGTTGTAAACCGTCGACAGCGATAGCTCGTTCCAGAAAGGCGCGCCGTCCTTGCGGTAGTTGCGCAGGATCTCCCGGCACGAACCGCCGCTGTCGAGGGCTTCACGAATCGCCATCAGGGCTGGCTGGTCGCGGTCGCCCGCCTGCAGGAAGCGGCAATCCTGATACAGGATGTCGTCCAGTGCATAGCCGGTCATGCGCTCGAAGGCCGGGTTAACGTAGATCAGCGGCTTGTCTTTGCCTTCGCGTTCGGCGACGACGATGCCGTCGTTGGAGGCGTTGATGACCAGCTGCATCAGTTTGGCGTTAATCATTGAGCGGTCCATGGCTTGTTTTTAGAGACTGCAGTGTATGGCATGCCCTGAATGTTGCGCGGCATGCGCCGAAATATTTGCGCCAGCTGCTAACATCCCACGCTTTGGCTCAACTACAGGATCAGATTGATGAAAGTCGCCATCCTTTCCGGCTCGGTCTACGGCACCGCTGAAGAAGTCGCTCGCCACGCCGCCGGCATCCTCAACGCGGCCGGTTTTGAAGCCTGGCACAACCCGCGCGCCACCTGGGCCGATGTGCAGGCCTTTGCTCCTGAAGCCTTTCTGGCGGTAACGTCCACCACCGGCATGGGCGAGCTGCCTGACAACCTGCAACCGCTGTATTCGAGCATCCGTGACCAACTCCCCGCCGCCTGGCGCGGGCTGCCCGGTGCCGTCATCGGGCTGGGCGACGCCAGCTACGGCGACACCTTCTGCGGCGGCGGCGAGCAAATGCGCGAGCTGTTCGGCGAGTTGGGCGTGCGCGAAGTGCTGCCGATGCTGCGCCTGGACGCCAGCGAAAGCGTCACCCCGGAAGCCGATGCAGAACCGTGGCTGGCGGAGCTGGTCACTGCACTGCGCGGTTGACCGGGAATTCACGCAGCAGCGCCAGCCAGGCCTGGGCGGCTTTGGACAGATAAGCGCCCTCACGCCAGATAAAGGCGATGTCCCAGCGCAGGAAGTCGGGCGCCTTGAGTGTCAGGCGCACCACGCCCGGTCGCACCAACCCGCGGGCGACCACGCTGGGCAACAGCACCACGCCCTGACCGGCCGCGACCAGGGCGACGAGAAAGTCCGCCTGGCCGCTGCGGCCGATCTCCTTCGGCGTAAAGCCCAATTGCTGACAAGCCTGCATCAGTCGGTCATTGAGCACAAAACTGCGTTGGTACATCAGGAAGGGCGTGTCCGCCAGTTCCTCCAGGCGCACCTGGGCATTCTCAGCCAATGGGTGATCCATCGGCAGCAAGGCATCCAGCGGCTCGTCGCAAAAGGGTTGCCAGGCAAAGGCCGGATCACTGGGCATCAGCGTGCCACCCACGTCCAGCTCGCCACTGAGAATCGCCTGCTCGATCGTGCGGCTGCCGCCTTCGAGCAATTGGATGGTGACCTTGGGGTAGCGCCTGCGGTACTCGGCAAACAGCCCGGCAAACAGCGTGTCGCCCGCCAACAGCGGCAAGCCCAGGCGCAGCTCGCCACGGGCCAGTTGCTGCATATCATCGAGCTCACTGAGCAGTTCTGTTTGCAGGCGCAACATGGCTTCGGCGCGCTGCAACACCACCTCGCCGGCGGCCGTCAGGCGAATGTGCGAGCCCGTGCGTTCCAGCAGCGGCGTGCCGAGGCTCTGCTCCAACTGTGCCACTTGCTTGCTGACGGCCGATTGGCTGATGTGCAAGGTTTTAGCGGCCTGGGTAAAGCCGCCCCGACGGATCACTTCGACAAAACTGCGCAGCTGTTTGAATTCCATATGCCTGATTCCAGTTTGGAATAGTTGGCAGTCTAACAATTCGCTGTGGGGATGGGGGAGGCGTCTTTAAACTGAGCGCCTGTGAGGATCAAACGCTTATGAACCGTTTCAGCTTCAAACATATCGCCCGCCTGCTGATTGAGCTGGTTGTGCTGCTGGCTATCTATTTTCTGGGCACCCAGCTTGCCGTGTGGTTGGCTTGGCCCATACCCGGTGGCGTGGTGGGCTTGGGCCTGTTGCTGGCGACATTCGCCACCGGCCTGGTCAAGCCGGCCGCCCTGCAACTGGGCGCCGGGGTGTTGATGGCAGAGATGCTGCTGTTTTTTATTCCCGCACTGATGAGCCTGCTTGATTACGGCGGCCTGGTGCGCAACGACGGCTGGCGCATCCTGCTGGTGATCGGTTTCAGCACTCTGTCGGTGATGCTGGTGACGGCATTCACCGTAGAGATGGTCTGCCGCTGGAGCATGCGCCGTGAAGCTTGAGCTGATGCCGGTGTTCTGGCTCGCCCTGACCCTGGGCGCCTATGTCTTCAGCCGCTGGATCTATAGCCGCACCGGGCGCTACGTGCTGTCGCCCTTGATCCTCGTGCCGGCGCTGCTGTTGGCGGTGGCCGCGCCGATGCACACGGCGTACGCCGAATATGCCGCCGACACCCACTGGCTGATGCTGGTGCTGGGCCCGGTCACCGTGGCGTTTGCGGTACCGATCTGGCAACAACGCCGCTTGCTGGCGCGTCATTGGTCGGCGTTGCTGCTGGGCATGGTCGCCGGCAGCGCGGCCTCCATCGGCACCTCGTTCGGGCTGGCCAAGGCGCTGGCATTGAACAGCTCGGTGACGATGTCGCTGTTGCCGCGCTCGATCACCACGCCGTTTGCCATGCCGGTTTCCTCTGACCTGGGCGGTGTACCGGAACTGACCGCTGTGTTTGTGATGTTCACCGGCGTGTTCGGCGCCATGCTCGGCGGCGTGCTGCTCAAGTGGTTGCCGTTGCGCACGCCCCTGGCGCGTGGCGCGTTGTTTGGTGTGGGCGCTCATGGCGCGGGCGTCAGCCGGGCGCAGGAAGTGGGCGGTGAAGAGGGCTCGGTCGCGGGCCTGGTGATGGTGTTGACGGGCTTGCTCAACCTGTTCGCCGTGCCTTTATTGGCGGCGCTTCTCTGACGCGGCGCCCGCTGACTTCAACTATTCTTGTTGCTGACTCGTTCGGTCATCAAGCTGGCTGCGAAGGCGACTACTTGCGCGATAGCGTCTGACTAGACTGGCCCTTCACTCAAAAAAACAATAAGAAAATGTGCCAAGGAGGTCGTTGCCGTGAGCCTAGCCCCCGTTCTATCGCCACAGAATGTCAAAGACCAGGTCAGCGCTGCCGAATGGCAAGCCCGTGTCGACCTGGCCGCCTGTTATCGCCTGGTCGCGCTGCATGGCTGGGATGACCTGATCTTCACGCATATTTCGGCCAAGGTGCCGGGCACCGATGATTTTCTGATCAACCCCTACGGGCTGATGTTTCACGAGATCACGGCGTCGAGCCTGGTCAAGGTCGACCAGGCCGGCAACAAGCTGATGGACAGCCCCTACGAGATCAACCCCGCGGGCTATACCATCCACAGCGCCATCCATGACGTGCGCCACGACGTGGCCTGCGTGATACACACCCACACGGCCGCCGGTGTTGCTGTTTCGGCGCAGAAGCAGGGCGTGTTGCCGATCAGCCAGCAATCGTTGTTCGTGCTCGCAAGCCTGGCGTATCACGCCTACGAAGGTGTGGCGCTCAACCATGAAGAAAAGGCGCGCTTGCAGGCAGACCTGGGCGACAACAATTTCCTGATGCTGCACAACCATGGCCTGCTGACCTGCGGCGGCACCATCGCTGACACGTTCCTGATGATGTTTATCTTCCAGCGCGCCTGCGATATCCAGGTGCTGGCGCAAAACGGCGCGGCTGAGTTGATTGCCATCGAGCCGCAGATTCTTGCCGGGTCCAGGGCTATGGTGGCCGCGGTCACCAAGAGCGCTCAGGGTATGGGCGGCGCGCTGGCCTGGCCCGCGCTGCTGCGTAAATTGGACCTGCAAGATCCCGGGTATAAAAGCTGATGCCACTCGCCGAAATCCCGCTCAGAGCCTGGCGCAAACGCGCTCAGGAATTCGTCTTCCGTGGTCGTACGATCCGTTACTGGGTGGCCGGGCAGGGCGAGCCACTGCTGTTGATTCATGGTTTCCCCACGGCCAGTTGGGACTGGCACTACCTGTGGCAGCCGCTGGCCCAGCGCAACCTGGTGATTGCCTGCGACATGCTGGGGTTCGGCGACTCGGACAAGCCGGTGGATCACGAATATTGCCTGTTGGAGCAGGCCGACCTGCAGCAGGCGTTGCTCGACCACCTGCGCGTGGAGCAACCGGTGCATGTGTTGGCCCATGACTACGGCGACAGCGTCGCCCAGGAATTACTCGCCCGTCATTACGAAGGCCGTTTTCCGATGGCCAGTTGCGTATTCCTCAACGGCGGGCTGTTCCCGGAAACCCATCGCCCGGCGTTGGTGCAAAAACTGCTGCTCAGCCCGCTTGGCTGGATGATCGGCCGTGCCTTCGGGCGCAATGCCTTGTCGAACAGCTTCAGCCAGATTTTTGGCCCGAATACGCGGCCCAGTGAAAGCGCGCTGGATGATTTCTGGAGCCTGATCAGTTGCAATGACGGCACGCGCATCCTGCACAAACTGATTGCCTACATTCCCCAGCGCCGCCGCTTGCGGGAGCGCTGGGTGGACGCGTTGCAGCGCGGCGAGGTGCCGTTGCGCGTGATCGACGGCGAAGTCGACCCGATCTCCGGTGTGCATATGGTGGAGCGTTATCACCAGTTGGTGCCGCACGCCGACACGGTGTTGCTGGCCAATATCGGTCACTACCCGCAGATAGAAGCGCCGGTACTGGTGCTCAAGCATTACCTGGCGTTTCGCGAGCGCGTCGGCCAGCCCGCGCCACGGGTGGCCTATTCCTGAGCCACCCGTTGTGGCGAATGAGCTTGTTGTGTTTGCGCCAGGCTCACATTAGCGAGCGGGCTTGTTGTGGCTGCGCCAGGTTTACATTAGCGAGCAGGCTTGTTGTGGCGAGCGGGCTTGCCCCGCGTTGGGGCGCGAAGCGGCCCTGAAACCTGCCACCGCGGTACACCAGACACTGTGCAGTAACCTTATCGGGGCGGCTTCGCCACCCAACGCGGGGCAAGCCCGCTCGCCACAACAGCCCGCTCGCCACAACAGCCCGCTCGCCACAAGAGGCCTGCTGCTCAGCAAGCCTGCTTGCCACAGCACGCGCGCTCGCCACTGAGAAGGCGACGCCCTGCGAAAACCTGGAACGCACAATCATCCCGCTGCCTTATCGAGCACCATTCAGCCTCGGCCGACTTTATTGTGACCGGAGGCTGTGTGCCTGACACTCACGCCATTGCCATTGTCGCCAGCGGAGTTCGGTATGAGTGAGTCAGTGCAGTTCCAGGATAAGGTCGTGATCGTTACCGGTGCCGGCGGCGGGTTGGGCCGGGCGCATGCGCTGCTGTTCGCCCGACACGGGGCCAAGGTGCTGGTCAATGACCTCGGCGGTTCCACTCAAGGCGAGGGCGCCAACGCCTCGGCCGCCGATCGCGTGGTCGCCGAAATCCGCGAAGCGGGCGGCATTGCCGAAGCCAACCATGACTCCGTCACCGACGGTGACAAAATCGTGCAGAACGCGCTCGATGCATTCGGTCGCATCGATGTGGTGGTCAACAACGCCGGCATCCTACGCGACAAGACCTTCCACAAAATGGACGACGGCGACTGGGATCTGGTGTATCGGGTGCATGTCGAGGGTGCCTACAAAGTGACCCGCGCTGCCTGGCCGCATTTGCGTGAGCAAGGTTATGGCCGGGTGATCTTCACCGCGTCCACTTCGGGCATCTATGGCAACTTCGGCCAATCCAACTACGGCATGGCCAAGCTGGGCTTGTACGGCTTGACCCGCACCCTGGCGCTGGAAGGGCGCAAGAACAATATTCTGGTCAATGCCATCGCCCCCACCGGCGGCACGCGCATGACCGAAGGCCTGATCCCGCCGCAAGTGTTCGACCGCCTCAAGCCGGAGCTGGTCAGCCCGTTGGTGGTGTACCTGGGCAGCGAGGCGTGCCAGGAAACCTCCGGCCTGTTTGAAGTGGGCGGCGGCTGGATCGGCAAGACCCGCTGGGAGCGCAGCCTGGGTGTGGGGTTTGACCCCGAAGCCGGGTTTTCACCCGATGATGTGGCTGCGCATTGGGCGCAGATCTGCGACTTCGAAGTCGCCGCGCACCCCAAGGACAATATCGAGGCATTGAAGGAGATGATGGCCAACTTGCAGAAATTCAGCCTCTGATCGTTGCTCGAACACTATCGAATACCGCGGGGCGCTGATGGCGCCCCGTTTTCGTTCAGGCATAAAAAAGGCCGCTGCATAGGCAGCGGCCGAAGTAAGACGTTGGATCAAGGAGCGACAAATCAACGTCAGTGAACACGGGTAACAGATTGAATAAATTAGCCAATCCGTCGAAATTCAGCTGTTCTCCCCAGGTTGGGAGCGGGCCGTTTGCCCTGAGAGCGAGGTAAGAATAGTCGGTTGTAACAAATTGAGTAATAGCGGTTCAAGACAAGGACTGTTACCAAATTGGCAACAGTCGCGCCGCAGGCCATCCATTCCCCTGATAACGCGCTATCTACCCCAGTCATGGGCCGGTCAAAACCCCGGCCAGAGCGGCTGCTAATCCTTTCGAGCGACACTGCGAATACCCCTTTGGTGCGCTTATCGCTCCTCGCGGGCGGCAGTAGGGTGGGGCCTTCTGTCACTCACCGGGGAAGACGCATGACAAAAACAACAATGCGCGCCATCTTCACGCCACAGGCGCTCGCCGCGGCGGTTGCACTGGGCTGCTGCGCCCAGGCACAGGCTGTTTCGTTCAACATTGGCGAGATCGAAGGGCAATTCGATTCTTCGCTGTCGGTCGGCGCCAGCTGGGGCATGCGCGATGCCGACAAAAAGCTGGTGGGCATTCCCAATGGCGGCACGGGTCAGGCGTCCACCGGGGATGACGGGCGGCTGAACTTCAAGAAGGGCGAAACCTTCTCCAAGATCTTCAAAGGCATTCACGACCTGGAGCTCAAGTACGGCGACAGCGGCGTGTTTGTGCGCGGCAAGTACTGGTACGACTTCGAACTGCAGGACGAAGACCGCGAGTTCAAGCAGATCAGCAATCACCATCGCGACGAAGGCGCGCGGTCGTCCGGCTATGAGCTGCTGGATGCCTTCGTCTATCACAACTATTCGATTGGCGACCTGCCCGGCAACGTGCGCGTCGGCAAGCAGGTCGTCAGCTGGGGCGAAAGTACGTTCATCGGTAACTCGATCAACAGCATCAACCCCATCGACGTGTCGGCCTTTCGTCGACCCGGTGCCGAAATCAAGGAAGGCCTGATCCCGGTGAACATGCTGTTCGCGTCCCAGAGCCTCACCAACCAGCTGTCGGTGGAAGGTTTCTACCAGTTGAACTGGGAAAACACCGTGGTGGACAACTGCGGCACCTTCTTCGGCAACGACGTGGTTGCTCACGGCTGCAACAACAACTACACCGTCGGCAGCCCGGCGATTGCGCCGCTGCAGCCGGTGGCGGCCGCGTTCGGCCAGGGCTTTCAAGTCACGCGCGAAGGCGTGGTGGTGCAGCGTGCCAAAGACCGCGAAGCCCGCGATGGCGGGCAGTTCGGGGCGGCCTTGCGCTGGCTTGGCGATGACACCGAGTACGGCCTGTACTTCATGAATTACCACAGCCGCACACCCACCGTGGGCACGATCACCGCCAACACCAACCTGGCCACCATCGGGCGTATCGCGGCCACCGCCAACGCCATCGCGCCCGGCAGCGGCTCGGGCCTGGCCCAGAGCACCATGCTCGGTCGTGGTCAGTACTACCTCGACTACCCGGAAGACATCCGTCTGTACGGCGCCAGTTTCTCCACCACCTTGCCCACCGGCACGGCGTGGACCGGCGAGATCAGCTACCGCCCGAATGCACCGGTGCAGCTCAACACCACCGACTTGACGCTGGCGTTGGTCAACCCGATTGCCGGCCAAACCGCCTCGCCGATCCGCAGCTCGTTCGGCTCGGATAACTCAGGCTACCGCCGCAAGGAAATCACCCAGATCCAAAGCACCATGACCCAGTTCTTCGATCAGGTGCTGGGCGCCGAACGTCTGACATTGGTGGGCGAGGCGGCCTATGTGCACGTCGGCGGCCTGGAGGCCAAAACCAAACTGCGCTACGGCCGCGACTCGGTGTATGGCGCCTATGGTTTCGGCGGCGATACCGACGGCTTCGTCACCGCCAATTCCTGGGGTTATCGCGCCCGCGCAATCCTGGATTACAACAACGTGTTTGCCGGGGTGAACCTCAAGCCCAACCTGTCCTGGTCCCATGACGTCAGCGGCTATGGGCCGAACGGGATATTCAACGAAGGCGCCAAGGCGATCAGCGTCGGTGTGGACGCGGATTACCGCAACACCTACACCGCCAGCCTGAGCTACACCGACTTTTTTGGCGGCGACTACAACACCCTCACCGACCGCGACTTTATCGCCCTCAGCTTCGGCGTGAACTTCTGATCTGCTTTAAGGAAGGACAACAACCTATGCGTAAGATATTTGCAGTGATGGCCCTGAGTCTGCTGGCCGCCCACGTGATGGCGGCGGTATCGCCCGAAGAGGCCGCCAAGCTTGGCACCACCCTGACGCCGGTCGGCGCTGAAAAAGCCGGCAACGCCGACGGCTCGATCCCGGCCTGGACCGGCGGCATCCCCAAAAACGCCGGCGCGGTGGACAGCAAGGGTTTTCTGGCCGACCCATTTGCCAATGAAAAGCCGCTGTTCGTGATCACCGCCGCCACGGTCGACAAGTACAAAGACAAGCTCTCCGACGGCCAGGTGGCGATGTTCAAGCGCTACCCCGAAACCTACAAGATCCCGGTGTACCCAACCCACCGTACGGTCAACCTGCCGCCGGACATCTACGAGTCGATCAAGCGCAGCGCGCTCAACGTGCATGCGATCAACGACGGCAATGGCCTGGAGAATTTCACCGGCAACCGCTACTACGCGTTCCCTATTCCGAAAAATGGCGTGGAAGTGCTGTGGAACCACATCACCCGCTACCACGGCGGCAACCTCAAACGCATCATCACCCAGGCGACTCCGCAAACGAATGGCAGCTACACGCCGATCCGTTTCGAGGAAGAAGTGGCAGTGCCGCAAGCCATCCCGGACATCGACCAGGCCAAGGCGGCCAACGTGCTGAGCTTCTTCAAGCAATCGGTCACCGCCCCGGCACGTCTGGCGGGCAACGTGCTGTTGGTGCACGAAACCCTCGACCAAGTGAAGGAACCACGCCTGGCCTGGATCTACAACGCCGGCCAGCGCCGGGTTCGCCGCGCGCCGCAAGTCTCCTACGACGGCCCGGGCACCGCCTCCGACGGCCTGCGCACCACCGACAACTTCGACATGTTCTCTGGCGCGCCCGACCGCTACGACTGGAAGCTGGTCGGCAAAAAAGAGGTCTACATCCCCTACAACAGCTACAAGCTCGATTCGCCGACCCTCAAGTACGACGACATCATCAAGGCCGGGCACATCAACCAGGACCTGACCCGCTACGAGCTGCACCGCGTGTGGGAAGTGATCGGCACCGTCAAGCCGAGCGAACGGCACATCTACGCCAAGCGCCACATGTACATCGACGAAGACAGCTGGCAGGTCGCGCTGGTTGATCACTACGACGGCCGTGGCCAACTGTGGCGGGTTGCCGAGGGCCACGCGCAGTTTTACTACGACCATCAGGTGCCGGCCTACACCGTGGAAACGCTGTACGACATCATCGCCGGGCGCTACATCGCGCTGGGGATGAAAAACGAGGAGAAGAGCAGCTTCGTGTTCGGCTTTGCGGCCAAGGCGGCGGATTACACACCGGCAGCGTTGAGGTCTGAGGGCGTGCGCTGATCTTCAATTGCAATGCAATCACTCTGTGGGAGCTGGCTTGCCTGCGATGGCGGTACACCTGCCACAGCTGGGCCAACTGACCCAACGCTATCGCTGGCAAGCCAGCTCCCACATTGACCGGGTTCCACTTTAGGGTGGGGTGGAATCCCGGGTTTTGTGCATGGCTATAAATCACCCCGCTGAATACTTCTTCAACAACCGCCGACCACAGGACTAGGGTAGGCGCCAGGTTGCATAACAATAAAAAGCAGGATGCAGCAATGACCGCCATGACACGCTGCCTGAACCGTCCTGGATTCATGCCACGGCTGTCCGCCCACCATCTGTTGCGCCCGCGCCTGGCCGGGCCTTTGCTGGCGGCGCCGGTCAGGGTGAAGCTGCTCTGCGCGCCGGGTGGCAGTGGCAAGAGCGCGTTGCTCGCCGAGTGTGCGTTGCAGGCGCCGGCGGAGTGTCAGGTGTATTGGCTGGCGCTCAATGGCGCCGTGCTCAGCCCCGATGATTTTGGCGCGCGGCTGGCGCAACACCTCGGTTTGTCGTTCGTCGACGAAGCCACCTTGTTGCTCGACCTCAGCCGCTGGCACAGCCCGGCGTGGATATTTCTCGACGATTTCTGCCGCCTGTCGGCCCCCGAACTGGACGCCTTGCTTGACCGTTTGCTGAGCGCCGCCAGCCCGGCGCTGACCTGGTGGCTGGGCGCCCGGCGGCGCCCGCTGTGCAACTGGCCGCGTCTGCTGCTCGACGATGAGCTGCTGGAATGCAGTGAGTTGATGTTCAGCCCTGCGGAAATCCAGCAACTGCTCGGGCCCACGCACACCGTCGACAGCGTGATGCAGTTCAGCGGCGGCTGGTGCGCCGGCGTGCGCATCGCTTTGCTCGGTGACGGGCACCCGGACAGAACCTTGCTCGACTACCTGCAACACGAACTTTTCGGCACCTTGCCCGCCGAGCTGGCGGAGGCCTGGCGTGTGTTGGCGCATATGCCGCGCTTCAACCCGGGCTTGTGTGAGCACTTGTTCGGCTTTGGTGACGGCGATCACTATCTGCGCGACCTGCAAGCGCTGGGCGCATTTATCCAGCCGTGGGAGGACACCACTGATTGGCTGCAAATTTTTGCGCCATTGGCGCAACTGATCCGCGATGAGCCCTGGCCGGCCAAGCGTTCCTGGCACCGTCGCGCCTGCCAATGGTTCACCGCACAGCAGGACTGGCAGGCCGCCTTTGAACAGGCGCTGCTGGCCGAAGCCTACGAAGTGGCGGTGAGCCTGTTGCAGCACTTCAGTTTTGAAGACTTGTTCCGTCAGCAGAACGCAGTGCTGCTGTTGCGCCTGCATGAGCAGCATGGCGATGAATTGATGCTCGGCTCGGCGCAACTGGTGGGGCTGGTCACGGCGGCGTTGCTGTTTGCCGGACGCTTCGACCAGGCAGCCTTGTGTATCGATCAATTGGCGCGGTTCGCCCCGCAACCGACGGCGGCGCGACAGCGTTATCTGTTGGCCCGCTGGCAGGCGCAATGGGGCTGGCTGTTGCACTTGAGCGGCGATGCCCAGCGCTCCCGCGAGCATTTTCTCGAGGCGCTGCAAGCCTTGCCCGACAGCGCCTGGACCTCGCGCCTGATGTGCCTTTCGGGCCTGACCCAGCAAGCTTTGTTGCGCGGTGAACTGGACGTGGGCCAGGCCTTGAACCGCGAAGCCCTGTGCCTGGCGCGTGCACAGGGTTCGTTGGTGCTGGAGGCATTGCTGGAGCTGGATCACGCGCAACTGCTGGAACAACGCGGCGCACCCTACCGGGCGCAGAGCCTGTTGGAGCATGTGCAGGCAATGCTGGTGGGGCAGCGGCTCAAGGCCGGCCCGTTGGTGGGGCGGATTGCCTTGCGACGCGGGCATCTTGCGCTGCGACAAGGCCAGGATGTGCTGGCCACTGAGTGTTTCGAGGCCGGTTTGACGATGTGCCTGCACAGCCAGGACAAGCGCGTGCTGTACGGTTTTCTCGGCCTGGCGCTGCTGGCAGCGAACCGAGGCGATTACGCCCAGGCGTTTATCCAGCTGCGTGAGGCCGAGCGCTTGATGCAGCAGCGCCAGGTACCGGACACGGTGTATCGCGCGGTGCTGCTGTTGGTCAGCGGGCATTTCTGGTTGCAGCAGGGCCGCGCCGAATTGACGCTGGAAGCGGTGCGCCGGGTGCTGCGCCACTTTCGTGGGCCCGATGCCAAGCAGGCGCCGCCGGCCACGCTAGAACTGATCCCGCGCCTGGAGTATTTGCTGGTGCTGGCCGAAGTGAAGCTGGGCTGTGCCGAGCAGCCGATTGCACGGCTCAACGATTTGCTCGACACCACTCGGCAGCGCGGCATGCTGTGCCTGGAAACCGAGTTGCAACTGGTGCTGGGCGAGGTGGCCTGGCAACTCGGTGATCCGCTGATGGCTCGTCGGGCCCTGGAGGCTGGGCTGGCGCTGGCCGGGCGCTGCCAGGTGCAGCAGGCGATTCGCGAACTGCGGTTGCGCTCGCCAGGGTTACTGAGTGAACTGGGCCTGGAGGCGCAGGCGGCGCCCAGCGGCGTGGCGGAAAACCCCCTGAGCCAGCGCGAGCTGCAAGTGCTGCAATTGATCGCCCTGGGCAACTCCAACCTGGAAATCGCCGACCGGCTGTTTATCTCGTTGCACACCGTCAAGACCCACGCGCGGCGTATCCACAGCAAGCTCGGCGTGGAGCGGCGCACGCAGGCGGTGGCGAAAGCCAAGACATTGGGGTTGATGGTGTAGGCGGTGGGATCATCCATAGGGGTTGAATGCCGTCTCATGCTTTCGTGGCGAGCGGGCTTGCCCCGCGTTGGGCTGCGCAGCGGCCCTATGAGGATATTGAGATTTTCCTCGTGGAGCGCGGCGCCTGTTTTTGGGGCTGCTGCGCAGCCCGACGCGGGGCAAGCCCGCTCGCCACGGGTGCGGGTGTGCTGGAGGGTTGTGTTTAGGCGTGGAAGGCTTGGCGGTAGTCGCCGGGTGTGGCGCCCATGGCTTGGCGAAAGCGGTGGGTGAAGTGGCTGGCGCTGGAGAAGCCGCACATCCAGGCAATGTCGCCCAGGGGGAGCGTGCCGGCACGCAGCAGGCTTTGCGCGCGGGCCAAGCGTCGTGCCAACAGGTATTGATGGGGCGGCAGGCCGAAGCTTTGGCGGAACATCCGCGCGAAATGGTATTCCGACAGCGCACACATCCCGGCCAATTGCCCCAGGCTGATCGGGTCGTCGAGGTGATGGTCGATGTAGTCCACCAACCGCCGGCGCTGATGCGCGGCCAATCCGCCTTTCAAACGCAGACCGTCGCGCGCGCCAACCTGGCTGAGCAAAGTGTGGCTGAGCATTTCATGGGCCAGGCTGCTGGTCAGCAGGCGTTCGGCGGGCTCGTGCCAGTTGAGCGCGATCAACTGGTGAAAGCGCCGGGCCTGGCTGGCGTCTTCAAGAAAGGTGCTTTCGCGCAATTGCAATGCGCGCGGTTCGCGGTCCAGCAGGGTGACGCAGCCGAGGGCAAATTGCTCGGGGCTGAAGTACACATGGGCCAGGCGGATTTCACCATTGATCACCCAGGCTGACTGATGCTCGGCCGGCAGGATGCAGAGTTTGTCAGGGCCACCTTTGGTGCCGGGCTGATCACGGCGAAAAGTCCCGGTGCCGCCGCCGATGTAGCAGGACAAAGTGTGGTGGGTGGGCGCCTGGTAGTCCTGAGCATCGTGATGGTTGCTCCACAACGCCGCAGACAGGCCGTCACCGAGCTCGGCGCAGGCTTCGAGACGTGCGTTGGGCGAGCGGTTAAGGGCTTGAAAGACTTGCAGCGATTCCAGCTCTGGCATGGTTGTTCTCTCCGACGCCTTGCATCCTACTCCGCAGCGCGGGCGCTGTGATCTCGCCGCCCGACAAAAGCGCAAGAATGTGCAAGAGCGCGGGCCGGTCTGCGGGCAACACTGTGGCTCAATCGACGGAGCCCGCTATGAACCTTTTCCTGTACTTACTTACCGTGCTGATCTGGGGCACTACCTGGATTGCCCTCAAGTGGCAATTGGGTGTCGTGGCGATTCCTGTGTCGATCGTCTATCGCTTTGGCCTGGCGGCGCTGGTGCTGTTTGCGCTGTTGCTGCTCAGCCGCAAATTGCAGGTGATGAACCGGCGCGGGCACCTGATTTGCCTCGCCCAGGGCGTGTGCCTGTTTTGCGTCAACTTCATGTGCTTTCTGACAGCCAGCCAATGGATTCCCAGCGGCCTGGTGGCGGTTGTGTTTTCCACGGCCACGCTATGGAATGCCCTCAATGCGCGGGTGTTTTTCGGTCAGCGGGTGGCGCGCAACGTATTGATGGGCGGCGCGCTTGGATTAATGGGGTTGGGTTTTCTGTTCTGGCCGGAGCTGGTCGGGCACACCGCCAGCCCCCAGACGTTGCTGGGCTTGGGCTTGGCGTTGTTGGGGACGATGTGTTTTTCGGCCGGCAACCTGCTGTCGAGCCTGCAGCAGAAGGCCGGGCTCAAGCCGTTGACCACCAATGCCTGGGGCATGGCCTATGGTTCGGTGATGCTCGCGACCTATTGCGCGGTGCGCGGGATACCGTTCGACATGGATTGGAGTGCGCGTTATGTCGGAGCGCTGTGGTACCTGGTGATTCCGGGCTCGGTGATTGGTTTTACCGCCTACCTCACGTTGGTGGGCCGTATGGGCCCGGAGCGCGCGGCGTATTGCACGGTGCTGTTTCCGGTGGTGGCGCTGAATGTGTCGGCGTTTGCCGAGGGGTATCAGTGGACGGCGCCGGCGTTGATGGGGTTGGTGCTGGTGATGCTGGGGAATGTGTTGGTGTTTCGTAAGGTTAAACCGAGCCAGCCTGTGGATCCGATGCTCAAGGCCAAGCAAATCTAATGGGGGCGCAGGCTTGCAGGCGATGGCCGTAAGTGGATGAGCCGGCAGGTACACCGCTATCGCCGGTAAGCCAGCTCCCACCTTGGAGCGAGTTGTTCCTGTGTTCAGGCTGGGGTGATCGTTCTATTTGAGACCCAGACGCCTGGCCATGCGGCCGAGGTTGGCGCGGTCGAGGCCCAGTTCGCGGGCGGCGCTGGCCCAGTTGTGCTGGTGGCGCTCCAGGCAGGCGCTGATGACTTGGCGCTGGTAATGCTCGGTGGCCTGGCGCAGGTCGCCGGTGACCACTGGGGCCACATCGGCCGGTGCTTCGATTGCCAGCGGCGCGCCGACATCGGGCAGGTCCAGGTCGTGGGCACTCAGGCTCAGGATCTTCGGACGTTCGCGACAGTTTCCCAGGGCTTTTAGCGCGCTGCGTCCGATCAAATGTTCCAGCTCGCGCACATTGCCCGGCCAGTTGTAAGCCAGCAGCGCCGCTTGAGCGTCGCTGGTCAGGCGCAGACTGCCCAGGCCCATGCGTGAACGGTTCTGCTCGAGGAAGAAGCCCGCCAGCAGCAGCACATCACGGCCACGTTCGCGCAGCGCCGGCACTTGCAGCGGGTACACGCTCAGGCGGTGATAAAAGTCGGCACGGTAGCGGCCGTTGCGCACCTCTTCGGCCAGGTCGCGGTTGGTGGCGGCGATCAGGCGCACGTCCACTTGATGCTCCTTGTCCGATCCCAGGCGCTGCAGTTGGCCGCTTTGCAGCACGCGCAACAGTTTGGCCTGCACGGTCAGCGACAGCTCGCCCACTTCATCCAGAAACAGCGTGCCGCCATTGGCCAGTTCGAATTTGCCGCGGCGCTCGTTCAGCGCGCCGGTAAAGGCACCGCGCACATGGCCGAACAGCTCGCTTTCCACCAGGGTTTCCGGGAGTGCAGCGCAGTTGAGGCTGATCAGGGGTTTGTCTGCGCGCGGCGACGCGGCGTGGATGGCCTGGGCGACCAGTTCCTTGCCGACGCCGGTTTCGCCGGTAATCAACACGGTCAGGTCGCTGCCGCCCACCAGCTTGATTTCCTCGACCAGGTGCTTGTGGGCCTTGCTCTGGCCAATCATTTCCTTGTGCTGCTGGCCGCTGGCCTGGCGGTAGATCTCGGCGCGCTGGTGCTCATCTTCGGCGCGCAAGGCCAAGCGCTCGATACGTTCGGCGACGTTGACGGTGGCCGCTGCCAGGCTGGCGAAGGCCTGCAGGGCGTCGAGTTCGACACGCTCGAAGCGCTCGGTGTCCAGCGCGTCGAGGGTCAGCAGGCCCCAGGGTTTGTCGTCGATAAACAGCGGGCAGCCCATGCAGTCGTGCACTTGCAGGTGGCCGTGCAGGCCATCGACCAAACCATCGTACGGGTCCGGCAGTTCGCTGTCGGTGTCAAAGCGGGTAGGGCCGGGGCTGCTCAGCAGCACCGCAAAGCGTGGGTGCTCGCTGACCTTGAAGCGTCGGCCGAGGGTGTCGGTGCTTAAACCGTCCACCGCCAACGGCACCAGCCATTCACCGTCCAGGCGCAACAGCGCGGCGGCATCGCACGGCAGCAGCGCGCGCATGGCTTGCAACAGGCGTCGGTAGCGCTCGCCTTCGGGCAGTTCGCGCGACAAGTCGGCAACCAGAGGCAGCAGGGTAGTGAGCAGCGATTGTGCAGTCATAATGACTCCTTGTAGTCCTTATGACTATAAAGTGTAGGAAGTCATATTGACTACTTTATATTTAACTCGTTGAAAAATAACGGTTTATAAGTTGGCACGAATACTGAGTACGTAAGGGCAATCAGTAAAAAGACCCAGGAGTCTGCCATGCTTAGTGCCCAAGACCGTGCCATCGTCAAATCCACCGTGCCCCTGCTGGAAAGCGGCGGCGAAGCGCTGATCACGCACTTCTACCGCATGATGCTCAGCGAGTACCCGGACGTTCGCCCGCTGTTCAACCAGGCCAATCAGGCCAACGGCGACCAGCCCCGCGCCTTGGCCAATGGCGTGCTGATGTACGCGCGGCATATCGACCAGTTGGACCAACTGGGCGATCTGGTCGCAAAGATCATCAACAAGCACGTGGCCCTGCAGATCCTGCCGGAGCACTACCCGATTGTGGGCACGTGCCTGCTGCGGGCCATTGCCGAGGTGCTGGGCAGCGAGATTGCCACGCCCGAGGTGCTGAGCGCCTGGGGTGCCGCCTATGGTCAGTTGGCCGATATCCTGATTGGCGCCGAAGCCGCCATCTACGACGAAAAAGCCCAGGCCCCGGGCGGCTGGCGCGGCGCGCGGCCGTTCCAGTTGGTCAAGCGCGTGGAGGAGAGCAACGAAATCATTTCGTTCTATTTTGCCCCGGTGGATAACGGCCCGATCCTGGCGGCCGCGCCGGGCCAGTACCTCGGCATGAAGCTGATGATCGATGGCGAAGAAGTGCGCCGCAATTATTCCTTGTCGGCCCTGAGCGATGCGGGTTTGTACCGCATCAGCGTCAAGCGCGAGGCCGGTGGGCGGGTGTCCAACTACCTGCATGACCAGATGCACGTCGGCGCGACCCTCGACCTGTTCCCGCCATCGGGCGAATTCACCCTGGTTGCCAGCGACAAGCCGCTGGTGCTGATCAGCGGCGGGGTGGGCATCACACCGACGCTGCCGATGCTCGAAGCAGCCCTGGCCACCGAGCGCCCGGTGCACTTTATCCACTGCGCGCGAAACGGCGGGGTGCATGCGTTCCGTGAATGGGTCGACGCCCTGGCGGCCAAGCACCCGCAACTCAAGCGCTTCTATTGCTACGCAGAAGACGATGGCGTGAGCCCGGCCGCAGACAAAGTCGGGATGCTGAGCCAGGAGCAACTGGCGGCGTGGTTGCCCGAACAGCGTGACCTCGACGCCTACTTCCTGGGCCCTAAAGGCTTCATGGCGGCGGTCAAGCGCCACCTTAAAGCCCTCGGTGTGCCGGACAAACAGGCGCGCTACGAGTTCTTCGGCCCGGCCGCGGCCCTGGAATAAGGTTTCCAGGCACAGCACCGTTCAACCTGTGGGAGCGGGCTCGCTCGCGAAGGCTCAGTGTCAGTCGACTTATAAGTGGCTGATCCACCGCCTTCGCGAGCAAGCCCGCTCCCACAATTGGCTTTGCATTCCTCTCGATTAATCCGCCGTTAACCCCTTTCTGTTTTAACCATCCCCTGTGTGTAAACTTGCGGCCATCAGGCACAACCATAATCAGGCAAAGGGAAACGGGGATGAGTGACGAATTGCGTTTAGGCAGGGAGCGGCGCTTTCTGGTGTTGCTGGGCATCATCTGCCTGGCGCTGATCGGCGGTGCGTTGTACATGCAGGTGGTACTGGGCGAAGCGCCATGCCCGCTGTGCATCCTGCAGCGCTACGCCTTGCTGTTGATCGCGGTGTTTGCGTTCATCGGTGCCGCCATGCGCCGCAAAGGCGCGGTCACCTTCTTTGAAGGGTTGGTGGTCCTTAGCGCCTTGGGCGGCGTGGCTGCGGCCGGCCATCATGTGTACACGCAGTTTTTCCCTGCGGTCAGCTGTGGCATCGATGTCCTGCAGCCGATTGTCGATGACTTGCCGCTGGCCAAAGTCTTTCCCCTGGGCTTCCAGGTCGATGGCTTCTGCAGCACGCCGTACCCGCCGATCCTTGGCCTGTCCCTGGCACAGTGGGCGCTGGTAGCGTTTGTGCTGACGGTGATCCTGGTTCCGCTGGGCATCTATCGGAATCGCCAACGCACGGCCTGAAGCAGCCCACTGAAACGCCCTGTTCTGGCTTAATGGAAGGACGGGGCGTTTTTGTATGTAGGGTTTTGTGAAAGGGACGTGACGAAGGGCAACTTGAGGTGCGCGCAGCGTGCGACATGTTGTCACACGGACGCGGTCGCAGGACGTTTCTGACGCGCCGCGCCGGTCCATAAATTTGCATAAAACGGCCAAGATGTGCTGTCAGTTCGTCGATTGATCGGTGCCGCGAACGTCGCAGCGGTTGCCTCATTCGGTGATGTCCGAATGCCTTGTTTTATGGGGACTTGGATACGTTTTGCATGCCCTTACAAGGTGTAAGGGAAGGGCGCTGTCACGCAATAACACGGCAATTTTTGTGGTTTTTGTTGAGAATCGAACACGATAAGATCCCGAACCTTTGCAAGATTGGTGAAGGATTGTTGCTGGAATCGATAAAAATTATTTCTTTATAAGACATGGTTTATACATCGCTAGCTAACTACAATCGCCCGCACTGAATGTCCGGTGCTGTTCAATCTTTGAGCATTGGAGCGGTCGAGGGGCAGATGGATGGCTCTGTGCGACCCCAGGTTCCGGCAGCCTTTCAACTATCCGCACCAAATGGAATTGGTCTGTAACAAGGCCTTTAGCCACGAAATCGAATAAGAACTCACCGCAGGTCCGTGCAACGTCCATGTATGGCGTGCCGGGCAGGCTCTTATTCAATCGAAGAGAAATGCCAACCCTTGGCAGGGTGAAGTGTTGGCGATCAAAACCCAACTGCATTGCGCAAGCTGCTTTAGAGGTCGTGAGATGAGTAAAAACAGGTACCCCCGATTACTAGGCTTTTTGCCGCTGCTTGGCATGTTGTTAATGCTGGGAGGCTGCAAGTGGACCTTGCTCGACCCAAAAGGACAGGTCGGTCTGGATGAACGAAACCTGATCATCACCGCCACCCTGCTGATGCTGCTGGTCGTGGTCCCCGTGATCATCATGACCTTCGCCTTCGCCTGGAAATACCGTGCGTCGAACACCAGCGCTACCTACGCGCCGAAGTGGTCGCACTCCACCAAGATCGAAATCGCAGTGTGGCTGGTGCCGATCCTCATCATCATTGCCCTGGGTTATGTGACCTACAAGTCCACCCACGCACTGGACCCGTACCGTCCGCTGGAATCCGACGTCAAGCCGATCAACATCGAAGTCGTCGCGCTGGACTGGAAGTGGCTGTTCATCTACCCGGACCTGGGTATCGCCACTGTTAACGAAATCCAGTTCCCGGAGCACACTCCGCTGAACTTCAAGATCACCTCCGATGCTGTGATGAACTCGTTCTTCATCCCTGCTCTGGGCGGCCAGATCTACGCGATGGCAGGCATGCAGACCAAGCTGCACCTGATCGCCAACCAGAAAGCTGAAATGGAAGGCATCTCCGCCAACTATAGCGGCGCTGGCTTCACCGGCATGAAATTCAAAGCGATCTCGACGAGCCAGGAAGATTTCGACGCCTGGGTAGCCAAAGTCAAGGCCGCACCTAAACAGCTTGATCAAGCTGAATACGATGCTCTTGCCAAACCAAGCCAGAACAACCCAGCCACTCTGTACTCCGCGTACACGCCGGACCTGTTTCAGAAAATCGTCGACAAGTACGAAGGTATGAAGCCAGGCAAGCCGGTCAAGCACGAGAAGAAAGAAGTGGCCGCGGTTGAAGGTTCTGACACGGGCTCGCATTCAACTGCTGGGGCAGAGGAGTAAACGATGTTTGGTAAATTAAGTTGGGATGCGGTCCCGTTCCACGAGCCGATCGTGATGGTGACTATCGCCATGATCGCGCTGGGTGGTCTGGCACTGTTTGCTGCAATCACGTATTTCAAGAAGTGGACCTACCTGTGGACCGAGTGGTTGACCTCTGTCGACCACAAAAAAATCGGTGTCATGTACGTCATCGTTGCCATGGTCATGCTGCTGCGTGGTTTTGCCGACGCCATCATGATGCGTACCCAGTTGGCCATGGCCACCGAGGGTTCGCCTGGCTACCTGCCGCCTGAACACTATGACCAGATCTTCACCGCTCACGGTGTGATCATGATCATCTTCATGGCGATGCCATTCTTCACCGGCTTGATGAACCTTGCCTTGCCGCTGCAGATCGGTGCGCGTGACGTTGCCTATCCGTTCCTGAACTCCTTGAGCTTCTGGCTGCTGGTTTCCGGCGTGGTGCTGATCAACCTGTCCCTGGGCGTCGGCGAATTCGCCAAGACCGGTTGGGTTGCGTATCCACCGCTGTCGGGCATTCAGTACAGTCCGGGCGTGGGTGTGGACTACTACATCTGGGCGCTACAGTTATCAGGACTCGGGACGACACTGACGGGGGTCAACTTCCTGGCCACCGTCCTGAAAATGCGCGCCCCTGGCATGAAACTGATGGACATGCCGATCTTCACCTGGACCTGCACCTGGGCCAACGTCCTGATCGTGGCTTCGTTCCCGATCCTGGCCGCTACCATGGCGCTGCTGTCGCTTGACCGTTACCTGGATTTCCACATTTTCACCAATGAACTTGGTGGCAATCCGATGATGTACGTGAACCTGTTCTGGGCATGGGGTCACCCTGAGGTGTACATCCTGATCCTGCCAGCGTTCGGTATCTTCTCTGAAGTGATCTCGACCTTTACCGGCAAGCGCCTGTTCGGTCACCACTCGATGGTTTACGCATCGGGCGCGATCTCTGTACTGGGCTTCATGGTGTGGCTGCACCACTTCTTCACCATGGGCTCGGGGGCCAGCGTCAACGCCTTCTTCGGCCTGGCGACGATGCTGATTTCCATCCCGACGGGGGTGAAGCTATTCAACTGGCTATTCACCATCTACCACGGCCGTCTGCGTATCACCAGCCAGGTTCTGTGGACCCTGGGCTTCATGGTGACCTTCGCAATCGGCGGCATGACCGGCGTACTGCTGGCCATCCCGGGTGCTGACTTCGTACTGCACAACAGCCTGTTCGTGATCGCTCACTTCCACAACGTGATCATCGGTGGTGCTGTATTCGGTTACATCGCTGGTTTCAGCTTCTACTTCCCGAAAGCGTTCGGCTTCAAGCTGCACGAAGGTTGGGGCAAAGCTGCATTCTGGTTCTGGATCTCGGGCTTCTTCGTCGCGTTCATGCCGCTCTATGCACTGGGCTTCATGGGCATGACCCGTCGTCTGAACGCTACCACCAACCCTGAGTGGGTGCCGTACCTGTACGTTGCCATGTTCGGTGCGTTGATGATCGCTGCCGGTATCGCCTGCCAGCTGATCCAGCTGTACGTGAGTATCCGTGACCGTAAGCAGAACGCTTGCGAATCCGGCGACCCATGGAATGGCCACACCCTGGAATGGTCGACTTCGTCGCCACCGCCGTTCTACAACTTCGCTGTGATTCCTACTGCGAACACGATCGATGCGTTCACCGAAGCGAAGGAAGACGGTACTGCGTACCAGCAACCCAAGCATTACGAGCCGATCCACATGCCGAACAACACCGCCACTGGCGTGGTGATGGGCGCGCTGTTGACCGTGTTCGGTTTCGCGATGATCTGGCACATCTGGTGGCTGGCAATCGTGGGCCTGGTAGGCACCATCGGTTACTTCATCATTCACGCTGCCCGTGATGATCAAGGCTACATGGTGCCGGTCGAAACGATCGAGCGCATCGAAGCCGAGCAACACGCTCGCCTGGTAGCCGAGAAGAAAATCCCGGCCAACCGTGTAGAAACCTCGTTGGAACAGGCTTAAACCATGTCGAACTTAGTGACCAATGCTGGACACGCCCATGTCGATGACCATGGGCACGATGACCATCACCACGACTCGGGGCCAATGACCGTATTCGGTTTCTGGCTCTACCTGATGACCGACTGCATCTTGTTTGCGTCGATCTTCGCGGTGTACGCGGTACTGGTAAACAACGTAGCGGGTGGCCCATCGGGCCACGACATCTTCGAACTGCCTTACGTGCTCGGCGAAACCGCCTTGCTGTTGTTCAGTTCGATCACCTACGGCTTCGCCATGCTGGCCTTCTACAAGGGCAGCAAGAAGGGCGTACTGAGCTGGTTGGCACTGACCTTCCTGTTCGGCCTGGGCTTTATCGGTATGGAGGTCAACGAGTTCCACCTGCTGATCTCCGAAGGCTACGGCCCGCACCGTTCCGGCTTCCTGTCCGCGTTCTTCACGCTGGTAGGCACCCACGGTCTGCACGTATCTGCCGGCCTGCTGTGGATGGCGGTGATGATGTATCAGGTCAATAAACACGGCCTGACCAACACCAACAAGACTCGCCTGAGCTGCCTGAGCCTGTTCTGGCACTTCCTGGACGTGGTCTGGATCTGCGTCTTCACCGTTGTTTACCTGATGGGGACTCTGTAATGGCTAATGCACACTCCCATGACCATGACAGCCATGATGCGAGCCACGGCAGCGTTAAGTCGTACGCCATCGGCTTCATCCTGTCGGTAATCCTGACGCTCATCCCGTTTGGTCTGGTGATGTACCCGACCCTGCCGAAGTCCATCACGTTGATGATCGTTCTGGCATTCGCGGTGATTCAGGTTCTGGTTCACCTGGTGTACTTCCTGCACCTGGATCGTTCCAAAGAGCAGCGCGATAACGTGATTGCGTTTGTGTTCGCAGGCCTTGTGATCCTGCTGCTGGTTGGTCTGTCGATATGGATCATGTTCAGCATCCACACGTTCATGATGGCGAAGTGAGGTAAGACCCGATGTCGCTTAAGCACTTTATCCAAATCACCAAACCGGGGATCATTTTCGGTAACGTGCTTTCTGTGGCAGGCGGTTTCTTCCTGGCCTCCAAGGGACATGTCGATCTGGCCATCTTCCTGGCTGCAATGATCGGCACCTCCCTGGTGGTAGCTTCCGGTTGTGTATTCAACAACTGCATTGACCGCGACATCGATATCAAGATGGAACGCACCAAGAACCGCGTGCTGGTCCAGGGCCTTATCTCCCTGAAACTGGCACTGCTGTTCGCGACCGTCCTGGGTGTTGCCGGCGTCGTGTTGTTGTACAAGGTGGCCAACCCGTTGGCGGCGCTGTTTGCCGTGATCGGCTTTGTCATCTACGTCGGCCTTTACAGCCTGTACCTCAAGCGCAAGTCGGTTCACGGCACGCTGGTGGGCAGTCTGTCGGGGGCGATGCCGCCGGTGATTGGTTATGTGGCTGTGACCAATAGCTTCGACATGGCCGCGCTGGTGCTGCTGGTGATGTTCAGCCTGTGGCAGATGCCGCACTCTTATGCCATCGCGATTTTCCGCTTCAATGACTACCTGGCTGCTTCGATCCCGGTTCTGCCGGTCAAGCGTGGCATCCAGGTGGCCAAGAAACACATCCTGCTCTACATCCTGGCCTTCCTCGTGGCGACCTTGATGTTGACCTTCAGTGGCTATGCCGGCATGAGCTACCTCGCCGTCGCTGCCGCCATGGGCATGTACTGGTTGTACATGGCCTGGACCGGCTACAAGGCGGTGGATGACACCGTCTGGGCGCGCAAGCTGTTCGTGTTCTCGATCTTCACCATCACCGCGCTCAGCGTGATGATGTCCCTGGATTTCCAGGTACCGAAAGAGCTGTTGCTGACCTACGCACACTGAGTCATCGAGCAGTAAAAAACCCCGCCTTCGCAAGAAGCGCGGGGTTTTTTATGGAGTGGCCTTTAAACTATTCCCGAATTCTACAAATGCAGGAAGCAAACCGATGAGTAAAAAAGCCGTTATCGTATTCAGTGGCGGGCAGGACTCCACGACCTGTCTGATCCAGGCACTGCCGCTGTATGACGAAGTGCACTGCATTACCTTCGACTATGGCCAGCGCCATGTGGCAGAAATCGAGGTCGCCCAGAAGCTTGCCAAGCAGTTGGGCGCTACCGTTCACAAAGTCATGGACGTGTCCCTGCTCAACGAGTTGGCCATCAGCAGCCTGACTCGGGACAACATCCCGGTGCCGACCGTGAACAGTTCAGGCGACAGCCTGCCCAGCACCTTTGTGCCGGGGCGCAATATTCTGTTTCTGACCCTGGCGTCGATCTACGCCTATCAGGTAAAGGCGCAAACCGTCATTACCGGGGTGTGCGAAACCGACTTCTCAGGCTATCCCGATTGCCGCGATGAGTTCGTCAAAGCGCTGAACAAGGCGCTTGAACTGGGCATGGAGTACACGCTGCGCCTGGACACGCCGCTGATGTGGCTGAACAAGGCCGAAACCTGGGCCCTGGCGGATTACCATAACCAGTTGGACCTGGTTCAGCACCAGACCCTGACCTGCTACAACGGCGTCCTCGGCAGCGGTTGCGGTAACTGTGATGCGTGCAACTTGCGGGCTCGCGGCCTGAATGACTACCTGCAGAACAAGGCCGATGTGATGCACAGCCTCAAGCAGAAGTTGCAGCTGAACTAAATCAGCCCACATCCGCCTCGTCATACTCCTCTGTACGTGTTGTGCGAATCCAACACCCGCCTACAAGGAGTAGTCCATGGTCAGCGTAAGTCGTCGGTCCCTTCTCGCCATTGGCGCGGCCCTGCCGGTGCTGGGGCGCCTGGATTGGGCGGTGGCCAGCCCGCCGCCGGCACCCGCTGACAAGGTGCGGCTCAATTACAACGAAAGCCCCTACGGCCCCTCAGCCGCTGCGCGTGAGGCGATGCAGCGCGGGGTGGCCATCTCCGGGCTGTATCCCTATGGCCACATGTATGCCTTGGCTGGGCTGTTTGCCCAGCAGCAGGGCATCGCCGAAGAACAGGTCGCCGTGTTTGCCGGCTCCATGGCAGCGCTGCGCTACGCCGTGCTGGCGTTTACCAGCCAGACACGCGGGCTGGTGATGGCCACGCCGTCCTACGAAGTACCGCGCCAGGCCGCCGACTCATGGAAAGCGCCGGTGCGCGAAGTGAGCCTGAATGCCGAGCATGCGCACGACGTGCCCGCCATGCTTACCGCCGATCCGCAGGCGGGCATGCTCTACCTGTGCAACCCCAACAACCCTACCGGCACCCTGACGCCAACCGAGGCGATCCGCCAGGCGTTGGCGAACAAGCCCAAAGGCAGCGTGCTGGTGGTGGACGAGGCGTACATCGACTTCTCTGATGCCCCAAGCTGTGTGAGTTGGATCAAGGACCATGACGATTTGCTGGTGCTGCGCACCTTCTCGAAACTCTACGGCATGGCCGGCGCGCGCCTGGGCTTGGCGATTGGCCACCCGGCGCTGCTGGAACGGCTGGCGGTGTTCGGCGGTGACAACGTGCCAGCAGCTTCCACCTTGCTCGGCGCCCGGGCGAGCCTGGAAGACGTCAAGCTGCTGCCCCATCGCAAGGCGCTCAACGCTCGGTTGCGGGATGAGACCGTGGGGTGGCTGAAGGCGCGGGGGTTTGCCTGCACCGCGTCGCACAGCAACTGCTTCATGATCGACGTGAAACAACCGGCCCAGCAGGTCATCGAAAAGCTCGCAGTACACAATGTGTTGATCGGGCGGGTCTGGAAAGACTGGCCGCAATGGGTACGGGTGACGGTGGGCAATCAGCACGAGATGCAGCGGTTTCGCGAAGTATTTGCGGCGCAGGTGGCCTGAACCAGGGCGCTCGGCAGCGCAAATGGCCATTGCGTGCTGATGGTCGGCTCGGTCCAGGAAGCACTGGACAAGCCCTGTACGGCATGTTTCATTCTTGTCTTTGTGTAGAGATATTTCCTACAGTATGGGTCGACTCTGACCAGGGGCTTCGGGATTGAAGCGTTCCCGTCAGAGCATTAGCCTCATACGTTGTCACTCATCAGGGACGATATTCATGCGAAGCGATGGCCAATCCAGCAACACCATGTCCATACAGCCCGCCGATGTGCGCCAATTGCTCGATGCCGAACTGACCCGGCGCGGCCTTGGGCACTTCGAGGTGTATCAGTGTGGGCCGACACTGGATGAAGCAGAGATCATCACCAACTACCCCGACGCGCTGGACCGCTCCGACTCGGCGGACGATTTTTACCAGCGTGGCCAACTGCTGTCCTTGTCCAAGGAGCGGGTCAAACCTTTTTTCTGGAGCGATGAAAACATCCTCGCGCCTGCCGCAGAAGCGGTGCCGGTGCCTGGGCCCTGTGCACCGGTGGGCGAGGGCGCGAGCTTTATCGTGCATGGCAACCGCGGTTTTTACTCGATCCTCAACCTGTGCAGCTTCGGCGAAGACCAGCAGTTTCGCGACACGGTGTTAGCCAACAAAAGTGAGCTGCAGATGCTGCTGGTCTCGGTCTACGACGAGGCCCTCGAAAGCTGCGCCTCGGTCACGCCTGCGCCGATACAGGAAACGGTACTGACCCCACGAGAAACCGAAGTGTTGTCCTGGACCAGCCTGGGCAAGACCTACAACGAAATAGCCCTCCTGACCTCAATGAGCCCGCGTACCGTCAAGTTTCATATGAAGAATATCTTCAGCAAGCTGGACGTCACCAATGGCAAATCGGCGATTCGCAAGGCCCTGAACCTGGGGTACATCCGCGAACAGGCCTGATCTAGAGGCTTCCCACCTTATAAACGCTACGCTCGCCGGTGATTTTTCAGCGGCGAGTCTACGCGTGCGTCTCGTCGCAGCCTACCTGTCTAAAAGGGCAGCTTGTTCGCCATCGAGCGGTGCTTTAGTTTTTTTTGCAGCCGATGAGTCTAGCTCAGGCAAAAAAAACAATAGCCGCACCACCTGAAAAAATTCCTTTGCCCAGCAATGAGACGGGTGTTGCAGCGTGCCGCTTAATTATGGAGTGATTATGCTGGTCGATAAAAACAAAGAACCTGCTGGCGAATACGCCGCGGGCATTTCTCGTGAAACCTTTGGAATGCTCAAGCACCTGTGCAAAAAAGATAACTATCACTGGGCCATCGCGTTGGGTAAGGATTACGCAATCATTGCCTTTGCCATCTACCTCTCCTTGGGCATCAGCTACTGGTTCTACCCGGTTTCGCTGTTTCTGATCGGCACCACGCAACGCGCCCTGGCGAATGTGCTGCACGAGTCGGCGCACAAGATGCTGGCCAAGAACCGCGTTATCAATTGGGTCTCCGGCACGTTTCTCTCAGGCTACCTGATCTTCCACCTGCATCAGTCCTACAGCACATCGCACATCAAGAACCACCACGTGCACCTGGGCGATCCGGAAAAAGACCCTGACTACGCCTTCCACTTGCAGTGCGGCCTGTACGACGTCCAGCAAAGTGAACGTGAGTTCTTCCTCAAGAACGTCTTGCTGGCGCTGTCCGGCTACCGGACCGTGCAGTACATCCGGTACATCATCAAAGACCGCGTCAAAGCCCAGGGTGCGGATAAAACCATCCGCAACGAACGCATCATGCTGTGGGCTTACTGGGCGGTAATCTTCGCCGTCGCCGCCTGGTTCGGGGTGGTCGCGCAACTGTTGCTGTTCTGGCTGGTGCCGCTGTTCACCACCGCCGTGGCCGTGGGCTGGATCATCGAGTTGGCCGAGCATTACCCATTGCCGGCTGCTGAGACCGAGAAGCTGCTGCTCACCCGCAATCGCAAGGGCAACGCCCTGGAGAACTTCTTCTTCGGCCGCCATGACGACAACTACCACCTCGTGCACCACCTGCACCCGGCCATTCCTCACTGGAACATGCGCAAGGCTCATGAGCTGCTGATGTCGCACCCGGAGTACGCGCGTTGGGACAACCTGTGGGCGGGGATCTTTACCCGTGACCGCCATGGCCGCCACAAGGAAACCATGCTCAGTTACGCGGCCAAGTTTCGCGCGCACAAGATTGCCAACCACACCGATGATTCGAGCTTCGCACGTCGGATGCTGAACCAGGCCTACGGGGTTTAACGCCATGAATGACATCGACAACAGCCTGCTGGCAACCCTGGCCCTGAAGAAACTGGCGGCGAACAAGACGTACCGCGACCTGTTCCTGGCCAGTGACACGCTGCGCGACTTCCTGCGCCCGGCCGCCCTGCGCTACATCATTTCCGAAGACCGCATGGAGATGCTCGACAAGCTGGCCGCCCTGCAAGGCAAAGGCTATCGCACCGGCGTCGAATACGTCGGTGAAGAGGCCACCACCCTGGCCGAGGTGACCACGGCCACCGACGAATACCTGAAGCTGATCGACCTGATGGCGCTGCACCCCACACTGGCCGAGCCGCCACAGCTGGGTTTTGACCTGTCCAACGTCGGCACGATCATTTCCCGTGAACTGGCGATCGAGAACTGCTCGAAGATCCTTGCCCATGCAGCCGACAAGGAGGTCGGTGTGATCCTCAGCATGGAGCGGTCTCAGTGGACCGACTCGATCCTGGATATCTTCATGCACCTGAGTGCACGTTTTGCCAACTTGGGTATCACGCTGCAGGCGCAGTTGAACCGTACGCCCGATGACCTGGCGCAAGTGCTCGCAACGGGCTGCAAAGTGCGCCTGGTCAAGGGCGTCTATGCTGAGCCTGCTGCGATTGCCTTGCCGCGTGGTGCGCAACTGAACGAGCGTTACCTGGGCCTGTTGGACCGCATCAACGGCGCCAGCACGAACTACGCGTTCGCCACCCAGGACCCGCTGCTGGTGAAGGAGATTCTCGCCAGCGGAATTGCCAGCCGAGGCGAGCTGGAGATGCTGCACGGCGTGCGCCCCGAGCTGATCAAGGCGGTCAAGGACCAAGGCCAGGTCAAGACGCGTGTTTCAGCGGTCTACGGCACCAACTGGTACCTGCACCTGCTGCACCGCGTGGCCGAGTTCCCACAGAATATTTTTCTGGCGCTGGATGACGTGGCCTCGCCACGGCCTTCCGAAACCGCCAATCACTACTGAAAAGGACATTCTCATGAAGCAGTACGTCGCGTTGGTAGATGTCTATTCGAGCGGTAACTTTTTGCCGCAGTTCTTCCATGAGGCGGGCATCGGCCTGATCCATGTGCAGAGCACGCCGGAACTGATGCCGAGCATGCTGGGGCCGAACCTTTCGGAGTTCGAACACAACCTGATTTTCAACGGCAACCCCGAAGACGTCGTGCGTCGCCTGCGTGAGTTCAACGTGATTGCGGTGATCGCCGGCCAGGAACCCGGCGTGCCGTTCGCGGACTACTTGAGCGAACAGCTGCAACTGCCTTCCTCCAACGGCAGTGCCGGTTCCCGGGCACGTCGCGACAAGTTCGAGATGATCAGCAAAGTGGCCGCCGCCGGCCTGCTGACCGCGCGGCAGATCAAGTCCGCCGACCCGGCCGAGCTGCTGGCCTGGGTGCAGGATGGCCAAGTGTTCCCATGCGTGATCAAGCCGCTGAGCTCGGCCTCAACCGACGGCGTGTCGATCTGCCACAACGTCGAGGACGTGAAACGCGCCTGCGAGGAAGTGGTGTCCAACCTGGATATCTTCGGCTTGGCCAATACCGAAATTCTTTGTCAGTCCTACCTCAAGGGCCCGGAGTACATCGTCGATACGGTCAGCCGTGACGGGCAGACCTATGTCTGCGGTATCTGGCGCTATGTGAAGCGCGAGATCAGCGGTGGCAAGAACATCTACGACCGCGACGTGCTGATTGCTCCGGACAGTGCCGAGGCCAACGTGCTGGTGGACTACATCGTGCAAGTGCTCAAGGCGCTGGGGATCAATAACGGCCCGGCCCATTCGGAAGTGATCCTCACCGAGGCCGGCCCTGCGCTGGTGGAAGTCGGCGCACGCTTGAACGGCAACATGGAACCCAGGTTCCATGACATCAGCCTGGGCGGCAATCAGGCGCAGCTCACCTATCTGGCGTACTGCGACGGTGAGGCGTTCAAAGCCGGTTATGCCGGCAAGCGCTACCACAAGCTCAAGGAAGCCTGTGTGATCAACACCGATACCACGCTTCAAGGTGAGGTCACCGGGTTCAACGACGCCGCCATCCACCTGATCGAGGCATTGCCCTCGGTGCATAAACTGAGTGTCAAATACAAGGCTGGCAAGTTGATGAAAAAGACCGTGGACCTGCTGAGCAGCCCGCTGCGCGTGTTCCTGGTATCGGAAAACCAGCGCGATATCGACAAGGACTACGAGCAGATCCGCCAGTACAAAGACAACGTGTACGTGATCCGCTGATGATGGGCACCTATCGCGCGTTACGCGGGCTCAACGGTCGGTTGCAGTCGCTGTTCCTGATTACCCTGGTGTTCCGCATGGGCACCATGGCGTTCCCTTTCTATGCGGCGTACCTGATTCATCAGCACGCCGTGTCGGCGGGCACGGCTGGCTTGCTGGTCGGGGTGTACGGCGCGGGTGCGCTGTTTGTGGACTTGATCATCGGCGCGGTGATCAAGCGCTTTTCCGCCAACCGGGTGATCCTCGGTTCGTTGCTGCTCAATGCCGTGCTGTTGCTGATCATTCCTTCAGTGGACAACACGGCCGCGCTGTTTGTGTTGTCGTTTCTGTGGGGCGCCTGTTACGAGGCGTTCACGCCGGCGACGTTCTCCGAAACCGTCACCCACAGCAGCAGTGAGACGCGCAAAGTGGCGTTCTCCTGCAACCGTCTGGCCATCAACATCGGCATGGCCATCGGGCCACTGTTGGGCAGTCTGATTTTCCTCAGCAACGCCGACGCAGTGTTCTACCTCAACGCCGCCTTGTCGTTGGTGTCGTTCGTCGCCTGCCTGCGGTTTGGACGCGCGGTTCCGGTGGCACCGGTGACCACGCTCGCCGGCAAGGGCAATGGGTTGCCGGAGAGCGCGCCGCATGAGCGGTCGCGGTTGCTGGTGATCCTGTTGGCGGCATTGCCGGTGCACATTGCCTACGCGCTGCCGCCGACTTTCCTGTCGGCCTACATCATCAATTACACCGAGTTGCCGGCTTACTACGTCGGCATCATTTTCTTTATCAATGCATTGTTGGTGATTCTGTTCGAGGTACCGATCAACCAACGCATGTCGCACCTGTCGAGCAGCCGCTCGTTGGTGGCCGGTTTCCTGGTGGCCGGCGTGGGGTTTTTCCTGATGGGGTTCAGTCACATCGGCGCGTTGCTGCTGGTGGCCACTGTGCTCTGGAGCCTGGGCGAAATGATCGTGTTTCCCGGCATCACCCACTACGTCAGCAGTATTTCCAGTCGCCATACCGTGGACCGCAACCTCGGTTACTACTCGGCGGGCGTCAACATCGGGGTCATGATCACCCCGTCGCTGGCGTTTATGTTGGTGTCCCAGCCGTCCTTGCCTTCGCCGTGGCTGCTGGCCGGCACCGTATTGCTGCTGTTCGCGGTGGTGGTGGGCGTGATGAAAAGCTCGACACTTTTGTGGAACAAGGAAGCGTGAAATGAATATCGTGCATTTGAACACTGCCGGTGCCGGCCTGATGTCATCGGCCACCCTGAACGCGATCCAGCGCTTCACGGCCATCGAGGCCCAGATGGGCAGTTATGAGACCGAGCTGGCCTACGACGAGTTGCTCAACGTCGACCTGTATCGGGCGGCAGCCGGGCTCTTGAATGCACAGCCCGCGGACATCGGTTTTTTCAGCAGTGCCACCGAAGCCTGGACCAGCATCCTCGGCAAACTGAAATTTCCCCGTGGTAAGCGCGTGTGGGTGTCGACCTCGGAGTACGCCGCAAACCTGATCTTCTTCAACTACCTCAAGCTGTCGCGCGATATTCGCGTTGAAGTGATCCCGACCACCGCCACCAGCCCGCTGGACCTGGAATGGGTGCGGCGTCATCTGGACGACGATGTGTTCCTGGTCAGTGTGTCGCACTTGCCGTCGTGCTGCGGCGTGATCAACCCGGTGGAAGCCCTGGGCGCGCTGCTCAAAGAGTCGAACACGCTGTATGTGGTGGATGCGTGCCAGTCGCTGGGGCAACTGCCGCTGGACGTACGGGATATCCATTGTGATTTGCTCACCGGCGCGGGCCGCAAGTTTCTCTGTGGGCCACGCGGCAGTGGGATCGCCTACGTGTCGCCACGCCTGCTCAGCCAGTTGACGTTGAATTTCGCTGACTTGCACGCGGCCAGCACGGATGGCCAGGTCAATCGGATCGAGGTGTCCGGGGCTCGGGTGCTGGAGATTGCAGAAAAGAGCTTTTCAGCGTTGGTGGGGTTGCACACCGCGTTGAGTGAATACACGCAGGTGGCAGCAAAGGTGAGCACCGAGCCCTACGCGCTGCTGGCACAGGAGCTACGGCGCCTGCCGCAGTTGACGCTGCTGTGTGATCAGTTCCAGCAGACCGGGATTGTCTCGTTCGTGCCGCACAACCTGTCGGCCAAGGCGTTTGTCGGCCAGGCCCGCGAGCTGGGGCTCAATCTGTGGGCGGGCACTGCCGCCCATACGCCGCTGCTGTTGAAGGACCTCGGCGCGACGCATTTCGTGCGCGCCTCGGTGGGCCGACATGTCACCCAGGCCCAGGTTGAGCAGGCCCTGGTGACCTTGCGCGCACTTATTGCGCAGTGATGGCGTAACCGTCAAAGGCGCTCTGTTGTTGCAGCGCGGTCACGATGCTTTTGCGCGTGACCGGCTGCTCTACGCCGCTGTTGTCCACAAAGGTTTCACTTTCCAGTTCCGCCTCGTTGCCTTCACCCACGAACGTAAAGCCCAGGAATTCCAACGCCTCACGGTCAACGTTCAGCTTGGAGCGAGGTGTACGCAGTGGCAGGGTGACACTGATGCCATCCTTGCTGATCACAAACACTTCGGCTTCCTTCTTCGCGCGTGCTGCCTTGCTCTTGCCGGCGCTGGGGTTGCTGATGGCCTGGTGAGACTGGTTCAGCACCTTCAGGGCCAGGCCATAGACCAGTTCCTGGAACTCGGGGTCGTCCTTGAAGCTGGACAGAATGCGGCTGATCGAGAACTTGCTGCTGAGGTCCTCCAGGGCGATGTTGTCGGCGGCCTCGGCGTCTTTCAGTTGCTTGAGCTGGCCCATCAGGTCGTAGGCCTTGTCGTCGTCGAAGGCGTCGTGGGCCTGGCGGATGGCCACGCGCAATTCGCGGATCTGGTCGCTTTCCTTGGAAGTGTGGAATGCGTCCAGCACCATCTCACTGATGATCTTGGCCGCAGGCACATGCTGTGAAAGATTGATGGCGTTTTCGTATTCAGCTTTGGACTGCAGGGCTGTTACGGATTCTTCGGTGGAGTGTTCGGTGTAAGAATCGGACATTGAAATTTCACTACTTCAGTAAACGGGACAAAAAAGCGTCGCGCATTTTCAGCGGGGAGGGGGATCAGGTCAAGGCAGCACAATGCCCTTGTCGCGGCGCAACGCCGTCAGCGCCCGCTGCAGCCGCAGGGCGCGTCCACAGAACAGACCAACGGTAAACCCCGAGACACCGCCCACCGCCACCAGCATCGCTGGCGTGCTCAAAAACAGCGGATGCACCGCCTGCTGGTAGCCGAAGCAATACTTCGCTGCAAAGAACAACTGCGAGATCAGCAAGGTTTTCCACGTGCCTGGCAGCACCAGGGTGTCGCCATCGGCGTCGAGCCTTGCGCCTTCTGCGTTGAACAGCAACATGCCCAGCAGGCTGCCCATCAACGCGCCGCCGACCCAGGCGCTGCTCGACAGCATCGACGGCGTCAGCGACGTCAGCGACCACACCACCAGCACCACCGGCAGGATTATCAACGCGCGACGATTCTCGCGCCCGCCCAGGCAGGCCTTGATGCCGTAGTAACAAATCCACAGGTAAACGGCGTACACCCAAAGGGGCGTGCCTTGAAGAATATCGAGCATGGGGCGCTTCCGTGCGGTGTGGGTAGGTGGCGGATAGTCGTTGAGGCGTCAGGGGGTTGTCCATCAATTTGGCCCTGACCCACATCAACACCGTGCCCGACAAAAGCCGTTACAACACAGAGGCCTGATGAACCCATAAAAACGATGACCTACCTGCGCCGAGGAGACCGCTCCAGGCCAGGTTATTAAAGGATTAATGCCATGGCTTTTTCCCTGTCACGCCTGGCCTTGCTGGGGGCGACGCTCTGTCTGGCGCTACCCCTGCACGCCGCCTCCACCGAAATCGAACACGGCAAATACGTTGCGCAACTGGGCGACTGCATCGCCTGCCATACGGCCAAGCAAGGCAAGGTGATGGCCGGCGGGCTGGCCCTGAGCACGCCGATGGGCACGATCTATTCGAGCAACATCACACCCGACCGTGAGTCCGGCATCGGCAGCTACACCTTCGAACAGTTCGACAAGGTGATGCGCGAAGGCGTGACGCCTGCAGGCGTGAATCTTTACCCGGCAATGCCCTATCCGTCCTACGCCAAAATGAGCGAAGAGGACATGCGCGCCTTGTACGCTTACCTGATGCAGGGCGTTGAGCCGGTGCAACAGGCCAACCTTGAGGCGGACATGGGCTTCCCGTTCAATCAGCGCTGGGGCCTGGCACTGTGGAACGTTGCCTTTCTCGACACGCAGCCGTTCCAGCCGGACCCGAGCCGCAACGAGGTGCTCAACCGTGGCGCCTATCTGGTCCAGGGCCTGGGCCATTGCGGCTCCTGCCATACCCCGCGCGGCATCGCCTTCCAGGAAAAAGCCATGAGCGATGAGGGCCGCAGTGGCCGGCATTACCTGGCTGGCGAAACCGTCGAGCACTGGCGCGCCCTGAGCCTGCGCAACCTGTGGACCGTGGAAGACACCGTGCAACTGCTCAAGACCGGGCAGAACCGCTTCGCCACCGTGGCCGGCAACATGGCCGATGTGATTCACCACAGTACTCAGCACTTCAGTGACTACGACCTCACGGCCATCGCCAGCTACCTCAAATCCCTGCCGCCAGGCGAAGACGATCTGCCAATGCCGTCGGTGGCCCGTGCACCCGCCGCGCCGCCGGCCGACTTGTTTACCAGCCGTGGCGGCTTGGGTTACCTGCAGTTTTGCAGCGACTGCCACCGCAGCGACGGCGGCGGCGTGAAAGGCCTGTTTCCACCGTTGGCCGGTAACCCGAGCATCGCTGCCAACGACCCGACCTCGCTGCTGCACATCACCCTGACCGGCTGGAAGACCGCACAAACCGCCACCCACCCACGGGTCTACACCATGCCCGGTTTCAGCCGGCTGGCGGACTCGGAAATCGCCGAGATCCTGAGCTTCGTGCGCACCCGCTGGGGCAACGAGGGCACGCCGATCAGCGCCGCCCAAGTGAAAACGCTGCGTGACCAACTCAACCCCGCCACCAGCGATTCATCGGCCTTCGAAACCCCACGCCTGGCCGACTTGCTCGCCGCACCGAATGCCGACCAAGTGGTTCGCGGCATGCGCCTGCACCTGCAGACCCAGGCGCTGCTGCCGGAGAACGTCGGCAATGCGCTCAACTGCACCAGTTGCCATCTCAACGCTGGCACCGTGGCGGACGGCTCGCCGTTTGTGGGCGTGTCGGCGTTCTTCCCCAGCTATGCGCCGCGTGCCGGCAAGGTGGTGACCCTGGAGGAGCGCATCAACGGTTGCTTTCGTCGCTCGATGAATGGCAAACCGCTGCCGCCACAATCGGCGGATATGCAGGCGATGGTCGCGTACTTCGACTGGATGAAAAACAACACCCGCCCCGAAGACAAAGTCGCCGGGCGCGGTGTGGGCAAGATCGACCCTTCAATCAAGCCAGACCCGGAAAACGGCCAGCAGGTGTACGCCAAGCAATGCGCGGTGTGCCACGGCGACAACGGCCAAGGCCTGGCGCGTGCCGACGGCGAGCAAGTGTACCCGCCGTTGTGGGGCGAGCAGTCGTTCAACATCGGCGCCGGCATGGCGCGGCCCTACACGGCGGCGGCGTTCGTCAAACGCAACATGCCGATTGGGTTCCACGAGAAATTCCCGTTGGGGCAGGGTGGTTTGTCGGACCAGGAGGCCGTGGACGTCGCGGCGTATTTCTCCGGCCAACCGCGCCCGGATTTTCCGGACAAGGTCAAAGACTGGCCCAACGGCGGCAAGCCCGCCGATGCGCGCTACTGAGTCAGCTGCTTGAGACAGGCCTCAAGGATATCCAGGCCTTCCTCCAGCACCGCAGGCTCGGTGGTCAGCGGTGCCAGCAGGCGGATGATGTGTCGCGACTTGCCGCTGGGCATCAGCAGCAAACCGGCATCCCGCGCCAGGCCCAGCAGCTGGGTCAGTTGCCTGGACGCGGGCGTGCCGTCGGCATTGGCCAGCTCGATGCCGCGCATGGCACCGACGCCGGTCAGGCGGCCCAGATAGGGCACACCTTGCGCACGCCATTGCTCATAACGGCTGACGATGGCTTCGGCCTGGTGTGAACCCCAGGTTTTCAGGTGTTCATCCGTCATCGCGTCCAGCGTGGCCAATGCGGCCGCGCACGCAATCGGGTTGCCGGAGTAGGTGCCGCCCAGGCCGCCTTTGGGCAAGGTGTCGAGCAAGGCTTTGCGCCCGACCACCGCGCCCAATGGCACGCCGCCGGCGATGCTTTTGCCGAGCAGGATCAAGTCCGGTTCAATTCCAAGGCGCGAGAAGGCAAAGCGTTGGCCGGTGCGGCCGAAGCCGGACTGGATTTCGTCGGCGATCAGCAGGATGTTTTTCTCATCACAGAAACGTCGCAAGGCCTGGGCGAATTCGACGTCCAGGGCCAGGAAACCGCCTTCGCCCTGTACCGGCTCGATGATGAAACAGGCCACGTCCTCAACGTCGATTTCCACGCTGAACAGGCGGTCCATGGCCTTGAGTGCTTCGGCACAACTCACGCCGTTATCAACACTGGGGTAGGGCAGGTGGTACACCGGCCCAGGCAATACACCGACCTTTTGCTTGTAGGGCGCTACCTTGCCATTGAGGTTGAGCGTGGCCAGGGTGCGACCGTGAAAGGCACCGTCAAACGCGATCACCGCCGTGCGGCCGGTGGCACCGCGCACAATCTTCAACGCGTTTTCCGCTGCTTCCGCACCGCTGTTGGTGAGCATGCCGCTTACCGGGTAATCCACCGGGATAAACGCGGTAAGACGGTCCATCAATTCGATGTAGGGCGCGTGAGGTGCGGCGTTGAACGCGTAGTGGGTCAGTTTGGTTGCCTGCTGCCGAATCGCCTCGACCACGCCTGGGTGGCAATGCCCGAGGTTGAGCACGCCGATGCCGCCGACAAAATCGATGTAGCGTTTGCCCGCGGTGTCCCAGACCTCGGCGTTCTTGCCGTGGCTGAGGCTGATGGGGTGAACGATGGAAATCGACTGGCTGATGGTTTCGCGGCTCATGAATCTCGGACTCGGCAATGGCGGGCGTCTTTTTATCTAAGCCGTGCGCCCGGCCTTGCCGCAAACGAAATAAAGTCGCCGGGTCATTATTAAAAGTCGGGATGTGCTTTTAAGTAGTCCACCATCCAGTTCAAGAATGCTTTCACCTTAGGGACCTCGCCGGCGTGTTCGGCATGCGCGATAAAGTGCGCGCCGGCGCTGGGCATCGTGTAATCCCAGGGTGTCATCAGGCTGCCATTGGCCAACTCTTCGGCCACCAGGTACTGCGGCACCAACGCCACGCCGTAGCCCGACTGCGCTGCGCGAATGCACATGTAGAACGTGTCGAAACGCGGCCCGTGATAGCTGTTCTGCGAATGCAGGCCCTGCTCCAGAAACCACTCATGCCAGGCTTGCGGGCGTGACGTGCATTGCAGCAAGGTGTGGCGCGAGGAGGCATCGCTGCCTTCGGCGACAAACCCCGGTGCGCAGACCGGCACCACGGCCTCGCGAAACAGCTCGATGCACGTCGCCCCCGGCCAAGAGCCCTGGCCGAAGAAAAACGCAATATCGGCCTTGGCCTGCAACACGTCGAAGGGCTCCAGCTCGTTGCGCACATCCAGGTGGATGTTCGGATATCTGGCCGCAAAATCCTTGAGCTTGGGCACCAGCCAGCGGTCGCCGAAGGTCGGCTGGGTGGCGATGCGCAGCACTTCGGTCTCGCCGCCGTAGGTGAGGATGTAGCGGCTGGAAATGTCCACCTGAGTCAAAATCTTGTGGACCTCGGCGAGGTACAACGAGCCCGCTGGCGACAGGTACAGACGCTGGCGCACGCGCTCGAACAGGTTGTGGCAGAGCATCTCTTCGAGCTGCGCGACCTGCTTGCTCACGGCACTTTGGGTCAGGTGCAGCTCTTGGGCGGCGCGGGTGAAACTCAGATGGCGGGCGGCGGCTTCGAAGCACTGCAGGGCGGTCATCGAAGGGGTCAAGCGTTTAGAGATCATGCAGTTCATTCCAAATCGGAAGGAGCCTTTGCCTAAAGGTCGTTTGTGACAGGGGCGTAAAGCCGTCGATACTGCGCGGCCACACTATAAACCGGCGCGGGCTGTGCGGCGCCGAATAATAAAGATCGACAGGGAGTGCCTCGCATGAACAACCTCAAGACCACCTTGGCCGCCCTCACCGCTGCCGCGGTCGTGGGCCTGGCGGGCAGTGCCCACGCCGGCGTGACCCTCGACGCAATCCAGAAAAAAGGCTTTATCCAGTGCGGCGTCAGTGACGGTTTGCCGGGCTTCGGCGTGCCGGACGCCACCGGCAAAATGACCGGCATCGATGTAGACGTGTGTCACGCCGTCGCCGCGGCGGTGTTCGGCGACGCCTCAAAAGTGAAGTTCAGCCAGTTGACGGCCAAAGAGCGGTTTACCGCGCTGCAGTCCGGCGAAATCGACTTGATCTCACGCAACACCACCTGGACCAGTTCCCGTGACTCGGGCATGGGCCTGGTGTTCACCGGCGTCACCTATTACGACGGCATCGGTTTTCTGGTCAACAACAAGCTGGGGGTGACCGGCGCCAAGCAACTCGACGGCGCGACTATCTGTATCCAGGCCGGCACCACCACCGAGCTCAATGTCTCGGATTACTTTCGCACCAACGGCATGAAGTACACGCCAATCACCTTCGACACCGCCGACGAAAGCGCCAAGGGTCTCGAAGCCGGGCGCTGCGATGTGTTGACCACCGACCAGTCGGGTCTTTACGCGCAACGCATCAAGATGGCTCACCCGGATGAGTTCGTGGTGTTGCCGGAAGTGATCTCCAAGGAGCCACTGGGGCCGCTGGTGCGCAAAGGCGATGACGAGTGGTTCAGCATCGTCAAATGGACGCTGTTCGCCATGCTCAATGCCGAGGAAATGGGCATCACCTCGCAGAACGTCGAAGCGCAGGCCAAATCCAGCAAGAACCCCGACGTTGCGCGGCTGCTGGGTGCCGACGGCGATTACGGCAAAGACTTGAAACTGCGCAAGGACTGGGTGGTGCAGATCGTCAAGCAAGTGGGGAACTATGACGAAGTGTTCGAGCGCAATATCGGCCAGGGCAGCGTGTTGAAGATCAAGCGTGGGCTCAATGCCTTGTGGAGCAACGGCGGCATCCAGTACGCGCCGCCGGTGCGCTGATCACGCCAAGCCGGTGCGGCCGCTGTATTTACTCCGACACCACGTCCTTTCCCGCCGCCTTGGATCGATACAGCGCTTGATCGGCGCGTGCCATCAAGGCGGCAGGGGCCTCACCCATACGACGCTCGACCACACCCAGGCTCAGGGTCACTTTGAAATCGCCCACGGCAGGGATCTCGGTGATTTTCTGCCGCACGCTTTCGGCCAGTTGCTTGGCCGAATCGAGGGTGCTTTTGGGTAGCACCACCATAAACTCGTCACCGCCCCAGCGCGCCAGCAAATCACCGGGCCGCACACAGGCTTCCAGGTTTTCCACTACCCGAATCAAGGTCCTGTCGCCGACGCCATGGCCGTGTTGGTTATTGATCGGCTTGAAGTCATCGATATCCATGGCCACCAATGCCAATGGCACGCGGAAGCGCTCGGCGCGCTCACATTCCTCCAGCAGCACTTTTTCCAGGCGATACCGGTTGGCGATACGCGTCAGGGCGTCCTGTTCGGCCAGGGAGCGGTTCTCATCCAGCTGCAATTGCAATTGCTGATTGACCCGAGACAATTCACGGGTGCGTTCGGCCACCAGAGCCTCCAGCGATTGATTACGCTTTTGCAGCTGTTCGATGGAGTTCTTGCGGGTGTGAATATCGCGGTGGGCGCCGACCATGCGGGCTACCGAGCCGTCAGGGTTACGTGCAATGACGTAGCCCCGGTCTTCGATCCACAGGTAGCTGCCGTCTTCTTTTCGGCAGCGGTACTCGGCCTGGTAATGGGGGGCGCGCTGATTGATGTAGTCATCAAACACGGCCATCACGCGGGGGTAATCCTCGGCGTGGATCACACTCTCCCAGGTGAACACAGTGTTTTCCAGGGAGTGGCGGGGGTAACCCAGCATTTCGTACCAACCGGGGTTGCGGTAGACGAAGCCGGTATTGGCGTTCCAGTCCCAGATGCCATCGCTGACCAGTTCCATGACGGCATGCAACATGTCGGCGTTGAGTTCGGAAAAGTCATTGCGCAGCGGGTTATTGCCGGAGGTATCGTCCATCTTTGCGCTTCCCTGCGTGTGCTGGTTTATAAGGCCAGTCTTCGTTGACGCCGATACTCCGTGGCTGGCGCTACTGTACATCGGGACTTGCGCGGTTTGAATAGGGCGGCTGTGCTGCTTTAGATGTATGGCTATGAGCCATCTATGCTGCAGTGCAACACTATTTGCTGAATTTACGTGGGCTGAGTTTCACGTCATCACCGGTCATGTATTGGTGTTCGGTAAAAGCCGTACTTCCACCCGCTGGCCCAAAGCTCTTGCAGCACTCGCCAGGGTTGCCAGAGTCATGCCGGCATCGTTTTGATCCAGCGCCCTATCCACAGCAGTGCGGCTGGTGTGCATACGTTCTGCCAGCGCTTTCTTGCTGACTTTCTGTGCCTTCATTGCTTGCGCCAACTGCCAGGCGATAACACGCTTCAATGCGGCAGCGGAGACTTCTTCTATGAGCCCGTCGTCACTGAGAAAATCATCGAAGTTTGAGCCGATATGTTTATTCATGGTGGTCCCTCAAAGCTTGCTCTTACGACGCCTGGCAGTGTTCAGGTCCACTGACGTCGTTTTCTGGCTCTTTTTGATAAAGCCGTGCAGCAACACAATTTCGCGGTCAACTAACGTAAAAATGACCCGTGCAATGTTCTCATTGAGGTCACTTCGTATTTCCCAAAGGCTGTGCTCCAGCTTTCGAACCAGCGGCATTCCCAGCGGCCATCCAATCTGGACTGCTTTGATGTCAATGCCTATGAGTCTGCGTGACTCCCTTGGCAGTTCCAGCAGCCATTCACGCACCGGCTCGTTGCCAGCCTGCGTCCGGAAAAACGCGACGCTCAACATGAGAGGTAAGTCGTTCACAAGAGTGCACCAAAATAGGTTCATACGGCAATCGACGATTGATGAAGCTTTTCGCGAAAAGCGGTCAGAGCCTGGCACTTTTTTTTGTGAGCGATGGATGTTGAAGGTTTTCTGAAAATTACAGCAAAAACAGGTGCTTATGATTTTTCCGCAAAGTGAGTGCGAGTGTGGCTTTGCATGTGTAAGAAAATTTACTCCGGCGCCAGCATCCTCGTCCGAGGCTTTCCATCGGCGTTGTGCTGGTAAATCGCCTCCGGTTGGCCGTGGTCGTTGAAAAACACCTGACCGATGCCCGCCGAGTTCCACAGCCGTTCGCCCGCTTCGGCATGTTCCGGAATATGGGGCACCACCTGCATGGTACGGCGGCGTGTGAACCAGTTGAGCGGTGAGCGTGGTGAGTAGAGCCAGCGGTTCAGGCGGTCGAACCATTCCAGCAGGCGTGGGGGGAACTCGTTCTTGATGCCGCTGCTGGTGATCTGCCAGATTCTCGGCCCGCCGTTGCGGTGGCGGATGAGCACTTCGTAGACGAACGAGTAATGCACGTCGCCCGAGAGGATCACGTAGTTACCCGGCGTGCGCGAGTGGCGGAAGATGTTGAGGATTACCTGGGCGGCGCCGCGATGGGCCATCCAGTTTTCGGCGTCTACCAGCAGCGGGTAGCCGCACCAACTGAACACCTTCTGCACGGTTTCGATCAGCTTGACGCCAAAGATCGGCGCGGGCGAGACGATGATGGCGCAGGGGTGGTCCAGCAGTTCCTGTTGCAGCTCGCTCAAGGCTTCCCAGTCCAGCAGGCCGGAGGGCTGCTTGAGGGTGAACTCGCTGCGCCAGCGGCGGGTACGGGTGTCGAGCACCACCAGGGCCGGTGTGGTGGGCAGCACGTAATGCCAGTGCTGGAATTTCAGCAGCGCTGCCAGCAGGCCATCTTGCAGGGCGGCGTCCAGATGGTTGCCTTTAACCTGGTTGGCCAGTGCCTGGGTTTGGCTCAGCAGCTCAGCAAATACATCTGGCTGGTTGCCCCAACCCTGGCACAGCAGGTAGGCGAGCAGGGCATTGCCGATAATGCGCCTGGAAAACGGGTGGCCGTAGGCGGTTTCCTCCCATTGGGCACTGAGGTTCCAGTCGTCGGTGATGTCGTGATCGTCGAAGATCATCAGCGTCGACAAGTGAGCCAAGACCCGTGCGGCGCCCGGCAACCCGTGTCGGAATTGATCAATGGGCACCTGTTCGCGGGCGTAACGCTGCTGCTCTTCGACGCTCAGTTGCGGTGGTTGGGGCGTGATCAATTGCCAGGGCGTGGGCGACCAGGCCAGCAAGTACATTGCAATGACCTCGGCAAAGCTCACCAGGTGATTGTCGGCCGTGCTGCTGGTGAAAATCGGCTTCTTGACGCCACCAAAAAACCGCTCGCGCAGGGTCTCGTTGCTGTCCAGCGCCGGGAGCAGGTCGGCGCGATGGTAATAGCTGGCGCGGTGCCCGTAGAGGCTGGCGCTGTCAGTCACCACCGCACCCTCCAGGTATTCGTTGAACAGGCCCAGTCGCGCGATCAGCGCATGAATCGCGCGCAGCATCGGGCCGGCGACATCGTCGGCGTAGATCTGGTCACCGCTCATCATCAGCAAGGCCGGGCGTTCGGCTGGCGTGTGTGCGTCGGCCAGCAGGCGGTCGATGCACAGCAGGCCGTCGTCGGCTCGGTGGTGCGGTTTGCGGCAGGAACCGTGTACCAACTGGTGGATACGGCTGTGCAGCACGAAGTTCGGCTGCCGGGCGTCGGCATACAGCAGGTGCGGCGCCCACTCGGCGATGCCCAGGTTGTCGATCAGCAGGTCATAGCCGATGACCACGTCCAACGGCAGGGCGTCGTCCAGCGCCACGTCGAGCAGGTGAATGAAAGCGTGGCGCCCCACCGGCACGACTTGGCATTGGCCTTGATCCAGGCGGATATCGCGGCTGTGTTCGGCAACGTGCAGCCTCAAGGTCGGCGACAGTTCACGGCTTGCCACTAACCACAACACCAGGCGGCGAGGCTCCAGCCGCCGTAACAGCGGCCCGGCAAGAACGGCGGGCAGTGTGCCTGCTTCAAGCATAGGGATGAGAACTCTGTGCAGGAAAGGCCGGCAGGTTAACCCACCGGATGTCAGTGTTTTGTTAAGGGATGGCGGGGGCGGGATGGCTTGCCCCCGCCTTGCATAGGCTAGAGCAGATTGCCCTTGCCCAGGCTTTCCAGGTTGCCTGAGCGGTTGTCCTTGTCTGGGGCATTTGCGCCGCTCAGGCCTGTGGCTGCCGCCTGATCGGAGCTTGGCTTCGGCGGTTGTGGGGGCGGCGTGGCGTTGGTCAGCTGGATAGTGTTGATGTAGTTCAGGTTAGCGCTGAGAAAAAAATCCATTGGGGTGTGCTCGGTAAGGCCAGGAAAGTGTTGTTGCGTTGCGAACGCGCACAGAACTTACAAAGCCTTGGCTGGCGCGGCTATACACGCGTTGGGTCAAAACGTGACAAGGCCACCGGCCACCAATCCGTGGCGGGCGAGACGCCCAGCGCCAGGGTGGTGTGCTGCCGGTATCGCCAGCCGGCCTGATGTGGAGAGCAAGCCCGCTCGCCACATCAAGTGCACTTGCCGCTGTCAGGGGTGTACCCCCTCAGTTCCCCTGGGCACCGTAAAGCGAAACTCGCTGCCCCGGCCGACCTCACTGTGCGCGTCGATTTGGCCGCCATGGGCCTGGACGATGCCCTGAGTGATGTACAGCCCCAAACCACTGCCGGTCGGGTTGTTTTCGGTCTGGGTCCAGTAGCGATCAAACACATGCGGTAACTGTTCAGGCGCAATGCCTTCGCCGGAATCGCGCACCGAAAACACGATTTCTTCGTCATTGCTCATGGCGCTCACGCCGATGTTTCCCTGGCGCGGGGTGAACTTGATGGCGTTGCCGATCAGGTTCGACAACACCTGGAACAGGCGCTCAGGGTCCCCGTTGATCTGCAACCCCGGTTCCGCGTTGAACGACAGCTCGATGCCTTTCTCCATCGCCAGCGGCGCGAGCAGGGCATAGGCTTCTTCAAACATCTGGCTGACGTCCAGCACCACCGGCTTGACCACATAACGGCCCGCCTCGATCTTCGAGGTGTCGAGCAAGTCTTCCAGCAGCACGTTCATGCGCCCTGCGGCCTGTTGCATGGTGTCGATCGCCGAAGAAATACGTCGCGAAGTGTGCGGGCCTTCGGAGCTGAACGCCTTTTGCATCATGCCGCAGAGCATCGAGATAACGGTCATCGGATTACGCAGGTCGTGGGACACCACGGCCACCAGGTCATCGCGCGCGCGTACGGCTTGTTGTTCGCGCAACACTTGGCGGGCGAGGTCATTTTCCAGGGCTGAACGGCGCAGGTCGTTGGCAGCAAACCGGTCACCATGGCTCCATTTGGTGGAGATGCCGGCCATTTCCACTTTCCAGATTTCAAACGAGGTCCGTGGGCGAAGGCGCAAGCCAGCGTCTGACTCTTCCAGATTCAACGGCTTGTCCGGGTTGCCGCTCCAGTTGATGTTCTCTTTGACTTCCGGGCGAAACCACAGCACGCCGTTATCCACAGGCTTTGGCAGGCTCATGGCCAATACGCCACTGGCCACGTGCTGGAACTCGGCGGCCGGCGGGTACACCGAGGTCAGGTTGTGGCTGGAAAACACCGGTTCGCCGCTGGCTTGCAGCCATGCGTGCAGCGCGCGAATCTGCTCGGGCTGCGGGCAGTTGCCGTAACGGTGCAACTGTTTGTCCTCGATGATTGCCACGCCGCCCGACAGGGTCAGGTCCATCAGGACTTGCGGCTGCTGGGCCAGGCCGTCGAACACGTTTTGTTCGGATGCTTTCATCGCGCGATCAAGCAGGGCCAGGGCCTCGACTTTTTCGTCGCGTTGGCGGCTCAGGTCCAGGGCTTCCATGGCGCTGATCTGCAACGACAGCACCTGGCCGATGGTTTGGCAGGCCAGGCGCAGGTCATTGGGCACCAGCAGTGGCTCGCGGTTACCGCAACTGATCAGGCCCCAGAGCTTGTCGCCTGCCATCAAGGAGATGCTCATGGACGACAGCACGCCCATGTTCTGCATGTACTGGCAGTGAATCGGCGACACGCTGCGCAGGGTCGCAAAGCTCAGGTCCAGCGGTTGGCCGGTGTCCGGGCGCAGCTTGGGCAGCAACGGCACGGGCTCATAGGCGGCATTCGGGATGATGCGTAGCCAGTTGGTGCGGTACAGCTCGCGGGCCTGCTCGGGGATGTCGGACGCCGGAAAGAACAGCCCGTTAAACAGCTCCATGGACGGCGCCGAGGCTTCGGCGATCACCTGGCCATGGCCTTCCTCTTCGAAGCGGTAGATCAGCACCCGGTCATAGCCGGTGATGGCCTGGATTTCATGCACGCTGATTTCGTACAGCGCTTGCAGGGTTTTCGCTGACTGCAGGCGTTGCAGCATCTTGCCCAGATCGCTGGTGCGACCCTTCAGGGCTCGCGGTTTGAAATCTTCCAGGCGCGGTTCGAATTCGAGCACCAGCACCTCTTGATGGCGGTGCAGCAGGCCTTCGAATTGCGCGCCGTTGAAGGCAACATGCAGCGCTGGGCCGTCGGAAAACGTGTTGTGTTCAGCCATGGTCTGCACGGCTTGAGCATGTTCTGCGCCCATCAGCGTGTGCAGCGGCTGACCCAGCAGCGACTCGGGCGTGTGACCGAACAGGCTGCCAACGTTGGCGCTGACCTGAATGATGCGCAGGTCCGGCTCCGACAACGTCAACAGCACGCCATGGGGCTGTATCGCGCCGGGGGTGCGGATGGGTTCGTCGGCACAGTTGGCAAGCAGTTCTTCAAAATCTTCGGGTTTCATAGCAGTACCTCCTGGCTGACGAGCCAATGCTCGAAGCCGCTGAATGTCGAACAAGCTGCCTGCACTGCGCGCTGTTTGGCGTGCGCATCCAGGGGTTGGCGGCTCAGGTAATCAAGAAAGTCTTTCCAGCGTCGACCGGTCTCGGCGCCGTACACATTGAGAAACGCGCCGCCGTGTTCGGCGTCGATGCCCAGGCGCTGGGCCATTTCCCGGCGCAGCACCTGGCCACCCAGGGTTGCGCCTTCCAGTACATAGAGGGCACCGAGGCAGGCAGCAGGGGTCTCGAACAGGGGGAGGCTGGAACAACGGGGCAGGGCGGTGATGGCGTCGTCAGTCAACCCAAGGGCGTAAAGATCGTGCAGGAGTGTGGGCGTTTTCACACGCAATGACGTATCAAATCCATCGGGGATCAAGCCACTGTCATACAGCGCGGCTTCCATCGGCTCATAAAAACCGTAGTACGCCTGAAGCAATCGTCGGTACCAGTCGGCATCCAGACGCTCGGAAAAAAACGGCAGGCGTTTTTCCAGCGCCACATGCAGCAAGCCAGTGCCTGAACGTAACGCTTCCAGCAATGAGGGCGCACTGACGTCAGGGGCCTGTGAATGCATTCAATGAGCTCGAACTGTGGGCCTTTCGGCCATGAATGACGCTGTAAATGGGCGACGATTCTACACAACTCATTGCCATCACCTGTGCGCACTAGGCGAAAAGGCTGACCGGCGGATCAGAAAAGTCACTCCTTGCGTGATTAATGACCACGGAAAAGCACCTCAAGTTCGCTTTCAGTGATATCGCGGCGATATCAGTGCAGGGACATACCCTGTTGGTTCAGCGCCGTTTGTACGCACTCAACCAGGTGTTCGGCGCTCCACGGCTTGGGTAAAAAACGCACGGAGCCGCCCAACTGCGCCGCCAGCTTGATATTGCCGGAGGTCAGCACCACGGGCACAGACGGCCAGCGATGCGCCACCACCTTGCTCAAGTCATAACCATTGAGCAAACCGGGCATCTGGATATCACTGACAATCAAATCCACGGGGTCGTCGCCGCGCTCCAGGTAAATCATCCCTTCATCCGCCGAAGGAAATGACGTGACGTGCGCCCCGAAATCCTCCAGTACATCCACCATTAACGAGCGAATGATCTCGTCGTCTTCCAGCACTAAAATCGATGGCTGAGCCATGATCCTTACTCCACCATCAGGGTTCAGTAAGGTGGAGTGGGGCGGGCGTGAATAGGTTCGATTGGATATATTCCGGGCGATGGATGGTCGTTTTAGAGCGGTCAGGAAGGCGTTGCCCGCAGCGGCATACGTCGCTTGCAGGCATAATCGCCCCACCGTTGCCTGATGTGGAGCCTTCATGAAGCACGCCTTATTGACCCTCGCCCTGACTCTCACCACCGGCCCGGCTTTAGCGGCAGGTGATGCCGAGGCCGGCGGTAAGCTTTTCAGCAAGACCTGCGGTGGTTGCCACAGCATTGGCGAAGGCGCGCGCGGCGGCTTCGGTCCGCAGCTTAACGGCATCATCGGCCGCCCTGCCGGCACCACCACGGACTACCAGTACTCCGACGCGATGAAAAACTCGGGGGTGGTCTGGACCCGCGACAAACTCGCCGCCTATATCGAGGCGCCAAAAAAAGTCGTCAGCGGCACGCGCATGATCTTCTGGGGCATCAGCGACCCGCAAAAGATCGAAGACATCCTGGCCTACCTCGAAACCTTCCAGCCCAAATGATCACTCGCGCACGTTCCTGAACAGCATCAACCGCGCACTTTCATGCAGCCCGCGCGTCAGGCCCTGCAGGCGTTGAAACTCCTCAGGGTGCTGCTCGGCCACGTCTTCGCGAGGTGTTTGCGACGCCAGGTCATGCAGGGTTGGTGAACTGCCGTCGTGTTGCATCTGCAACAGGAAGTCCTGAGTCACGCCGCCGATAATCGGGAACGTGCCCTCGTGCAACACCAGTGGCACCACACGTTCGCCTTCCGGGGCCGGCTGCTGGATGTCGCGGCCCATCGCGCCAGTGCGAAAGGGGATGCCTGCCATGCCGGCGACTGTCGGCAACAAATCCGCAAGGCCCACCGCCTCTTCAATCACCCGTGGTTGCAGGCCCGGCGCGTGGATCAGCAACGGTACGTTGTTGCTTTCCAGACCCAGTTGCTCGAAGGCCGGCGCCATGTGCGGGATCTGGCTGATGCGGGTGTTGTGGTCGCCGAAGAACACAAAAATGCTGTTGTCGTACCAGCCGCCGGCCTTGGCGATGTCCATCAGGCGGCCGATGTTGAAGTCCAGCAAACGCACTGCGTTGTACTGCTCGACGCTGCGCGAGCCAGCGGCCTGGGCCTGTTCCAGGGTCACGTCTCTGACCTGGAAGCCGTCGTTCTGCTTGGGAATGGTGAACGGGCGATGGTTGCCGGAGGTTTGCACGTAAGCGAAGAACGGCCTGTCCTTGGGCACGGCGCGCAGCAGTTGGTCGCCCTCCTTGAAGAGGTCCAGGTCAGAGATGCCCCACACGTCCACCCGCGGTGAGCGCCAGTAGCTTTCGTCAAACAGCTGCACGCCATCGATGCTTTGGCGGATCAGCGCATTGATATTCGCCCAGCCAGCGTTGCCGTTGATCATGTAGAACTTCTGGTAGCCCTCGAACGCGTTGATCAACGTGTGCTGCCGCGTGATCAGCGGGTTACGCGTGGCGGTCTCCTGGCGGGTCACATCGGGCACGCCGGTGATGCTCGCCCACACGGTTTTGGCGGTGCCGGTGACGGGCACATAGAAGTGTTTGAAGAACCAGCTTTGCGTTGCCAACGTGTCCAGGTTCGGTGTGGGGTTCAGCGGGTTGCCGTAGGCACCGACGGCGCTGGTGCCGAGGGATTCGAGCATCACGAAAATCACATTGGGCGGGCGCTCGCCTTGCAGACGGTAGGGTTGCACGCCTTGTTCGCGGGTGAAATTCAGTTGTTGGGGATCGGGCTGGTCAACGCCCAGATACTCGGCAACCTGCGAATAATGTTCGCGCACTGTGGCTTCATCGAATTGCGCCTGGCCGACCTTGAGCGTGTCGTACAAAAACAGCACCGGGTTCAGGCCCACGGCGGCAACCTGGCTGTTGCCGGAAAAAAACGCATCGCTCCAGCGCAGCGGCACCGGGTTTTCCAGGTTGAGGTTGGCCACGCGGCCAAGCAGCGCCAGCAGCACGGCGACAACGCCGACGACGGCCACACAAGCCACGGCCCATTTGCTGATGACTGTGGGTTCGCGATCCAGGGTCAATCGCTCCAGGCACACCAACGCCCATACCCACAGCGCCACGGCGGCCAGCCAGCAGGCGGTTATCCACAGCACCGGGTAGGTTTCCCACACCATCTGTTGCGAAATCTGTGCGTCTTGCAGGTAGCGCAACACGGTCGCGTTGATGCGCACGCCGAGGTAGGCGTAGTGGCCGAAGTCGATGATATACACCAGGCCGACGACGGCCAGGGCTACGACCAGATAGCCGCGCGCCAGCCAGCGCAGGGCGGGCAGGGTGGTGAGGTTCCAGCGGGGAAGCCAGGCCAGCACGGCCAGTGGCAACATGATCAACACGGCCAGGCGCAGGTCGAAACGCAGGCCGATGCCCAGGGTCTCCGCCAGCGCCGGAGTGTTTAAATCCAGACCGGAAAAGCTGATCAAAAACACCAGCCGCAGAGCCGCCAGCAACGCAAATACCAACCCGATCGCGCCCATGCCGTAGCGCAGGCGGCGTGATTGCAACACACCCATCATTGACCTCTACTCAGTCTCACAAACACCACACAGCAAATGTGGGAGCGGGTTTGCCCGCGATAGCGGTGCTTCAGTGCCAGCGTGGTTGCCTGACACGCCGCATTCGCGAGCAAGCCCGCTCCCACAGTTTGAGTTGCATTAACCGGGTGACTACGCAGTAGCCCGCCAGGAGCGGATCGACCCCATTTGATCGCTCCTTCCCAATTTCCAAAACGACACCACTCCAATGTGGGAGCGGGCTTGCCCGCGA
>NZ_CAWOAW010000013.1:113434-113925 GCF_963879675.1 Pseudomonas sp. Larv2_ips
GATCAAAGGTGGGAGCGGGCTTGCCCGCGAAAGCGGTCTATCAGTACCAAAGTTGTTGCCTGACACGCCGCATTCGCGAGCAAGCCCGCTCCCACAGGTTGAGTTGCATTAACCCGACGACTACGCAGTAGCCCGCCAGAACCGGATCGACCCCATTTGATCGCTCCTTCCCAATTTCCAAAACGACACCACTCCAATGTGGGAGCGGGCTTGCCCGCGAAAGCGGTCTATCAGTGCCAAAGTTGTTGCCTGACACGCCGCCTTCGCAGGCAAGCCAGCTCCCACAGTTTGGATAGTGTTAACCAGTGACTACGCAGTAGCCCGCCAGAAGCGGACCGACCCAATCGGATCGCCATCAGTGACCCTTCCCAATTTCCAAAACGACACCACTCCAATGTGGGAGCGGGATTGCTCGCGAAAGCGGTCTATCAGTGCCAAAGTTGTTGCCTGACACGCCGCCTTCGCAGGCAAGCCAGCTCCCACAGTTTGGA